>NZ_JBIARL010000003.1:0-510689 GCF_042889835.1 Streptomyces sp. NPDC002463
GTCGGCCTTCTGCCCGGCGAGGGCGAGGGCCTTCGGCCCGTACGCGGCCATCCACACCGGCAGCTTGCCGTTCTCGATCCACGGGATGCGGATCGCGTTGCCGTCGACCTCGGCCTCCCGCCCTTCCGCGAGGTCGCGGATGACCTCGATGGCCTCGCCGAGCCGGGCCAGGGTGTTGGGCCTGCGCCCGGCGACGCGCATGGCGGAGTCGCCGCGGCCGATGCCGCACACGGTCCGGTTGCCGTACATGTCGTTGAGGGTGGCGAAGGTGGAGGCGGTCACCTCCCACGTACGCGTCCCCGGGTTCGTCAACCGCAGGATCGCATGGCGCACCCCACGGTTGTCTCAGTTGCTCACCCTCGACTCCACGAGCACCGTCAACCACCTCGCCGATCTGCTGCGACGCCACTTGAAGGCGATACGGTCCAGGTGGCGGGCCCTGCCGCCCGGAAGGATCGCAGTGATCGTC
This sequence comes from Streptomyces sp. NPDC002463, assembly GCF_042889835.1. Lineage (NCBI taxonomy): Bacteria > Bacillati > Actinomycetota > Actinomycetes > Kitasatosporales > Streptomycetaceae > Streptomyces > Streptomyces sp. NPDC002463. The sequence continues at coordinate 470 of NZ_JBIARL010000003.1, forward strand.
CTGGCCGTACTGCGCCACGACCAGCGCCTGGCCGATCTGGCGGGCGGCAACAACGTGTCCGAGTCCACCGTCCGCCGCTGGCGCGACGAGCTGATCGGACTGCTCGCCACCCAGGCGCCGCGCCTGAACCATGCCCTGAAGAAGATCGCCAAACGGGGCGGGAAGGTGGTCCTGATCGACGGCACCCTCATCCGCACCCAGCGCCGCACCGGGAGAGCCGACCGACGGAGTAGCAGCCGTGTAAGTACGTGATCCCGTGGGTTCGGCGGTAGGTGGCCGGCAGCCGGTCGGGACGGCCGTGCTCGGCCCAGCAGGAGCCGGCTGCCGGGCGGATGCCCAGGGGTCCGAACTCGTCGAAGGCGAAGGTGCGGTCGGGCCGCTCGTTGATCGCGTACTCGATGCGGGCGAGCTTGGCGTCGAAGTCCGCATCCGGGGACTCCTTCCAGGTCTTCGTGCGCTGGAAGGAGATCCCGCGGCGGGCCAGTAAGCAGCGCAGGGCCTCCCGGCCGATCCGGATCGGCCGCGCGATGTTGCCTCGCAGGCGATCGGCGAGCTTGCGGATCGACCAGCGGGTGAAGGGCCGGCCGAGTTTGGTGGGGCGGGTGGTGGCCGTCGCCACGACGAAGTCCTCGTCGTCACGGTTGAGCAGGCGGGGACGGCCTCCCGCCCAGCGAGGGTCCAGGCATGCGAGCCCGATCTCGTTGAACTTGTGGATCACGTCGCGGACAGTGTCCTCGTCCGCCTGGACCAGATGCGCAATGACCGGGACCGTGCTGCCGCCTGCCGAGGCCAGCAGCATCATCGCCCGCCGGAACCGCACCGAGCTGGTACCGCCTCGTCGCACGACCTGCTGCAGCTTCTGCCCCTCCTGCTCGGTCAGCTTGCGGACTTTGACCGGTTGCGCCGTCCCGCCTCCCACGCTGCTTGGAAGCGTCGTCGCTTCCAACCAGCACAACGAGCAACCCGGCAAAGGTTCGCGGTCACAGCACTAGGTGGGAGCCTGGCCCGGGCCGTGGTCCCCGCGCGAGCGGGGGTGTAAGGATCACAACTCGCGGTTCATCGTGGCCATAAGGGGGGCGGGGCTGAGCGGCTGTCGTCCTTCGGTGCGAACTGCTCCCGCATGGCGGTCGCTCTTCGGGGCCAGGGACGAGGCCGACCAAGATCCGGGCCATACGCGGACCAGCCGCCTGCAGCCTGGCCGAATCGCAGCCGTCTCCGCTGTTCAGCGGCCACACGAGGCGTGTACCACCAGCAGACGGAGAACCTCCTGGTGTCCTACTCGCCGAAGCGGCTCGGCTTCTTCTAGGGCCACAAAGAGAGGCGCCTGACCCGGGCTTTTGCCCGTCAGGCGCCTCTCCCTCGTCCGCACAGGGAGATAGCGCGTGTACGTCGAAACACTCAGTCCGTCCCCTCGGTTCACCGTTCCCCACCAGCGCTTCCGGACCAGTCACAGACCACACCACCGACTCACTGCACAAGTGCCTGGCCCCGTGGTGGTTACGGGCTCAAGAGCACGGTCAGCCGCCCTCCGCCACCCTTCGCAGGCCGGGCAGCACACTGCCCACGATCCATCCTCGGTGCGTCGGGGCTCGGCGTCGTGCGAGGGCGCTGTGGCGACTTGCCGACGCCGGGCTCGCCCGCGAGCAGCACGACGACGCCGGTCGAGCGGGCGGTCGTCTGCCGGCCGCACTCGGTGCAGCGGTAGGACGGCCGGTCCTCGGCGGTTCTCGTACGGGCGGCCATGGGTCTCACCGTGGCGGGGGCCTGTGCCGGGGCGCGGCCGGGGAGGTGGTCCGTCCGGTGCGGTCTCCGGGCTGGTCGTCCTGTCCGGAATCGCCATTCCGGTGCAGTCCCGGGGACGCGGCCCAGGACGGCCGGGACGGCTCGGGCGGCGGTACGAGCCCGAGGTGGGCCCAGGCGGCGGGCGTCGCGACCCGCCCCCGGGGCGTCCGGGCCAGCAGCCCCTCCCGGACCAGGAACGGCTCGGCGACCTCCTCCACCGTCTCCCGCTCCTCCCCCACGGCGACCGCGAGGGTGGCCAGGCCCACCGGTCCGCCGCCGAACAGCTTCAGCAGGGCGTGCAGCACGGCCCGGTCCAAGCGGTCCAGGCCGCGGCCGTCGACCTCGTAGACCCCCAGGGCCGCGGACGCGATCTCGCGGGTGACCGCTCCGTCCGCGGTGACCTCGGCGTAGTCCCGCACTCGGCGCAGCAGCCGGTTGGCTATGCGGGGCGTGCCGCGGGAGCGGCCGGCGATCTCGGCGGCGCCCGCGGACTCGATCTCCACCCCCAGCAGCCGGGCGGAGCGGTGGATGACTCGCTCCAGTTCGGCCGGTCGGTAGAACTCCATGTGGGCGGTGAAGCCGAAGCGGTCGCGCAGCGGCGGGAGCAGCAGGCCGGCCCGGACGGTGGCACCGACGAGGGTGAACGGCGGCAGCTCGAGGGACATGGCGGTCGCGTCGAGGCCGGTGCCGACGACGATGTCGACGCGGAAGTCCTCCATCGCCAGGTAGAGCATCTCCTCGGCGGGCCGGGACATGCGGTGGATCTCGTCGAGGAAGAGGACCTCGCCCCCGGTGAGTGAGGCCAGGACCGCCGCCAGGTCCCCGGGGTGCTGGATGGCGGGGCCGGAGGTGACGCGCAGCGGGGCTCCCATCTCCGCGGCGACGATCATCGCCAGGGTGGTCTTGCCGAGCCCCGGGGCACCGGAGAGCAGCACGTGGTCGGCGGTGGCGCTCCGCTGCCGCGCGGCCCGGAGGACGAGGTCGAGCTGCTCGCGAACCCGTTCCTGGCCGATGAACCCGTCCAGGTCCTTGGGGCGCAACGCCGCCTCGGTGGCCCGGTCCTCGCCGTCGGCGGGGGCTGCGACCGGCCGGTGGACCGGCTCCGCCGCGATGGGCCGGCCAGCGGCGGTCCTGCCCGGGGCCGGCGTCTCGTCCCGGGGCGTGGCGGCGCCGGGGAACATGGTGCCGCCCCGGTTCACCGGCGTTCGCCTCGCGCCGGGGTGAGGGAGCGGCGGGCTGGTCTTCACGGCCCGGCCGGGGTGCCGTCGAGGAGGGCGCGGGGGACCGGACCGGTCGGGGCCGACGAGGTCGGCCCGGCGGAGCGCCGACCGGCCGCGGCCGAGTCGAACGGCACGGTGCCGGGGGCGGCCACTCGGTTCGCCGTATCCGCCCAGGGCTCCGCCGCCGGGGCCTCCGGCTCCGCCCCGATGCCCAGTTCCTCCCTGGTCTTCTTCTCGATCTCGTCGGCGAGGTCGGGGTGGTCCCTGAGGAAGGTGCGGGCGTTCTCCTTGCCCTGGCCGAGCCGGTCGCTCTCGTACGTGTACCAGGTGCCGGACCTGCGGACGAGGCCTTGCTGGACGCCCAGGTCGATCAGCTCGCCCTCGCGGCTGATGCCCCGGCCGTAGAGGATGTCGAACTCGGCCTGCCTGAACGGCGGGGCGACCTTGTTCTTGGCCACCTTGACGCGGGTGCGGTTGCCCACCGGCTCGGTGCCGTCCTTGAGGGTCTCGATCCGGCGGATGTCCAGGCGGACCGAGGCGTAGAACTTCAGCGCCCGGCCGCCAGGAGTGGTCTCCGGCGAGCCGAACATCACGCCGATCTTCTCGCGGAGCTGGTTGATGAAGATCAGCGTGGTTCCGGAGTGGCCCAGCGCGCCGGCGATCTTCCGGAGCGCCTGGCTCATCAGCCGGGCCTGCAGGCCGACGTGCGGGTCGCCCATCTCGCCCTCGATCTCCGCGCGCGGCACCAGCGCGGCGACGGAGTCGACGACGATGAGGTCCAGGGCGCCGGAGTGGATGAGGGTGTCGGCGATCTGCAGGGCCTGTTCGCCGTTGTCCGGCTGGCAGACCAGCAGGGCGTCGGTGTCGACGCCGAGCCGCCTGGCGTACTCGAGGTCGAGGCCGTACTCGGCGTCGATGAACGCCGCGGTCCCGCCTGCCTTCTGCGCGTTGGCCATGGCGTGCAGGGCCAGGGTCGTCTTGCCGGAGGACTCCGGGCCGTAGATCTCCACCACGCGGCCGCGCGGCAGGCCGCCGACGCCGAGGGCAAGATCCAGGGCGATCGAGCCGGTGGGGATGACCTCGATGGGGACCCCCGGCTCATCGCCCAGGCGCATCACCGAGCCCGCGCCGAACCGTTTTTCGATCTGGGCGAGGGCGAGCTCGAGCGCTTCCTCGCGGTCCTGTTCCTTCATGGGGTCCGCCTCGCATGGGTGCGGTGTGTGGTCGCGGCCGGCGCACGGGTGCGCCGGCCCGTCAGAAGGGATCCGTCTCCTCGCGGGGGGCGTGTCGTCCGCCCTCGGCGGAGACCGGCCGCTCGCCGTCGGGCCGGGTGACCAGGTCCTCGGCGGGAGGACGGGGGCCACCGCGGGCACCGGCGGGGACGCCGGTGTGCGGGGGTTTGGTGATCGTCACGGCGGCGAACCTCAGCGACGGGCCGATCTCGTCGGCCTCCAGCTCGATGACGGTCCGCCTCTCGCCCTCCCGGGTCTCGTACGTCCGCTGGCGCAGCCGCCCCTGGACGATGACGCGGGTGCCGCGGGTCAGGGACTCGGCGGTGTGCTCCGCCTCCTGCCGCCAGACCGAGCAGCGCAGGAACAGCGTCTCGGCGTCCCGCCATTCGTTGCTCTGCCGGTCGAAGGTGCGGGGCGTGGACGCGACGGTGAAGTGCGCGACCGTGTCGCCGGACGGGGTGAGGCGCAGCTCGGGGTCGTCGGTCAGGTTGCCGACGACGGTGATGACGGTTTCACCGGCCATGGCGGCTTTCCTCTCGTGCGACGGGTGATTCCTCACCCGTGCCTGTTCGAGTTCGACGGGCAGCCTCGTACGGCCTTTCATCGAAGGGGGCGATCATCGGGTTCACCTCGCTTCCTCCTCCTGCCTCGGCCCGGGCTCGGCGAGCCCGGCTGCGAGGAGCCGTGCCTGGTGGGCAGGGGCCCTCCTCAGCGGGATTCCGAGCCGGGGGACGATGCAGGGACGGCCTGCGGCGGCCCCGCACCAGGGACAGGGCACGCGGAGGGAGCGGACGCGCGGGTCGCGCTTCGAGCCGGTGAGGTGGGAGGGCGGACCGCCCGGGGCGGAGGGTGTGCGCTGAACTCGCTGTCCTGAGGCGATCGCGGTCACCAGCGCGAGGAGTTCCGCACGATAACGGCGCGGGTCGTCAGGGTCGCTGTCCGGGAGTGGCAGCGGGTTGCGGGCGAGCCGCTCCTCCCGGATCGCGCGCACCTCGGCGCGGATGTCGGCGGCGGCGATACGGGACCGCTGCCTGCCCAGCCTGGTCACAGCCGCCCGTACATCGGCGACGTCCAGGTCGGCGAGCAGCAGGTGCCAGGCGTCCGTCGTGGTGTCCTCCAGGTGCATCGACGGGCACATCGCCGCGACCAGGGCGACGAGCTGGGCCGTCTCGGCCGGCAGCATTCGCTCTTCCCTTCCGCGGGGGAACGTCCCGGCTGCCGCCGGTGTGCCGCTTCCCGCCGCATCCACCGGCTGCTGGTACGCGTACAGGACGGCCCCGCAGGCGCACCGCAGCCGCTTGTCGTCCTCGAACGTCCAGCGGCCGCAATCGAGGTGACCGGCTTGGGAGACCAGGAACCGCAGCGTGCCGAGCGCGTCCCGGTCGGGGTGGGCGACGACAGCGGTCATGGATCCTCACCGCCCTTGAGGGGGAGCAGACGGTGCAGGTCTAGCGTGCCGGTGTACAAGGCGCGGGCGATCCGTTCCCGCCCGCCGGGCAGGGGGCGCAGGCTGAACGACCGCGGTTCGGAGACCGACAGCACGCCCAGCCCCGGGATCGCCTCGCCGGTGTACGGGTCGGCGACCGGATCGAGGCAGCTCAGCCGGGCGAGGAATTGCCGCTGCCAGCCGGGGCGCACCCGGACCAGCGTCTCCACCTCGCCGGGGTGGTTGTCGGCCACCCAGGCGCTGAAGGCCTCCTCGTCGGCGACCACGACCGCCGGTCGGGGGTCGACGAGGGTGAGGGTGGCGACCGGTGTGTCGTCCGGCAGGGCCACCCGGACCGACTTCAGGTTCAGCTCGGCGCGGGCCGCGCGCAGCCCCTCGAGGACCTCGTGGCGCTCGGTCCGGTACTCGGCGTCGACGGCGTCGCGCAGCACCCGGAGCACGGCGACCCGGGTGGCGTGCTCCTTGAGGCTCATGCGGACTTGTCCTTCCGCTCGGTCCCGTTCTGCCGCCTGGTCCCGGCCCCGGACTCGACGTCCTCGGCGACCCTGTTCCTCGCCGCCGCGGTGCCGTGGCGCACTATCAGCTGGCCGAGCGTGCTGGTCTCCCCGCTGTCGTCCAGGACGGCGGCGCCGAGCAGGTTGTGCCGGCGGGCCTCCTCGTACAGGGCACGCAGCTCCTCGTGGCCGGCGCCCGGCGCGGTGGCCGCCGTGACGTAGTCGGAAACGGAGAGGGCGGGTTTGCCGGCCTCCAGCCAGTCGAGGACGGCCTCGGCGAACTCCGGGCCCGGCGTGTGGAGCACCGTCCCGGACAGCGGCTTCGCCCGGGACTTGGAGACCACCAGGGTGTTCTCGTGGTCGAGATCGCCGACGATGTCGAATTCGTACTCGATGCCCTCCCGTTGCTCGGGCTTGAGCCCGATCTTGCGCGGCACCTTGCGGCCGCGCTCGTCGGCCTCCACGACGTACTCGGTCTTGGTGCGCATGGTGACGATGAGGTGACCGGGGTAGGCGAGCAGGGCGTCGATCATCGCCCGCTCCTGGGGGCGGGCCTCCTTCCAGCCGGCGAAGCTGCTGCCCGCCCCGAGGCGCTTGGCCGCGTTGTCGACCTGCTCCAGCATCCCGCCGGTGCCGGACCAGAAGTGACTCAGGGAATCGACGATCATGACGTCGTAGCCCTCGTGGGCGGCCACCGCGAGCGCGTCGACGAGGGTGGTGGGCTGGAACGTCGTGAGCGGGAGGGTGTCGAAGGCGAACTCGTCGGCGTACTTGGCGGCGCTGCCGTGCTCGGTGTCGATCAGGGCGACCTGCTCGCCGAGCCCGGTGGCGGTGACCAGGGCGGTGTAGGTCTTGCCCGACCCGGTGGGGCCGGCGAGCGCGATGCGGGCCTTGGCCTGTTCCTTGGTGGCGGTGGTGAAGGTGAGGTTCACGCCGTTCTCCTGGCGTCTGCGACGGCGGTTCCGGGTGGGCCTGGCCGGCAGGGGACGCGGTCCTCGTCCGGCAGGACGTGCCCCGCTCGACCGCCCTCGGATCGAATATGCATTCGAATTACTGTCTGCATCCACGCTAGGCGCCCAAGAGAGAACAATCCACCCTTTTTCGCAAGAAAAATCCAGGAAAGGGTGAAATGTCAGCGAGGGAGTGTATAATACCCTCCCGCATTTGTGCGGGTGCCGGACACCTCCGGCCTCAGCCGACGTCGGCGGCCGGGCGCTCGCCCTCCCCCGCGGCCGGGTCCGGGGTGACGGCCAGGGGATAAGGCGGCGGGGTGCCGCCCCAGGCCGGGCACAGCGCCCGGTGGGGACACCAGTCGCACAGTCGGCTCGGGCTCGGGCGCCAGTCGCCCGTCCGCGTCGCCTGCCCGATCGCGTCCCACAGCGCCAGCAGCTTGCGCTCCACGGCCCGCAGATCGGCCTCCGTCGGGTCGTAGGTGAGCACGTCCCCGCTGCCCAGGTAGACCAGCCTCAGGCTGCGTGGCACGGTGCCGCGCAGCCGCCACAGCACCAGGGCGTAGAACTTCAGCTGGAACAGCGCGTTTGCTGCGTACTCAGGCGGGGGCGCCCGGCCGGTCTTGTAGTCGACGATCCGCACCTCGCCGGTCGGCGCCACGTCCACCCGGTCGATGATCCCGCGCAGCTTCAGCCCGGAGTCCAGCGTGGTCCTGACGAACAACTCTCGCTCCGCGGGTTCCAGCCGGGCCGGGTCCTCCAGGGTGAACCACCGCTCGACCAGCTGCTCCGCCGTGGCCAGCCACTCCGAGACCCGTTCCGAGGCGGGCGCCCCGCCGTCCCGCCCGAACAACTCCGCGAGCTCCGGCCGCGCCGCCAGCAGCCGCTCCCACTCCCCCGCCACCATGGCCCGGGCCCGGACGGCCGTGCGCTCCGCCGCCGGGACGTCGAAGAGCCGCTCCAGCACCGCGTGCACCAGGATGCCCCGAGCCGCCGCCGCGTTCGGCTTCTCCGGCAGCCGGTCGATCACCCGGAACCGGTAGAGCAGCGGGCACTGCATGAAGTCGCCCGCCCGCGACGGCGACAGCGACGACGGCGGCGCGGCGGGCCGGAGCGCTGCGGGCGGGGCCGGTGCGCCGGAGGTGTTGCTCGGCTGCACACCCCTGACCTTACGCCGGAGGCCGCGTGGCCACCCCATCGGGGCCGTCGGGCCGCCGACGCCTTCTCCCGCCGCGTCGTCGGCTGGTCCGCCGCCACCGAACGCACCGAACTCATGTCGGCCGCACTGGAGACGGGCCTGCGGCGGCACGTCCGCGAAGGCACCCCGCACCGGCCCGGACAGCTGCCCGCCGGGCGGCCCAGGAGGCCGGTGCCGCGCCGTACTCTGCTACCCGCTCACACGGAGACGGCCTACCGGCGTTCGAGCGTGACCACCTCGAACTCCTCAAGGCTGCAGATGGACACCCCCGTCTTCGTGACCGCTTCACCACGGGCCGCCGCCTGCTTGCCGCGGGAGGCTGCCAGCGCGGCCTGATCGGCATAAACCACACCCACGCTGCCCCGACCCCTGGCCCGGTCGAGGAGCATCGCCGCGGTCTCGAAGCCCGCGATGGCCCGCACCTTGGGCAGCGTGGCATCCCGGAACGTCTCCACCAGCAGGTCGGCGCCGGACGGGTCGATCTCGAACCGGGTCAGGCGGAACCCCGCGCCGGGTCCGACCTGCGCGGGAGGAGTGAACACCGCGGCCTCCCAGCCGTCGACCGTCACGGTGTCCGCGAACGGCGCCAGCATCGTCGCGCGTCGCTCCTTGAGCTGATCGTCGCTGTTCCGCAGCGCCTGTTCGCTCTCCCACCAGGAACCCGTGAGAATCTTGCCGAGCTCGCGGTCGGTGAACAGCGCGAAGCCCCGGTATCCGGGCTGGCCGGCCAACGCCCTGGGGGCCTCCTCACGGAGCGCGTCCACACACGCGTCGATCTTGGCGGGATCACCGATGGCGTAGATGGTGCGAACGTACATGGGGGTGCGCTCCTGTTCATCGGGCCGACGCTCGCCGGGGCGGCGGTCTCGTTCTCACCGCTTCCATCCGAGGCGCTCACGCGCCCGGGAGCAACGCGGGCGGACCGTTCGGGCGAACATCAGGAAGGCAGGCCCGGCCGAAAAGAGGCGCCTGACCTGGGCTCGTCCCCGTAGGCTCCCGGGGGCGTCCGTCCGTGGTCGTCGCCTCACCGCCGACGTGGGCGGCGCGACCACCTGGTCCTCGTCAGTTCTCCCGATACTTCTCGTCAGCCACGAGCACCGACGTGAAGTGGACCGGCAGGCCGTTCTCGTCCCGTGGGACCTCCTGGGAGGTGTCCCGGGTGAAGGCCAGGGTGACGCCGGGGATGTAGGGGGCCTGCGGGTCGTCGTTGTTGACGTGCCAGCCCTTCCGGGAGGCGTGTGCAAGGACCTCGTCGGCGGGGGCGCGGAAGACGTCGAGGCCGTCGAGCAGCACCTGGACGTCGGGGTCCTCGTCCTCGTCGGGTCCCCAGAGGGTGACGGCGGTGACAAGGTGGTCGCGTTCGAGGGCCGCCTGGAATCCGATGCCGTCGTACTCGGCAGAGACCAGGTCGAAGTCGCGCACCGCATCGGCCGGGTACACGCGCGGAGCGCCCCAGGCCGACACCGCGGCGACCGTTTCGTCGAGCGTCATGCCCAGCCGGACGGGAACCACGCCGCAGGGCGGGTCGAGGACGAACCGCATGAGGGGGCCTTTCTGGTCGGTTGAGAACGTTTCAGTATGTCGCAGTCGATCGTCCAGCCGCGGCGCTCCGGCAGCGCCTGGAACTTTCCGTCCTTCTTGGCACTTTCGCCCACATCCGCGATGCGCTTGTCGCACGTGTCGCCGTGCTTGGCGCGGACCTCTTCGATGTCCGTCTTCATGGCCAGGTCCCAGCGTCCGGCGTCGTCGGGTGGTGGCGGCAAGATTCACCACGTACACCACGCCGTCACAGGGTGTCCCCGTCCAGGACCGCCGTCCGCGCCGAATCCTCGGTGCCGATCCGGACCCGCCACCGCCGTTCGCCCGTGGCGGCGTCATGTGCGAGGGACACCCTCCCCTCTCGGGAGCCGAGGCTCAGGAAGACGAGGTCGGGTGTCGCGGCCAGGAGAGAGTCCTCGCCCGCGGCTGCCGCCGGCGGACCTTGCCGGTGCCCGCCTCCGGGCCGATCACCGACCGCTGGTCTTCCACGTCGCCCACGGACGGCGTGGCGGGAACGCCGGTGCGAGGGAGGAGGCCACCCGTCACAGCACCGCCGAGACTGCGGCAGGACATCGCCATGCAGACCCTGGACGATGTCCTGCCCGACCCCGACGCCGTACGCGCCCGCATGTTCGAACGGGACGACACCCCAGAGGAAAGCAGGCCCCAGAGGGAGGCGGTTAACTCCCGCCATGGCCGTCTCGGCCGTCGCCCGTTCGTCACGAAAGGGGAAGGCCGGTCGTCAGCGGCTGGCGTACGGCAGCAGGGCCATCTCCCGGGCGTTCTTGACGGCGGCCGCGAGGGAGCGCTGTTGCTGGGCGGTCACGCGGGTGACGCGTCGGCTTCGGATCTTGCCGCGGTCGGAGATGAACTTCCGGAGCAGGTCGGTGTCCTTGTAGTCGATGTACGTGATGCCGGCCGCGTCGAGCGGGTTGGGGCGGGACTTGGCGGGCTTGTGGGGGTCGGTGCGTCGGGCCATGGGGCGGCTCCTTCTCGTGAGTGTTTCTGTGGGGTCGTGTGAGGTCAGGCGGCATCGAGGAGGGAGTCGAAGGCACCGGGCAGGCGCTTCCACTCCTCGCGTCCCGCCTGGTACTCGGCGTCCGTGAGCAGGCAGGAGTCGAGGAGTTGTTCGAGCCCGTCCCGGTCGAGGCCGGGTGAGGTGAAGACGAGGTGCTGGCAGCAGTCGCCGTGCTCGGGGTGCCAGTCGAGGGCGGCCGCCGCGCGGCGCACGGGCGGGACCAACTCCCAGGCGGCGTCCGGCAGTGAAGCCAGCCAGGGGCCGGCGCTCTCCACGCACAGTGCTCCGCCGGCCGCGTCCCAGGCGAGCAGGGTGTCGGGGCGGTCGGCGAGCCAGAACCGGCCGCGGCTGCGGGCCGCCGCGCAGCACAGGTCCTCCAGCGCCTCGTACAGCCGCTCCGGGTGGAACGGTCGATGGCGGCGCCAGACGAAGGTGGCGACTCCGGCCTCGTCGGCGTCCTGGGGCAGCAGCGCGCATGCGGGGTGCTGCGCGGCCGCGGCGGCCTCGACGTCGAAGCCGGCGAACGCGGCTTCGACGAGCTCTCCGGAACAAGCCTGCACGCGCCGAGCGGTGGGATGCAGCTGCGCGAGGAGGGCGAGGTCCTCCTCGTCGGCCTCGTCGCTGTCGACCACGGCGAGCACGGGCGCGTACTCCAGCTGCCGGGCCCACGTGTCGCCGACCGTCCGCCGGTCGGTGGGGGCGGCGGCCAGACCCGCCTCGGCGAGGTCGTCGCCGTTGCCCAGGCAGGGCAGGACGAGCGCCGGGTCCACGGCGGTGATCACGTTCGTCACGGCCATGCGGTCTCCGCCGTGGGCGGCGATGACCTCGGCCATGGCCTTCGGTTCGACCGAGTCCCACAACTCGACGACGGCGAGACGGGTCAGACCGCTGTCCGCCAGCCGCTCCAGTTCCGGAACCAGGTCCTCGCGCAGCGCGCAGCACGCGCAGTCGTCGACCAGCGGGGCCTCGCCCGAGGAGACGATGCCGGAGGCGTCCCGTACGAGACGGAGCACCGTGCCCTCGGGCGCTCCGGCGAGATCGTGGTGCAGCGCCACGCTGTCCGGAACGGTCCGCAGAAGTCGCCCGACGACCTCCTTCCGCGCATCGGCGTGCAGCCCGGCGACGATCACGACGGGCAGCCGGCGTTCGTCGCCCATCAACGGGCCCCGTAGCGGCGCTCGAACTTCTCCACGCGGCCGGCCGTGTCGAGGACGCGCGCCGTGCCCGTGTAGAAGGGATGGCTCGCCGAGGAGATCTCGACGTCGACGACCGGGTAGGTGTTGCCGTCCTCCCACTCGATCGTCTTGTCACCGGTCATGGTGGAGCGGGTGAGGAACGCGGTGCCGGAGGCGGAGTCGCGGAAGACGACGGGCTCATAGGCGGGATGGATTCCGGGCTTCATGGCGGGCCTTTCGGTGATCAGGTCTGGCGGGGTGCGCAGTCGTGTGGGTCAGCGCTCTTCGCGGAAGTCGACGTGTCGGCCGACGACGGGGTCGTACGTGCGGAGCACGAGGCGGTCGGGGTCGTCGCGCAGGTTCTTACGCGTCACGCAGGTGAACCCGGTGCCCCCGGTGGAGCGGAGCTTGATGACCGGGCGGAGTTCGCTGCGTGCCATGCCGGGTAGTATATGGGAACGGTTTTCATTTCCAATACCGGGTATCGTACGCATCACCCAGCCAGCGAGAAGGGCGGCACCATCCATGTCGGCGCACTGCCAACTGACCGGAGCGAAGCCGGGATTCGGCAACACCATCTCCCACTCCCACCGGCGCACCTCACGTCGCTTCGACCCGAACGTCCAGCGCAAGCGCTACTGGCTGCCCAGCGAGGGGCGCCACGTACGCCTGACGCTCAGCGCCAAGGCGATCAAGACGGTCGACGCGATCGGCATCAAGGCCGCCGTGGTGCGCATCCGCGCACGAGGAGGGAAGGTCTGATGGCGAAGCGAAGCAAGATCGCCAAGAACGAGAAGCGCAAGGAGATCGTCGAGCGGTACGCCGCCCGGCGGGCCGAGCTCAAGGAGGTCATCCGCCGGCCGTCGTCCACGGCAGCCGAACGCGGCGTCGCCCTCGCGGAGTTGCGACGCCAGCCGCGCGACGCCAGCGCGACACGCGTACGCAACCGCGACAGCGTGGACGGGCGCCCCCGGGGCCACGTGCGCAAGTTCGGACTCTCACGCGTACGGACGCGACAGCAGGCTCACGCCGGATTCCTGCCGGGAGTCACCAAGTCGAGCTGGTAGAAGCGAATTCACCACGCCGCGCCACACCGGGCGGCATCCGGGCACACACCCACAGGCGCCTATTGAAAATGGATACCATGAGCGTTTAGTCTCGGTCTCGTCCGCGTGCGGAACCCTGCGGGCCCGCGAGGGGGACCCAGGGGCCGCACGCGGACGTTCACGAAGCCGCGGCGCCCACCAGAACCGGACCGGCGCGCCCCCGCTCGCCTCACCCCACCACTTCACCCATGCGCGACGCGCACACCCCGAACCGCAGCGCCACACCCTCTGCGAGTCGGAAACCGGACCGAGGAGTCTCACGATGGCCGTCCCCAAGCGGAAGACGTCCCGCAGCAACACCCGCCACCGCCGCGCCCGGTGGAAGGCGACCACGCCCCAGCTGGTGCCGATCACCGTGGACGGTGTCGTCCACCGGGTCCCGCAGCGCCTGGTGAAGGCGTACGAGCGCGGCCTCATCCGCCCCGAGGGCTGAGCGCTCGTGACGCCCACCGACCGTCTGCCGGTGACTGTTCTCTCCGGGTTCCTCGGGGCCGGCAAGACCACCCTCCTCAACCACGTCCTCGGCAACCGCGAAGGACTACGGGTCGCGGTCATCGTCAACGACATGAGCGAGGTCAACATCGACGCCGCGCTCGTCCGCGGCGGCGAGGCCGCCCTGTCCCGCACCGAGGAGCGCCTGGTCGAAATGACCAACGGGTGCATCTGCTGCACCCTGCGCGACGACCTGCTGGAAGAGGTCGACCGGCTCGCCCGCGAGGGCCGCTTCGACTACCTGCTCATCGAGTCCAGCGGCATCTCCGAGCCCATGCCCGTGGCCGCCACCTTCTCGTTCCCCCGCGACGACGGGGCCACCCTCGGCGACCTCGCCCGACTGGACACGATGGTGACCGTCGTGGACGCCGCGGCCTTCCTGCCCGAGCTCGACGGCGGCGACGAACTCGTCGCACGCGGCCTCGACCAGTACGAGGACGACGAGCGCACGGTGAGCGATCTCCTCATGGACCAGGTCGAGTTCGCGGACGTCATCGTCCTCAACAAGCTCGACCTCGTCGGACCGGAAGAGGCACGCCGACTGCGCGCCACGCTGGCGCGGCTCAACCCGGAGGCGCGGATCGTCCCGGCCGTCCGCGGACAGGTTCCGCTCGAACATGTTCTGGGCACCGGCCTGCTCGACGTCGAGCGGGCCCAGCAGGCCCCCGGCTGGGTCAAGGAGCTCAACGGCGACCACGTCCCGGAGACCGAGGAGTACGACATCTCCTCGCTCGTCTTCCGCTCCGGCCTGCCGTTCCACCCCGGGCGCCTGTGGACCTTCGTCACCAAGGGCCTCGACAGCGGCGCCTTCGGGCGGATCCTGCGCTCCAAGGGCTTCTTCTGGCTCGCCGGCCGACCCCACGTGACGGGCCTGTGGTCCCAGGCCGGCTCCGTCGCCCGGTTCGAGCCGTCCGGCGCCCGCGGCCCGGAGACCACGCAGGACCAGGAACTGGTCTTCATCGGCACCGCACTGCGCGCCGACGCCCTGCACGCGGCACTGGAAGCCTGCCTGCTGACGCCGGGCGAGACCGTCCCCGCCGACGACGACTTCCCCGCCTGGGAGACGTACGGCATCGAGGACGCCTGCGAGCACGAGCAGGCAGCATGAAGCACCAGCCCGACAGACTCCGGGCCGGACGGTGGTCGCAGCCACGGCACCGTCCGGCCCGGCTCTTCGCGTCAGATCCTGACGCCGGTTCCCCGGGTCCCAGCCGGTACTCCCAGGTGGAGGAGTGCCGGCTGAACCCGTTCCGACTGCCTTGGCCGCCAAACCCGATGGGGCGGCGGGCACGCGCCAGGAAGCCGTGCTTCGGGGCGAGGCACCGGGTGAGGGTGAAGAGGCCGGTGAGCACGACGACGACGGAGCCGCGGCCGGTCGCCTGGCTCTGCGGCTCGCGACTTCCACCACCGATCCCGGCCACACGGTCACCCGACGTCGGCAGGTACGTACCGGCGTGAGGCCCTCGTCCCGGACGGAGACGAGCCCGAACGGGGCGGTACTGCAGATGCAGTACGCGGGATTGCCTGCACAGAGCCGACGACGGCGGACAGCCCGTCGCCGGAGGATGGCGATGCTTCCGGCGCCGTGCCCTCCTTGCGGATCACGGCACTGTTCGTCCCGCGTCGGAGCGGGCCGTGAGGGAGCGCGGTACAGAGGCGGGACGGTGTTCCGTCCGCTGCCCTGCACGCAGACCTCGTACGACCGATCCCCCACCTTGAAGGAGTCCGCTCTCCCGTGGCCACGTTCCTCTACCGCCTGGGCCGATGGTCCTTCGTCCGCCGTCGGCAGGTGACCTTGCTGGGGGTCGCGGTGCTGGCCGTCCTCGGGCTGCTCGCGGCCAAGGCACCGGCCGCGCCCGAAGACGGCTTCGCGCTGCCGGGGACCGAGGCGCAGAACGCCTTCGATCTCATGGACGAGCGTTTCCCCGGCGCCTCGTCCGACGGAGCTTCGGCGCGGCTGGTCTTCGTCGCGCCCTCCGGGCAGAAGATCACCGCCGGCACCCACCGGCAGACGGTCGAGCGGGTGGTCGCCGACCTCGCCCACGGTGAGCAGGTCACGGGAGCGGTCAGCCCCTTCCAGGCCGGCGCGGTCTCGAAGGACGGCACCACCGCCTACGCGACGATCGGCTACAGCGCGAAGCCGGGGTCGGTGAGCGAGGCTGCTTCCGACGAGCTGGAGGAGGCCACGCAGCACGGCCGTGACGCCGGGCTGACGGTCGAGATCGGCGGAAACGCGCTGACGGCCGGCTCCGAGGAGGGTTCCTCCGCCGAGGCCATCGGCATGGCGATCTCCGCCGTCGTCCTGGTGATCACTTTCGGGTCCCTGCTCGCCGCGGGGCTGCCGCTGGTCACCGCTCTGGTCTCGGTGGGCCTGGGTCTCGCCGCGATCACCGCGCTGGGCAGCACACTGGGTCTTTCGAGCACCACCAGCACACTCGCGATGATGCTGGGCCTCGCGGTCGGCATCGACCACGCCGTCTTCGTCGTCTCCCGCTACCGGGCCGAGGTCCTCGACGGGTACGAGCCGAAGGAGGCTGCCGGACGTGCGACCGGCACCGCCGGGTCCGCCGTCGTGTTCGCCGGCCTGACCGTCGTGATCGCGCTGGCCGGACTGTCGGTGGTCGGCATCCCGATCCTCGTCAAGATGGGCCTCGCGGCAGCCGGCACCGTCGTCGTCGCCGTGCTGGTCGCGCTCACCCTCGTACCCGCGCTGCTCGGCTTCCTCGGCAGGCGCGTGCTGCCCCGGCGTCTGCGCTCTCCCGGCCCGGTGGGGAAGCACGGGGCGGACGCGGCCCGCGCCAACGGCGGCACGCGCTGGGACCGGTTCGTGCTGCGCCGCCCGGTCGCGGTGCTCCTCGGCGGGGTGATCGGCCTCGCCGTACCCGCCCTCGATCTGCGGCTCGGCCTTCCGGGCGACGAGGCCAAGCCGACCACCACCACGCAGCGCCGTGCCTATGACCACCTCTCCGCCGGCTTCGGCCCCGGGTTCAACGGCCCCCTGACCCTAGTCGTCGACGCCGAGAACACGGACGACCCGAAGGCGGTCGCCGAACAGGTCGGGAAGACCGTCGCCGCCCTGCCCGGCGTGGTCGCCGTCACGCCGCCGGCGTTCAACCAGGCCGGCGACACGGCTCTGGTCACCGCCGTGCCGGCCACCGGCCCGAGCACCGCCGAGACCGCGGACCTGGTCCACGCCATCCGCGGAAAGGCCCACGGCCTGAAGGCCGACACCGGCGCGACCGTGCTCGTCAGCGGTCCGACGGCGATGAACATCGACGTCTCGCAGAAGCTCGCCGACGCTCTGGTGCCCTACCTCGTGCTCGTGGTCGGCCTCGCCGTACTGCTGCTCATGGTCGTGTTCCGCTCGGTGCTCGTCCCACTGAAGGCGGCGCTCGGCTTCCTGCTCTCCGTGGCCGCCGCGCTGGGCACCGTCGTCGCCGTCTTCCAGTGGGGATGGCTGGCCGACGTGTTCGGCGTCGAACAGACCGGGCCGGTGATGAGCATGATGCCGATCTTCATGATCGGTGTGGTGTTCGGCCTGGCCATGGACTACGAGGTGTTCCTGGTCACCCGTATCCGGGAGGCCCACGTCCACGGCGAGCGGCCCGGCGATGCCGTGGTCACCGGCTTCCGCCACAACGCCCGGGTCGTCACCGCCGCCGCGCTCATCATGATCAGCGTCTTCGCCGGCTTCATCGGCATGAACGAGCCGATGGTCAAGATGCTCGGCTTCGGCCTGGCCGCCGCCGTCGCCTTCGACGCCTTCGTCGTACGGATGGTGCTCGTGCCGGCAGCCCTCGCCCTGCTCGGGAAGAGGGCATGGTGGCTGCCGCGGCCACTGGAGCGGATCCTGCCCGATGTCGACGTCGAAGGGGCCCGGCTGCAGACGTCCCCCGCCGTGGGACCCGAACCCGAGCGGGCCAGGCAGTCGACTGCCGTCTGACTCCACGCCGTGCCCCAGCCCCCTGGACGCCCAGGGGGCTGGGGCACGGCCTTCGTCCACGGCCGGCGCCCCCGCCTGCTCGACACGCTGCTCGCGCTCGCGCTGCTGGTCATCGCCGGCGGGACGACGCTGCTGAACCGCCTCGGCGACAACGTCGAGCCCGATCCCGGCGCCCTGGCCCTGGCCTTCGTCGCCTGCGCCGCCATCCTGTTCCACCGCAGCCGCCCCTACGCGGTCTACGGGGTGACGCTCGTGTGCGGCCTGGCGACCTGTTTCGTCGCACCCCGCCTCGACGCCGGCCTGATCGCCCCCCCTCCTGACGGCCTTCTACTTCCTGACGGTCCAGACCGACCGGAGGACCGCCCGCCGCGCCACCGCCGTCGCGGCCGTCCCGGTCACGGGCGCCGCGATCATCAACGAGCCCACGGCATCGATCAACGCGAAGATCGGCATGATCGCCTGGATCCTGCTGCCCGGCTCCATCGGCGACTCCGTACGTACCCACCGCGCCCACCTGGCCGCCACCAAGGAACGCGCCGAACTCGCCGAACGCACCCGTGAGCAGGAGGCCCGTCGCCGGGTCGCCGACGAACGCATCCGCATCGCCCGCGACCTGCACGACGTCGTCACCCACCACATGGCCCTCGCCAACGCCCAGGCCGGCATCGCCCCCCACCTCCTCGACCGCACCCCGGAAAAGGCCGCCCTTCCCGAACGGCTCGCCTCCCTGACCGCCCGCGAGCGCGAGGTCATGGCCATGGCAGCCATCGGCCTCAGCAACGAGGAGATCGCCGCCCGCATGCACGTCAGCCCCTTCACCGTCCGCACCCACGTCCACCGGGCCATGGCCAAACTCGACGCCCGCGACCGCGCACAACTCGTCGCCATCGCCTACCAGTCCGGCCTGGTTCGCGCCCCTCGTCCGCCGGAGTGAGAGCACACGATGATCGAACCGCTCTGCGTCCGCCGTCGTGCTGAGCCTTCTCCAACCTCACGTCGAGGCGTGGTGAAGGACGACGACGGCCTTCACCACGTCCGTGATCCGGTTGATGCTGCAGCGGAGCTTCCGGAGGAGACATCAGCCCTTGAGGGTGGCCATGGCGCGTTCGCCGACACAACAGTGGTCACGCCAGGATCCGCTGCCTGGTCGAGCAGGCCATGGCGGTCCTGATGAGCCGACAACGCGCTCCGGGACCGGCACGGTTGCCGTCAGTGCCGGGCGTCCGCGCGGGGGCGTTCCAGAGTGAAGGTGTCGACCGGGGTCAGCTCTCCGTAGGGGCCGTCGAAGGTGTAGTACGTGACAGACATCCGGGTGCGTCCGGTGCCGCGGGTGCCCGGGTCGACGTCGAAAGCGGCGAAGCCATGGGTGTGGACGCGGTCCTGGACGGCGCGCCAGGGGGCGTCCTCGGTGATGTAGACCGCCTTGCGGTGGCGGCCCTCGGGCTCCTTGCCCACGGCGACGACGACGCGGCCCTTGGGCTCCTCGAACAGGTCGTCCTGGGTGGTGGCGAAGTTGCCGCCGCCACCGATGACCATGTGCACGGTGCCCTTCGCGGTGTCGGCGACGTCGGTGCCGGTGGAGACCGGGATCGGGGTGCGGGCCTCGTTCGGCAGGGTGCCGCGGACCGGCAGCGAGCGTTCGTAGTAGTGCTCGTGGCCGCAGAGCACCAGGTCGACCCCGTACGCGTCGAAGAGCGGGCCCCACTCCTGGCGGACTCCGAGGTCGCTGCCGCCGCTGCGGTGGCTGGAGATCATCGGATGATGCATGAAGACGACGATCCAGTCGATATCGGTGCCGGCTCGCGCCGCCTTCAACTCCCTTTCCAGCCAGCGACGTTGTGCACCATCGGAGTATCCGCGCAGATAGATGTCGCCGGTGTCCACGATCGCCACGTCGTCGTTGGCCAGACTGATGAAACGGACCGCGCCGACGGTGAAGGCGTACCACAGGCCATCCGTCTCGGGGTCGGTGGCAGTCGTCGCGCCCGGCAGATCGAAGTAGGTCTGGTAACCCGTGAGGCCCAGGGGGCCGTTGCCCTTCTCGGTCTCACCGTTGCCGACACAGGGCATCCAGGGGCGCAGCCGCGCCGAGCGGCTGTTGCTGATGAACCAGTCGGCCCAGGTCGCGACACGGTCCTCACCGATGGCGCCGGCCACGCCCGCGTAGCACAGGTCGCCGTTGATCAGGTTGAACAGCGGACCGACCCGTTCCACCGCGGCCACGATGTCGGCGGACGCCTCGGTGCCGCCCTGAGTGCTGGTGTAGAGCGGGAAGGGACCGAGAGGCGGCGGCGTTTCCTTCGTGGGCCACTTGAGGGTCCGGCGCAGATTGGGCGTGCCCTGGTCGCCGAAGCTGGTGAAGGTGAACGCGGCGCGACCGCGCGGTGCCGTGGTGAAGGACCCGGTCTCCTGCGCGGCACCGTCGTGCCCGGCCGAGTACAGGTAGGTGGTGTCCGGCCGCAGCCCGGCGATGCGGGCGTGATGGACGTACACCTCCTGCCGGGAGAGCCCGTCACGGTAGGTACGGGTCTCGGCGTCGACCACCCGCCCGGCGCCACCGTCCGGTGACCCGAGGTGGACCCGCGGGCGCCGGACGGACTGGGGGCTGATCCAGGAAACGGTCATCTCGGTGGCGGGATCGGCGCCGAACTGAAGGTGCAGCCCGGCCACACCCGGAACCCCGATACGACTGGGTGTGCGCTGCAGCAACGGCGACGCCGCGGCCGCCGACCGGTCGGCGGCTTCGACACTTCCCGCACCCCCGACGGCGGCGGCGGCCGCACCGGCCGTCGAGCCGGCGAGTAAGACCCTGCGCGGAATCGACATGAAAGATCCTTTCCTCGAAGGAAGTTGATCGTGTGAACCCTAGGTTCGATCGACAACTCTGACGTCTGCGAAGAACACTCTTGAACGAAAATTTTCCGGCGGACGCCCCGGACCGGTCGCATTGCTCAGCGCATCTGGAGTCCGTGCGGCCGAAACTTCCGCTGCCCACCCCGCTCCCGATCGTCGGTTCAGGCACAGCCCTCGACCGGGCCGGATGACCAGTCGGTGCTCATAAGGGCGCCTTACCTGGGCTTTCGCCCGGCAGGAGCCCACTGGCCGCACCGGCCGGTGCGAGAAGGGTTGTGCGGTGTGACTTCCAGGCACTCCCACCGCACCGGGCCGTCGATGCACTGACCGGCTCAGCGGCACCCGCAGGCCCACCCGTGAGGACCTGCCGGACGTGGACGAGCCGCCCGTGGACCGGTGGCACGGCCGGTCCACGGTCCTGTTCGACACGGCGCCGGAGCAGCCCCAGGGGATCCTCTTCCGGGGCTGCTCCGGCGACCGGGGCCTGCCGCTATCTGAGGTAGGGGCCGTCGGCACCGACCTTGCCGGTGCCGCCGAGCACGTACACCCGGAGATTGCCCTTGCCGGGCGCGGCGACCGTCAGGCTGCCGTTCGTGACGGTCCGGACGTCGCCGGTGACGGCGTCCACGTACGTCCCGTTGGGGATCCCGGTGTAGGTGGCGCCCCCGCTGACCGTGACCAGCGCGAAGCTGTCGGTCCCGGCCGCGGTGTAGCGGCGCTTGAAGGCCATGCCGCCGCTGATGCCCTCGGTGGAGTACTGGCCCATCTGCAGGGCGGGGACCGCCCGGCGGATCTGGTTGAGCCGCTGGAGGTGCTTGACCAGGGGCTGGTCCAGGGTGGTGGCGACCGCGCCGCTCGCGGAGGCGACCTTCGAGAAGTCGGCCGCCGTCACGCTTCCGGCGAGGTGGTCGCCGTAGTAGGCACGGCCGGTCGTGGCGAGCGGGCAGGTGGGCCCGCAGTCGATCTTCTTCCCGGCCTGGAACTCGATCTCGGAGCCGTAGTAGAGGGTCGGGATGCCACGGAAGGTCCACATCAGGGACATGTTCTCGGCCCACGCGTCGGTGCCGCCCGCGTAGCGCTCGCTGCTCTTGTTGGGGCCGTAGTCGTGGCTGTCGACGTAGACGACGTTGTACGTGGCGTCGTTGACGCTGTCGTCGGAGTCCTTGCCGTTGGAGAAGGCGTTCTGCGCGTCGCCGAAGTTCATGTGCATGCGCATGTCGATGATGTTCATGCCGGAGAACCGCGAGTGGTCGGGCGCGTGGTAGCTGTTGCCCTGCAGGAACGCGTTGGTGCTGGTGGGCTGCCCGGCCGGGCCGAGCCCCTGCTCGTACGCGTACATCTCCAGGCTCGCCTTGGCATCGTCGGCGTCGTACTCCTTGCGCTCCTTCCACGTGAAGAACTGCGCGGAGTGGTTGACCGAGCCGCGGTTCCACTTGTCGTTGACGAAGGCGGCGACCTCGCCGAAGACGAAGAAGTTCTGCGCCGCCTCGGCGCCGTGGCGCCGGGCGACCCGCTCCTGGATCGCGGGCAGGAAGCGGCGGTTCCAGGTGGTGCGGGGGATGTGCACGGCGGTGTCCACGCGGAAGCCGTCGACGCCCATGTCGATGTACTTGTCGTAGGCGCCGATCAGATAGTTCTGCACGGTCGCGTTCTCGGTGTTGAAGTCCGCCAGGTCCTCGTGCAGCCAGCAGGAACGGGCGTCCTCGCCCTCCCAGTTGCCGATCCAGCACTGGTGGTAGAGCTCCTTCGGGAACATCCCGGAGGTGGGGGAAGGCCACTGGCAGTTGTAGAGCGTGTACCCCTCGGCGCTCTTCCCGCCCGTCGGCTTGCCCCAGTTGAGGCAGGTGTTGCCGGCGGGCTCTGCCGTGGACCACAGGTCGCCGTTGTAGTACGACTTGCCGGTCTTCGGGTCGACGGTCAGCCCGTCGTACTCGAAGCCGGGCTGTCTCTCGTCGTAGTACCAGCTCCACTGGGCGTCGCGGACGCCGTAGACGGTCGGGGTGAACAGGCCCTTGGCGCCCCAGCGGGAGGAGTGGTTGTAGACCACGTCCTGGTAGATCTTCATGCCCTTGGCGTGGGCCGCGTCGATGAGGTCCTGGTAGGAGGCACCGGCGGACTCCAGGCGCGGGTCGACCTTGTAGAAGTCCCAGCCGTGGTAGCCGTGGTAGTCGTAGTCCGAGCGGTTCAGTACCACCGGGGTGATCCACACGGCCGAGAAGCCCAGCGCCTTGATGTAGTCGAGCTTCTCGACCAGGCCCTTGAAGTCGCCGCGGAACATGGGGTCGCCCTGGGCCGCGTTGCCGGACTTCACGTGCTGGCTGCCGCCCCGGTTGTTCGTGGCGTCGCCGTCGTAGAAGCGGGCGGTGAGGACGAAGTAGATCGGATCCTTGCGCGGGTCGGTGCCGAGCGGACTGCCGGACGCCGGGTCGGCCGGCTTCACACCGGTGGTGGCCTGCGCGGACGCCGAGGCGGCGGAGACGTTTCCGGCCGCGTCGACGGCCCGCACGGTGTAGGTGTACGCGGTGTTCTCGGCCAGCCCGGTGTCGGTGAGCACGGTCGAGCCGACGCTGGTGACGACACTGCCGCCGCTGCCACCGGTGCGGGTCACCTGGTAGCCGGTGACGGCCCGGTCGTCGGTGGACGGCTGCCAGCTCAGGACGACGGACACGCCGTCGGCCCGCGCGGTGAGCCCGGTGGGGGCGGTCGGTGCCTGCGTGTCGGGGGGTGCGGCCGCGCAGGGGTCCTGGGCGTTCGCCGTGACCGTCCGGTTCTTCACGGTGCTGGTGCCGGTGGGGATGGTGTAGTCGGCGCCGTTGTTGTTGTCCCAGGTGCCGTTGCCGTTGTTGAACGCGGCCTTGAGGGACGTGGCCGAGCCGAGGCCGATGGTCTGCTTCCACCAGCCGGCGCAGGCGGCCTGCATGCCGACGCCCGGGACGGTCGTCCAGGAGCCGCCGGCGGGCGCATAGTGGATGTTCGCGGTCGACCAGCCGAGCGCCTCGGTCGAGTAGTACACGGTGGCGGAGTTCGGCGCGGGGGTGCCGGTGTCCGCGCAGGGGTCGGAGTGGGCGACCACGCCGTCCTTGACGGTGACGGTCCCCGTGCCGAGCGCGTAGTTCGCGCCGCCGTTGTTGTCCCAGGTGCCGCTGCCGTTGTTGAAGGTGGCCTGCAGACCGCTCGCGGAGCCGAGGTCGACGGTCTGCTTGACCCAGTCGGTGCAGGCGGCCTCCATCGCGACGCCCGGGACCGCGGTCCAGGCGCCGCCGTCGGGTGCGTAGTGGAGGTTGTACTGCGCCCAGTTCCTGGTCTTCGTGAAGTAGAAGACGGTCGCGGTGTTCCCGGCCGTCACGGCGGCCTCGGCGGTCGGCGCGGTGGCCGGTGTCAGGCTCAGCAGCGTGCCGGCGACGGCGACGGCGGCCAGCGGCCGGAGCAGCCGTCGCGTGGGACTTCGTCTCATGGGGGACTTCCTCGAGGAGTTCAATGAGCAAGAAGAGTCGGAAACTTGCTGAAAGGTTTTGCGATGGCTGGAAGTTACCCGCGGTTGATCTGGTCGTAAAGAGATCGCGCCAAGACCCGCGAAAACCCGGGGGATGTTCTGGACACGCTGCGCCCCGAGCGTTTGGCCCGAGCAGGCAGGGGAACAGGGTTGTGCGGTGTGGTGACGGAAGATCAGGGACCTGATCGCACGGGGGGACCATGCAGACCGGCGCAGTCGAGAGCACGCACGCGTACTGGGATCCCGCGCATCCCGTCCTGGAGATCCTGCGCGCCCGCCGGGAGTCCGGGAGCTTACCGGGGCAGCGCACGGACGGTGCGACCGTCGCCCTCGCCGTCGAGGGCGGCGGCATGCGCGGGGTGATCTCCGCGGCGATGCTGTCCCAGCTGGAGGACTACGGCTTCAAGAACGCCTTCGACGTGGTCTACGGGTGCTCCGCCGGAGGGATCAACGGTGCCTACTTCCTCGCGGGCGAGACCTGGTACCCGCTGTCGATCTACTACGACGACCTGACGAACAAGCAGTTCGTCGACTTCTCCCGGGCCCTGCGCGGGCAACCGATCCTGAACCTGGCCTACTCCTTCGACCACATCATGGAGCGGGTCAAGCCCCTGGACTACGAGGCCGTCCTCCGCTCGCCGATCGCCCTGGCCGTCCCGATCACCGACGTCGACGCCCTGCGGACCGTGGTGCTGCGGGAGTTCGGCTCCCGGCACGACCTCAAGGCCGCGTTGCGCGCCTCCGCCTGGCTCCCCATCGCCGTCCCCGGCACCTTCGCCACGCCCGACGGGAGACGCGCCGTCGACGGCGGCGTCCTCACCGCCCTGCCCTTCCGGCTCGCCGTCGGGGACGGCTGTACACACGTCCTGTCGCTCAGTACCCGGCCGATGGGACCGCCCGGCGCCGGGCTCAACCTGATGCACCGCTACACCTTTCTGCATCTGGAACGGATGCGCCGCGGCCTCGGCGCCGGCTATCTCGCGGCGATCCGTCAGAAGCACCGCGACCAGGACTGGCTCCGCCGGATGAGAACGGCTCCCGCAGCCGGCGCGCCGTACGTCCTCGATCTGGCGCCGCTTCCCTGGATGCCCGAGCTCAAGCGGCACGAACTGAACCAGGGCCGGCTTCTCCACCACGCGCGGATGGCCTACGGAATCGCGTTCTGCGCCACCGAGGGAAGACCTGCCGAGCTGATGCGCCGGGGCGGAATCCGTGCCATGCCGAGACTGAGGGTGGTTGACAGCGCGAATGGAGCACCGGGGCGCGACGCTGGATCTGCTGCTCGCAGCACTGTCCGATCTGACGGGATATGACGAGGGGCACCTGGCACGGTTGCAGGAGCTGCTCGAGCTGCCCTCCGACGGCCGGCCGGAAGCCGCCCGGCAGCGGACCCGCCGGCTCGAACTGTGGCGACGCCTGCTGCAGGACATCCCTCTCGACGAGCGGTCGTTCGAGGACCGCTTCGGGCTCACGGGCAGGCGGGCCACGATCGCGCACCTCGAAGCCTGGTGCCTCGGATACCGAGACCCGAACGGCGTACGCCCGGCGGGCCCGGACGAGCTGTTCGGGTTCGTCAGCCTGTTCCTGCTGACCCTGCTCGGCCTCGCCGAATCCGAGGCGCAGCGCTCGCTCCCGCAGCCGGGGGCCGTCACCGGCCGGAGCGGCCGGGCGCTGACCCATGACTGCGACGGCGTCTGCGGTGTGCTCGTGGCCGAGGTCGCGGTCGCGGAGGTCATCGCCGACGTCTACAGCCCGCAGCGGCGGCCCGCCGGGCGCGGCGCGGCCGAGACCGTGGAACCCGCCCGGCGCGAATGGGACGCCATGCAGCGCAAGCTGGGGTTCCATCGACACGGCAGCACCTCGATGATCCTTCGCGGTGCCACGGCGGACGCCGTGCACGGGACCCGCCCGGAGTTCGCCCTCAAACTGATCCTCTACCCGTTCACCCGGATCGGGACCCTCGCGCAGGCCACCCGCAGTTACGCGGAGACGTACGGCACGTCGAGCACCGGGTCACGGCACCTGGTGCGGGTCTGGGCCAGCTGGGACAGCTGGATCCTCATGGACTTCATCGAGGGCAGGACGCTCGCCGAGCTCGTCCGCGAGGAGTGGGGGCCGGAGGCGGCCGGCGCGGGCCAGGCCGCCTCCCTTCGCCTGGACCGGCTCCGGGAGAAGGCGCTGCTGCTCTTCGAGGCCCTGGAGGACCTCCAGCGCGTCGCGCGCGACGACCCGGTCCACGGCCGGCTCAAGAGCGTGCACGCGGACCTCGCACCCTCCAACATCATCGTGTCCGCGGCCGACGGAGCCTTCAAGCTCATCGACCTCGGCCGGAACTACCTGTACACCCACACCGTCACCGGGTCGGCAGGGGCCGAAGCCGCCTACATCGCTCCGGAGGTGAGGGCCGGCGAGACCGAGATAGCCCGGGCCGACCTCTACTCGCTCGGGCAGCTGCTGATCCTCTTCGGTACCGGACGGGCGAGTGCCGACGGCGTCGTACCCGACATCTTCTACATGCGCGCCGCGCTGCTCGCGCGGTTCGTCGAGGACCTGGTCGACGCCGACCCGAGCCGGCGGCTGCTCATCTTCTCCGCCGGAGCCGGGCCCGCGCTCTCGTACGCGCGGCTGAAGGACGGCTTCCTGGCGGAGCTCGACATGGTGCAGGCCGCCGAGCAGGGCGAGTCCGACCTGCGGGTCGAGACCGGGTGGCGGGCCCTGCGCGAGCTGATGCGGCCGCTGGCCGGCGACCCGGGCCGCGAGTGGCGGCTGTGGCGGATGCGGAGACAGCTCGACGAGCGCCCGGAGTCCGACCGCGGGCAGTTCACGGACTGGCTCCTCGCCTGGTCTCTCCTCTCGGCGCTGATCTGGGCGGTGACGAACACCGTCGTCGTCACCTGGTTCCTGCGAGACCTGGACCTGGACTGGGGGAACAAGCTCGTGGAGCTGGTGCAGCACGCCAGTCACACCCCCGAGGGCCTCCCGATCATCGACACGTGGCGGCGCGAGGATTACGAGGTGCCGGACTGGCGGGCCAACCTCCCGGCCCGGATGGTCGGGCTCTCCTACGCGATCGCCGCACCGAAGTACTACCAGATGCTGTTCTCCGGCCTGACGCCCCTCGTCATCGGCTGGCGGGCCGGCTCGATGACCCGGCTGGCCCTGGCGACCGAGGTGATCATGCGGATCATGGCCGTCGTGCCGTGTCTGCTCGTGCTGGCGATCACCCTGGTCGAGCCCCGCTGGTGGCCGATCAACTCCGCGATCGGGCAGGTCCTGACCCTGCTCGCGAACGTGCTGACCCTCGCCTACGTCCGCGCGGTCATCGTCCGTTCACGACAGCTCGGCCTCAGCACGGTCCCCGGCGACGACACCAAGATCACGGGTCTGTCCTCGTTCACCCAGTGGGTGCCGACCTCGCTCTTCTACGCCACGGCCGTACTGACCATCGGCACCGCGCTCTACCTGGGACTCCTCCACGACGTCTACGTGTACGCGCTGGCCGTCACCTCGACCAACATCGTCCTCTTCTACGCCATCAAATGCGGCATCGGCGGCCCGACGATCCGCGTCACGATCGTCCGGATCTGCCTGGCCGCCGAACGCGTCGGCCGATGCCGGTGACCGCCGCCACGGCGAAGTCACGGGAACCGTCGTTCTGGTGGTCTGCATGGCGCGGCTACCGTGCCGCCGGCCGTCACAGGAACCGCTCACCCCGTCCGCCCGTCATGTTCACGGGGGTTGCCAGAGACTCGCCCCCCGCTCTTCACCACCGAGGTCCGAGGAGATCCATGGTCGACACCGTCAACTCACTGGCCGCCCGTTTTCACGAACAGCTGGTGGCGCTTCTGACCCATGGTCCCATCGCGGTGGGCACCGCGGGCTTCCACGACGTCATCGCGCGCGCCACGGCGCTCGGCCCTGACGGCACGTGGCTCGTCGCCGCCGGCCAGGTGAGCCTCGGCGTCATGGCCTGCGTACACGGACAGAGGGACCAGGCCATCTTCCACCTCGACGCCGCGGTGACGGCCGGTTACAACGACTGTGTGACGCTCCACGCCGACCCCATACGTCCGCTGCACGACGATCCCCGCTTCCGAGCCCTGTACCAGCGGATGCGCATCACCGCGGCCGACCTCGACGAATTCCTCTGGCTCCACCAGGAAATGCAGATCATGTCGAGGGAGGCCCAGCAAGTGAGCGCCGACAACATCGGCCGCCTCGACACGGGGGTGTCGCTGCTCCCTCAGGCCCCCATGCCGACCCGCGAACCGAACACCCTCGGCGTGCTGATCACCCGCATCGATCTCGCCGCGACGCAGACCGCACTCCAGCAGGCCGTCATGAAGGCGGAGTTCCAGCGAAGTTCCGGCAACACCAGCCTCAGTCTCATCGACGACACGTGGGACTACCCCCGTGCCCGGCATGACGCCCGGCACGCCGACGAGCTGGATTCTCGGCGCCTGCGAGCGGCCGAATCCCGGGCCTTCGTCGAACGCCCCGGCGCCGGCACCACGCTCGTCCCCTGCCCACCGCTGGGCTCGATCACCTACCCGAGCTGAGGAGGCCCTAGGGCCGGATCCCGTCGCACGCGATCCGCAGATGGCGCGGCCCGCGTAGTACGGCGTTCTGGCGGTACGGGGGCGGGTCCTCCAGCAGGCGTGGGTTCTCCAGTCTCCGGGCCAGCTCCGACAGGGCGAGTTGGGCCTCCAGTCGGGCGAGCGGTGCGCCGAAGCAGCTGTGGATGCCGCTGCCCAGGCCGAGGTGCTGGACGTCCGGGCGGTCCGGGTCGAAGCGGTCGGGGTTCTCGAAGCGCTGGGGGTCGCGGTTGCCGGACGCCAGGACCAGCCAGAGGGTGGAGCCCTTGGGGATGGTGACGCCGCGGACCTCGACGTCGGCGAGAGCGGTGCGCCCTGGCAGCAGCTGCACCGGCGGCTCGAAGCGCAGGAGTTCCTCGACGATGGGCACGGCCAGGCGCGGCTCGGTCCGCAGGCGCTGGAGGACGTCGGGATTGCGCAGCAGGGTCAGCATTCCGTTGGTGATGAGGTTGACCGTGGTCTCATGCCCCGCGATCAGGAGCAGAGCCGCGGTGCTGAGCAGTTCCATCGTGGTCATCGGGCCGTCCTGGCCCTCGGCCGTCGCCAACTGGGACAGCATGTCGTCCCCGGGGTTCTTGCGGCGCTCCTCGATCAGGCCGGCGAGGTACATGCCCAACTGCATCCGGGCCTCGACCGCGCCCTTGCCCCGCTCGGCGGGATCGGCGTCCGGGTCGGGGTCCAGGCTGGCGGCGAGGGTGTCCGCCCAGGTGTGGAAGCGTGCCTCGTCCTCGCGCGGAATACCGAGCAGCCTGCAGATCACCGTCACCGGGAACGGGTAGGAGAACTCCTCCACCAGGTCGATCCGGTCCGGGTCGGCGAGGCCGTCGATGAGGCCGCCGACGATGTCGTGCAGCTCCGGGCGCATTGCGTCGACCCGGTGGGGGGAGTGCGGCGGGCCGAAGTGACGGTTCGTCATACGGCGCAGCCGGTCGTGCTCCGGCGGGTCGAGCCGGAGGAAGCTCGGCGGCAGGGCGCTCTCTTCAGGGGCCGAATCGGCCAGCGGGTCAGCGCCGCCGGACGCCAGGTTGCGGGCGTCGGAACTGATCCGGGGATCATGCAGAAGGCTGCGGATCTCGTAGTAGGTGCTGATCACGTACGGCCCGTCGGTCTCGTGGTGGACCGGTGTCCTCCGCAGCTCTTCGTAGATCGGGTACGGGTCGGCCCGGTTGGCGTAGTCCAGGATCTGGTGCAGCAGGGTTTGCGTCATGGCAGGTCCTTGTGGCCGTGCGGGTCAGTGCGCGGGGGTGAACGTGATCCGGCGGTCGGCCGGTGAGTATCCGCTGAGGGTCACGGTGGGACCGTGGCTGGGGACCGACGGGTCGGGGAAGTCCGCGTCCATCGGACGTAGTCCGTCCGGGTGCCGGTCGACCGTCGCGAACTGCGGGGGGAACGGCGCGGTTCTCTCGACGAGTTCCTGGTAGAACGGCAGCCACCGGCCGTGGTCGAAGGAGACGGCGCCGATGACACGCCCCTGGTATCCGTAGACGCCGACGAACCGGCGGCTGTCCAGCGAGCCCTGCGAGATCAGGATCTCCGTCGCCATCGACGGCACTCCGACCGACTTGATGTTGACGCCGAACTGGGAGGACCAGAAGGCCGGCACGTCCATGTGCGGCAGTCGGTCGATGCTCTCGCTGAGCATGTTGTGCGCCGCGATCCCGGCCTGGGCGACGGCGTTGCCCCAGTGCTCCAACGACAGGAACTGGTACCCGAACAAGGGATGGGGGCAGCGGGCGACGTCGCCCGCGGCGTAGATGTCGTCGGTGACGATCCCACGGATGTCGAAGGCACGGCAGCCGGCGTCGCAGGCGATGCCGCGGGGCCCGGCCCCGAGCCCGGAACCGGACAGCCATTCGGTATTGCGGAGGGCGCCGAGCGAGACGACCACCACGTCGGTCTCCACGGTGGAGCCGTCGGACAGATGCGCGGCACGCACCCGTCCCGAGGCATCACCCTCCAGAGCCGTCACCATGACGCCGCACCGCAGGTCCACACCGTGCTCGCGCTGGAGGTCTGCGGCCACCGCGGCGACCACCCCGCCGAGCGCTCCGACCAGGGGCGCGGCGCCTCGTTCGGCGACGGTGACGGGGAGGCCGCGTTCACGGCAGGCGGAGGCGACCTCCGAGCCGGCGAACCCTCCGCCGATGACGAGGACCCGTTTGGGTCCCTCGTCGAGCCGACGCGCGAGCGCGGCGCCCTCTTCGCGGGTCCGCAGCACGAAGACGCCGTCGAGTTCCGCCTCCTCCTCGCGCGGCCACGGTCGCGCCCGGACACCGGTGGCGATCAGCAGCCGGTCGTACGGCACCTCGTCGCCGTCGGCCAGCCGCACCTTCCTCGCGGCCATGTCCAGGCCGGTGGCGGGAACGCCGAGCCGCCAGGTGGCGTCGACGGACCGGAGCCGGGGCAGCGCGGTGCGGTCGGCGCGCGCCCTGCCCAGCAGCACCCCCTTGGACAGCGGGGGCCGGTCGTACGGTTCGCAGGGCTCGTCGCCGATCATGGTCAGGGATCCCACGAAGCCCTTGGCACGCAGGGTCTCGGCAGCCCTCAGGCCTGCCAGCGAGGCGCCGACGACGACGATGCGGCCCTCGCGTTTGAGCTGTTCCAAGGCTCCGTCACCGAGCATCGGGCACCACCTCCGTCGGCTCGTCCACGGCATCGACGAGGATGGCCTGCACGGGGCAGGCCGCGGCGGCCTGAGCCAGCTTCTCGCGCAGCGCGTCATCGGCATCAGGGTTGTACAGGAGCGCCTCGTCGCCGTGCATGGTGAAGATCTCGGGAGCGAGGAACGCGCACTGCGCGTACCCCTGGCAGCGGTTCAGATCGACGGCGATGCTCACCACGTGATCGGTCCTCTCCAATGGCCTGGTCGGCCCCCTGCGCCCACTCTCGTCGGCCGGGAGGGCCACAGCCATGAGGAGCGGACCGATCGAGTGAGCGTGCGGCCCCGATCAGGTCGAGGCGACGGGCCCTGACGCGTCGGAACGGCGGCCCCACAGCAAGTTCAGGCTGAGAACCGCCACCCAGGCGGGGAAGACCAGCTCCGACCAGGGCACGCTCGCTCCCACCACGAGCAGCGTCAGGCCGGCCAGATAGCCGATGGCGACGAGTGGGCGCGGAAGGACGCCGAGCCGGCGGCCGATGGTCGAGGTCGTGAGGACGAACACCGCTGCCATCCGCATGGCATAGGTGGTCAGCAGGGCGTACGCGACATCGCGACCGAAGGAAGAGCCCTGCCCACCCGCGTCGAGCACGCTCCAGGCCGCCGCCGCGGCGCCGAACAGCGTGGCGACGAAGATCAGACCGCTGCCGAGGAACACCGTGGAGACGAACTTCTCCTCGCGTTCGCCTCCCTGCTCGCGCAGGGCTCCCATGAACCACAGGAAGGCGATCCCGGCGAACGGGATCAGCTCCAGCGCCGTCCGCACGGCGCTCCGCTGCCCCGGCTCCAAGGTCGCTTCGGCCGCGTCGGCGCCGCTCGGCAGGGCGGTGCGTACCAGGACGATCGCCGTGGCCGTCAGGACCGCGAACACCACTCCCGCCATCCCGGCGGCCCAGGGCGTCGCGAGGCGCTTGAGTCTCCGCTTCATGCTCTCCCGCTTTCTGCGTGCGCTTCCGTCGTCCAGACACCCGTGACCGCGGGCCGCGCGCCACTGGAATCACCCGGGAGGAAGAGCTCGGTGCGCCGTACAGGCCATGGCAGGGCCGGCGAGGGACGGCCGCCCGGCAGGCCGCCGAGCTGCCGGGACGCGAGTCCGGCCGGGAATGCCCACCGCGGCACAGTGCTGCCCGGCGAGGATGACGCCTCCGGTCAGGCACCTACGGGATGTGCGCAACCGTCCGGGCGCGCCGTTGCCGACGCGCCCGGTCCCCGTGGGGCCCCGCACGGTTCATCCGTCGCTCAGTCGCAACAGTCGCAGCAGCACTTGCACGGGTTGCAGCAGCCCCCGCCACAGCCGTCACCCGAGCCCCCGCCGGAGCCACCGGATCCGTGGCCTCCGCCCGAACCGCCGAAGGAACCTCCCGAGTGACCGCCGCCGTGTCCGCCGAACCAGCCGTCACCCTGGGAACCATCCCTGCCGGAACCGCCCCTGTCGGAAGAATCCCGGCTCGAACCGCCGTCGCGGTTGCCGTCGCCGAACTGCCAGGGCTCTCCATCACCCGAATCCGTGTCGTCGTCGCAGCGGCAGCAGTCGTAGCACAGCCTGCAGTCGCCACACAGTCGGCGCTGCCGGCGGCACCGTCGGCACTCCCCCTCCGGCGGCCGGCCCGATGCCGTCGGCGCACCCTCCAGGGCCGCACCCGCGAGCACGCCGACGCCGCAAGCCGTGCCCGGGCCGGTCTCCGAGGGTTCCGCCGTCGCCGTACGGCGACCCAGCCACGGAAGCGTTCGCACGTCCCGTGACCGGCGACTGTGACGATGGTGGCGATGCCGGGGGTCGAAGACCCGGTCGACAGCGCGCTCCAACTCGCCGCCCAGAAGCGTCCGTACCAGCCGCCCGTCGACGAACACGGCGTCGGACAGGGAGAGTCGGATTCCGTGAACGGCGTCGTCGCAGAGCCTGCGCACCTCGGCGCGGTCCGCACCGGTCACGGTGATCGGGTTCCACGCACCCGACGCCTGATCCGCGTCCAGGTCCTCCACCGCGTCCAGCAGATGCGCCAGTCGACCGAACAGACGACCGGCTTCCGCCAGCGGTGCCGCGTTCTCCGGGCGGTCCGTGAGTACGGCGGTGTACGCGAAGGCGGCGGCGGTCGCCGTCTCCGTGGGCTCCGTGACCGTCAGCAGCGAGTCGCCTCGGCCGGTCGAGCGCTCGATCTGCGGCTGGCGCTCGACCGCCGTGAGCAGCACCGAGGTGTCGAAGCCGAGCCGTTCGCCGCCTGCGGCACCCGCACGGTCCCAGCCGTCGGCGATCCGGCGTGCCGCCAGCGCCACCGGGCGGCGTCCCAACAGGCCGTCACCGTCGGCCACATGGTCACGTATCTTCGCAGCGGCGAGCACCAGCGACACCGTCGCCGCCAGCCGCGCGCCCTCGCCCTGCGCCACGTCCGCCGACCGCATCCCGCGCAACGGGCACGGACCGGCCCCTCGCCGCCAGTCGCCGGTTCGCTCCGACTGTGCTTCGGTCAGTACCGAGACGATCAGGCCGTCGTAGTTGGTGGCCACCCTCGCGGCCTGTCCGTACTCGCCGCGCAGTGCCAGGCACAGCCCGCAAAGGTGCGCCATCCACTCGGTACGCAAGCCCTCGCCCAGCCGATGACGGCACGGCCTGATGATTCCGAACACCGAAGATCTCCCCCGTAGTACGACTACCCGGACGCATCCGGTCGGACGGCTCGGACGCGAAGGACCTACACCTGGCACGACCGCCCGTGACACCAACCGCATGCGCCGTCAACGCGGTCGTCATCCTAGACGGGTCCGTTCCGCGAGGTGTCCGCGGAGGCCGGACGCGGCCCGGGCCCGTCGCAAGGGCCGTCGACGACGGACACCGGTCCGCTCGGTCCTCAGCTATGGCCGTGCCGAGGATGACACGCCCCCCGCAGACCTCCGGGCCGCTGCGCAGGCTTGGGGGTACTCTGGTTCGTCATGGTGCCGTCCGCGTCCTGGTCCTCGGCGCAACGAGCTGTGGCGGAACCGGAGGAGTGCGACCGGCACCGCCGGCCCCCGAGCAAGGCGCCGACGGCGAGCGCGCGCTGGAGTCCCTACGCCGGCCGCGTCCGCGAAGCGTACGGCGACCGCATCTACCGGCGACTGGCCGAGGTCGAGGCCACGTACTGACCCGACAATGTCTTCCACCCCAGGAAGAACATCCGTCCCGGTTGAGCTCGCAACAGCCGGGCCCCGGCGGCGGTTCAGACCGTCGGGACGACGGCACGCGGGAGGTTTCTCCCGTGTCGAGCACAAAGTGCGACCACCCCCGGGCACGGTGCTCATCCGACCGCCCGGCCTGGGCAGTTGTGAGGGCGCCGGTGGCCGGGGCTGCTCGCCGGCGTCGAGCTGTCGATCGCGCCCCATGCTCCGGTGCCGGGCGGTGACGACCGGCACCGACCGCTGCATACGGTGGGTGCGGATGGCTTGTTGTCGGGCGAGAGGGCGAGAAGGCGTGGATGTGTACGAGGCCGTGGACAGTCGCCGGGCCGTGCGGGCATTCAGCGACGAGCCGGTTCCCAGGGAGATGCTCGAACGAGTGCTGGCCGCGGCTGCACGAGCTCCGTCGAGCGGGAACCTCCAGCCATGGCACGTGTACGTCGTGACCGGCGAGCCCTTGGCCGGACTGAAGCGGCGCGCGACGGCCAGAGCACTGGCCGAAGACCCGGGTGACGAGCGGGAGTACCCGATGTACCCGGCCGACCTGACCTCGCCGTATCCGGACCGCTTCTCCACCGCAGCCGCCCAGCGATACACAGCGCTGGGAATCGAGCGCGACGACCCCGAGCGGCCCAGGAAGATCGCCACCTTGAACTCGGAGGCGTTCGGGGCACCGGTCGTCCTGTTCTGCTACCTCGACCGCGCGATGGGGCCCGGACAATGGGGAGACGCGGGAATGTACCTGCAGACCGTCATGCTGCTGCTACGGGCGGAAGGGCTGCACAGCTGCCCCCAGGTGATGTGGACGATGTATCGCGAGACCGTCGCCCAAACAGTCGGAGCAGGCGATGGACTCGCGCTGTTCTGCGGTGTCGCCGTCGGATACGAGAAGGAGGGCGTGCCACCTCTGCGTACGGGGCGAGCGGACCTGGCAGAAACAGTGCGCTTCATCGGAGGGTGACCGCAGGCAGGGTCAGTGGATGCCCGGCGTCTGTCGGGACCAGGGGCGGGCGCGTTCGAGCTGGCCGGCCAACCGGAACGGTGTGGACTCGTCGCCGTAGCGGCCGAGGAAGTGGACGCCGATGGGCAGCCCTGCCGGTGAACGGTGGAGCGGGACGGACATGGCCGGGGCGCCGGTGAGGTCGGCGACGACGGCGGGGAAGGCGATGAGGGGTGCGCTGTTGCGCGCGGTGCGCCAGGGGTCTTCCTCGGTGGAGGTCATCTCGCCCAGAGGAAGCGGTGGTTGGGCGAGGGTCGGGGTGAGGCAGGCGTCGTACCGGGCGAGGAAACCGGCGACGGTGCGGGCGAACGCCTGCAGGGTGGTGACGGCCGGCAGGTAGTCGCCTCCGGTGACCCGCCGGCCGTGCTCCCAGTAGGCACGGGTGTACGGCTCCAGCTCCTGCGGCCCTGGCTCACGGTCCAGTTCGTGGACCCAGTAGCCGACGATCCATGCCATCGCGGCGCCGAACACGGTGCCGATGGCCTCGCCCACCTCGTCGGCGAGGACCGGCAGGTCCTGTTCGACGAGGTCGTGGCCGAGGTCCGCACACAGCTGGACGGCGTCCCGCAGCGCGGCCGCGCAATC
The DNA here is from genome assembly GCF_042889835.1 of Streptomyces sp. NPDC002463. Classification (NCBI taxonomy): domain Bacteria; kingdom Bacillati; phylum Actinomycetota; class Actinomycetes; order Kitasatosporales; family Streptomycetaceae; genus Streptomyces; species Streptomyces sp. NPDC002463. The sequence continues at coordinate 36,401 of NZ_JBIARL010000003.1, forward strand.
GGGGTGGACGGGGTGGCCGCCGCTGGTACGGAGGCTGTAGGCGATCCGTAGGCGTCCCGGGTCCCGTTCCGTCTCCAGGCGGAAGGGACCGGGCGCCGGCGGAGCGGGGTACGGGTCTCCGGGTTCCGGGCCCGAGACGGCGTCCAGGAGGGCCGCCGAATCCCGAACGGTGCGGGTGACGGCGTGTTCGGCGGCCCAGCCGCCGAAGGCGTCGCCGTAGGCGGGGCCGAGCGGGACTCGGGCGCGGGTGGGCTTGAGGCCGAACAGGCCGCAGCAGGAGGCGGGGAAGCGGATCGAGCCGCCCGCGTCGTTGGCGTGCGCGGCGGGGACCATGCGAGCGGCGACCGCCGCCGCCGAGCCGCCTGAGGAGCCCCCGGTCGTGCGGGTCGGATCCCAGGGGTTGCGGGTGGGACCGTGCAGCAGTGGTTCGCAGGTGGGGGCCATGCCGAACTCGGGGGTGTTCGTCTTGCCGAGCAGGACGAGCCCGGCGGCGCGCAGCCGCCGGACGAGTTCCTGGTCGTGGTGCGAGACGTGGTCCCGGAGGAAGGCCGAACCTTCGGTGAAGCGCACGCCGGCCTGCTCGGTGGCGAGGTCCTTGAGCAGGTACGGGACGCCGGTGAAGGGTCCGTCGGGGAGCCCTGCGCGGACCTGGTCGAGGGCGCGGTCGAAGGTGGGCGTGATCACGGCGTTGAGGCGGGGGTTGAGGCGTTCGATGCGGGTGATCGCGGAGGTGACGAGCTCCTCGGCGCTCAGTCGGCCGCTGCGGACCAGTTCGGCCTGGCCGGTGGCGTCGAGAGCGGTGATGCGCTCGATGTCGGTGGTGGCGAGGGTGGTCATGGCCGTGCCTCCAGGATGATGTCGAGCGGGGCGCTGTCCTGGGCGATGCGCCGGACGCGGGTGAGGCCGGCGACGGTGGCACCGGCCTCGAGCTTCGGGACGATGCCGTCGACGGCCGGTATCCACTCGGCGATCAGGCCGCGGAGGTACACGGGGCGGGTGAAGCGCTCCTGCGCGGCGCCGAGTGCGGGGTGGTGGTCGCCCCCGCCCGTCCCGCCGCCGGTCCGGAAGAACTCCTCGACGTGGTCGAGGTCCGCCCACAGCGCCTGGAGGCCCGGGAACACACCGATCACGTCGTCCGCGAGGACGGCGGCGTATGCGTCGGTGAGGGTGAAGCGGTCCGTGGCGGCGTCGTGATCGAGGTATCCGGCGACGGCGACGCCGCGCAGCCACTCGCGGACGTACCGCTCGACCAGACTCGTACGGGCGGCGAGTTCCGCCGAGGTCAGGGGGCCCGCGCCGGCGAGGGTGCGGAAGAGGCCGAGCCGGTCGCCGAGGACGATCAGCGGGGCGGTGCCCAGCAGGCGGGCCGTCCGGTCCGGCAACCGGGCCAGGCGGCGGGCCACCGTCTGTCCGACCGCGACCGGGACCGCTCCGCCGTCCCCGCCCGCGGCACGCAGCCGGGCGATCTGTTGCACGAAGAACGGGTTGCCCCCGGTGCGGCGCTGCACGGCGGCGGCCGTCTCCGCTCCGGTCTGCTCGCCCCACCGGTCCAGGAGCACGGCCACGTCAGCTAGCGGCAGACCGCCGAGCACGACGACATCCGCGTCCGGCAAGGAGAGCAGCGGGTGATCGGACGCAAGCTCGACGTCACGGTAGGTCCCGAGCAGGAGCAGTGGCTCGTGCCTGGCGCGCCGACCCAGGTGGCCGAGCAGCAGCACCGACGCGGTGTCCGCCCACTGCAGATCGTCCAGCACCGCGACCAGCGGCCTGCCTGCGTCCAGCAGGCGCTCCGCGACCCCTTCGAACAGTGCCGGCCGGGAGTCCTCCGCACCACCCCGCGCCGGCGTGCCGTCGCCGTCGCCGAGCGGCTCCGGTCGTCCGGTGACCGAGCGGAGGATCTGCTGCCAGGGCCACAGACCGGGCGCGGTTCCCCCGTCCTCGCAGCTGCCCCATGCCACCGCCGCCCCGAGGCTTCGTGCGTACCCCAGGACTTCGGCGGCGAGCGCCGTCTTCCCGATGCCCGGCTCCCCGGCCAGCAGCACCAGCCCGCCCTGGCCGACGGTGGCTGTGTCCACCTGACGGCGCAGAGACGTCAGCAGCGCGGCCCGGCCTACGAGGAGCGACTCGTCGTGCGGGCCCACTCCGGCATTGTCCCACCGGGCGGGGTTCGCCACGTGCTGCCCTCGGGCGGCCGGGCTCCACGCCTGCCCGGGCGCGGTGTTCACGTCCGTGGTGGTGCGCGGTGCCCGATCGGTTCCGCACGCCGGGCGGCCGGCCGCGCGCTCGGCGACCGCCACGGTGGCGAGGCAGTCATACGGGTACTCAGACCAGTGGTTCGCCGTCGTCGTCACCGTACGCGCGGTCGTCTTCACGCCGCGCCGGCAGCCGCAGGGTGAAGCGGGTGTGGCCGGGTCGGCTGGCGACCGTCGCCCGGCCGCCGTGGGCGCGGATCACGGCGTCCACGATGGCGAGGCCGAGCCCGGTCGAGCCGGTCGCGCGGGAGCGCGAGGAGTCACCTCTGGTGAACCGGTGGAAGACGCCGGGCAGCAGGTCCGGGGGAATGCCCGGGCCGTCGTCCGTGACCGCGAGGGTGACGCCTTCGGCCTCGGCGGCGAGGGCGACGGAGACCCGGGTGCCGGCTCGGGTGTGCCGGCCGGCGTTCGCGAGGAGGTTGGTCAGGACCTGGTGAAGGCGGTCGTCGTCACCGGTGACGTGGACGGGTTCCTCGGGAAGGTCCAGCTCCCAGTGGTGCCCGGGGTGCCGGGCGGTCGCGTCCGCCACGGTGTCGAGAACCACACGGGTCAGGTCCACGTCGTCCCGGCGCAGGCTGCGGCCCGCGTCCAGCCGGGCGAGCAGCAGGAGTTCGTCCACCAGGAGGCTCATGCGGCGGGACTCGGCGTCGATGCGTTCCAGGGCGTGCCTGACGTCGTCGGGCAGGGTGTCGCCGTGGCTGCGCAGGACGAGTTCGGCGCGGGCCCGCACCGTGGCCACGGGGGTGCGCAGTTCGTGCCCGGCGTCGGCGGCGAAGGTGCGCAGCCGTTCCTCGACCACGTGGCGGCGGTCCAGGGCGTCGCCGACATGGCCGAGCATCCGGTTGAACGTTCCGGTCAGCCGGCCGACCTCGGACTCCGGCTCGGTGCCGGGCAGCGGCGTCGGCATGGCGACCTGCCCCGTGGCGAGCGGGAGCCGGGTCACCTCGTCGGCGGTCGCGGCCAGTCGTTCGAGCGGGCGCAGGGAGAACCGGGTCCAGGCGGCGGCCGTCACCCCGGCCGCGGTGAGGACGACCGCGAACACGACGGTCTCCACGGCCGCGAGCCGGTGCAGCGTCTCCTCGACGGGGTGCAGGGGCAGTCCCGTCAGCAGGACGTCCCCGTCGTCGCCCGTCCAGGCCGCGACGCGGTACGAGCCGAGGTGGGCGAGGCGCAGGGTGCGGGGCCGGGCGTCCGGGGGCACCGCGGCGAGCGCCCGCGCGTCCTCGGCGGTCAGCGGCACCGTGGCATAGCCGGCGCCGCGCACCACGGCGGCCTGTTCGACCCGGCCGCCCAGCAGCCGGGCGCCGAGGGTTCCGTCGGCCTGGCCCCGGGTGTCGCCGCGGTTGTCCGCGTCGGGCCGGTCCTCGTGTTCGAGGCTGACCGCGAACCGGCCGCCGCTCGCCTCGATCTGCTGGTCGAGGCGGCTGACCAGGAAGCCGCGGAGCGCGATCACGGTGACCAGGCCGACGATCACGCTGCCGAGGGCGAGGATCACGACGAGTCCGGCGGTGAGCCGGGCGCGCAGGGAGTGCGGCAGTCGGGGCCGGATACGTGGCGCGCGGACACGCCACGACCGGGCGCGTGACGGGTGCGACGGGCTCTGTGGGGTCATCGGCGCTCGGGGCGCAGCACGTAGCCGACGCCGCGCACGGTGTGGATGAGCGGGGAGCGGCCGGCGTCGATCTTCTTGCGGAGATAGCTGATGTACAGCTCGACGACGTGGGCGCGCCCGCCGAAGTCGTAGCGCCAGACGTGCTCCAGGATCTGCCCCTTGGACAGGACGCGGCGCGGATTGCGCAGGAGGTAGCGCAGCAGCTCGAACTCGGTACGGGAGAGGTCGACGGGGACGCCGCCGCGGGTGACCTCGTAACCCTCCTCGTCCATGACCAGGTCGGCGACGGCCAGACGCGGTCCGTTGCCCTGCGCGACCGGGGCGAGCCCGGCCCGGCGCAGCAGTCCCCGGAGCCGGGCCAGTACCTCTTCGAGGCTGAACGGCTTGGTGACGTAGTCGTCGGCGCCGGCGGTGATGCCGGCGATCCGGTCCTCGACGGCGTCCCGCGCGGTGAGGAAGAGGACGCACACGTCGGGGCGGGCCGCGCGCAGCCGGGCCAGCACGTGCGGGCCGTCGTGGTCCGGCAGCATCCAGTCGAGGACGACCGCGTCGGGGCCGAAGTCCCCTGCGACCGCGTCGGCCTCGGCGGCCGTGCCCGCGGTGCGCACTTCCCAGCCCTCGGCGCGCAGGGCCGCGGCCAGCACTTCGGTGAGGTCCTGCTCGTCGTCGACGACCAGCACCCGGGGCCGGGTGCCGTCGGGGCGGCGCACCTCGGTGCGCGGCGATGGGTTCATGGTCCTTCCAGGATGCCGGACGGCACCGGACCGGAGATCCGCACCCGCCTCTGAGTTTCCTCTGAACGGGTCGTCGTCGCCCGCCCGTGCGCCGTCCGGCCCGGCGCGGGTCCGGAGCGGGCCGTCGGGCGCGCGCGGGGCCCGGTTCAGAGGCTTCTCACAGGATCGCGGACCACAGTGGGCGGGACCCGGCGACGTGCCGGGCGTCACGGGACCGAAGGCGAGGCAGCTCATGAGCACGGAAGTCGCGCGGACCGTGCGGCCGGGCGGCCGGCATCGCGTCGGTCGGACCGCCGGATCGGGGATCGCCGTGATGGTCGCGGTCCAGGCTCTGATCTGGACCGGGGCCGCGACGGTGCTCGGCCTGTGGTGGGTGGACACGGTCTCGGTGGTGGGTCCGGCCGGCTGGTTCACCGGGGCGGGCCGGATCACCGGTCTGCTCGCGGGGTACGCCTGCGCGGTGCTGGTGATCCTCATGGCACGGGTGCCGCTGCTGGACCGCACGGTGGGCACCGACCGGCTGGCCCGCTGGCACGCGGCGGCGGGCCGCTACACGATCGGGCTGACGCTGGCCCACGCGGTGCTGATCGTCGAGGGCTACGCGCTCACCGGCCGGACGGACCCGGTCACCGAGGGCGTCCGGGTGGTCCTGCACTACCCGGACATGCTCAAGGCGACCGCCGGGCTGCTGCTCCTGCTGGTGACGGCGGTGGTCTCGGCGCGCGCCGCCCGGCGCCGGCTCGGTCACGAGACCTGGTACTACCTGCATCTCCTCACGTACGCGGCGGTCTTCCTCGCCTTCGGTCACCAGCTCACGAACGGCGCGGACTTCGACCGGCCGGCGGCGCGGATCGCCTGGTACGTGCTGTACGTGGGGGCTGCGGCGCTGATCGTGTGGTTCCGGATGCTGACGCCGCTGCGGCTGTCACGGCGGCACCGGCTGCGGGTCGCGGCCGTCCGGCGTGAGGCCCCCGACGTGGTGTCGGTGCTCGTCACCGGCGAGCGCATGGACGAGCTCACCGTCCGGCCCGGCCAGTTCTTCCGCTGGCGGTTCCTGTCCCCTGGGCTGTGGTGGACCGCGTCGCCGTACTCGGTGTCCGCCGTGCCCGACGGGCGGAGCCTGCGGATCACGGTGAAGGCACTGGGCGGCCACAGCGCGGCCCTCGCCGCGCTGCGTCCCGGGACCCGGGTGTGGGCGGAGGGACCGTACGGGGCACTCACCGCGGACCGGAGCGCGGGCCGGCCCGCGCTGCTGCTTGCGGCCGGGGTGGGCATCACCCCGCTGCGGGTGCTGTTCGAGACGCTGCCGGAGGATCCGGTGCTGATCCACTGGGCCCGGCGGCCCGAGGATCTGGTGCTGAGACACGAGATCGACACCGTCGCGGCCCGGCGCGGCGCGCGCGTGTACTACTCCGTGAGCCACCCGGCCGGCTACCGGCTGGCGTTGGACGCAGAAACGCTGCGCGGTCTCGTGCCGGACGTCGCACGGCGGGTCTGCTACCTGTGCGGCCCGCCCGACTGGACCTCGGCGGCGCAGGCGGCGCTGCGCGCGGCGGGCGTGCCCGCCCACCGGATCCACCACGAGTCCTTCGCCCTCTGAGCGCGCCGTCCGACCGGCCCGCCGCTGCCGACGCCCGTTCCGCCGACCGACCCCGAAGGGGAATCCGATGCGCCGTACGCTGCTCTCCGTCGCCGTGACCGCGGCCGGGATCTGCTCGCTGCTCTCCCTGAAACCGCACCATCCGGCCGTCCCGCCGGTCGCCGTCGCCCCGACCGGACCCGGATCCTCCGGTACGAGCTCCGGGGGCCCGGTCTCCGGCACGTACACCGGGGACTCCATCGACACCCGGTACGGGCCGGTGCAGGTGCGTGTCACGCTCAGCGGCGGGCGGATCACCGAGGCCGTGGCGGTCAGGACCCCGTCGGAGAACGAACGCGACCGGGAGATCGCCGGCTACGCGGTGCCGATGCTCACCAGCGAGACACTGACCGCGCAGAGCGCGCAGATCGACACGGTGTCGGGGGCCACCTACACCAGCGAGGGCTACATCCGGTCCCTGCAGAGCGCGCTGGACCAGGCTCATGGGTGACCGGGCCGGGGTGGGCGGGGTTCCGTGGCGGCACGCCGAACCGGTGATGGGCACCGTCGTCTCGTTCACCCTCCGCCACCGGCCGACGCCCGTGTTGCGGGCCGCACTGGCGGACGCGGTGGCGCTGCTGCACGAGGCCGACCGGGTGTACTCCCCGTTCCTGCCGGACAGCGCCGTCAGCCGGCTGCGGCGCGGCGAGCTGGGCCGGGCCGACGCCCCGCCGGAGGTTCGCCGGGTACTGGAGCTGTGCGAACGGGCGCACAGCCGTACCCGGGGTGCCTTCGACGCCTGGGCGGACGGCCGGCCGGATCCGTGCGGTCTGGTGAAGGGCTGGGCCGCCGAGCGGGCCTGGCGGGTGCTGCGGGAGGCGGGCGCCACCGACGCGTGCGTGAACGCGGGCGGGGACGTACGGGTCGGCGGCGCGCCGGGACCCGCGGGTGTCTGGCGCACCGGGATCGCCGATCCCCGGCGGCCGGGGCGGCTGCTCGCGGTGGTGGCCGGACGGGACCACGCGGTCGCCACCTCGGGGACGACCGAGCGTGGCGCGCACATCGTCGACCCTCGCACCCGGGCCCCGGCCACCGGACTGCTGGCGGCGACCGTGACGGGCCCGGAACTGCTGTGGGCCGATGTCCACGCGACGGCGGCGATGGTCCTGGGAGCCGGCGAGGCCCATCGCTGGATCGCTTCCCAGCCGGGGTACGCCCTGCTCACCGTCGCCGCGGACGGCGAGGCGCGGGCGTCCGTCGACTTCCCCTTCGCTTCCGTGGAGCGCGGTTTGCCCGCCCACGCCGCGTAGGCCGTCACGTCCTCGACGGACTGCGCCGGAGGAGAGGCCGGGGAGAATCGACCGCCTGACCGATCGTTTCAGAACGAGTCGAGCTCGGGCCTTGCGCTCAGCGATCCCGGTCGGCAAGGTGCACGCGCCGCGACTCGGTGCCGGGGATCTCCGCCGGTGGGTCGCGGCGCCGGGCTCTGTCTTGTCAGCCCGGCCCGGAGGTGTCCAAGGTGAGGACCAGGAGGGTGACGTCGTCCTGGATCCTGGGGGCGAAGCGGCTCAGGTCGGCCCAGATCTCGTCGGGCAGCCGGTCCAGGCCGACACCGGTCATACGGGTCATCCGCTCGACGAAGGGGTAGAAGGCGCCGGATGCGTCCCGCGCCTCCACGACACCGTCCGACGCCAGGAGCAGGCGGTCCCCGGGCAGCAGCGACAAGGTGGTGGCGGTGCCGGGCATGATGACGTCGGCGAGGCCCAGTCCCAGGGGCGGTCCGGGGTCGAGTTCCAGGGTGCTCACGGCTCCCCCGCGCAGCAGGACCGGCGGCGGATGGCCACAGGCCAGGACCCGGACCTCCCGCCCATGCGGCGCGAAGTCCAGGAGGACGGCCGTGGCGAAGAGTTCCGCGTGCTCCGTCCGCGCCGAGTCGACCACGAGCCTGCGATCCAGCCGCGCCGCGATCGACTCCGCGTCCACATCGTCCAGTACGGCCTCGCGGAACGCCCCCATGACGGAGGCGACCGTCGCGACAGCCGACAGACCGTGTCCCTGCACGTCGCCGAGGACCGCCCGCACCCCGTGGGGGCCGGGCCGGACGTCGAAGAAGTCGCCTCCCACCAGCGTGCCTCGCTCGGCGGCGCGGTACAGGCTCGCACAGCGGACGGCCCCGACCCGCTGCCGCACGTCCGGGACGATGGCCCGCTGGGCCGTCTCGGCGACGGTACGTTCCAGGTCGAGCTGCTCGTCCCGGCGCCCGCGGACGAAGGAGACGAAGACGCTCAGGGTCGCGACGAAGCCGAGGGTGAAGACGTCGGTGTTGCCGGGCCGGTTCAGATGGAAGAGGGGAACGGTCAGCAGCACGATCGTCGCGGCGCCGAGCAAGGCGGTGGCCGACGGCCCGTAGGCCAGGACGGCCAGCGGAGGCACCGCGCCGAGCAGGAAGCCGATGTCCAGCGGAACGGAGTCGGTGAGCGAGGCCGCTCCGACCCCGACGAGCAGCAGCACGGGCAGGACCCGCACCCAGCGGGGCGGCGGAGCCCCTCGCAGCCAGCTCCGCCGGTGCCCACCCGTCGCCGCATTCCTCGGCTCCACCACACCACCAGGCTCCTACGTCGGCCTGCACCGCGCACTCCACGGCAGTCGGCGCGGCTGTGGTGACCGCAGCCGCTCGCGCGCGTGGGCCAGGTCGCCGCCCCACGTACGCGGGGCGGCGACGCACACGGTGACCGGGGACGGTCGCGGCCCGCGTCGGCGGCGGCCCGGCGGACGGCCTTCACCAGGTACTGACAGGTGGAACGGGGCGCATGCGCCCCCTGCTGGTCCCCGGGCCGGGCCGCATGCGGATTCGGACGGGACTCCGCCCGCGCGGCCTTCGGCTGCCGAAAGCGGTCGGGTATCGGCCGCGAGACCCACCGCCTCGATGCCGCCTGCCGTGCCGGCCGTGGCGCCGTCGACCAGCGCCCCTGCCCGTTCGGCATGAGGTGCGCCACAGGGGCCTTCGAAGGAAGGTCGGGCACTTCCGTACGCATCGTGCGCTCTGGTAGACGTGGTGGCGTACGTGTTCGATTCCTCCCGAAAGCCCCACCCATGAACCACGTCCCCGGCCCTCGTGCCGACCTCGTCGGCTTCAGCATCGACCTCACCGTCGAGGAGGCACGCCGGCGTGCCGAAGTCGTGGCGGCCCTCGGGCCCGACTGGGACCCCGTGGCCGTTCTGCGTGAGGAGGAGGCGGCGCACGCCCTGCTGTACTCGGGCTTGGACGAGGAGCAGCAGAAGCTTCACTCGATGCTGGTCGCGGCCGGTGTGCTGCCCGGGGAGGTGCCGGGCCGTGCGTCTTCCGCTTGATCCCCACGCCGACCCGGCCCGGCGGGCCTGGGTCGCGTGCCCCGGCTGCGACGACGCCCGGGAGTACGGGACCTGCCTGGACCGCCGAAACTGCCGGAGCCACTGGCGCTACCTGATCGCGAACAAGGGGCCCCGGGTCCACCTGCAGTGCCCGAACTGCACCCACATGTGGACCCTGGACACCTCCCGCGAGCGACTCGGCCGCCGGGACTGAGCTCAGCAGATCCGCGGCAGCTGCTCCCCGAGCGGCATGTCCACGATGCGGGTCCCGCCGAGTCCGGTGCGGGCCACCACCATGCCCGGATGGGCCTCGACCGCCTCGCCGATCACCGCTGCCTCGGCGCCCACGGGGTGGGCGCGCATCGCGGCCAGTACCTCGTCGGCGTGGTCACGCGGGACGAAGGCCACGAGCTTGCCCTCGTTGGCGACGTACATGGGGTCGAGTCCGAGCACCGCGCAGGCGTTGCCGACCGCTTCGGGGACCGGGACGGCACGCTCCTGGACGACGACGCCCGTGCCCGACGCCGCCGCGATCTCGTTCAGCGAGGCGGCCAGTCCCCCGCGCGTGGGGTCGCGCAGCACGTGCAGGTCCCGCGTGACGCCGAGCATCGCCTCGACGAGGCCGCCGAGCGGTGCGCAGTCGCTCGTGATCTCGACACCGAACTCGAGGCCCTCCCGTACGCTCATGATCGCCACGCCGTGCATGCCGATCGGGCCGCTCACGATCACCACGTCTCCCGGCACCACCCGTTGAGGGCGCAGGTCGACTCCGTCGGGGATCAGCCCGACCCCCGAGGTGTTGATGTAGACGCCGTCGCCGTGGCCGGCCTCCACGACCTTGGTGTCACCGGTGACGACCTGGACGCCGGCCGCGCGCGCCGCCGCGCCGAGGGCCTGCGCGACGCGGGCGACGACGTCGGTCTCGACGCCTTCCTCCAGGATGAACCCACAGGAGAGGTGGCTCGCCCGGGCGCCGCTCATGGCGAGGTCGTTCACGGTGCCGTTGACGGCGAGGTCGCCGATGCTGCCGCCGGGGAAGAACAGGGGGCGGACCACGAAGGAGTCCGTGGAGAACGCCAGGCGGGCGCCGCCGACCCGGATCTCGGCCGCGTCGGCGGTGTGGGCGAGGGCCGGCCCGCCGTAGGCGGGCGCGAAGACGTGCTCGATCAGCTCGGCGGACAGTGCTCCGCCGCCGCCATGGCCCATGACGATGCGCGGGTGGTCGCGCAGGGGCGCCGGGCAGGTCCAGGCGAGCATGTCGGGTGCCGGGGTGGTGCTGACGTCAGGCAAGGGGGCTGCCCTCCAGGGAGGCGGTGACCGGGGACGGGGTGCCGGAGGCCGCGCCCGCCGGCGCGGGAGGCCGCTGTCCGGGGGTTCCCGCGTCGAGCCGCCGGTAGAGGTAGTAGGCGGCGCAGGCGCCCTCGCTGGACACCATCGTGGCGCCGAGCGGGGTGCGGGGCGTGCAGGTGGTGCCGAACGCCTCGCACTGGTTCGGTTTCAGCAGGCCTTGGAGCACTTCGCCGCTGCGGCACTCGGCGGGCTCGCGGGTGTCGATTCCCGCGACGGAGAAGCGGTACTCGGCGTCGTGGTCGCGGTAACGCTCGGAGAGGCGCCAGCCGCTGTCCGGGATGACGCCGATGCCGCGCCAGGCCCGGTCGGTGATCTCGAAGACGTCGCTCAGCATCGCCTGTGCCGCCGGATTGCCCTCGGCCGGTACGGCGCGCTGATAGGCGTTCTCGACCGTGTGCTCGCCTCGCTCCAGCTGCAGCACGGTCCTGCGTACGCCTTCCAGGATGTCCAGCGGCTCGAATCCGGTGACCACGATCGGCACCCGGTGGCGGCGTGCGAGCTCCGGGTACTCGGCCGTGCCCATCACGCTGCAGACGTGGCCTGCGGCGAGGAAGCCCTGGACGCGACAGTCCGGGGACCGCATGATCGCGTCGATCGCCGGGGGGACGCGGACGTGCGACACGAGCAGGCTGAAGTTGCGGATGTTCCGCTTGCGCGCCTGATGGACGGTCATCGCGTTGGGCGGCGCGGTGGTCTCGAAGCCGATGCCGAAGAACACCACCTCGCGGTCCGGGTTCTGCTCGGCGATCCTCAGCGCGTCCAGCGGGGAGTAGACCACTCTGACGTCGCCGCCCTGCCCGCGGACCTGGAAGAGGTCGCGGCCCGTGCCGGGGACGCGGAGCATGTCGCCGAAGGAGCAGAAGATCACCCCGGGCCGGGAGGCGATCTCCAGGGCCTTGTCGATCATCTCCAGCGGGGTGACGCAGACCGGGCAGCCCGGACCGTGGATCAGCTCGATCCCGGACGGCAGCAGCTGGTCGATGCCGTGCCGGATGATGCTGTGGGTCTGGCCACCGCAGACTTCCATCAGCGCCCAGGGGCGGGTCACCGTCGCACGGATCTCGTCGAGCAGCCGGATCGCGAGATCAGGGTTCTGGAATTCGTCGATGTACTTCACGGCCGTACCTCTCCGCGGATGTCGTCCTGCGCCTGCCACTCGCTTCCCGCGGCCTCTGCGGCCTCCCACGGGTCTCCGAACTCCTCCTGGAGCAGGCCGAGGGTCTCGAACAGCTCCAGCGTCCGCCGGGCCGACTCCTCGTCGAGCTTCTGGAGGGCGAAGCCGACGTGCACGATGGCGTACTCACCGGGCTTCAGGTCCGGCAGGTACTCCAGGCACACCTCCTTGACCACGCCGCCGAAGTCGACCGTGGCCATCCGGGTGCCGTCGCGGTCCTCGACGTCCAGCACTCTTCCGGGTACCGCCAGGCACATGTGTGTCTCCTCACTGTCGCTCTCGTCGCGGAGTGCCGGGGTCCGCCCGGTCCGTGGTCCGGGCGGCCACGACGAGCTGGCCGAGGGCCAGTCCGCCGTCGTTCGGCGGAATCCGCCGGTGACGCAGGACGGTGAAACCGTCCTCCCCCAGTCCTCGGGCACAGGCCGAGGAGAGCATCGCGTTGGCGAACACTCCCCCGGTCAGGGCGACGGTCTCCACTCCGGTCTCGCCGCGGGCGGCGGCGCAGACCGTCCGCACCAGCCGGGCCACCGCGTGGTGGAACCGGGCCGCGACGACGGCCGCGGGGGTCCCGTCCAGCACGTCGGCGGCCACCGCCGCCAGAAGGGGCGCGGGGTCGGCCGTGTGCGGGTCTCCGGGTCGCGGCGGGTCGAGCCGGAAGGCGTAGCGCGGGTCCTCGGCCGCGGCGGGTGCGCGCAGGGCCGCCGCCTCCAGCTCGATCGCGGCCTGTGCCTCGTACCCCGCGTGCTGGCAGACCCCCGCGAGGGAGGAGACGGCGTCGAAGAGGCGCCCCATGCTGGAGGTCGGCACGCAGTTCAGATCGCGCTCCAACTGCCGCTCCAGCACGGGTAGTTCTCCAGGCGCGCAGGCGCGCGTGCAGGGCAGGGAGCGATCGGCGGCGAGGCCCGCGGCCCACAGGTGGGACAGGGCCATGCGGTAGGGCCGGCGTACCGCCGCGTCACCGCCCGGCAGGGGGACGTCGGCCAGGTGGGCGAACCGCCGGAACCCGGCGTAGTCCGCGAGGAGGAACTCGCCGCCCCACACGGTGCCGTCGAGACCGTAGCCGGTGCCGTCGAAGGCCACACCGATCACGGGGCGGGTACCGTCGAGACCGTTCTCGGCCATCGCCGCCGCGACATGCGCGTGGTGGTGCTGTACGGCGACCACGGGCCGTCCCGCAGCGTGTTCGCGGGCCCAGCGCGTGGACCGGTAGGCGGGGTGGCGGTCGGCGGCGAGCAGTCCCGGCCGCACGCCGGTGACGGACTCCATCTGCCGCTCGGCGGAGGCGAGGGCGGCCTGGGTGGCGAGGTCGTCCATGTCGCCGATGTGGGCGGAGAGCCAGGCCTGGCGTCCGTCGCCGAGGCAGAAGGTGTTCTTCAGGTCCCCTCCGACGGCGAGGGCGGGGGCGACCTCGACGGGCAACTCGACCGGCAGCGGCGCATAGCCCCGGGAGCGGCGCAACGTCAGCTGCTCGCCGTCGCAGACGCGGACGACGGAGTCGTCGCAGGGAACGTGGATCGGCCGGTCGTGCAGCAACCAGGCGTCCGCGAGGCCGGCGAGCCGGGTCAGGGCCTCCGCGTCGTCCGTGACGATGGGTTCCCCCGAGCGGTTGCCGCTGGTCATCACCAGCAGCCGGGGGCCTCCTTCCGGGTCGGTCGTGCCGAGGCCGAGGAGGAGGTGGTGCACCGGGGTGTACGGAAGCAGGAAGCCGAGGTCCGGGCTGCCCGGCGCGACCTCCGGCGCCGGCGCGGCCCCGGGGCGCGGCCGGGCCTCGGCGCGGCGGCGCAGGAGGACGACGGGCCGGACGGCGCCGGTGAGGAGTTCGCGTTCGAGCGGGCCGAGGTGGGCGAGGGGTTCGATGTCGGCGAGGTCCGCGGCCATCATCGCGAACGGTTTGTCACCGCGCGCCTTGCGGCGGCGCAGTTCGGCCACGGCGTCGGGGTTCGTCGCGTCGCACGCCAGGTGGTAGCCGCCGAGGCCTTTGACGGCGAGGATCGCGCCGGAGGCCAGCATCGCGCGCGCGGCGACGACCGGGTCGGCGCCGGGGTCGCGACCGGCGTCGGCCTGGCCGGGGCCCGGGGCCGGAGGGTTCCGGTCGGGGCCGGAAGCCGCAGCCGGACCGGAAGGGCCGGGGCGCACAGGCGCCGTGACCAGCCGCAGTCGGGGGCCGCAGCGGGGGCAGGCGACGGGCTGCGCGTGGAAGCGCCGGTCGGCCGGGTCCGCGTACTCCCGGGCGCAGTCCGCACACATCGGGAAGCCGGCCATGGTGGTGTGGACCCGGTCGTACGGCAGTCCCGTGACGATCGTGAACCGCGGGCCGCAGTTCGTGCACGTGATGAAGGGGTGCAGGTACCGCCGGTCGGCCGGGTCCGCGAGCTCCGCGAGGCAGTCGTCGCAGGTGGCGGTGTCCGGCGGGACGAGGGTGCGGACGGCGCCGCCGTGGCGGGAGGGCACGATCGTGAAGCCGCTGCCGCCGCTCGCGGTCACCTCGGCCGCCTCGACCGACTCCACCCGGGCCAGGGGCGGGGCGTCGGGCGCGAGCCGGGCGCAGAAGGACGCGACGTCCGCGGGGTCGCCCTCGACCTCCGCGACGACGCCTTCCGCGGTGTTGGTGACGTGGCCGGACAGCCGCAGACCGGTGGCGAGGGCGTAGACGAACGGCCGGAAGCCCACGCCCTGCACGACACCGCGGACGACCACGCGGCTGCGCCGCGGGACGGTGACGGGGGCGGGCCCGGGCCGCGCCGTGGTCACGCGCCGGCCTGTGCCATCGCCGGGGTGTGGACGCTGTTCCCCTCGGCCACCGCGAGGGCCCGGTCGAGCAGCGTGCCGACGCCCCGGCCGTCACGCACCGAGCTGAGGACGACCTCGACGCCGGGGTTGACCTGCTCCACATGGGCGCGGAAGGCCTTCTCGTCGAACTCCGCGGCCTCGGCCATGTCGGTCTTGGTGACGATCACCAGCTGGGCGAGGCCGAACGCGGTGGGGTACTTGAGCGGCTTGTCCTCGCCCTCGGTGACCGAGGCGAGGACCACGCGGAGGGACTCCCCCAGGTCGTAGCCGGCGGGGCAGACGAGGTTGCCGACGTTCTCGACGAACAGCAGCCGGACCGACTCGGGCAGCCAGTCGTGCAGGTGCCGGGCGACCATGTCGGCCTCCAGATGGCACAGGCCGTCGGTGAGCACCTGCTTGACGGGGGCGCCCGAGCGGGCCAGGCGGCGGGCGTCGTTCTCGGTGGCCAGGTCGGCGGTGAGCGCGGCGGCGGCGACGCCCCGTTCGCCGGCGAGGGTCAGTTCGCGCTCCAGCAGGGCGGTCTTCCCGCTGCCGGGGCTGGAGAGCAGGTTGATCACGGTGGTCCCGCGGGCGTTCAGCTCGGTGCGCAGGATGTGTGCCGCTGCCTCGTTCCTGGCGAGGACGGCGCGCTGGAGGTCGACGGCTCGGCACATGCTCAGCTCTCCTCGGTGATCGGTTGGCGACGTCGCTCGTGCGGCGTGTCGGGGCAGGCCCAGCGGACCTCCCGGATCTGCAGTTCACGGCCGGAGAGCAGTTCACCGGCCGCGGCGCCGCAGCGGGGGCAGAGCAACCGGGGCGGCATGCCGACCGCCCAGTCCGCGGCGCACGGTCCGCAGCGCGCGGTGCCCGGGACGGTACGGGTGATCAGCTCGGCACCTTCCAGGACGGTTCCGGCGCAGGCGAGTTCGAAGCAGAACGCGAGGGCGTCGGCGACGACGCCGGCCAGCTCGCCCACGTCCAGCTCGATGCTGGTGACGCCGACGACGCCACGGGACCTCGCCGCGGCCTCGACCTGGTCGACGACGGCGACCGCGAGGGACATCTCGTGCATCGGTCTCCGTCCTGGGCGCGGGGGCGGTCTCGGGCGCCATTAGAGAACGGGGGGCGGCGGGGGCACGCCCGGCGCGCCGGGACCGGACGTCGGTGTCGTCCGTTCGGTGCAGCCGCCGCCACCGGACCCGCGGGTGCGTCACATCCTGCTGATGCGCAGATAGCGCCGGAGGTCGGGGAGGACTCCGACGACGACGGCCACGACGGCCAGGGCGGCGGTGGCGGCGATTGCCGCGCCGAGGACGTTCCTGTGCATGGTGCTCTCCGTTTCGGTCTTCATACGACGGCTTCCTGGCGGACCAGTTCGATCACCATGCGCACCGCCTCGGGCACGGCCGCGGCGACCTGCGGGCTGAGCCCGATGCCCTCGTCGAGGCAGGCCGGTTCGCAGCCGACGACGAGGATCCGCCGGGGCGGCGCGGCCCCGGTTCCCGCGCACAGGGTGTCGAGCAGGGCGAGGACGGCATCGGGCGTCATCCGGTGGCCGTCGAGCGGCGCGGGCTCCGTGCCGGAGCCGCGGTCGCCGGCCGCCGAGGCGTCGATCAGATAGAGCGTCCCCGGTTCGCCGCCGCGTGCGGTGACGTCGACGAGGACGAGGGTGTCCCAGCCGTCGAGGAGTTCGTAGGCGAGGTGGACGCCCCGGACGCCGACGTCGGCCAGTTCGACGGAGGCGGGGAGTTCCTCGCGGGTGAGCCGCCGCAGGGTCTCCACCCCGAAGCCGTCGTCACCGAGGAAGACGTTGCCCACCCCGGCCACGAGGGTGCGGGGCGTGCCGGGTGCCAGGGCGTCGGGCGCGGGGCCGTTCACACGTCCTCCAGGGCTTCGACCTCGTCGGGCTGGAAGTAGAGGAACCGGCCCTGTTCGCGGCGGATGTCGGCGCCCGGGTCGTCCTCCACGGTCACCGCGATGTGGACTCCGCCGTCGACGTCGTGGAGGACCGCCTCGACCAGCGCGCTGCGCCCGTCGAGGAACAGGTCCTGGGCGTCCGTGCGGCGCAGCCGGGGGCGCAGGACGACCCTGCTGCCCGCGCGGACCGGGCGGCCGTCGACAAGGACGTGGTCGCTGCCCGGATCGACTCCGGTGTCGCCGCCCGGGTCCCACCAGGGCGTCTCCGGTTCGAGGATGTTCCCGCTCTGCTTCGGGGGCTCCGTGACGCTCTGGAGGCTCCGTACCGCCCCGTGGAGGCGTTCGAGCACCTCGGGCGGCATGGTGTCCGCCAGCTCGATCACGGCCGCGGCGCGGGCGTCGGTCCCTCTGGCCTCGCGCTTCTCCTCGTCGGTGAGGGCGGCCGTGCGCAGGGCGAGGATCTCGTCGATCTCGGTCGCGTCGTAGAGGGCGCCAGGGCTCTCGGGCGCGATGGCCGGGTGGTCCTCCAGGATGATCGGCGAGGAGAGCACCAGGTCGTCGCGGCCGGGTTCGCCGGCCAGGACGGGCCAGGTGTGCAGGTTGCGGCAGGCGGCGACGGCACCCTTCGCCCACTCCGGCGGGTCGGTCATCGACAGGAACGAGCCGCCGTCGATGCGGAGCAGCGTGTGCGTGGCGACGAGGGAGTACGGCAGCGCCGCGTGGCGGTCGGTGTCCCGCTCGGCGGTCCAGTCGCTGGTGTTCTCCACCGTGACCGAGAGGCGCTCGACCCGGTACGGGCCGTCGAGTTCGGCCGCCGAGACCCTCAGGGTGCCGCTGATCTCCTCGCGTCGGCGTACGAGTCGGCCGAGGACGCGTCCGTCGGTGTCGGTGACCTCCTCCGTCTCCTCGGCGGCGGGGCGGGTGAAGGGCAGGGCGGTGCCGTCGCCCCGCAGTTCGGCGACGGGGACGACGAGCGTGACCCGTTCCTCGACGCCCTCGTCCCAGGCCATCAGGACCCGGTCGGTCAGCCGGAGTTCGCCGACCGGGGCGAAGGTGCCGTCCTTGCGCAGTTCCTCGACGGTACGCCGCTGGGCGCGCAGGAAGCGGACCTCCACGGCGAGTTCGGCACCGGTCCTGGGCTCCATGAGGCACTCGGTGAGCTGGAAGTCGTGCTCCTCGGCGGCGGCGCTCCAGGACGGCGGCACCAGGACCCCGAACTGCCAGCGGAGCCGGTTCTTCGCGGCGGACGCGCGGTACGGGTAGAGGACGTACCCCTCGAAGAGGACGGCGTCGGCGACGTGCCGGGCGACGGCGAACCGTGCCTCGGTGCCGGGGGTGAAGGCGACGGTGGTCATCGTGTCCTCTCCCCCGCCGCTTCGAGCAGGGACTCGACGGTGGCCTCCCAGGACGGAAGGGCCCGGCGTGAGCGGTAGGCGAGCAGGGCGTCCATGGCGTCGCCGGGGAGACGGATCCATCCGCAGCCGGGGAAGTGCTGGTCGATCATCTCCCTCCACACCTTCACGGGCATGCGGTGGGAGACCTCCTTGTCCCAGGGGACGGGCTCGACGTGGAAGCCGCCGGCGCCGGTGAAGGCGGTGCCGGAGAAGAGCAGGAGCAGCGGGACGTCTCCGTCGGAGAGCGCCCGGAGGTAGCGGGACGCGGCGATGTCGGTGTCGTAGGTGCACGGCACGACGAGGTCGGTCTCGATCTCGTCGGTGAAGCCGGGCACCATGACGGAGGCGTGGGCGAACTGGACCGGGTTGAGGCTGCTGCCCCACCGGGAGCGTTCGCCGAACAGGTCGCCCAGGGCCTCGGCCTCGTGGTCGTCGTAGCCGCGCCGGGCGGGTTCGACGCGGATCTGGCAGCGCAGGGCCATGGCGTGGACCCGGGTGCCGCCGGTGGCGGTGATCCGCAGCCGGAACACGAGCGTGGGTCCGGCCGCGTAGGCGTCGGCGCGGACGTCGGTGCAGCTGAAGGAGAACTCGGTCACGGCCGACTCCCCTGCGGCTCGCGGGCCAGACCGCGGACGCGGGCGAACAGGTCGTCGAGGTCCGCCCGCGCCTCCGCGCCTCCGTCGAAGCCCTGCCAGCGCAGGCGCATGCGGCCCACCAGTTCGTAGCAGAGGTCGACCGGGACGAGGAAGCACTCGGTGCGGCCCTCGTGGCGGCGCAGCAGCAGGGCCTCGACGTCGGGTTCGAGGAGGGCGCCGAGCCGAGTGGCGTCGAGTACCGACCGCCAGGCCCCTTCGTCCGGTTCGCTCTCGGTGGCGCCGGCGGGGCTCGGGTAGAACGCCACCGGCCGGTCGAGGGCGGAGTTGCGGAAGAAGAACGCGACCGAGACCGGGATCCGCAGCGACTCCCAGGCCCGGTCGTCGATCCGGTGGTCGGGGTCGCCGAGGAATCGGCCGGGGACCGCCCGGAACCGCCCCGGGGAGGCTGCGGAGCGGTCCATGAGCTGCGCGCACGGGCCGCAGGCGCAGACCAGGGCCCGCTTGTCCGTGTCGACGAGATGCGGGTGACGCTCCTCGGCCGCCAGCGGGGCGCCGCACAGTTCGCAGCGCTCCTCGCGGGGTGGGCGGGGAGTGGTGAACCGGCGCAGACCGGTGGTCGCCGGGGGCCGCACGGCGCTGTTCGGCGGCCCGTTCACAGGGCGGCCGACGAACGGCCGTCCGCGCCCGCGGGCGACGGACGGGTGCCGATCTGGAGCAGCGCCGGTTCACGCGGGGTGCGGCTCTCCAGCTCCACGCCGGTCACCTCGGGGGCGAAGCAGGCGAGGGCGTCCGCGGCCGCCTGCCGGACGGACTCCTGGGTGCCGGAGCAGCCGCAGCCGGTCGAGGCGGTGACCCGCAGCCGCAGCACGCCCGTCGCCGGATCGAATCCGGCGTTCTCCACGGGCTGCGGCAGGGCGGACAGGGCGCGGGCGATACGGGTCTGCGCGTCCTCGGGGTGCAGTCCGTGCAGGTTGAGGAGGCTCGCGACGAGTTCGTCCGCGAGCAGCGGGCCCAGCGGGTCGGCGGGCGGACGGGCGGCGGGGCGCCCGAGGAGCTCGACGACGCGGGCGATGCCGCTGCCGTAGAACTCCATGAGGACGCGGACGACTTCCTCGGCGGCGGCGCAGGCCTCGGCGTCGCCGCTCTCGGCCAGCCGGTCCAGGACCTCCTCGACCCGCCGGCCCGCCTGTTCGGCGGTGGTCGCGCTCATCCGGCCAGACCGCTCAGGCCGGTGGGCACGTGCATCTGCTTCACGGTCCTGCCGTTTCCCGTGTACATGTGGACGCCGCACGGCAGACAGGGGTCGAAGCTGCGCACGGCGCGCATGATGTCGATGCCCTTGAAGTTCTCGGGCGTGTTCTCCTCGAAGATCGGGGTGTTCTGCACCGCGTCCTCGTACGGACCGGGGGTCCCGAACGTGTCCCGCGTGGAGGCGTTCCACGGCGTCGGCGGGTAGGGGTGGTAGTTGGCGATCTTCCCGTCCCTGATGACCATGTGGTGCGAGAGGACACCCCGTACGGCCTCGGTGAAGCCGACGCCGATGGACTCGTCCGGCACGTCGAACTTCTCCCACGTCTGCGTGCGTCCGGCGCGGACCTCCTCCAGGCCCTTCTCGGCGCAGTGCAGGGCGACGGCGGCCGCGTACGCCTGGAAGTAGGTCCGGGCGCGGTTGCGCTCCAGGGCGTTGCTCCACTTCGGGATCTTCCACTCGAAGGTGGTCTCCGGCTTGGTCATCGTCCGCGGGAGGTTGATGACGACGCTGTGTCCGGTGGCCTTGACGTAGCCGATGTCGACGAGGCCGGAGAGCGCGGTGGACCACAGGCGGGCGATGGGGCCGCCACCGGTGTCCAGGGCCAGGTGGTCCTTGCCGTCGAACCAGCGCGGGGACATGACCCAGCTGTACTTGTCGTCGAAGTTGCGCTTCTGCGGGGCCGGGATCGTGTGCTGGTTCCACGGGTGGCGCGGGTCGACCGGGTTGCCCAGCGGATCGTGGGTGACGAACTGCTCCTGGCCCTGCCAGTCCTCGTAGTACGAGCTGCCGAGCAGGATGCGGATGCCGAGGTTGATCTCGGTGAGGTCGTTGGTCACCAGCTTGCCGTCGACGACGACACCGGGGGTGACGAACATCCGCCGGCCCCAGTCGGTCATGTTGGCGTAGGTGAAGTCGCAGTGCTCGGGGTCGTTGAGCGCTCCCCAGCAGCCGAGCAGCACACGGCGGCGGCCGACCTCCTCGTAGCCGGGCAGCGCCTCGTAGAAGAAGTCGAAGAGGTCGTCGTGGAGGGGGACGACCCTCTTCATGAACTCCACGTAGCGCATGAGGCGGCTCATGTAGTCGGTGAACAGCTGCACGGACGCGACCGTGCCGACACCGCCGGGGTAGAGGGTGGAGGGGTGGACGTGCCGCCCCTCCATGAGGCAGAACATCTCCCGGGTGTAGCGGCTGACCTGGAGCGCCTCGCGGTAGAACTCGCCTTCGAGGGGGTTGAGGGAGCGCATGATGTCCGCGATCGTGCGGTAGCCGTGCTCGGCGGCGTGCGGCGCCTCGGTGCGCTCGGCCAGCTCCAGGACGCCGGGGTTGGTCTCGCGGACCATCTTCTCGCAGTAGTCGACCCCGACCAGGTTCTCCTGGAAGATGTTGTGGTCGAACATGTACTCCGCGGACTCGCCGAGGTTGATGATCCACTCACCGAGGTGCGGCGGCTTCACGCCGTACGCCATGTTCTGCGCGTACACGGAGCAGGTGGCGTGGTTGTCACCGCAGATGCCGCAGATGCGGCTGGTGATGAAGTGCGCGTCGCGGGGGTCCTTGCCCCGCATGAAGACGCTGTAGCCGCGGAAGACGGAGGACGTGCTGTAGCACTCCGCGACGCGCTTCTGCTTGAAATCGATCTTCGTGTGGATGCCGAGGCTGCCCACGATCC
This sequence comes from Streptomyces sp. NPDC002463, assembly GCF_042889835.1. Classification (NCBI taxonomy): domain Bacteria; kingdom Bacillati; phylum Actinomycetota; class Actinomycetes; order Kitasatosporales; family Streptomycetaceae; genus Streptomyces; species Streptomyces sp. NPDC002463. The sequence goes on from NZ_JBIARL010000003.1 coordinate 58,050, forward strand.
GGGTGATGGGGTCCCAGGCCATCTCCACAAGGCCGGAGCCGTCACCCGTCGTCTTCGCAGGAGATGCCATGGTCGCTGTGGTGCCCTTCGTCAACTCTTCGACTACTCGAACAGTGGGATGGATGGGGGGTACTGCAGGGGTGGTGCGATGGCGTCACGGTCACCAGGGCGGCCGGTAGCCGGTGGTGATGCGCTCGCCGGTGTGCCGCCACTTGGGCTCCTTGTCCACGGTCCTGGCCGTGATGGTCCGCAGGCGGCGGATGACGGAGCCGTACACGCCGCTGGCGGTGCTGGAGACCTTGCCGCCGGGAGGTTCGTCCATGAACGGCATGAACTTGTCCGGGAATCCGGGCATCGTGCACGCGATGCAGATGCCGCCGACGTTCGGACAGCCTCCGACCCCGTTGATCCAGCCGCGCTTGGGGACGTTGCACTTGACGACGGGGCCCCAGCAGCCGAGCTTGACCAGGCACTTGGGCGAGTCGTACGTCGAGGCGAACTGGCCCTGCTCGTAGTAGCCGGCCCGGTCACAGCCCTCGTGCACGGTCGCGCCGAACAGCCAGGTCGGCCGGAGCTTGTCGTCCAGCGGGATCATGGGCGCGGAGCCGACGGCCTGATAGAGCAGGTAGGTCAGCGTCTCCGCGAAGTTGTCCGGCTGGATCGGGCAGCCGGGCACGCACACGATGGGGATGCCGGCATGCGACTTCCAGTCCCAGCCGAGATAGTCCGGGAGGCCCATCGCGCCGGTCGGGTTCCCCGCCATGGCGTGGATGCCGCCGTACGTGGCGCAGGTGCCGATCGCGACCACGGCGAGGGCCTTGGGTGCCAGCCGGTCGATCCATTCGCTGGTGGTGATGGGCTGACCGGTCTCCGGGTCGTCGCCGAAGCCGCTCCAGTAGCCCTCCTGCTTGATGGCCTCGTTCGGGATCGACCCCTCGACGACCAGTACGAACGGGTCGATCTCGCCCCGCTCACCCTTGAAGAACCACTCGATGAACGTGTCGGCGCCGCCCACCGGACCGCACTCGAAGTCGATCAGTGGCCAGTGGACCGCGATCCTGGGCAGCCCTGGCAGCCCCGCGAGGGCGATCTCCTCGATGCTGGGCTGCATGGCGGCGGTCAGGGCCACCGAGTCGCCGTCGCAGCTCAGACCCGCGTTGATCCAGAGGATGTGGATCGGCTTCTCTTCGCTGCCGGGTGCGGCACCCTGGTCCTCGACCGGGGCCGGCTCTACTGCGCTCATGGGTCGCCTCCTGAGGAGGGATGGGGCGAAGGCCTCATGTCGGGCCTGGGTCTTGCTTAACAGTCGGCCGATCCGGCCGCGCCCGCACCTGGGCCGTTCGGGAGCGGCGCTCGGGGGACCTCCTTCCGGACGAAGGCCCGGCGCCGTGCGTGGTAGCTCGCGGCGGGATCGTCGAAGATCGTCCGCATCCGGGAGAGCTCCCGCTCCCGGTGGGCCGCAAGGGGAGCGAGGGACTCCCGGCGCTCGTGCTCCGCCTTCTTCGCCGCGATCCGCGGCTGAAGACCGCCACGGGATGCCAGGCGGAGGGCCAATCGGGTGATCTCGGCGGCGAACTCCCCGGGTCCGCAGTCGACGACCCGGTCGACCAGACCCATGTCCAGCGATGCCGCCGCGGACACCGGCCGGGCCTCTTCGGTGAGGCGCGCGGCCAGGGCCTCGCCCACCTTCCCGGGCAGGGTGCGGGTCCAGTACTCCGATCCGTACAGCCCCATGCGCCGGTAGTGGGGATTGAGCACCGATCCCGCACGGCACCAGACCTCGTCGGCGGCGAGGGCGAGCATCACCCCGCCGGCGGCGGCGTTGCCGCCGATCGCGCTCACGACGAGCCGGTCGGTCGTGGTGAGAACCGCCTCGACCAGGTCGTTCATGGCGTTGATGTTGGCCCAGGACTCGGCGGCCGGGTCGGCGGCGGCCTCGATGACGTTCAGATGGATGCCGTTGGAGAAGAAGTCACGCTGCCCGCCGAGCACCAGTACGGAGGTGGGGCGCCCGCGGGCGGTCTCGTACGCGTCCAGCAGGCGGCGACACTGGTCGGTGCTCATCGCCCCGCCGGGGAACGCGAAGGACAGGACACCGACCGGTCCCTGCTCGCGGTACCGGATGTCGGACCAGGTCCGCCGGCCCGGCACCGGGTCGGCGGGGGCCGGCAGTTCGGGGAGCTCCGGCAGCCGGCCCGCGAGGGCAAGGGTGGCCGGGAGCTTGCAGGCACGCGGCCTGCCGGGGCCGGTGCGGGCGCGGAGCTCGGGGAGCCACACCGCGCCGTCCGCGGTGGCGCGGCAGACCGCACCCGCCCGGGTGGCAAGGAGGGCACCGGGCCGCCCGCGCAGACCGTCCTCCGCGTGGCCGCCGTGCAGGAACCACTCGGCCCCGAGCAGCCGGTCGGGTACACCGGGCTGCGAATCGGCGGCCCGCAGGGTGCGCAGAACGGTGTCGGTGGTGTCCTCGCCCCACGCGATCCGGCGCTCCTCCTGGCGGAGAGCGGGACGGACGCGGATCTCGCCGGTCTGGGAGCGCGGTGTCGCCCCGGCGGCGACCCTCTCGACGGCGAGGAGCACGGCGGCCACGGCGGCGTCGGACAGCTCGTTGCGGTACAGATCGCTCTTGCCGACCTCCGGAACGGGGAAGGTCGCGGACGCCCAGACGTCGCCCGCGTCCATCTCGTCGTCGGCCTGGAGGACCGTCACGCCCCACTCCTCGACCCCGTCGTGGATCGCGTGGTCCAGCGAGGACGGGCCCCGATCGCCCACGGGCCCCGGGTGCACGATCAGGCAGAGGTGCGCCGTCCACACGTCGCGGGGCACGACGGCCTTCAGCATGGGAGCCACGACCAGATCGGGCGAGTGGCGCGCCACGGCCTCGCGCACGGCCGCCCCGTCGGGGGTGACCTCGACGGGAACGGTGTGCCCGCGGTCGCGCAGCTCGACCAGGACGCGCTGGGTGAGGCTGTTGAAGCTGCTGGCGACGAGCAGGATGCGCATGGACGGGCCTTTCCGGGTTGTGGTCGGTGCGGCGCCGGGAACCGCGGTCCGCCAACCGCCTGCGATCATCGGGCAGCACGAGCCGGGCAGCGGCGTGACGGAGCCCGCACCTCACCCGTTCGAGGTGTGCGTCCGACCGATTGGCGGGCCCTGGCACGGCGAGCCGAGCCGCGACGGTACGGCCGGGCGGCAGGGACGGTCCCGATGCGGACGGGACGCCAGAGCAGGAGAGTCCGACACGCCGGAGGTCCTCCCCTGCCGAGCACGAGGTGCGACCACTCCCCGGGCACGGTGCTCATCCGACCGCCCGGCCTGGGAAGTTGTGACGGCGCTGGTGGCCGGGGGCTGCTCGCCGGCGCAGTGGAGGCACTTGCTCGCAGCCGCGGGCAGGTCCCTCCGAGAGGCAGGCCGGGCCCGCGTGCCCCGCACGTCTGCACAGCGGGAGCAGCGCTCGGCAGCTGAACGCAGGCCCTCCGGCTGGTAGCGGAGCCACGGCGCGATGACGCACGGACGGCCGCAGCCCGGGGCGTCGAGCTGTCGATCGCGCCCCATGCTCCGGTGCCGGGCGGTGACGGCCGGTCCTGACCGCTGCATACGGATGGGTGCGGACGGCCTGTCGTCGGGCGAGAGGGCGAGAAGGCGTGGATGTGTACGAGGCCGTGGACAGTCGCCGGGCCGGTTCCCAGGGAGGTGCTCGAACGAGTGCTGGCCGCGGCTGCACGAGCTCCGTCGAGCGGGAACCTCCAGCCATGGCACGTGTACGTCATGACCGGCGAGCCCTTGGCCGGACTGAAGCGGCGCGCGACGGCCAGAGCACTGGAGGTTCCGCGCGTCTTCGGACTGCGTCCGGTTCCGGAGGGCCGGAAGAGGCCCCGCCCGTTCGGGTGCGGGGCCTTCACGCGGTGCTCGGTCTCCGATCGCGGAGCCGATGCGGCGACCAAGTCAAGCGGGGCGGAATCCAGTCATCCGCAGACATGTCTGATTGCTGACGCAATCTCGACTGCAAGCCCCGTGGACAACTGCCCCCAATGGCCCGGTGCCCCCTAACTCGCCGCTACAGCACCGATTTAGGACACTATCTCCCATTCATGGGTAACGTGACGTTACTGGTGCGTCACCTAAAATGAGACTCCATGTGTGACCTACTTCACAATGAACTCACGCTCGACGGTGGATATTTGCAATATCGAACGCCCCATCCGCAGGCGCGACACAAGCGTCGACCTCCGTCAGCTCGCCGTTGGCCGTGCCGTCCAGGCACAGGCGCCCTCCCTTGTCACGGAGGTCGATGACGAACTTCGTGACCACGCCCGACCGCTTCAGTGCGTGGATGCGCCCGTCGATGTAGCCGAGGCCGTTCAGCACCTTCCTGACCTGGGCGGGATCAGGCTGCTTGAGCTGCAGGAGCACCTCGGCCACGCGCTGTTCGTGCTGGACGCCGGCGCACCAGTCGCGGGCGTCCAGCTCCGCCTCGGGACCCGCCGTGGGAGCGATGGGCTCGACCGCGCCGCCCGGCGGCGGCTTCACCGTGGCACCGGGCGGCGGCTCCACCGGAGCGGTCGGCGGCTCGCCCTCCGGAGTGGGCGGCGCCTCCCTCTTCGTGCCAGGCGGGGGGCACTCCCGCGCCACCTCGTCCAGCATCTTGATGAAGGCCGCGTCCTTCGTGGCCGAGACCGCATCGACGGACTCGGCCCGCCCTCCGGGGCGACCCGGCTGCTCGGAGCCACAGGCGGCCAGGGTCAGAGCGGCGAGAGCCGTCACCGCCAGAGTGCGCCGACGGCGGCGCATTACGGGGTCAACCGCCCTGATCCGGGCTCGGGTTCGCTTCATGTACCCAGTCTTGGGGCCGGGCCGCACGCGCCACATGAGTACGCGTACTCAACCTCGGGCGGCGGCCGGGGATCTTCACTGCTGCAAGGATGCGCAATCAACTACCTCTCGGTATAGGCCACTTGTGGTCGTGATCACGCCGGTCTACGGTCCGCAGCGATCAAGCAACACACCTACGACACGAGGGGGGAACTCGTGCGCAAGACAGCCCTGCCTGTCATGGCCGCGCTTTCCGTGGCGCTTCTGCTCCCGCAGCAGACCGCCGGAGCCGCCGTCATCCAGCAGCCGCAGGCCGCGGCCGCCACTGTCGATCCGCCGCTGGCCGACGGGGAGATCCAGCAGGTCGGTCCCGGCCTGTACTCCACCGCGGAGAAGTCCTTCGAGCTGTCCGAGACCGATGTGGCCGAGGGCCTCATGGGCCGTACCCACACGGTGACCGAAGGCGCGGACGGAGTCGCCAGGCCGGAGTCGGCACCCGCGACCCGTCCGGACCAGGGCGTCTTCGGCCCCGGCTGGGAAGCCGGGTTCCTGGGAGGCCAGCTCAACCGCAAGCTGGAGCAGAAGACCGACTCCGTCGTGGTCACCGACCTCGACGCGAAGGTCTCCGTCTCGTACGCCCTGAAGAGCAGCGTCGACTACCCGAGCGGCGGCGGCGTCAAGAAGTACGAGACGGCCACCGGCGACAAGATCACCGAGACCACCACGTACAACGAGGCGACCGGCACGCTGGTGACCACCGCGGTCGAGACCCTCGCCCCGGCCACCGGCACCCCGGACACCGACGTGACCGGCGACGAGGACGCCGGCGCGGCCATCGGGGTCGCCAACCTCACGGCCACCTACAACTGGAAGCAGGTCGCTCCGGGCACCGACAAGTGGCGTGTGACCAGCCTGGGCAACCTGGCCGACGGCGCCACCGACACGGTCTCCTACGACACCAAGGGTCGGGTCGCCACGGTCAGCGAGCCCGCCACCGCCGACGCTCCGGCGCAGTCGCTGACGGTCAAGTACTCGACCGCCACGACGGCCACCGGCACGGCGCTCGGCGAGTACACGGGCCGCGCCAAGGAGATCACCCTCACGTCGGGTGCCACCACGCAGACGCTGGCGCGCTACTCCTACGACGCCTCGGGCCTGCTGCGCAACGTGACCAACCCGGTCGAGGGCACCGACCCGGTCTCCTCGTACGCCTACGACTCCACGGGTCGCGTCTCCGACATGGCCTCGCCGACCAACGGCGAGTGGGACCTGACGTTCCCGGCCGAGTCCGCCGTCCCGAACGCCGCGCCCGTCGGCACCGACCTGCCGTCCTCCACCGAGCCCCTGCAGGGCCCGGCCGGCGACGGAACCGCGACCACGCCTCCGGCCGGGGACTTCACCACCGGTGAGATCAACGACCCGCAGGCCTACCCGCGCTACTGCAACCGCGCCACCGAGTGGATGTGGTACCTCAACCGCGGCTGCGTCGCGTGGGCCGCGCACTACGGCTGGCACTGGCCGTACTTCCGGTACACGCCGACCGGCTTCCGCGTGGCGGGCATCATCTACGACGGATGCAGCACCCCCGGCCCGAACATCAGCCGCCCCGGCGGCTTCAACTTCCGGGCCGCGTGCGACACCCACGACTACGGCTACGGCCTGATCGGCAACACGTACAAGGGCTACAAGTACTACCTGGACCGCAGCAAGAAGTCGAACGTCGACAACGCCTTCTACAGCACGATGAAGACGCACAGCTGCAAGGCGTACAACATCCTGGTCCGCTGGAAGTGCAACTCCTACGCGTACGTCTACCTCAAGGCCGTGGCCTGGAAGGGCAACCCGAAGAACGGTGCCAACAAGACCTGACCACAGGTCAGCGCACCTTCTGACGACGTACAGCACAACCTCCTGACGGAGCACGCCCCTTGGGCGTGAACGGGCCGGGCGGCGGACACCCCTCGCCGCCCGGCCCTTTCCGCCAGGGCCCTTCACCACATCGCCACCCCACATCTCCCCGGGCTGTGCCATGTCCGCTTCCCCACAGGCCTGCACATGACGCGCCCCCTGCTCACCGAGGCAATATGAAGAGAACGATCTGGGCGACGGTCGTCACCGCGATGACGGCCGTGACCCTCGGCGCCGCGATACCGGCCCACGCCGTCACCCCTGCGAGCACCGCGACAGCGGCCGAAGCCGCGGCCGACCCGGTCGACCCGCCGCTCTACGACCAGACCGCGGGCGGTGGCAAGGTCCGCGTCAACGTCGTCACGGAGACCCTCGCGGACGTCGCCGACGCGGCGACCGCCGGCGAGACGAAGCAGGCGTTCGAGACCGTGCCGGTGGTCACCCTCAAGGTCGACCGGGCCGGCCTCGACCAACTCGCCGCCAAGCCGGGCGTGGTCAGCGTCACCGAGGACAGGGTCGAACCGCCGACCCTGGACCAGAGCATCCCGCTCATCGGCGGTGACGACGCCGTCGCCGCGGGCAAGACCGGTGCGGGCCAGGCGATCGCCGTCCTGGACACCGGCGTCGAGGTCAGCCACCCGTTCCTGAAGAACCGGGTCGTGGCCGAGGCCTGCTTCTCGCCGAGCGATGCCGAGAGCGGCGTCGTCAGCCTGTGCCCGAACGGCGCCGACACGCAGGAGGGCACCGGTTCCGCCGACACCGCGGCCGGCCCCTGCGCGACCATGGCCGCCTGCGACCACGGCACCCACGTGGCCGGTATCGCCGCGGGCAACGGCGCCGGCATCACGGGCGCTCCCAAGCACGGTGTGGCCCCCGGCGCCAACATCGTCGCCATCCAGGTCTTCAGCGAGTTCACCACCGAGGAGTTCTGCGGTGGCATCGCCCCCTGCGTGGGCAGCTACCAGAGCGCACAGCTCAAGGGCCTTGAGCACGTGCTGAAGCTCAAGCAGGCCGGTACGCCGATCGTCGCGGCCAACCTCAGCCTCGGCAACGGCCGTTACACCACCGCCTGCGACACCGATCTGCGCAAGCCGATCGTGGACAGTCTGCTGACGGCCGGCGTGGCCACCGTGATCGCGGCCGGCAACAACGGGCACACCGACGCGGTGAGCATGCCCGGCTGCATCTCCTCCGCCGTCACGGTCGGCTCGACCACCGACGACGACGAGCTGTCCTCCTTCACCAACCGGGGCCCGCTGCTCGACCTGTTCGCCCCCGGCACGAGCATCGTCTCCTCCGTGCCCGGCGGCGCCTACGCCTCCAAGAACGGCACCTCCATGGCCGCGCCGCACGTGGCCGGCGCGTACGCGGTGCTCAAGCAGGCCTTCCCCACCAAGAGCATCGCCGACCTGACGGCCCTGCTGAAGAGCAGCGGCCGGGGCATCGTCTACACCGGCGCCACCACCCCGCGGATCGACCTCGGTGCCGCCGTCAGCGGCGGGGGCACCACCCCGAAGCCGGCCGGGATGACCGACTTCAACGGTGACGGCGCGGAGGACATCGCGATCTCCGACCCCCAGGCCACCGTCGGCACGGACGCGAAGGCCGGTCTGATCCGCATCGTGTACGGAGGCGGCAAGGGCACCGCGGAGATCAGCCAGGACCTGGACTGGGTGCCCGGCGGCTCCGAGGCGGACGACTACTTCGGCGAGACCCTGGCCACCATCGACTGGAACAAGGACGGCTTCACCGACCTCGTCGCCGGAACCCCGAGCGAGACCGTCGGCACCGCGACCGACGCCGGCTTCGTCGACATCCTGTACGGCGCGGCCGGAGGCCTGGGCACCGGCACTCTGAAGGCCACCCACCTCGAACAGGGCACCGGCACGGGTGCGATCGCGGCGTCGGCGTCCGAGGCGGGCGACCGGATGGGCCACAGGATCGCGGCCGCGGTGAACGACGCCGGCCGGCCGTACCTGGTCATCGGCCTGCCCGGCGAAGCCCTCGGCAGCGTCACGCAGGCGGGTTCCGCGTTCTACGTGTACGGCACGACCAGCCTGGCGTTGAGCCAGTCGACGGCCGGTGTTCCCGGTGACCCCGAGGCGGGCGACCTCTTCGGCTGGTCCGTGGCCGCCGACCAGAACTACATCGCCATCGGCGCCCCCAACGAGGCTCTCGGCACCACGGCGAAGGCCGGCGGCGTCGTCATCTTCGACGCCAACCGCTTCGACTCCACCGGCCACCCCCTGCCGCTTGCCGGACTCGACCAGGACAACGCGGCCATCTCCGGCGGTTCCGAGGCGGGCGACCAGTTCGGGTACGCGGTGGCCATGGCCCCGTTCCGGGCCAGCGGCGCCGCAGCCGCCACGGAGTCGATCCTGGCGATCGGCTCGCCCGGTGAGAGCGTGACGGTCGGCACCGAGGACCGTGCCAACGCGGGCCGTGTGGTGCAGATCCGCATCAAGCCCGACGGCACCTGGAGCTACCTGCGAGAGCTCAAGCAGGGCACGGCGGAGGACGATGTGTCCGGCACCTCCGAGACCGGCGACCGCATGGGCGAGTACCTCACCGCCGTCAACACCGCCCCCGGTTCGGTGAGCACCGTGGCGTCCATGCGGCTCGCCGTGGGAACGCCCGGTGAGGACATCGGCACCGTCGCCAACGCGGGCGCGATCCACACGTTCTCGCTGGCCGGCTCGGCCGGTCCGAACGACCGTTGGATCGAGGCCGGCGACGGCGACGGCATCCCCGGTCCCCCCGGCGCCAACCAGTCCCTGGGCAAGAGCATCCACTTCACGGCGACCAGGCTGTACGTGGGCATGCCCTCCGGGCCCCTGGCCACGGGCGCGCTGTACGCACTGCCGATGTCCAACGTGACGCAGGGCGGCACGGTCGCTGCCACCACCACGTACAAGCCCGGCTCCGGTGGCCTCCCGGCCAACGGCGTGGCCTTCGGCTACTCGGCACGGTAGACGGCGGCCGATGCGAGCAGCCCCCGAAGGCACCGGCCTTCGGGGGCTGTTCTTCGCCCGCAAGCACATCGTCCTCCTGGAGACGGAGAACGCGTGGCCGGCAGTCCGGTCGGCGCACTGCCCAGCGCCTGGTGCGCCACGACGAGGGGCGAACGCATGTGCCCCTTCCGGCGCGCCACCGCGGGGTTCGCCGGCTGCGTGAGCCGTCCCTCCCGCGTGTTCGTGGCGCCGGTGGCCCGGGAAGGCCGACCATGTGGTCATGACCTCTTCGCCCCGTCCGCCGCACGTCGGTGACCGACCGGATCCGACCGGGGGGACCACCTCGCTCGGTGGAGAGTCCGCCTCTGCCCGCGGGTACCTGCTGGACAACGCGCGCGCCGAGGCGGGCGAGCGATTCGTCTGGCTGGCCGAGCTGTTCGACGGTGTGACGCGCGGGCACTTCGACCGGCTGGGGGTCGGGGCCGGTTCGCACTGCTGGGAGGTGGGGGCCGGTGGCCCCGGTATCCCGGAGGCGCTCGCGGCGGCCGTCGGTCCGACCGGGCACGTGCTGGCCACGGACATCGACCCGTCGTGGCTGAAGGCAGGCGACGGGTACGAGGTGCGCCGGCACGACGTCGCGGCTGATCCGCCCCCGGAGCCGGGGACGTTCGATCTGGTGCACGCCCGGCTCGTGCTGGTCCACGTACCCGACCGGGCTCGCGCGTTGGCCACGATGGCGGCAGCGCTACGGCCCGGCGGCCGACTGCTGGTCGAGGACGCCGACACCGCTCTGCAGCCACTGGCGTGCCTGGACGACAGCGGTCCGGCGCAGCGCCGGGCCAACCGGCTGCGCGACGCGGTCCGGGAGCTGCTGGCGGGCCGCGGCGCGGACCTGCGCTACGGCCGGACACTGCCGCGGGCATTGCGTGAGGCCGGTTTGGTGGATGTCGCCGCGGCGGGCTTCTTCCCGGTCGGCGGGCCTGCCTGCGACCGGCTGGAGGCGGCGACCATCCGGCACGTGCGCGGCGAGCTGCTCGCCGCCGGCCTGGCCGACGACGCCGAGATCGACGCGCACCTGGCCGCCGTCCACACGGGCGAACTCGACCTGACACTCGCGCCGCTGATCTCTGCCTGGGGACGTCGTCCAGCCGAGCCCTCTCCGGACCGCGCGCCCCGGGCCCATGACTCGCGCCGGGCGGCCGACGTCCACTGACCGTCCTTCGGCAGGCGTCCCTTCGCGTACGAGTTCGTCGCCTTCGGCCTGGCCGGTGGCCTCGCCGTGCCCGCCGCCGGAGGCACTCACCGGGGGCCGGTCATCGGCGGCGTGATCCTCATCCGCCTCGACCAGTGGCCGCCGGCCTGAGACCGGGGCCTTGAACCCATGCCCGTTCTCGGGACACGCTTCGTGCCGGCCGTCTCCGTGGCCGCGGGCGGTCCCGCCGCGCCGGGCAGCAGGAGACCGAACAGATGGGAGAGGTCCGCATGACCACGCGCACTCCGGAGGAACTCGCCGTCCCCGTACGAGGAGGCGACCTCGCCGTGACCCGATGGCCGGGCGAAGGGCCCGCGGTCATCGCCGTGCACGGCATCACGGGCAACAGCCTGACCTTCGGCGCCGTCGCCGAGCGGCTCGGCGACATCGATCTGTACGCCCCGGACCTGCGCGGCCGGGCCCACAGCGCCGGTCTGCCGGGTCCCTACGGCATCCAGGCCCACGTCGAGGACGTCCTCGCCGTCCTCGATCACCTGGGCCTGCGTCAGGCGCTGCTCCTCGGCCACTCCCTGGGAGCCTTCACCACCGCGGTGGCCGCCGCGCGGCACCCGGACCGCTTCCCGCGCGTGGTCCTCGTCGACGGTGGCCTCGGATTCCCGATTCCGGGCGGCGCGGACCTCGACGAGGTGATCGAGTCGGTCATCGGCCCGGCGATGCGCCGGCTCAAGACGACCTTCCCGGACGGCGACGCGTACCGCGCGCTCTTCCGTGAGCACCCGGCCTTCACGGCCCACTGGGGCCCGCACATCGAGGCGTACGTGGACCGCGACGTGGCCGGCGAGCCCCCGGAGATACGCAGCAGCTGTGTCCTGGACGCGATCCGTGCCGACGGCGCGGGCCCCATCGGCGACGCCGAGACGCTGGCCGCCATCCACCGGCCGGAGGTGCGCGGCACCATGCTGTGGGCGGAGCGAGGGGTGATGAACGAGCCTCAGGGGCTCTACGACGAGGGACGTCTGGCCGCGGGCGACCTCTCTCCGGACCGGATCACCACCCGCCGGGTCGACGACACCAACCACTACACGATCCTGTTCGCGGAGAACGCGACGGCAGCCATCGCGGAGGCGGTGTACGCGGAGCTGAAGCAGATGTAGCACCGGACCCGACGCGACACACCGGGCCGGACGTGCGTCCGATTCCGCGGAACGGCGCACACCCGGCCCGGTGCGCGACCGGCGTCAGCACGACCGTCTGCCTGCAGACGGGTTGTTCCGGAGGTCTGATCCTGTGGCAGATGGTGACGGTGTGGACACGCACCGCTCACAGGCATCACACTCGCCTCAGCCCCTCGGCGGGGACCCAGACCTCAGGACGGAGACGCGATGCTTCGGCGCACGATCCAACTCACTCTCTCGATTGTCATGGTCATGGTGGCAACGCTGGGTGGGATGCTGTCCACGGCCGGATCCGCCCAGGCCGACGAGTGCTACACCTGGGGCCGCACCCTGTCCGAGGGCATGTCGGGCTCCGACGTGACGCAGCTGCAGATCCGCGTGGCCGGACACGCGGCGTACGGCGAGGTCATCGCCGTCGACGGCTCCTTCGGCCCGGCCACGAAGGCCGCCGTGACCCGATTCCAGCAGGCGTACGGGCTGCCCGCGGACGGCATCGCCGGTCCCCAGACGTTCAGCAAGATCTACGCCCTGCAGGACCCGGACTGCACGCCCGTCCACTTCACCTACGCCGAACTGAACAAGTGCAACTCCGACTGGTCCGGTGGAGCGGTCAGCGCCGCGACGGCCAAGGCCAACGCCCTGCAGACGATGTGGAAGCTGGAGGCCATGCGCCACGCCCTGGGTGACGTGCCGCTGACCGTGACCAGCGGATTCCGCTCGTACGCCTGCAACAGCGCGGTGGGTGGCGCCTCGAACAGTCGGCACCTGTACGGTGACGCCGCCGACCTGACCGGCAGCCCGTCGCTGTGCACGCTGGCCCAGCGGGCCCGCTACCACGGCTTCGGCGGAATCTTCGGCCCCGGCTACCCCGACCACAACGACCACACCCACGTGGACGGACGCACCAGCCGATCCTGGTCCGCGCCCAACTGCGGCGTCTGACCCATACGTACGACACGGACAGCGGGCTCTCCCCCGGACCGGCTCCGGCCCGGGGGAGAGCCCGCACCGCCCGCGAGGCGCGCGGCCGGCACGGTTCCGGTCCTCCGGACGGGCACCGCTCGTCCCCGCCCCGAGCAGACCTGCCCCACCGCTCTCTCCCCCTCCCCGCATCGAGTAGGAGTGCCCTGATGTCCTCCCGCATCCCCTGGCGCGTCCGTGCCGGAACGGCCACGCTGGCGGTGCTCGCCGCTGCCGGAGCGTTCGCCGCGCCCGGATCCGCCTCGGCCGCCTCCCCGCCCGGGGCCGGCCGACAGGCCGTCAGCTACCACGGCTACCGCATCGAGGTCCCCGCCGACTGGCAGGTCGTCGATCTGGCCGAGAATCCGCAGGCCTGTCTCCGATTCGACAGACCCGCCGTCTACCTGGGCGAGCCCGCCGAGCAGAGCGACTGCCCCGCACACCTCGTGGGCCGTACGGCAGGCATCGTCGTGGAGCCCCTCAGCGCCCGCTCCGCCGGACAGGCGACGGCGGCGACCGCAAGGACCCCACGCGGCAAGGCCACCGCCCCGACCGCCGTGTCCAGCAACGACACCATCCAGATCGCGGTCGAGGACGCCGGTGTACTCGTCACCGCCGCCCACACCCCGGCGACCGAGAACCTGGTGAGGGGCGTTCTGGCCTCGGCCGAGCTCACCCCGGATGCCCGGCGCACCGAGCTGCCCCGCGCAGCCCGGCGGCCCGGCGCCACTTCCCTGACCGCGGCCGGCCCGCAACCCGGCAGCTACCTGGGCAAGGGCTTCGACACCTGCGCCGCGCCCTCCCAGGCCGCCATGAACGCCTGGCAGGCCGGCTCGCCGTACAGCGCGGTCGGCGTCTACATCAGCGGCTCCTTCCGCGGCTGCGCGCAGCCGAATCTGACCGCGAGCTGGGTGACCAGTCAGACCGGCAACGGATGGCGGCTGATCCCCATCGACGTCGGCCGCCAGGCCCCGTGCACGAGCTTCTCCCTGAAGATGTCCACCGACCCCGCCACGGCCAAGTCCCAGGGCGTGACCGCGGCGGCCGCCGCCCTCACCGCCGCGGCGAACCTCGGCATCCCCGCGGGCAGCGCCGTCTACAGCGACATCGAGGGATACGCCTCCACGGCCTCCTGCAAGGCGGCCGTGCTGTCGTACCTGTCCGGCTGGACCGAGCGGCTGCACAGCGGCGGCTATCTGTCGGGCTTCTACTCCAGCGCGTCCTCCGGCATCAAGGACGCCGCGAGCGAGTACGGCAACAGCGCCTACACGCGGGTCGACCACATCTTCTACGGCTGGTGGAACGGCGCCGCCGACACCAACACCGGTTCCTACGTCCCGTCCACCTACTGGGCCGGCCACCAGCGCATCCACCAGTACGCGGGCGAGGTCACCGAGTCCTACGGCGGCTACTCGATCAACATCGACCGCGACTACCTGGACGTGGGCACCGGCACACCGCCCGCGCCCACCTGCACGGGGACGAACCTCGACTTCACCACGTACCCCACGGTCCAGAGCGGATCGACCGGCGACCAGGTCAAGGCGGCCCAGTGCCTGCTCAAGGCCGCCGGATACGACCCGGGCGCCCCGGACGGGGTGTTCGGCACCTCCACGACCACCGCGACCAAGAACTTCCAGACCGGTACGGGGCTCACCGCGGACGGAGCGATCGGGCCGAAGTCCTGGACCGCCCTGCTGTCCCGCGGATCCACCCCCACCGTCCAGAACGGCTCGACGGGAGAAGCCGTCACCCGACTGCAGCGCGCCCTGACCGCCGCGCTCGGCCGGACGGTGGCCGTCGACGGCGCCTTCGGTCCGGGCACCGACCAGGCCGTGCGCGACTACCAGTCCTCACGCGCCCTGACGGTCGACGGCATCGTCGGCTCCGGCACCTGGGGCGCCCTCCAGTCGGGAAGGTGAGGAAGGCGCCGTGAGAGGGAGGAGGCCTGCACGGTTCAGGCCTTCTCCCTGCTCCGCTTCGAGCTCGACCGGCGCCCGTGGACCAAGGTCGTCATGGGCGTCCGGTCCTGGTGACCTCACCGTCCTCGGGCTCCGTCCAACCGGCCGGGCGAGGTCAGGAAAGCGTGCTCACGACCTTGCGGACCTCCGTCGCGACGGACGCGGGCAGCCGTGCGTAGTGGTACGCGTCCAGCTGGGACTGGCCTTCCTCGCTCGCGGTGTACGTGAGGAAGGACCTGAGCGCGGGCAGCGTCTCCGGCCGATTGCCCGTGTCGCAGACGATCTCGTAGGTCACGAGGACGATCGGGTACGCGCCCTCGGCCTTGGTCCGGTAGTCGAGCTTCAGCCTGAGGTCCTTGCCTTCACCGGCGATCTCGGCCTCGGCGATGCCCAGCGATGCGCTCCGGGGAGTCGGCGCGACCGGCTCGGCGGCGCCCGTGGCGATGCGGACCGTCCCGATCCTTCGTTGCACGGCGAAGGACAGCTCGAAGTAGCCGATCGCGCCGTCGGTCTGCGTCACCGCCTGGGAGACGGCGTCCGAGCCGCTGGCCGACTGACCGCCCTGGGCCTGCCACTTCTTGTCCGCCGGGTACGGCCAGGACCTCCGGGCCGCACCCTTGAGGTAGGCGTTGAGGTTCTGGGTGGTACCGGAGTCGTCCGCGCGGTGCAGCGGGACCACGGGGATGTCCGGCAGCGTCGCATCGGGGTTGAGACGCTGGATCGACGGGTCGTTCCAGCGGGTGATCCGCGCGTCGAAGATCCGGGCGAGGGTCGGTGCGTCCAGAACGAGATCGGTGACCCCCGGCACGTTGTAGCCGATGGCGACGGGCCCCCCGGCCATGGGCAGGTCGACGGCCTGTCCCCCGGGGCACACGTCCTTGGTGAACTCCACGTCCTCCGCGCTCAGCGCCTGGTCCGTGCCCCCGAACGCGGTGGCGCCGCGCTGGAACTGGGCGACGCCCGCCCCCGATCCGAGCGGGGCGTAGGCGACCTGGACACCCTTGCAGGCGAGCTGGTACTGCCGGATCCAGCGCTCCATCGCGTTCTGCTGGGCCGACGAACCCGACCCACGTATCTGCCCGGACTCGGCGCAGTCGATGCTCGGCGCGGCCTCCGTCGACGACGGCTCGTCCGCGCCGTCGGAGCTGCCCGCGCAGCCGGCGAGCAGCGCGCCGCCCATCGCCACCGCGGTGGCTCCTCTCCATCGGCCGGACCGTCCCGAACGCCGGAAACCCACCGTGATCCTCCTTCGGCCATAACGCGGATGTCGCGCAGATGATCACCGATGTTCGGGAGGAGAGATGACTGCATGGTGAACAGGGGCAGTCATCCGGTCGACGTGCAGGTGAGCGGGGCATCGTTCCCCGACCGCGGGCAGGGGAGGCACCCCCGTGCCCGCGGTCGGGCCGCCTCGATCAGGCGCAGGTGAGGATGGGTGCGGCCCAGTCCGCGTGGTCGTAGTCCTTGCCGTCGCCGGCGTCGGTGACCTGGAGGGTGAGCTCGTAGGCACCGGTGAGCGGGGCGTCCAGGTGCACGGCGCCGGCGCTGCCGGTCAGGGTGGAGCTCTCGGCCACCTTCGTACCGTCCGCGAAGACCCTGAAGACCACCGAGCCCCGGCTGCCCGCCTCGTCGTCGACGCCCACGTCGGTGCTCAGGCCGGTGCACGTGCCGCCCAGGTAGTACGTGACGGTGGAGGCGGCGTGGGTGCCGAGCCCCTTGGCGTACGGCGTACCGCCGATGGCCAGGGTGCGGCCGTCGCCGGCCGCCTGCTCCCCGTTGCTGCGGTCGCGCTCCACCGGGCCCCAGCCGTTGACGGCACCTGCCCAGGGCAGGTCGCCGAGGTCGTGCCTGCCGGCCGACGGGCCGTCGCCGCAGGCGAGGCGCGCACCCGCCCAGTCGGCATGGTCGTAGTCCTTGCCGTCGCCGGCGTCGGTGACCACCAGCCGCAGGTCGTTCGCGCCCGTGAGGTCGACGCTGAGGCGCCTGGCGGGATCGCTGCCCCGGAGCACCCCGCTGTCGGCGGCCAGGCTCTGGTCGCGGTACACCCGGAAGACCACCGAGCCGTTGTTGCCGGACTCGTCGTCGACGCCGACGTCGACGGTGAGGTTCCGGCACGTCCCGCCCAGGTGGTAGCGGACCTCGGAGGCGGCGTGGGTGCCCAGGCCCTTGGCGTACACCGTGCCGCCGACGGTCAGGGCACGCCCGTCGCCGGAGCCGCTCTCGCCGTTGCTCCGGTTGCGCTCCACCGGGCCCCAGCCGTTGGTCGCCGAGGTCCAGGCCAGGTCGCCGAGCTGGTGCAGGCCGGCGGGCAGCGCGATCGGCGCGCTCGGGGTCACCCGGTACATCACGGTGCCGTGCGGGGGCACCGAGGCACCGACCGTGCCGGTCGTGGTGGTGGTCTGCTTGGACCACAGGTCCTTGAGCGTGTACGAGGGCGCTCCGCCGATCCCCGCGGCCGCCGCGGTGGTGGCGACGGTCTGGGCCTGGCCGGTCTCGTTGGTCAGGGTGATCGCGCGGCTGCCGTCGGCCAGCGGCTTGCTCATGACGACGAGGCCGCCGCTGCTGGACAGCACGGTGCCCTGCACGCCCAGCGGGTCCTGGTCGACCGCGATCACGTCGGTGTTCTTCAGGATCGCCAGCGTCGCCGCACTCGCGGTCCGCAGGTCGCTGCCGATGAGCAGCGGCGCGGACATCTGGGCCCAGAGGCTGAAGTGGGTGCGGTACTCGGTGTCGGTCATGCCGCCGTTGCCGACCTCCAGCATGTCCGGGTCGTTCCAGGCGCCCGGCCCGGCGTACGGGGCGAGCGGCTGGTTGGCGTGCGCGATGCCGATCATGCTGGACCAGGTGTCGGTGATGTCCCCGGTGGTGCGCCAGGAGTTGCCGACGTCCTGCGCCCAGTTCCACGGCTGGTTCTGGCCCCACTCGCAGATGCTGTAGAGGATGGGCCGGCCGGTGGCCTTCAGGGCGTCGCCCATCGCCCGGTAGCGCTGCCGTGCGTCGACGCCCTGGTTGTTGCAGTTGTCGTACTTGAGGTAGTCGACGCCCCAGGACGCCCACAGGTCGGCGTCCTGCCGCTCGTGGCCGAGTCCGCCGGGGAAGCCGAGGGTGTCGCAGGTCTTGCTGCCGGCACTGGAGTAGATGCCGAACTTCAGGCCCTTCGCGTGGACGTAGTCGGCCAGCGCCTTGATCCCGTTCGGGAAGCGCACCGGATCCGGCACCAGGTTGCCGGAGGCGTCGCGGTCGGGCAGGGCCCAGCAGTCGTCGAGGTTGACGTACTGGTAGCCGGCGTCCTTCAGTCCCTGGGAGACGAAGATGTCCGCGATGCCCTTGACCATCGACTCGTTGAACTCGGCCCGGCAGTGGGTGGAGTTCCAGTTGTTGAAGCCCATGGCGGGAGTGCGGGCCAGCGTGTTGTCGACGGCCGCCGCCGGTGGGGCGGCGGCCAGTTGGAGGCCGGCCGCGGCCGTCGTGGCGAGCGCCCCGCCGCCGAACAGCATGGCCAGCGAGGTGGTCACCGCGGTGAGGGCGTGTCGGATCCCGCGTGTGGACGCAGTCAAGTGGGTTCTCCTGTCTTGGAGGTTGTCCGGCCGGAGCTGATCTACGCGGGCAGGCCGACGGCGCGAGCGCGGTTGCGGCGCTGCTGGATGACGACGGCGGCCACCAGGAGCAGCCCCTGTGCGACGTTCTGCCAGAAGGTGTTGATGCCCTGGACGGTGAGCCCGTTCTGGAGGGCGCCCAGCAGGGCGACGGCGAGCAGGGTGCCGCCGATGGTGCCCTTGCCGCCCTTGAGGGCGCAGCCGCCGAGCGCGGCCGCGGTGATCGACTGGAGTTCCAGGCCCTCGCTGCCGGAGACCGGCTGCCCGGAGCCGGTGCGCGCGGTGAGCAGTACACCGGCGAGGGCGGCGACGGTGCCGGTCAGCGCGTACGCCGAGATCAGGTACTTGTTGAGGTTGATGCCGGCCAGGCGGGCGGCGGTGTCGTTGCCGCCGAGCGCGTAGACGTTGCGGCCGATGTCGGTGTACGTGAGCAGGACGTGCACCGCGGCCGCGACCAGCGCCAGGATCCAGACCATGGTCGGCAGCCCGGCGATCCTCCCCCGGCTGAGGAAGACGAAGACCGGGTCGCCGAGGACGTAGCCCTGTGCCCGTCCGTCGGAGACGAGTTGGGCGAGTCCCTTGTACGCGGCGAGGCCGGCCAGAGTCGCGATGGTCGGGTTGACCCGGCCGTGGATGATCACCGTGCCGTTGAGCAGGCCGACGGCGGCGCCGGCGAGCAGGGCGGCGCCGATGCCCAGCGGGGCGCTGGAGCCGGTGGCGGTGAAGACCATCGCACTGACCACGGAGGCGAGGCCGGCCTGGGAGCCGACGGAGATGTCGAGGCCGCCGCAGATGATGACGACGGTCTGCACCACGGCGAGCAGCCCCGCGATGGTGGCCGCCTCTCCGATCACCCGGATGTTGTCCCAGCCGAGGAAGTTCGGGTCGAGCGAGCCGAACAGGGCGATCACGACGACGAGGGCGCCGAGGAGGCCGACGTTCTGCCCGCCGATCGAGGCGAGGAGCGCGCGCGGGCCGCGCGGGGTCGGCTCGGGTCCGGTCCCGCTCGGCGGGCGCCGGGTGCTCGGGGCGGTGGTGGCGCTCATCGGGCGGCTCCGGTGGCGGTGGTCGGGGTGTCGGTGCCGGCGCCGCCCTGGGGAGCGGCGGTCAGGTCGTCGGCCATGGCGAGGGCGAGGATCGCCTCCTCGGAGGCCTCGGAACGGCCGAGTTCGCCGGTGATGCGGCCGTTCTGCAGCACGAGGACGCGGTCGGCGAGGCCGAGGACCTCGGGCAGTTCGGAGGAGACCACCAGGACGGCCACACCCTCGCGGGCCAGGTCGGCGATGATCTGGTAGATCTCCGCCTTGGCTCCGATGTCCACGCCGCGGGTGGGCTCGTCGAGTATCAGCAGCGCGGGCCTGCGGGCCAGCCATCGGGCCAGCACGACCTTCTGCTGGTTGCCGCCGGACAGGGCGTGGACCTCGGTCTCGACGGAGGGCGCGCGCACGCGAAGGCGGTCGGCGAACTCCTGTGCGAGGGCGCGCTCCCGGGACTTGCTGACGAAGCGCCGGCGGCGCAGTCGGCGGAGGCTGACCAGAGCGGTGTTGTCGCGGATGGTGCGGTGCAGGAACAGGGCCTGGGCCTTGCGCTCCTCCGGGGCGAGACCGATGCCGGCGGCGATCGCGTCGCGCGGGCTGCGCAGGTCGAGACGCCTGCCATCGAGCGTGACGGTGCCGGAGCGGATCGGTGTGTCCCCGGCGAGGGCGAGGGCGAGTTCGGAGCGGCCGGCGCCGATCAGTCCGGCCAGGGCGACCACCTCGCCGGCCCGTACCTGGAGCGTGACGTCGCGGACGTCGTCGGTGGTGAGGCCCCGGACGTCGAGCACGACGCGCTCGGTGGCGACCTCCTGCCGGGCGAACAGGCCGGCCAGGTCGCGGCCCACCATCAGACGGACGACCTCCGCCTCGGTGGTGGCGGAGGTCTCGACGACGCCGGCCACCCGGCCGTCGCGCAGGACGGCTATGCGGTCGGCGAGGCGGAAGATCTCCTTCATCCGGTGCGAGACGTAGACGACGGCGACGCCCTCGTCACGCAGCCGCCCGATCAGGGTGAACAGGGCCTCGGTCTCGTGCTCGGAGAGGGAGGAGGTCGGCTCGTCGAAGGCGATCGCCCGGGGCGGCGCACCGCCGGTCAAGGCGCGCAGGATCTCGACCAACTGTCGCTGAGCGGCGGTCAGTCGGGAGCCGGGGAGGTCGGGGTCGAGGACCTTGGCGAAGCCGAGCCGCGCCAGGTCGGCGGTGATCCGCCGGCGCAGCTCGGCCCGGTCGAGGCGGCGCCCGGCGCGGCGGGGCAGCGAGCCGGCGTACACGTTCTCGGCGACGGAGACGTGCGGGATGATCTCCGGCTCCTGCGGGATGATCCGGATCCCGGCCCGGCGCGCGTCGATCGGCGAGGCGAGGGAGAGCGGCGTCCCGTCCAGCAGGACCTGCCCCTGGGTCGGCCGGTGGTCTCCGGTCAGGATGCGCAGGAGGGTGGACTTGCCGGCGCCGTTCTCGCCCATCAGGGCGGTGACCTGGCCGGGCGGGAAGTGCAGGGTGACGTCCTGGAGTGCGTGGACGGCGCCGAAGCGCTTGGAGACGTTCTCGGCGGACAGGCCGGCGGCCTGGGTGGTGGTCATGGGGCCTCCCTGATGCGAGGAGGGGCAGGACGGGAGCGAGGGCGCGTCAGCTGCAGGAGACGCCGGCGGTCTGCCAGGAGGTGGCGTCGACCATCCGGGTCGGGGCGAACGCCTCCGCGGGGAAGTCCTTGCCGTTCTTGAGGCGGTCGTACATGGTCTGGACGGCGAGCGCGCCGACGTCCTTGCCGTTGATGAACAGCGCCGCCCTCATGCCGGACGGCTTGCCTGACTGCCATTCCTTGCAGGCGAGGTAGGCGCCGAGGCCGACGCCGATGATGTCCTTGGCGTCGATGCCGGCGTTCTGCAGGGCGGTGACGCCGCCCTGGACGTTCTCGTCGTTGCAGCCCCAGACCACCCAGTGCTTGACCCCGGGGTTGGCGGTGATCGTGGCCGCGACCTTGTCCTGGGCGCCGGTCGGGGTGTTGTCGGTGGCGACGTCGATGTTCTCGACGCTCGCGCCCGCGCCGGCGGAGAAGGCGGCCTTCGCGGCCTTGACCCGGTCGCCGCAGACCGTGACGTCCTGCTTCCAGGCGGAGAGGGTCCGGGTCTCGGCCGGCTTCCAGCCCGCCTTCCTGAACTCCTCGGCGGCCCGCTTGCCGACCTCGCCGCCCATCTGCGCTCCGCTGAAGCCGATCCGCGGCACCAGATCGCCCTTCGCACAGGACGCGGGGGCCGGTCCGGTGGTGCAGATCTGGTCGTCGGAGGTGAGCAGGGCGACCTTGGCGTCCCGGGCCGCCTGGACGACCTGCGGGCCGACCGCGGGATCGGGGACGACGATGATCAGGCCGTTGCTCTTCTGCGCGATCGCGGACTGGACCTCGCTGACGGTCTTGTTGGCGTCGTTGCCCAGGTTGACCACCTTCAGGTCGACCCCGAGCTCGGCGGCCTTCGCCTTCGCGCCGGCGGCCTCGCCGATGAAGTACTCCTGGTCGCCCTGCTTCTGAAGGTATGTCAGGGACATCTTGCCCGCCACCGTGTGGACGTCACCGGACGAGCCGGACGGCGCCTGGCCGCTCGAACACGCGGAGAGGCCGAGAACGGTGACGAGAACCGTCGCGGCAGCGGGGGTCACGCGGGCGCGCAGGGTAGGCATTCGAGGGCTCCTGAGGGTAGGAAGTAACCAGCGAGTGCGACACAACCAATCAGAATCACGCGCAATCAAACGATTCGGTCACAGGAAACGCCGCGATCATGCAACCGTCAATACCCTGCGCTCGAATGGGTCATGTGGCCGTGAAATAAAGGAGGTTGGGGGAACGACACAGCGCCGCTCAGGCGTCCGGGAAGACAGGCCGACCGGACCGTCGAAATGGTAGATCCTGTTCGAAGTGCCACGACAAGCGGTAGTCGACGCCGAAGCCGGTCCGGTCGGTGGCCGGGGGATCCACCCTCTCCCCCATGCCACCTCCACTGCTGCACCGGCACTGTCCCGAACTGGCGGATACGGCGACGGCGGCTGGGGCGGCAACAAGGTCCGCAAACTGGAATGGCTGCTGCCGGAAGCCCGGCGCCGCGGCGCGCGGACCATCCCCACCGTCGGCGGCCTCGGCTCCTGCACACCAAGCCGAGGCTGATCCTGGCCGCGCCCTGGCTCTTCGCCCGACACACCCACGGCCTCACTCCGCCGTACTACCTGCCGGCGGGCGGCTCCTCCCCGCTCGGCACGCTCGGCGCCGTCGAGACCGCCCTGGAACTGGGCACCCAGGTCGAGACCGGGGAGCTGCCGGAACCGGCACGGCTCGTCACCCCCGTCGGATCCGGCGGCACCTCCGCGGGTCTCGCCCTCGGGCTACGGCTCGCCGGGCCCGGGGCGCCGATCTGGACGGTGCCGGGCCCACCCCCGACGCGATCCGCGTCGAGACGGCCTGGCTGGGAAACGGCTACGCCCACCCCACCGCCGCCGGCGACCGGGCCCTCGCCCGCGCCTCGGCGCAGGCCGGCCTGACCCGGGAACGCACCTACACCGCCAAGGCACTCGCCGCCCTGCTCGACCTCGACGCGGCAGACCGGCTGGACGGCGGCCCGGTCCTCTTCCTGCAGACCCACGGACCACGCTGAGAGCGAGGCCCGGTCGTACGGACCGAAGTCAGGCCAGTACCCGGAGAGACGCGGGCCTCGCCCTGAGGGTCACCGGCAGGGTCGCGTCGACCTCGCCGTCCGCGCCGTACGGGAGGGGCCGGTCGGCTTCGATGCGGACCTCCTTGCCGCGCAGGATCTCGACCTGAGGACGGTCCACGTGCGCGCCCGTCTTCAGTTCGTTCATCATGGCGAAGAAGAGACGCTTGGGCGCCTCCTTGATCACCACGACGTCGAGCAGGCCGTCGTCGACCCGCGCGCCCGGTGCGACCTTCCTCCCGAATCCGTAGAAGCCCGAGTTGGCCGCGACCACGGTGTAGCCGGTGCGCTCGTGCCGGATCCCGTCGATCGTGATGCGGTACGCCGCGGGCTTCCAGGCGAGGACGGCCCGGAGGCCGCCCGCGTAGTAGGAGGCCGCGCCGCGCAACAGACGGGAGGCGTTGGCGTGGCGGTTGGCCACCGCGTCGACACCCGCGTACACGCTGCCGAGGACGTGGATCCCCTGGTGCTTGGCGGACTCCACCTCGATGGTGTCGACGGCCCTCGGTTCGCCGTCGAGCAGCACCTTGGCGAGGCCTTCGGCGTCGGTGGGAAGCCCCAGGGCGCGCGCGAAGTCGTTGCCGCGGCCCGCGGGGACCAAGCCGAAGACCGTGTCCGTGCCGCTGAGCGCACCGCCGACGGTGCCGGCCATGCCGTCACCGCCGACGGCCAGCACGACGTGCCCCTTCGCCCCGGCGTCCCGGGCGATTTCCTGTGCGTGCTCCAGGCTGCGGCTGTAGACGGTGTCGAGCCGCGCGCCCGCCTCCCGCAGCAGCCGGGCCAGCGGGATCAGGCTCGCCGTGCCGCTGGAACCCCCTGCGGTGGGATTGACGACGGCGGTGAACTGTCGCATGGATCTGGCCTCCGGGCGGCAGAAGAAGGGGTTCGGGAAGGAGGGGTTCAAGAAGGCGGTGCTCAGCGGACGGGGATCAGGACCCCGGGGCTCAGCACGCCGGACGGGTCGACCTCGGCCTTGACCGCCTGGAGCATGCGGACACCGAGGGGGCCGATCTCGCGGGCGTACCAGTCGCGGTGGTCGGTGCCGACGCCGTGGTGGTGGCTGATGGTGCCGCCCGCAGCCAGGATCGCGTCGTTCGCCGCCTGCTTCACCGGCGCCCAGTGCGCGACGGCGTCCTCGCCCTGCGCGGAGACGACCGTGAAGTACAGCGAGGCGCCGTTCTCGTACGTGTGCGAGATGTGGCACATGACGAGCGGCGGGGTCCCGGCCTCGGTGAGGGTGCTGGTCAGCGCGTCACGTACCGCGGTGTAGAGGCCGGGGATCGCGGACCAGAACGCGGCCGTCTCCAGCGTCTCGGCGAACGCGCCGGCGTCGAGGAGGGCGTCGCGCAGGTAGGGGGCGTCGTAGCGGCCGTGCTCCCACTTGTCACCGGCCTCCACGCCGATGAACTCGCCGTCGCAGGCGAGGAGGACCTCGCGCGCGGCGTCGCGGCGGGCGGCCGTGTCGGCCTCGGTGCCCTCGAAGCCGACGATGGCCATGCAGCCGGGGTTCTGCGGGAGTTCGGTGGTGCCGATGGCGTCCGGCTGCGCGAGGCCGATGAAGGTCTCCGACTCGTCGGAGAGACGCAGCACGGTGGGCCGGGGGCCGTCCTGGGCGAGGCGGCGCAGGGCGGCCGTACCGGCCTCGAAGGAGGCGAAGCGCCAGCCCTCGTAGATCCGCTTCTGCGGCAGCGGGCGGATGCGTACGGTCACCGCCGTGATCACGCCGAGGGCGCCTTCGGAGCCGAGGATCAGCTGGCGCAGGTCGGGGCCGGCCGCCGAGCGCGGGGCCCGGCCGGTCTCCAGGGTGCCTTCGGGGGTGGCGACGGTCAGGCCGACGACCATCTCGTCGAAGCGGCCGTAGCCGGCCGAGGCCTGGCCGCTGGAGCGGGCCGCGGCGAACCCGCCGACGGACGCCCATTCGAAGGACTGCGGGAAGTGGCCGAGCGTCCAGCCCTGCTCGTTGAGCAGTGCCTCGCACTGCGGGCCGCGCAGACCGGGCTGCAGGGTCGCGGTGCGCGACACCTCGTCGACGGCCAGGAGCTGGTCGAGCCGGCGGAGGTCGAGGGCGACGAAGGGCCGCTTCGCGGTGGGCGCGAGGCCGCCGACGACGGAGGTGCCGCCGCCGAACGGGACGGCGGACAGGCCGTGGTCCGCGCAGGCCCGCAGGACGGCGAGGACCTCGTCGTGGCTGCCGGGAAGCACGACGGCGGCGGGGATGTCGTCGACCTCGCCGGCGCGGATGCGCAGGAGGTCGGGGGTCGACTTGCCCCGGGTGTGCCGGACGCGGCTCTCGGCGTCGTCCCGCACACCGTCCGGTGCGGAGACGGCGGCACGCAGGGCGGCGCTCGCCTCTCCGGCCAGTGCCGGGGCGGGCACCTCGATGTCGGCGAGGTCGGACGGGCCGCTCTCCCGCGGCGTGACGCCGAGCAGGTCCCGCAGCAGGCCGGTCACCGATTCGGGCAGGGGCGCCGCCTTGGCCGGGTCGCCCCAGCCACTCCACAACATGTCCACTTCGAGAGGTTCCTCACGGTCTGTTTCACGGACGGCGCTGCCGCTCGGCCCGCACTGGCATTACACTGTGACAGATGACGCCCATTCGTCACAACCATGCGGACGCAGATCCCGTGCTCGACGCAGCACGCGACTGCGTACTCGCCGTCGGCGTACGGCGAACCACCCTCACCGACGTCGCCCGGCGGGCCGGCGTGTCCCGGATGACGCTGTACCGGCGCTGGCCCGACGTACGGACCCTCGTCGGCGACCTGATGACCCGTGAATGGATCGCCGTCGCCGCCGGCGCCATGCCGCCCGCCGACGACGACCGGCCCGAACGGACCCGGATCGTCGAGGGGTTGGTGGCGGGAGTCGCCGCGTTCCGGTCCCATCCGCTGTTCCAGAAGATCCTCGACGTCGACCCCGAGCTGCTGCTGCCGTACGTCCTCGACCGACGGGGCGCCAGCCAGGACGCCCTGCTCGGGCTCCTCGTCACGGCGCTGGACGAAGGGCACGAGGACGGTTCCGTACGCCTCGCCCACCCCGACCTGCAAGCCCGGTCCCTGCTGCTCGTCGTCCAGTCCTTCACGCTCTCGATGCGCACCATGGCCGACGAGAACGATCCCGAACTGAGCGAAGCCGCCTTCCTCGAAGAGCTGCGCACCCTGCTGGAGAGGACCCTCGCCCCATGAATCCCACGAGCAGCACCGCCCTGCCCGGCTCCTCGCTCGACGCCGTGCGGCGCCGGCGCGAACTGGACCGGCTCGCCGACGGCGACGTCGTCGACGTACTCGTCGTCGGGCTCGGCGCCACCGGCGCCGGAGCCGCGCTCGACGCCGCGACCCGCGGACTCGGCGTCGCCGCGATCGACGCCCACGACCTCGCGTTCGGCACCTCCCGCTGGAGCTCCAAGCTGATCCACGGCGGACTGCGCTACCTCGCGTCCGGGCAGCTCGACGTCGCCCACGAGAGCGCCGTCGAGCGCGGCATCCTCATGGAACGCACCGCCCCCCACCTCGTCCGCGCCCAGCCCTTCGTGCTCCCCCTCACCCCGCTGGTCAGCCGCGGCCAGGCCGCCCTCGCCCGCGCCGGGTTCGTCGCGGGCGACCTGCTGCGCGTCGGCGCCCGCACCTCGCGCCGCACGCTGCCGCAGCCGCGCACGCTGTCCGCCGTCGAGACCCGCCACCTCGCCCCGGCGCTGCGCCCCGTCGGCCTGCGCGGCGGACTGCTCTCCTGGGACGGACGGCTCTCCGACGACGCACGCCTGGTGACCGCGATCGCCCGCACCGCGGCCGCCTACGGTGCCCGCGTCCTCACCCGCACCCGGGCCCTGGAACTCCACGGCGACGGCGCGCTGGTACGGGACGAGACCACCGGCCAGGAGCTGCGCATCCGCGCCCGTACCGTCATCAACGCCGCCGGCGTCTGGGCGGGCGGCCTCATCGACGACGTACGTCTCCGGCCCTCGCGCGGCACCCATCTCGTCCTGCGGTCGGAAACCCTCGGCCGGCTCTCCGCCGGACTGCACATCCCGATCCCCGGTGAGACGAACCGCTTCGTCCTGGTCCTGCCCCAGGGCGACGGACGTGTGTACGTCGGCCTCACCGACGAGCCCGTCGACGGCGACGTCCCCGACGTGCCGGAGGTGCCCGAGACCGACATCGGCTTCCTCCTCGACGTACTCGGCTCCGCCCTCGACGTCGCCGTCCGCCGCTCCGACGTGGTCGGGGCCTTCGCCGGCCTGCGGCCCCTGCTCGACACCCGGGACTCGGAGGGCCGCACCGCCGACATCTCGCGCAAGCACGCCGTGCTCACCTCGCCCGACGGCATCGTCACCGTCGTCGGCGGCAAGCTGACCACCTACCGCCGCATGGCCCAGGACGCCGTCGACGCGGCCGTCGCCGCCCGCGGCCTGACCGCCGGCGCATGCCGCACCGCGTCCGTCCCCCTCGTCGGCGCGGCCGCCCCGCAGACCCTCGCCGGTCTCGACGTCCCGCCCCGCCTCGTACAGCGCTACGGCTCCGAAGCCCCGGCCGTCCACGCCCTCGGGCTCGAAGACCCCGCCCTGGCCGAGCCCGTCGTACCCGGCCACCCCGTCACGGGCGCCGAACTGGTGTGGGCGGTCCGCCACGAAGGCGCCCTCGACGCCTCCGACCTCCTCGACCGCCGCACCCGCATCGGCGTGGTCCCGGAGGACCGCGCCCTCGCCGAGGAAGCGGCCCGGGACGCCCTCGCCCGTACGGCCCCGGTGCGGTGAACGGACACGGGGCCCCTGCCCGACGTTCCGGCAGGGGCCCCGGTCCGTGAGCCAGGCCCCGGCAAGGCGCAGCGGGCCTGGCGAACGGGTGCGCGGACGGCAGGAAGATCTCCTCGGCTGAGGCGGGTCGCGGGCGCATGTCGGCGTCCGCGCAGGGAAGACGCTGGAGGTGGAGGAGCGCCTTTGCGGCACGCTCTCGTGGATTACGGGAGGCCGACATGGCTCGGTCGGTCGGTATCGACCTGGGAACGACGAATTCGGTGGTCTCCGTACTGGAGGGCGGCGAGCCGACGGTTATCGCGAACGCGGAGGGTGTGCGGACGACGCCGTCCGTGGTCGCTTTCGCCAAGGGCGGCGACGTGCTGGTCGGGGAGCTGGCCAAGCGGCAGGCGGTGACGAACGTGGACCGCACCGTCCGGTCGGTGAAGCGGCACATGGGCGAGCCGGACTGGCGGTTCCCCGCGAGCGGCGAGGTGGACGGCCGCCGTTTCACCGCGCAGGAGATCTCGGCGCGGGTGCTGCAGAAGCTGAAGCGGGACGCCGAGGACCACCTCGGCGAGGACGTCACGGACGCGGTGGTCACCGTACCGGCGTACTTCGACGACGCGCAGCGCACCGCGACCAAGGAGGCGGGCGAGATCGCCGGTCTCAAGGTGCTGCGGATCGTGAACGAGCCGACCGCGGCGGCGCTCGCCTACGGACTGGACAAGGAGAACGACCAGACGGTCCTCGTCTTCGACCTCGGCGGCGGCACCTTCGACGTGTCGCTCCTGGAGATCGGCGACGGCGTCGTCGAGGTGAAGGCCACGAACGGGGACACGCATCTCGGCGGTGACGACTGGGACCAGCGGGTCGTCGACCACCTGGTGAAGCAGTTCAAGAACGGGTACGGCGTCGACCTGTCGAAGGACCGGATGGCGGTGCAGCGTCTCCGCGAGGCCGCGGAGAAGGCGAAGATCGAACTGTCCTCCGCCACGGAGACCACGATCAACCTGCCCTACATCACGGCCTCCGCCGAGGGCCCGCTGCACCTGGAGGAGAAGCTCACCCGGGCGCAGTTCGAGAAGATGACGGAGGACCTGCTGGAGCGCTGCAGGGCGCCGTTCCAGCAGGCGGTGAACGACGCGGGCATCGACGTGGCCCGGGTCGATCACGTGATCCTGGTCGGTGGCTCGACCCGCATGCCCGCGGTGACCGGGCTGGTGAGGTCCCTGACCGGCAAGGACCCGCACAAGGGAGTGAACCCGGACGAGGTCGTGGCGGTCGGTGCGGCCCTGCAGGCCGGTGTCCTCAAGGGTGAGGTCAAGGACATCCTGCTCCTCGACGTGACCCCGCTGTCCCTCGGCATCGAGACCAAGGGCGGCATCATGACCAAGCTCATCGAGCGCAACACCACGATCCCCACACGCCGCTCGGAGGTCTTCACGACGGCCGAGGACAACCAGCCCTCGGTGACGGTGCAGGTGTACCAGGGCGAGCGCGAGATCGCGGCGTACAACAAGAAGCTCGGCATGTTCGAGCTGACCGGTCTGCCGCCGGCCCCGCGTGGCGTCCCGCAGATCGAGGTCGCGTTCGACATCGACACCAACGGCATCATGCACGTGACCGCGAAGGACCTGGGCACGGGCAAGGAGCAGAAGATGACCGTCACCGGCGGCTCCTCGCTGCCGAAGGACGAGGTCAACCGGATGCGCGAGGAGGCCGAGCAGTACGCGGAGGAGGACCACCGCCGCCGCGAGGCCGCCGAGACCCGCAACCAGGGCGAGCAGCTCGTCTACCAGACCGAGAAGCTGCTGCGCGACAACCAGGACAAGATCCCCGGTGACGTGAAGTCCGAGGTCGAGACCGCGGTCGCCGAGCTGAAGGAGAAGCTCAAGGGCGAGGACGCCGCGGAGATCCGTACGGCCGTCGACCGGCTGAACACGGTCGCCCAGCGGATCGGCACCGCGATGTACGCGCAGCAGCAGGAGGCGCAAGGGGGCGCCGGGCCGAGGTCCGACGGCGCGGGAGAGGCCGGCGGGGACGACATCGTCGACGCCGAGATCGTCGACGAGGACAAGCGGGAGGACACCGGCAAGTAGGACGAACGGCAAGCGGGAGGGTGAGGGCAAGCAGGACGAACGGTAAGCCGGGACGACAGCAGCCGAACCACGTGTCCGAGGTGCGAGGCGATCGAGCCATGACCGAGAAGAAGATCATCACGGTGATCGGAGCGACCGGTAAGCAGGGTGGTGGACTCGTGCGGGCCGTCCTCGCCGACCACGCGAGTGAGTTCGCGGTACGCGCCGTCACCCGCCACCCCGACGGGGAATCCGCCCGGGAACTGAAGCGCCTCGGCGTCGACGACATCGTCCGGGCCGACATGGACGACCCGCCCAGCCTCGCGCCGGCCTTCGAGCACGCGTACGGCGCGTTCGTGGTCACGAACTTCTGGGAGCACATGTCAGCGGAGCGGGAGAAGACCCAGGCCCAGGCGGTCGCACGGGCCGCCTCCCACGCGGGAGTACAGCACGCGATCTGGTCCACCCTGGAGGACACGCGCGACTGCATCCCCCTCGACGACGAACGGATGCCGACGCTCCAGGAGCGCTACAAGGTGCCGCACTTCGACGGCAAAGCGGAGGCCGACCACTACTTCACCGACGAAGCGGTGCCGACCACGTTCCTGCGCACCACCTTCTACTGGGAGAACCTGCTCGGCCCCTTCGCCCCGCACCGCGGCCCGGACGGCGCCTTCCAGCTCACCTGGCCCATGGGCGAGAGCCGGCTCTCCGGCATCGCGGTCGACGACATCGGCAGGACCGCCCTCGCCATCCTCCGCGGTGGTGCCGATTTCGTCGCCGCCACGATCAGCATCGCCGGCGAGCACCTCAAGGTCGCCGACATGGCCGCGGCACTCACCACGTCCCTCGGCGAACCGGTACGGTACCGGCCCCTCAGCCCGGACGAGTGGCGCGCGCAGGGCCTGCCCGGTGCCGACGAGACGGGAAACATGTTCCAGTACTACGCGGACTGCGAGCACCGCTTCACCGCGGCCCGGGACCTCACAGCCGTCCGTGACCTCAACCCGGCCCTCCAGGACTTCGCCACCTGGCTCGCCGCCCACCACGACAGACTGCTCACTGCCTGGGCGTGACCCGACGTGACTGCCGCTGTTCCGGAGACGATGGCGGCCTGGGTCGTCCCCGCCGACCGCCCCGGGACGATCGAGCGCCGGGAACTGCCTGTGCCCGCCCCGGCGCCGGACGAACTGCTGGTCCGGGTCCGCGCGTGCGGCGTGTGCCGTACCGATCTGCACGTACGCGATCACGAACTTCCTCCGCACCGGGATCACATCGTCCCCGGACACGAAGCCGTCGGGAACGTCGTCGCCGTCGGCGACGAGGTCACCAGGCCGGAGGTCGGTTCCCGGGTCGGCATCCCGTGGCTGCGGCGTACGTGCGGGACATGCCCGTACTGCACGCGCGGCCGGGAGAACCTGTGCCCCGCCTCCCGCTACACCGGCTGGGACGCGAACGGCGGCTACGCCACGTACGCCACCGTGCCCGCCGCCTACGCGTACGAGCTGCCCACCGCGTACGCGGCCGAGGAGCTGGCCCCGCTGCTGTGCGCGGGGATCATCGGCTACCGGGCCCTGCGCCGCGCAGAGCTCCCCGAAGGAGGGCGGCTCGGCATCTACGGGTTCGGCGCCTCCGCCCACCTCACCGCGCAGCTCGCCGTCGCCGAGGGCGCCACCGTCCACGTCCTCACCCGCTCCCCCGCCGCCCAGGCCCTCGCCCTGGAGCTCGGCGCCGCCTCGGCGCGCGACGCCCCGACGGGGCCGCCCGAGCCACTGGACTCCGCGA
The DNA here is from genome assembly GCF_042889835.1 of Streptomyces sp. NPDC002463. NCBI lineage: Bacteria > Bacillati > Actinomycetota > Actinomycetes > Kitasatosporales > Streptomycetaceae > Streptomyces > Streptomyces sp. NPDC002463. The sequence goes on from NZ_JBIARL010000003.1 coordinate 89,950, forward strand.
TCCTCTTCGCCCCGGCCGGCGACCTCGTCCCGTCGGCCCTGGAAGCGCTGGACAGCGGCGGAACGCTTGCCATCGCCGGCATCCACCTCTCCGACATCCCGCCCCTGAACCACACCAGGCACCTCTTCCGGGAACGGACCGTCCGCAGCGTCACCGCCAACACCCGCGAGGACGGGCGCGCGTTCCTCGCCGCGGCCACCGCACACCACCTCCGCCCGACCCTCTCCCCCTACGCCTTCGCCCACTCCGACCGTGCCCTGGACGACCTCGCCGCGGGCCGGGTCCACGGCGCGGCGGTACTGCGGATGCCCGGGGCCGAGAGGGCGGGCTGCCCCGGAGGCGTTCTTGCCTGATCCCGGCCGCATACCGCCGCCCGAACCGCCTCCGTACCTGCCGGTCCTGGCGCCCGGCGCGCGAGAACGTTGTCGCGGCCCACCGACCACCCCCTGTGAGGAGATCCCGTGCTCGAAGGCTTCGGCGAGGCGCTCGCGGACCGGGAGTACTACCTGCCGCTCGCCGGCGCGGCCGACCCCGGGCCGCGCTTCGCTCCTGGCGAGGTGCCGCCGGGCATGCACGGCTCCGCCCAGGGCATCTGGACGGTCTGGGGCAGTCCTCGGACCGGGCTCGCCGAACAGGGCTGGAAGATCCATGTCTCGGCGCGGCTGGACCGGGCGCAGCACGTGCTCGACACGGTCGCCGGGATCTGCTTCTCCGAAGGCGTGCCGTTCAAGCACCTGAGCGCCCGGCTCTTCTTCCTGTTCCTCCATCACAAGCACGCCGCGCGGGCCCAGGCGGGCAAGTTCTGCGCCATCTACCCACCGGACACGGCGTCCGCCCGCCGTCTCCTTGAACGCCTGCGCGACGCGCTCGACGGGGAGGAGGGACCGTACGTCCTCACCGACCGGCGCTTTCGCGACTCGCGGACGGTCCACTACCGCTACGGCTCCTTCGACGGCGCCCGCAGCCGGCTCCGGGCCGACGGCACCCGGGAGGGGATGGTCCGCGACGGCTCCGGCCGCGAGGTCGTGGACTCGCGGCTGCCCGCCTTCCACCTGCCCGCGGGGATCACGGACCCCTTCGTCGAGCAGGAGGAGCAACCGCACGCGGGCCCGATCCTGATCCGCGACTACGAGGTGATCCGCGCGGTGCGCCTGAGCAACGCCGGCGGCGCCTACCAGGCCCGCGACCGGCGGACCGGCCGCACCGTCTTCCTCAAGGAGGCCCGCGCCCACAACGGCCTGGTCTTCGACGGGACCGACGCGCAGCAGCGGCTGCGGCACGAGTACGACGTGCTGCGCGCACTGCACGCGGCGGCCCCGGGGGTGGGCCCGGAGCCGCTGGACCACTTCACGGAATGGGAGCACGACTTCCTCGTCACCGAGTACGTCGCGGGGCAGCCGCTGGTGGGCTGGCTGAGCCGGTCCTCCCCGCTGGCCCGCGCCGACCGCACGCCCGAGTCCGTCGCCGCGTACTACGAGGCGTGCCGGCGGCTGCTGGCCGCGCTGGACGCCTCGCTGGAGCGGCTGCACGCCGCCGGCTACCGGTTCGGTGACCTCAGCCTGGGCAATGTCCTGGTCACACCGTCGGGCGGGGTCCGTCTCGTGGACTTCGAGGCGGCCTCGGCGGTGTCCGCGGCCCCGTCCGGGATGGGCACTCCGGGGTTCACGCCGCCGCCCGGCCTGCGCCGGGCCGACAACGATCCGCTGCTGCAGGACCGGTACGGCGCGTCGGCGGTCGCGCTCGCCTTCCTGGCACCGTTCAACGAGACCGCCGAGCACGCGCCCGCCAACCTCGCCCTCCTGCGCCGCGATCTGGCGGACGTCGCTCCGCCGCAGGACCTGTGGCGGCGGGCGACCGCCTTCCACCTGACGGAGGACCCGGCGCGGGACCAGACCGGTCCCGGCCGCCCGCCCTCCCCCGTCGAGCTGGACACCGATCCGCGCGCCTGCCTCACCCGGCTGGCCGAGGAGGTGGCCGCGGGTCTCCTCGAGATGGCTGACGCCGACCGGCCGGACTGGGCCTTCCCGCCCTCGCCCGAGGCGTTCCGGACCAACAACGTGTGTCTGGCCTACGGCACGGCCGGGGTGGTGCACGCCCTGCACCGCGCCGGGGCCTCGGTGCCGGAGGAGATCCGCGAACGGCTGCGCCGCGACACGCTGGCGCTGCGCGACGCACTGCCTCCCGGACTGCTCGTCGGCTCGGCCGGCATCGCCCGGGTGCTGGCCGGCCTCGGCCGGCTGGACGAGGCCGTCGACCTGCTCCGCGGCGCCGACGGGCACCCGCTCACCGCCTCCTGCGGCACGCTGGCCGGCGGGCGGGCCGGGGTCGGCCTGAGCTGGCTCTCCCTGCACCGGCTGACCGGGGAGAGCAGCCACCTGGAACGGGCCGCGGCGGCGGGGGAAAGCCTGCTGCGCACCGCCGACCTGCCGGCCGCCCTCGGCGAGCACGACGCCCGCGGTCTGCTGCACGGCCGCTCGGGGCTCGCCCTCTTCCTCCACCGCCTGGCCCGCGACACCGGCGAGGCCCGCTTCCTGGAGGCGGGCCGCCTGCTGCTCCACCAGGAGCTGGACCGGACCTTCCCGCTGGCCGACGGCGCCCTGTCCCTCTCCGACGACGCACGGTTCACCCGTGCCATGCCGTACCTGGCCACGGGCGCGGCCGGTCTCGCGGCGGTGCTCACCCGCTATGTGGCCACCGCGCCGGACGAGCGCTGCGCCGCGGCACTGCCGCGGCTGGTCTCCGGCATCCGGGTCTCGTGCGCCACGAAGGAGGCGGGCCTGTACCGGGGGCTGGCCGGACTGACCTGGTTCCTGACCGAGCACGCCGAGCTCACCGGCACGGACGCCGTGCGCGGGGACGCCGTGCGCGCCGCGACCGGCCTGCTGAAGTACGCCGTCCCGTACCGGCGCGGTGTCCGCTTCCTCGGAGCGGGTTCGCAGCGGTTCACCGCCGACCTGTCCAGTGGCGGGGCCGGTGTCCTGCTGGCCCTGCACCGCCTGTTGTCCGGCCCGCTCCTGACGGGGCCCCACCATGCGCGTCCCCGGCTCCCGGTAGCCGTCTGACGGCACCGGACGGGCCTCCCACGACCCCCTCGGCACGGCGGCGACCACCTCGTGCCGAGGTATGCAGTGACCCACCGATACGCCCCCGACAGAGATAAGGAGAGCACCCATGTGCCAGATCCTCGCGCTCCAGGCCCTGGAAACCGAGCAGGAGGCCGACGCCTTCGCCCCCTGCTTCAGCGTCGCCTGGAGCATCAGCGACATCTTCCCCGAGCCGATGTAGCGAGCCGGCACCGGCGAGGGCCGGGACCGGTGGTGCTGCCACCGGTCCCGGCCCTCTGCGTTCGCCTGCCCGGCGGCCCCGGGTCACTGGAGTCCGAGGCGCCGTGCGGTCTCCTCGGTGTGCCGCAGGCGTGCGGGGGCCTCGTCGCCGAGTGCCGCGACCACTCCGGCGACGACGGTCTCGACCACGGCGAGGGTGGGTACGAGGCTGTCGTACGGTGAGGGCGTCGTGACCAGGCTGGGAAGGACGACCTCGGCGTGCGCGGAGACCGGGGAGAGCCATCGGTCGGTGAACAGGATGACCTTCGCGCCTTGTTCGAGGGCGAGTTGGGCCATGGTGACCTTGTCCTCCTCGTAGCGGCGGTAGTCGAAGACGACCAGGACGTCGCGGCGTGTGAGCGTGCCGAGCGCCGCGGTCCGCTCGACGTCGCCCGCGGGCAGGAGCCGGATGTCGCCGCGCAACTGCATGAGGTGCAGTCCGAGGTACTGGGCGAGGAGATGGGTGAAGCGGCCACCGGTCAGGGTGATGCGCCGTCTGCCGTCGGCCAGGAGTGAGACGGCGTGTTCCAGGTCGTGCGGCGGGAGTTCGGTGAGGGTCTGCCCGACGGCGGAGCTGAACAGCCTGCTGCCCTGTTCGAGAAGGGATGCTTCGCCGGCCGGTGCCTCGTCGGCGCGGGTGCGGTCGGCGGATTCGTACAGGGACAGGGGTGAGGCGTTGCGTTCGTCGAGTTCCTCGCGCAGCGCGGTCTGGAAGTCGGGGAAGCCCCGGTAGCCGAGCCGGTTGACGAAGCGGATGACGGTGGGGGCGCTGACGCCCGCCCGTTCGGCGAGGACGGCGACGGTCTCGAAGCCGGCGGAGGGGTAGTTGGCCAGAAGGACGCGGGCCACCTTGCGCTCGGCCGGGCTGAGGTCGCCCAGCTTGTGCCGGATCACGTCGGCGAGTGCGCCGGAGGCCATCGCGGGTTCCTTTCTCGGTCGTCGGCGGGCGTGCGCCCGCGTGCCGAGCCTAATGCCGATCAACCGAGCGGCGATCGCGGCCGCCGCGCCCGGGGCGACGGCGGGTGCTCCCGCACCGGGCAACGGCGCGGTAAGCCGGTGCGGGAGCGTCGGGGGCAGCGTCAGTCGCTGCGGCTGTCGCCGAGGTCGGCGATGAGGGAGGCGAGCAGGGCGACCCTGGCCGGGACCGTACTGACGTCGAGCCACTCCTCGGGGGTGTGGTCGGCGCCGCCGACCGGTCCCAGACCGTCCAGCGTCGGGACTCCTGTCCCGGCGATGGTGTTGGCGTCCCCCACGCCGCCCGTCGCCGTGGCGCCGAAGGTCAGGCCCAGGCGTGCGCCGATGTCCTGGGCCCTGCTGAGCATCCGGCGGGAGGCGGCTGTGTCTTCCATCGGGGGGCAGGACGCGAGTTCCTCGACGGTGACGCGGGTGCCGGGGACGACGGGCCGCGAGGCGGCCTCTTCGAGGGCGACGGTGGCCGCCCGCATGCCGCTGTCCGTGGCCGAGCGGATCTCGACGAGGAGTTCCGCCTCGGGGCAGACGATGTTGAAGCGGCTGCCCGCGCGCACGACGCCCACGTTGAGGGTGACGCCCTCCCACCTGCCGTTCAGCGCTTGGACGGCGATGACGAGGTGGGCGGCGGCCAGAGCCGCGTTCGCTCCGCGTTCGGGTTCGATGCCCGCGTGTGCGGCGCGGCCGGTGACGGTGAGCCTGAAGTCGGCCACACCCTTGCGCGCGATGACCAGGTCGCCGTTCTCCCGGGCGCATTCGAGGGCGAGGGCGTAGTGCGCCCCTTCGGCCGCCCGCCGGGTGACCGGCCGGCTGGCGGGTGAGCCGATCTCCTCGTCGGGCGTGGCGAGGAAGACGAGTTCCGCGTAGTCCTCGATGCCTGCCGAGGCGAGGATCTCGAGGGCTGCGAGGCCTGCGACCAGGCCTCCCTTGTCGTCGCTGACGCCGGGTCCGTGGGCGAGGGGCCCGCTGAGGGAGAAGGGGCGTTCGGCGGCGGCCCCGTCGTCGAAGACGGTGTCCATGTGCGCGGCGAGCAGGAGTCTGCGGCCTCCGTCGGCGACGGCGAGGCGACCTTGTCTGCGGCCGATGAGCACGTCTCCGGTGCGGTGTCCCTGGGCCGGTGGCAGCGGGACGCGTTCCACGGAGAAGTCCAGACGCTCCAGGTGGGCCCGGACCAGGTCGGCGACCCGGTTGACGCCGTCGGCGCTGTACGAGCCGGAGTCGATCGCGACGAGTTCGGCCAGGTCTTCGAGGTACCGGGCCTGGTGTGCGTGGGACAGGGACAGCAGCGCTTCGTCGAGGGGCTGCTGCCGGGGCGGGGCGCTCACAGGACCTTCGACAGGAAGGCGCGGGTGCGTTCCTGCTCCGGTTCGGCCAGGACCCGCCGGGGGTCACCGGATTCGACGACGACGCCTTCGTCCATGAAGACGGCCAGGTCACCGACTTCGCGGGCGAAACCGATCTCGTGCGTGACGACGACCATGGTCATGCCGTCGTCCGCGAGCCGGCGCATGACGTCGAGGACGTCGCCGACGAGTTCGGGGTCGAGCGCCGACGTCGGTTCGTCGAACAGCATCAGTTTCGGTTTCATGGCGAGGGCGCGGGCGATGGCGACGCGCTGCTGCTGGCCGCCCGAGAGCTCGGCCGGGTAGTGGCCCTCCCGGTCGGCGAGCCCCACCTGCTCAAGCAGCGCCCTCGCCTCGTCGCGGGCCCGGTCCCTGGCGGTGCCGACGACCTTGACGGGGGCCTCCATGACGTTCTCGAGGGCGGTCATGTGCGGGAAGAGGTTGAACCGCTGGAACACCATGCCGATGTCGCGCCGCCGGGCGGCGACCTCGCGCTCGCGCAACTCGTGGAGGCGGGTGCCCTGTGGCCGGTAGCCGACCGGTTCGCCGTCGACGGAGAGCCGTCCTCCGTCGATCTTCTCCAGATGGTTGATGCACCGCAGGAACGTGGACTTGCCGGAGCCGGAGGGTCCAAGGAGACAGCACACCTGGCCGCGTCCGACCGTCAGGTCGATGCCCTTGAGGACCTGGAGCTTCCCGAAGTGTTTGCGCACGCCCTCGGCGTGCACCATGGGCGTGTTCAACGGCCCTCCTCCTTGTGTGTGCGGCCGCGCAGGGCGGTGAGGGGTCCGGCGCACAGGCGTCGCAGGGGGGAGGGCTCGGCGCCGCGGGCCGTGCCGCGCCCGTAGCGGCGTTCGAGCCACGCCTGCGGGACGCCCAGGGCGCTGACCAGAGCCAGGTACCAGAGCGACGCCACCACGAGCATCGGGATGACCTGGTAGTTCTGCCCGTACACGTCCTGGATGTTGGACATCAGGTCGTGTGCCGCGATCACCGACACGAGGGCGGTCATCTTGAGCATGTTGATCGTCTCGTTGCCCAGCGGCGGGATGATCACCCGCATCGCCTGGGGCAGCACGATCCGCCGCATGGTGAGTGCCGGGCGCATGCCGAGCGAGTGGGCCGCCTCGGTCTGCCCCGGGTCGACGGACCGGATTCCCGCGCGGACGATCTCGGAGGTGTACGCGGCCTCGTTCAGGCCGAGCGCGAGCAGGGCCGCGACGGACGGGGTGAGCAGGGTGTTGGTGTCGGCCTGGAGGAAGGTGACGCCGGTGAACGGGACGCCGATCATCACGTGCTGGTAGAGGGCACCGGCGTAGCCCCAGAAGATGATCTGTACGAGCAGCGGGGTGCCGCGGAAGACCCAGACGAACAGCGACGAGAGACCGTACAGGACCGGGTTGTCCGAGAGCCGCATGACGGCTACGAGGGTGCCGAGGGCGAGACCGAGGGTCATCGCGGCGGCGGTCAGCCACAGGGTGGTGGCCAGGCCGTCGAAGATGAGCCCGGCGAACAGGTAGTGGCCGACGACGTCCCAGTGGAGGTTGCCGTTCTTCGCGAGCGAGCCGATGAGGCCGGCCAGCGCGGCGACGGCGCCCACCGCGGAGAGCCGGCGACCCCAGTGGTGGACGGGGACGATCTCGAACGCGTCGGGTGCGGGGGTCGCGCCGGTGTGCGGTGTGCCGACGTGGGTGGTGGTGGTCATCTCTAGTCCACCGCCGCGTTCTTGGTGGCTTCCTTCACGGCGATGGAGGCGACGCCGTACTTGTCGCAGATCTTGGTGAGGGTGCCGTCGTCGATCAGTGCCTGGAGCGCCTTCCTGATCGCTTCGGTCAGTTGCGGGAGCTGTCTGCGGACCGCGATGCCGTTGGGCGAGGCACGGTAGCCGGCCGGCGCCTCGGGGTCCTCGGCCAGGTCGAAGGCCTTGCCGCCGTCGGCGGTCTTGGCCGACCAGCCGGCGGCGGGTTTGGTGACGACCTCCGCGATCACCTTGCCGGAGCGCAGGGCGAGTTGGGCGTCGGAGTCCTTGGGGAAGGTCTGGATGTCGGCCGGCTTCCGGCCGGCGGCCCGGCATGCGGCCTGGTGGGCCGTGAGCAGCTCGTACTGGTTGGTCGCCGCCTGGACGCCGACCTTCCGGCCGCAGAGGTCGTCCAGCGTGCTGATCTTCGCCGGGTTGCCCTCGGCCACCAGGATGCCCGAGCCGGAGCGCGAGTAGTCGACGAAGTCGACGACCTTCTGCCGCTCCTTGTTGTCGGTCAGTGCGGACATCGCGGCATCGAACCTGCCGGCCTGGAGGGCGGGCACGATGCCGTCGAACTTCGTCGGGGTGAAGGCGAACCTGACGCCGAGCTTCGCGCCCAGGGCCTGGCCGAGGTCGTAGTCCAGGCCGGTCAGGTCGCTCTTCCCCTCGGTGACGAACATCGCGAACGGGGGGTAGGGGACGTCCGTGGCCACGCGCACGGTACCCGCCTTCTTGATCTGCTCGGGCAGGGCCTCGTGAAGGGCCGCGTCCCGCGTGACCGTGACCCCGGCGACCTCGCCCCCGGCCGCGGGCCCACCACCGCCGGCACCGCTCGCGCCGCAGCCGGAGACCACCGCCAGAGCCGTGCAGGCCAGCACGGCTGTCGCCCCGCGGCGGGGCGCAGAGATGTACATCAACGTCGTTCCCTCTCGGACGTCCGAAGCGAGCGGAATCAGCTCCGCCGACGTTTCAGAAGTTACACATCAATGTTTCGAATGGCTAGATGTAACGTCTATTACGTACCGGCAGGTGCCATGTCACGCTCCGGGCCGTCGGTGTCCAGGCCCTCGCAGGCGGCGTCCATCGAGGTGTAGAGGAGTTCTTCGATCTCGGCGGCCGCGGCGGCCAGGCGTCGCCCCTCGGGGGTGAGGCCGAGCTGGAGGTGGCGGCGGTCCTCGGCGTCGGTGCGACGCTCGACCGGTCCGGCCACGACGACGCGTTCGACCAGCCGGCTGGGGTTGGTGCCGCTCTCGCCGATCAGCACGTCGTGCGAGGGGTCAGGATCGGGGTCGGGACCCGGCCGAGCACGTCGACGTGGTCGGCGATGAGAGCGGCCTGCACGCGGGCGCCGAAGGAGGCGGCCGGGGTGTTGGCGAGAGGCAGAGGACGCGAGAGCACTTGCCCAAGTCACGCCGCTTCCATGGTTCCTGACGCCTGGAATCACTCCTGGTACTACCGCGGTCGACGGACCGGCCGAGCTTGGCGTGGCCCTGGAGCGCTGCCCGGAAGTCGGCCACGACGCATTCGCCTGGTTCACCGGCCCTGCCGGGAACGCCCTCCCCGTGATGCGGGAGAACCGACCCTCAGCGGGATCATCCGGGTGAAACGCAGGGAGGGTTCGGCACCGAGTTCCCTGTGCAGCAGGACGCGGAACGTGTCGTAGCGCCGGACGGCCTCGGTCACGTTCCCCCCGGCGAGGTGTGCGGAGACCACCGCCCTGTGGGCGCTCTCCCTCAGCGGCTCCATCCCCACGCTCGCCAGCGCGACCTCCAGGGCGAGCGCCGGGCGGCCCTGACGGGCCAGGCGTTCCGAGAGGGCGTCCAGGGCGAGGAGGCGCAGCTGGCGGAGCCATTCGCGTTCGAGGACGATCCATTCGTCGTCCCAGTCGGGGAGCAGATCCGCACCGACCAGCAGGTCCAGCAACCCGCGCGGGTCCGGGAGCGGGTCCCGGGAGTGCAGGACCTTCAGCGCGGTGTCGGCCAGCGCGTGGGCGTCCACGTCGACGGCGTCTGCGAGGTCCATCGTCTCCCGGGTGCAGCGCAGGAGCGGTCGGTCACCGCGCGGCAGCTTCCACAGCGTCGTCCGCAGGCTTCCCCGGGCCCGCTCCTCCGGTACGTCGGGCCAGAGGGCGCCGGCGAGGACGGAACGGCTGGCGCGCCCGTGCACGCCGACGAAGGCCAGCAGGCGTTGCGCGTTTCCGCACAGTTCGACCGGCGCGGCGTCGTACTCGAGACGGAACCGTCCGAGCAGCCGCAAGCGGGCACCCGCGGACGGGAGGGAGGCGGAAGGGGACGGAGACGACATCATCTGCGGCTCCCGCTGGAATACGTGCGCCTGGCGGTTTCGAAGGCCACAGTCGCTCTCAATAGTACGTCTCGCAACCACATTTGGCGCGCCGGGGACGTCTCCACGGGTGGCGCGAGCGGGGCTCCCGGGTGCACGCTGAAAGAGGGGATGCTGACGGCCGCACGCCCGCACGCAGGAGGCGAGAGCAATGGCCGAGAACATCATGAAAAGTCAACAGAACGACCTCAGTTCACTCATGGAGCGGGCGTCGAAACGCGACTCCACCGTCCCCTTCGACGGCTACAGCCGCGACGACGGGAACATCCCGGGAAACATCCTGATCGTCGAATCCGGCGACTGCGTCTATTCCTTCGCCAAGTCCGACATCATGGACCGGGAGACCCTCGGCGAGGACCGGATCAGGGTGTACGTGCGGCAGGGCGCCACGGCATTCCGCCTGGGCCGGATGCGCGCCGGTGAACCGCAGGACGCCTTCATGGTCGCCATGGAGAGCATCGCACCGCCGACGAGCCCCGGAATGCCGGGAGAGCCGAAGCCGGCGGGCGGACCGGGCGGGCTCGCGAACGCCGAGGCGATGGAGCACCTGGCCCCTCCGTCGGCAGTGGACATGCCGGGCGCGCCGCGCTACGTGGAAGCGGGCACGGGACAGGCGCAGGCACAGGCACAGACACAGGTGGCCCAGCCCCGCGTGCTCGCCCCGCCCCTCTCCACCGTCGGAAGCTACTGGACGAACAGCTGCATCGCCGGCGACACCTTCGCGAACAACTGCGCCCACTTCCTCTCTGACGCCTTCATCCGCGCCGGGTACACGGAACTCTCCGCCCCGAACTCGTACATCAACGCCCGGTGCTACACCTATGCCCGCCGGCCCATCAGAGCGCGGGAGATGTGGGCCTGGTTCGCGTCGAAGGCGGTTCGCACGAGCTCCACGCCGACTCCGTACACAGGATGGTGGGCTGTCTTCCAGCTCGACGAGAGCGTGTACTGGGGCGGCCACGTGGCGCTCTTCGACTCCAACTCGTGGACGTATTACGGCACGGGCTGGTACGGCGCGTGGCGCCAGTACATGTACCAGTGGTGAAGGAACCGCACCCGACGCACCGGGTGCGCCTCCCCGGCTTCGTGAAGGACGACGACGTCGGCCTCGGCGATGTCGTCGAGCACGCGACGCAGTCACTCGGCATCAGGCCGTGCACCGGCTGCGCGGAACGCGCCCGCAGGATGAACCGGTGGCTCGTGTTCTCGCGGTGGCACGGCGACAAGGAGTCCCCATGAGCGTCGAAGGCATCAGAGCCGAACCGGCCGGCACCGCCCCCGAGGGGGACGCGACGGTGGGAGGGTGCCCGACCTGCCAGGCGCACCACTCCCCCGCGGCGTCGCCACGGCCGTTCGTCTACGCGCTCGGCCAGATCGAACTCCGCTTCCCGAACCAGGGCGTGGAGAAGGAGCTGGCCCAGAGCATCAGCCGCGCCGACACGGCGGGGCTCACGGACCGCCAGGCACTGAGCACGGTCCTGAACCTGTCGGAGAACCGCTACCTCGCGCGGCAGGTGTGCTACGTGTTCACCGTCCAGGGGGTGGACGCCTACATCCTCGCACCCCGCGACCCCGCGGACTACGCCCTGCTGGCCGAGGCCGTACGCCCCGACCAGCAGGCGACCGCCCTCGACTGCATCATCGGAGTGCGCGGTGCCGTCGACCCTCCGGAGCCCTGCGGCGGCCTGTCGCTGCCCGTGGTGACGGTGGACCAGGTCTACTCCTTCGCCGTCTCCGATCTCCTCGGCGCCATCGAGAAGCCCGAGAGCATGGCGGGTGAGGCCTTCGACCGGGCGGCGGAAGACCTTCTCAGGACGGTGATCCGGGTGTCGGGCAACGCCGGCGCCACGGACAAGGACCGTGCCCTGACCTATCTGCTGGTCCGCTACTCCGGCATCTACCAGACCACCTTCCAACGGTCGATGGACGGCTTCTCGCTGTCCGCGATCGACGTCCGCCCGTCCGCTGTCGACGGTTCGCGACGGGTCATGGACGTCGTGCTCTCGTACACCAGCCGGAGCAACGACGTCACGGAGAAGCAGTTCGTGTCCGTCGATGTGACGGACGAGTTCCCGTTCCGCAGACACGGCATCTCCGATTACTGCGACCACCATTGACCTTGCCCCGGAAGGAGAAGTGCCATGAGCGTTCCGGGATTCGCCGATACCGCGCCCGACTGTGTCGGCGCACAACCCAATTTCTGGCAGCAGCTGGCCTGTCCCAACGAATGCAAACATTCCTGCACGGAGGAGTGCAGGCTCCCCGGCAGCCCGCGGTGCAAGCGATGCAGGCAGGAGTGCCTGGACGAGTGCTACTTCGTACCGTGCTGCGACAGATTCCGGCGCTGCGACGAGGGCGTCGTCGAAATCAGGACGGAATGCTACCCGGAGTATCAGCCGAAACGCGACAGGTCCCCCGAGAAGTCCCCTTGGACACCGACCGATGATTTCTGCACGCAGTGACCGGGCAGTGCTTCAGATGGTGAAGGTGTCGAGGTAAGAGATTCGGCGGGACACACCGCGCGGGCTCTCGACCTCGTCGACCTCCATGACCAGCAACCGCTGGCGTCCCGGCCCGGGCGGGGTCGACGCCAGCGGTACCGTGCCCGTCCAGCGCCCCAGGGCACCCGTCGCCTCCACGAGGGGCAGGGTGACGCCCGTCGGGAAGGTCGTCCCGGGCGTCCCCACGGTCCGCCACTGGGCCGGGTCGTCGACCGACGTGTTGCCGAGCAGTTGCTTGCCGACGACCATCGTGGTCGTGAAGTTCCCCTGCGTCGTCGGGGGCAGCGGGCCGGTCACCGTCACCGAGGCCTCCGTGCCGACGGCCGACACCGTGACCGACGCACGTCGGAGGACGGGGATCTGGACGAACCCGGCGTCCACCCCGGGGGACAGCCGCAGGTCCTCCGGCGTGCGCAGCGCGTCCCGCTGGAGGCGCGCGACGCGGAGCCGCACGAACGGCTGATAGACGCGCTGGGCCTGGAACCGGACGTCCGCGTACCAGAGTTGCCGCTGTTCGTCGTACCCGACCGGATACCCGATGGCGTGTCCGGGGGACACCTCCACGTCCACGCCGTCGAGCAGATCGGAAGGGCGCGGGAAGCCGATCGTCGGTGCTTCGCCCGCCTGACGGACGGGGTCGCGCCCCCACGTGGTGGCCCACTGCTGGGACGCCGCGTCCGGCTGGGTGTTCTGCCCGAGGACCCGTACGGCCAGCAGTTCGCCCTCGCCGGACACGTACCAGGGGCGCTGCAGGTAGACCCGTACGACACCGCCCTGCCGGACACTCACCCGCGTGCCGCCGGTCGACTCGTCCTTCCACTGGAAGGCGGGCACCACGGAGTGGACCGCCGGTGCGGGAGGCCGGACGGTCGCCGGGACGTGCAGCGTGACCGGGGAACCGGCGCGGGTGACCGGCGGCACCACGAACGAGACCTCGACCTCGGCCCCGTCGGCGATCGCGCCGCCCGCCGTGCGGGCGACGCGGCCGGTCTCGTGGTTCACGGTGAAGTCCCGGTCGGGGGTGTAGGTGCGGCCGGGCTCGGCGGGTGTCCCCTCGGCCGTCAGGGGGGCGGCGGCGTCTCGGACGACCACCGTGCCCGGGACGAAGGAGGTCGCCACCTGGGCCTCGTCGAGCGCGGTGAGCCGGACCGTGCGACGGTCGGTGAAGTAGGGGATGAAGGACGAGGTGCCGACGGGGGTGAACCGCATGGCGCGGTGCCGGGTGTCGTGCACGTCGTGGCGCGAGCGGAACGGGCTGACGGCGGTGGGTGCGGTGCTGCCGGGCCCGTCGGCCGCCGAGCGGATTCCGTCCTCGCCCTGGTGGAGTACGGCCCGGCCGGTGGAGTAGGTGGGCGTGCTCTGCGCCGGGTCGTCGGCGATCTCGTTCCACATCGCCTCGACGTGCACCGAGAGGGTCGACGGACCGTGGACGGTCAGGGCGGGGTCGTCCAGGACGTACGCGGTCTCTTTCGGCCTGCGCTCGACGGCCGGCCGGCCGAACGCCGGGGGATCCACGGGGCAGCGCACCGCGTGGACCAGTCGGAGCGTCGTCGTCGGCGTGAGCTGGGCGACATGTCCGGCGACGGCCCGGGCACGGGCGTCGTCGCGCTCCTCGGCCGACCGGCCCTCCGTCTCGGTGAACCAGTGCCACAGGCCGAGCAGCTCCTCGTCCCCGCGCGTCAGCATGCTGCTCAGCAGCGCGGTGACGTCGGCGGCGGGCGGCAGCGTCACCCGGATCAGCCGCCCCGCGGGGTTGAACACCGGTGGCGGGGTGGCGCCGGAACCGCCCGGGACCACGACGAGCCGCACCGGCAGCTGCTCGTGCCAGCCGTTCCCGTGCGGCCACGCGGCCAGGAGCTCCGAGGTCTGCGGCAGTCCGAGCAGCGTCACCCCTCGGGACAGGGGGTCGGGCAGCCACGGCAGGCTCATGGCATCGACGTCGACGTACGGGGCACCCCCGGCGCCGGGGTCCCGCGGACCCGTCACCGCGCCGCCGTCCAGCCGGCTGAGCAACGCGTGGACGGCGGGGTCCAGACGGTGCTGCCCGACCACGTCGAGCACACCGTGCCGCTCCAGCGTCTGCACGGCGGCCTTCGGCGCCAGCAGATGCCGTTCACACGTGGACGGTCCGAGGCCGGGCGCGGCCGGGTCCGCGTTGTCCGTCCGTACGACGAGCACGGTGAGCGACTCTCCGGGCGTCACGGGACGCCGGGGTACGAGCACGGGGGCGGGCACGGGTTCGTACCGTGTGTAGAGCAGCGGCGCGGTCGCCGGCTCGCCGGCCGTCGGCCGGTCCGTGAAGGGCAGGCTGCGGCCCGCGAGGTCGACGAGACGCGCCCGGAAGCGGTACGAGCGGCCGTACCGCAGCGACGGCAGCGTGCCGTCGGCCGGCCGTACGGTCGAGGAGAACGGCAGGCCGGCGTCGGTCGCGGGAGCCGGATCGCCGAGCTGTTCGGAGACGTCCAGCATCTTGCCCGGGGGTTCCGCGACGAGGCTCCAGCCGTTCCAGCGGAACAGCGACTGGTGCAGGCGGGAGACGCGGTGGTCCTGGGCGTCCCTGCCCCGGGTGAGGGCGTCGGCCACCGAGCCCTCGTCGTCGATGGGCACCGGCTCGGCGACGCCCCGCACGGTGTAGTGGCCGGCGCGCCGGCAGAGCGGATACCACTGGCCCGACTTCTCGTCGAACACGTCCACCCGGTATCCCTGCAGCACCCTGCCCGCGTGCAGGGTGATGTCCTTGCCCGGTTCGAGGGCCGTCTGAAGGTCGTCGTTCAGGTCCTTGGACTCCTTCAGGACCGTGCGGAAGGCGACCTGGCGGTCCTTCTCGGTGACGAAGACGCCGTCGGAGTGCAGCGCGGGCGCGAGCAGCACCGGTGGCGGCTCGCTCCGCGGGAGACCGGCGAGCATGGTGGCGTACGACCGGAGCGCGAGGGCTCCCGCATCGACGTCGACCGTGTGCGCCGCGTACCGGTCGGCATCGTCGAGCGGGACGTGCAGGGCGGCCTCCGTACCGTCCCGGCCTGCGAGGAACAGCCGGCCCCCGCGCACGACGCACCGGGTGAACGGGCGGTCGTTGCGCAGCAGCGCGAGCGACTCCGGGTCGGCCTGGACGGCCACCGCGCCGTCCAGTTCCTCCGGCAGCGGGACCTTCACCCGCCGGGTCAGACCGATGAGGGACATCAGGCCTGGATGTTCGGCGAGCGCCGCGAGGATGCCGTGGAAGTCACGGTCCGGGGGCCCCGCACCGGGCAGGGCTCCCGGGCCGCCCGGTGCGGGCGGAGCCTCGAACGGCACGTGGAAGTCGGCGACGCGCAGCCAGCCGAGGGGGTCCTCGCGGGCTTCGTCGGCCAGCACGCCGTACCGCATCAGCGTGGCGAAGGGGTCGGCGTCCGCGGAGCGTGCGGCCGGGCCGCCGTCCTGTGCGCCGACGGTGCGTACGAGCTCGTCGACGGCCTGCCAGTCCTCGCTCCGTACCGGCCGCGAGCCGGGATCCACGGGCACCGGGACGGCGGGACCGTCCACGGCGGTGAACAGGCGCCCGTACTCCTCGCGCAGCGAACCGGACACCGCCTGGACGGGGTAGGACTGGACGGGATCGGTGGTCACGGCCTCGTCGAAGCGGTACGGCGTGACCGGGGTGGACGGGGTGAACAGCGCGCGCCAGAGCTCGGGCCGGGGAATCGGCTCGACGACGGCCGGGCGCGACGTCGTCTCGCCGGTCTCCTCCACGCGGAACGTGACGTCCAGGGTGTAGGCGAGATCGGGCCAGTCGCGGACCCGGGGGAAGGCGTCGAGGGTGAGGGCCGCGGTGCCCGCCCGGCCGGCCGTGATGTCGGGGAGCTGGAAGCCGAACACCAGCGACAGACGGGCGGATCCGTCGTCGGTGCGCGGTGCCTCCGGGTCCGGGAGCAGCGTCCACACCACCGTCGCTTTGGGGGTCATGCGTCCACCATCGCCGCGAAGGCGGCGCACCTTTCCTGCCAGGGTCGCGGGTTCGGGAACGCCTTGGCGAAGTCCGGGTCGTCACCGCCGCTGAAGGAGCGCTCCAGCGACATCGCCACCGACTTGGAGAAGAAGGCGACCCGGACCCGGACGGTCACCGTGGCCGTCCCGCGGAGGGTCTTGGGAGGCTCGTACGTCAGCCCGAGATAGAACTCGACGGAGATGTTGACGATGCCGAGGACGTCGAGCTCGCCCACGGCCCGGAAGAAGCCCGTGACGGCGGACTTCTTGTCCTTCAGCATGATGTAGACGCCCGCCGTCACACACACCGAGCCGCTGGCCACACCGACGTCGAGGGCGGCCGCGGCGCCGAACTCCACCTGGCCCTCGAGCGCGACGACCTCACCGGTCGCGACGGTGAGCTTCAGGAATCCGCCGCCTCCGAAGAGGGACACCGTGAGCAGGAACGGGTGCTCCCGCGAGGACACCGCGAAGGAGGCGCGCACCGGGTCGCCGTTGAACGGCAGCACGACCTCGGTGGACAGGGTGAGGTTCTGGAGCATGAAGACGCCGACGCCCAGGCCGGGTATCGCCAGGCTGTAGCCGACCGCGACCCCGGTGGGGTCGACGGCGATGCGTGGCCCGTTCGCCGGCGACGGCAGGTACTCGCGGAGCCGGTCGAGGAAGCGCAGGCTGCCGGCGAACGTCACCTGCCCGACCTTGACGTCGAGGCTGGGCGTGGTTCCCGGCTTGCTGGTGAAGACGAGGCTCTTGACGTGGATCTTCAGCACCTCGGCGAACGTCAGGTCGAAGGCGTTGAGTTCGCCGTGCACTTCGGAGCGGGGTGCGGTTCCGTCGAAGCGCAGCACCGTGGTGCTGCGGATGTCGAGGGTCGTGTCGGCGGTCGTCGTGAGCGAGCCGGCGGTCGTGGTCTTCACGTCGGGATGCCAGGTGAGCGTGGTCCGGACCTCCTCCGGGGGCCTGCCCGGAGGGTGCTTGACCTCGGTCACCATACGGGGCACCTTCTCGCCGTCCCCCGCGCTCACGTCCGGCACGGACTTGACGAGCGCGGTCAGGTCGACGACCCCGAGGAGCCGGGTCGGGAACCCTCCTCCCGCGGGCGGGTGGGTGAAGAAGCTCTCCGGGTCGAACGTCCCCGACTTGAACTTCTCCAGGTCCCCGCCGACCAGGCCCACCGCGCTCGACAGACCGTTGACCGGAAGGTCGAGCTTCGCGAGACCGCCGGAGCTCGTCACGGGCGGTGCGAAGCCCACGGAGGTGTCCAGGCGGGCGTAGACCTGGTGGGTGGCGGCCAGGCCCTCCTTCACGTACTTCTCGTCGAGCCGCAGCAGACGGGCGGCCGTGCCGGCGCCGTCGGCGTCCGCGGTCCCCGCGGGGGCTGCCGCCGAGCGTGACGCGAGGGCGTCGAGCGCGGGCAGCCGCGCCTCGACGGCGAGGAGTCGGGGCAGGGCGCCGAGGCGACCGGCCGCCTCCAGGTCCGGCTGGGAGGCGCTCGACGTCTCCGCGCCGATGCGCAGCGCCGCCACCTCCACGGTGGTCGACTCCTTGTCCGCGCCGGTCGCGGGAGCCAGCTCGAGGCGTCCGGAGGCGGGCAGCACGATGTCCTTGGCCTGCGGGTTGAACGCCTCCACGGCCTGGCCGAGATTCCCGTGGGCGCGGTCGCCCTCGATGAAGACGAGCGGGGCGGTGAACGCGACCGTGTGACGGCGTCTGTCCTCGGCGGTCAGCGCGAACCGCAGCCGCCCGTCGGTCGCGCCCGGCCCGCGTACCCAGAACCCGACGTTCGGCGTCAGCTTGTCGGTCTTGTCGCTGACGTCGACGACGAGTGGACCGTCCAGTCGGACCCGCTCGAAGGGGAACGCCCGTCCCTCGTTCGGCAGTGCGGCGACACCGTCGTAGGTGACCTCGGGCAGCATCACGGTCATCAGGCTCGTCTGCACCAGGCCGAGGTCGAGCCGTCGTTCCGTCTGCGTCGCGATGTGCACCGGAAAGCCGAAGGGCCACAGGTAGCCCCGCTGCACGACGTTGACCGTGGTGTCACGGCCGATGACCGACTGGTGCCGGTACAGGATCACGCCCACGCCGGGAACGCCGATCCAGTTGCCCGTGAGGTCGACGCTCGCGCCGAGCGCGCTGATGGTCGTGTCCTTGGCCAGGACGGGGCGCCGGTCCATGGCGGCGGCGATCTGGCGTCGCGCCGTCGCCGACAGGGAACTGGGGAACTCCTCGGCGGACGAGGTCTCTCCAGCCGACCTGACCGGCACGGGCAGCCGCAACGGAGGCGCGTGCGGACCCGGGTTCGGCGGGAGGGCCAGTCGGGTGTGCCAGATGCCCGTCGCCCCCGTCGGGCCGGCCACCGGCTCCGTACTGTGCAGCCAGACGACCTCGTTCGCCGCCACGGGTGCGAGGGGCAGCCCCCACACGCACTCCAGCCGCGCCGAGGCCGTCGACAGTCCGGCCCAGCCCAGCAGCCCGGCGGCGGTGAACGGGATGGACGACCCGGCAGGCACGCGCAGCTCGACCTGACTGATGCCGGACAGCCACGCCTTCTTCACGCCGGTGGAGGCGCCCGCGAGGGTGGTGGCCTCTTCGAGCATCGCCTGCGGAGGGATGCTGATGAGGAGCGCACCCGGCTGTGTGGGGCTCGCCGTCGTCAGCTGCTGCCCCGCCCCGGTCCCGAGCCGTGTGATGCCCGAGAAGCGGAATTCGAGCACGAGCATGTCCTCGCGTCGCAGCAGGGTCACCACCCGCTGGGTCATGTCGGGGTCCGAGAGGGCGTCGAGGTCGAGTTCCTCGACCGTCTCGAACCCGGAGGCGGCCAGACCGACGGCCTCCCGGCCCCTGTCCGGCTGATCAGCGTATTCCTGGCCGGTCATCTCGCTGCTTCCCTCGGGCACACCGCGGCAGCACGCCGCGGAACGTTTCGCACGTTACGAGCGGGGCGTCATCCGGGCGTCAACGCCGAGAGGCCACCCGGTGGCAGGGCGGCCGTCGCGCCGTCGGCCGCCCGTCGTCCTACCATGGAGGGTGGTGGTGAAGAGCGACATCCCGGTGTCGGGAATTCCCTGCAGGACGGCAGATGAACCCCTCTTCCTCCCTCCCACCTCACCCCGTCCACCTGCGGCTGCTCGGTCAGTTCCGGCTGGAGTCCGACCGCGGGCCCGTCGAGGTCTGCGGCAACGCGCAACGGCTGCTGGCCTTCGTCGGTCTCCGGCGACGGGCCGGACGTTCCGTGGTCGCGGAAAGCCTCTGGCCGGACGCGACCGAGGCGCACGCACGCGCGAGCCTGCGTACGGCTCTGTGGAAACTGACGCGGGACGACCACGCGCTGATCCGGTGCGCCCCGGGCACGATCGCCATCGCCGACGAGGTGAGCGTGGACGCACAAGCACTCTCGGATTCCGCGCGGGACGTCCTGTACGGGACGGGGCCCCTCGATGACGACCGGTCGCTCCTCGCACTGGTGAACCGCGGGGATCTCCTTCCCGACTGGGACGACGACTGGGTCGTCCTCGAACGGGAGTGGCTGCGCCGACTGCGCCTGCACGCCCTCGACACGCTCTCTGAGCGGCTGGCGCGGCAGGGCCTGCCCGCCCTCGCCCTGGAGGCGGCACTCGCGAACACCCGCATCGAACCGCTCCGCGAGAGCGCCCACCGGGCGGTGGTCTCCGCTCATCTCGCCGAGGGCAATCTGAACGAGGCCCTGCGGCACTATCACGCCTTCCAGCACCTGCTGCGCACCGAGCTCGGTGTCGAACCGTCCGTGCGGTTCACGCGGATGATCCCCCAGGCACAGCGATGACGGCGGGGTGACGGAACGCGCCGACCCTGGAAGACGGGCGGGACTCGACTCGGAAGGAGACCGGTGGTGAACACGCTTCCGTACACCCGGAGCAAGAACCGGATCGTCGAACTGATGGAGCAGCCCGCGGAGCAGCGTGACGCCGACTGGATGCAGGACGCGGCTCAGCAGGCGATCCTGTTGGAACTCGCCACGCTCCCCCCGTATCTGTGCGGCATGTGGTCGATCGACACGTCGACCGGGGACGGTTCCGTCTTCGACACCCTGCGCGAGATCGTCTTCGACGAGATGTCGCACTTCGGTCTGGCGTGCAACCTGCTCACCACGCTCGGCGGGACTCCCGTGCTCGACGACGCGTCGGTGGTGCCGACGTACCCGGGGCATCTGCCGGGAGGCGTGCGGCCCGAGCTCAAGGTCTTCCTCAGCGGGCTGACGACGGACGCGGCGGAGATGTACTCCCTCATCGAGCAGCCGGACCAGCCGCTCGCGAAGGACGCGGCGCCGCACGTGTCGATCGGGGCCTTCTACACCGCGCTGCTGGAAGCGTTCCGTGCGCACCCGGAGCGCATCACCGGCAAGCGGCAGATGACCCTGGACTTCGGTCACGGCGCGGGGAACCCCGTCGTGCCCCTCGACACGATCGCCGCCGTCGAGACGGCCATCGGTGTGATCAAGGAACAGGGCGAGGGCACGTCCGCTTCGCCCGAGAACCCGTATCCCGGGGAGGAGGGCGAACTCGCCCACTACTTCGCCTTCCGGGAGATCTTCCACAAGCGCAGGCTCAGGAAGAACCCCGACACCGGGAAGTTCGAGTTCGAGGGAGCGGAGATCCCGATGCCGGACGCCCTGCCGATGGGCATCGTTCCCGCCGGAGGCTGGCCCCGGACGGGGCCTTCCGCACCGGACACCGAGACGACACGGCTCCTCGACGAGTTCAACCAGGCGTACAGCAAACTGCTGCGTCTGCTACAGGATGCGTGGCGGCAGGACGACAAGAACGAGGCGCTGGGGCGGCTGTTCGAGGCGATCGGGCAAATGTCCGCCCTGCAGGACCCCGCGCAACAGCTGATGGCGCGCCCGCTTCCCAGCGGCGGAAAGAACTACGGGCCGGAGTTCCTCCTCGTGACTCCCTGACGGTTTCGCGCCTCCCGCACGCGCCCCTGCCGCGCGAGTGAAAAGGGCACCGGATCGGCGTCCCCGGGTGGTTCGCAACCGCGCCCCGCGCGGTGGCCGGGGTTAGCGTCGGACGCGTTCCGATCCCCCATCCGCCCGGCAGGGGGCCCCTTGATGCGTCCGCGGGCGGAGAACGGCGACGATCCGATGAACGTCCCCCTCCCCTCCCGGGCCCGCTGATGGCAGCCGCCCCCCTGCCGCAGCTGGCGACCGATGTCCGCGACGGGCTGATCCTCCTGCTCCCGGACCTCCCGGGGCTTCCCGACACCGCACGCCCGAAGCGCCTGGCGCAGGCGCTCGGACTGCCCTCCGACGCGCTCACCCCGGAGGCTCTGCTCACGCGGCTCGCACTGCCGAGCGCGGCGGCGCCGGGGGACCTGTGGCCGGTCCTCGTCGACCTGCTGCGGACGGCGGTACGAGGCGCGACGCGGGCGACGCCGAACTGGTCGCTGGTGATCGAGAACGTCCTGAGCGCCGGACCGACCAAGGTGGAGCCGCTCGGCACCACACTTCCTCCGGTGCTGAACCTCACGTTCAGACTGAGCGACGCCCTCGGTCTGGTGCCGGGGCTCGCCGTGCGGGACGGCATCGGCCTCGTGCTCTCCCTGTCCACCGCCGTACCCGAGAACTCCACCCTCGCCTTCCGGGCCGACGGCCTGGAGCTCGCGCTCGCGGACCACGAGCTGCTGAAGCTCCTCGCCCCCGACGGCCTCTCCCTCAAGGGGAGTCTGGGCGTCCGCCTCGACAGCAAGGGGCTGCGGCTCGAGGGCGGCAGCAACGGCAAGGGCATCGCCCTGCCCCTGGACCGGGCCCCCGCCGGGCTGCGCGCGCCCTCGCTGTACGTGGCCTCGCGCGACGGCGGGCTCCAGCTCACCACCTCCTTCCGCGCCTCGCTGCTCGGTGTCGCGGACGCGGCAGTGGACGGGGTGGGGCTCGACATCCGTCCGACGGCCGGCGGGTACACGCCGTCGGTGGTGCCGCCGAAGGGTCTCGGACTCACCCTGGCCCTCGGCCCGGCGAAGGGCGGCGGCTTCCTCGGCGAGCAGGACGGGCAGTACCGCGGCGCGCTCTCGCTGAGCCTGGGCTTCGTCGAGGTCAAGGCGTTCGGAATCCTGCAGCCCCGCCCGCCGTCGGTGCTCGTGGCGCTGAGCGCCGAGTTCACCCCGGCGATCGAGCTGGGCCTCGCGTTCACGCTCAACGCCGTCGGCGGTCTGGTCGGCGTCGGCCGCGCGCTCGACCGGGCGGGCCTGGCCGCGGCCGTGCAGTCCGGCCACCTGGACGACCTGCTCTTCCCCGCGGACGCCGCCGCGGCGGCGCCGCGCATCCTGACCACGATGGGGACGGTCTTCCCCGCACGGGCCGGGAGCACGGTCGTCGGGCCGATGTTCCGGGTCGGCTGGGGCCGTCCGGTCTCGTTCGTCACGGCCGATGTCGGCGTGGTGCTCGAACTGCCCAGCGGGGTGGTGGGCCTCCTCGGCCGGCTGCGGATCGCGCTGCCCGCCCCGCAGGCGCCGGTGATCGACCTGCGGGCCTCGGTCGCGGGCGTCATCGACGCCGCGAACGGCCTGGTCGAGATCAACGCGAACCTCGCCGGATCCCGGCTGCTCACCGCCTCCGTGGAGGGGGGTCTCGCGCTGCGGGCCAAGTCGGGGCAGGACGCGACGTTCATCCTCAGCGCCGGCGGCTTCCACCCCCGCTACACCCCTCCCGCGGGCTTCCCGACTCCGAAGCGCCTGACGATCCCGATCGCGGACAGCCCGTTCCTGAAGGTCGTGTTCTCCGGCTACTTCGCCCTCACCCCCGGCACCGTCCAGGCGGGCGCGGAGTTGTCCGCCGTCATCGGGACGAGCGGCACCGGCGTGTCCGGGCGGCTCTCCTTCGACGCGCTGGTGCGCTGGGAGCCGAGTTTCGGCGTGATGCTCGACCTCAGCGGCTCGTTCGCGCTGCGCGTCGCCGGGGAGACCCTGTGCTCCGTCGGACTGCGCGTCCACGTGGACGGTCCGACGCCGTGCTGGCACATCGCCGGACGCGCCAGCGTGTCCTTCTTCTTCTTCGACGTCAGCTTCCCCTTCGACGAGCACTGGAACTGCACCGGCCGGGCGGTCGCCCCGACGCCTCCGGACGTCTGCCGGGCGCTGGAACAGGCCCTGGACGATCCCCGCAGCTGGGAGCCGGTCCTGCCGGACGGCGTGCGCACGATGGTCTCGCTGCGCGCCGACGGCGTGGCCGCCGGCCGCCTGCTGCATCCGCTGGGGCGGGTGCGGTTCAGCCAGCGCACGGTGCCGCTGGGGATCGAGGTGGTCCGTTTCGGTCCCGGCCGGCTGCCCGAGCCGAAGGCGTTCGACGTGGCCGTCACGTTCCCCACCGGGGCCGGGACCTCGCAGCCGGTCACGGAGGACTTCGCGCGGGCCGACTTCTTCGACCTCACGGACGATCAGAAGCTGACCCAGCCGGCGTTCGAGCGGTTCCGCTCCGGGTCCGAGCTGACCCCGCCGCCCACCGCGGGCAGCGCCACCCGGACGACGGTGCCGGTCGAGTACGAGACCAAGTGGCTGGGCGGCACGGCCCCCGCCCCTCCCTGGCTGATCAGCGACGCAGCCCTCGAGGCCGCCCTCGCCCACGGTGCCGTCGGCCGCAGCCTCGTCCACGAGCTGAGCGCCCGTTACACCGTGCCGCCGCGACAGCCGGTGCTGAAGGAGCGCACGTACGCGATCGCGAGCCGCGACACGCTCAAGGCGCAGACCGGCTCGTTGAGCACCTTCACCGAAGCCGCCGCCAGGCTGGGGGACACCGCGGGCGGGTCCCGGCTTCTCCAGGTCGTGCCCGCGTACGAGGTGAGGCCATGACCGTGTACACCTTCGCGTCCTGGGACCGGGCGGGCGCCGCCGCCTGTCTCACCGACGCCGACGACCTGTCCCGTACCACCCCCGTACGGGGGTCGCTCGCGGCCACCGCGTCCGTGAACGGCCGTCCCGGCCGACCGGTCCCGGTGCCCGCGCTCCAGCTGTACGGCCCCGGGGACGTCCGGGCGATCGACCCCAAGGAGATCGTGCGGGTCTTCCCGCTGCCCGGCACACCGGACGCGGAGCCGACCCGGTTCCCGCTGGTGGAGTTCGAACGCACCGAGCTGCCCTGGCTGTTCACCCCGCTGCGAGCCGGCGCGACGGGCGAACTGCGTCCCTGGCTGACCCTCGTCTGCGTACCCGTCTCGGCGGGCCGCCCGCAGCGCGAACCCGGTGTGCCGCTGCCGGTCCTCCGGGTCCCGGGCAGCGAGCTGCCCGATCCGAGCACCCTGCACCTGTGGGCGCACGCCCAGACCCTCCCCGGCCACGAGACCGACCCGCGGCGGTCGGTCTCCCGGCTCCTCGCACCCCGCCGGCTCGAGCCGCACACCGCGTACGCCGCCTGCCTGGTCCCCTCCTTCCTCGCCGGAAAGCTCGCCGGACTCGGCAAGGCCGCCGACGGCGCGAGCCTGGCCCCCGCGTGGGACTCCGGCGCGACCGTCCGGTGCGAACTGCCCGTCTACTTCTCCTGGGTGTTCTCGACCGGCGAGGCCGGCGACTTCGAGACCCTCGCGGCGCGTCTCCAGGCCCACCCGCTCCCCCCGCACGCCGGCCGCCGGCCGCTCGACGTCAGCCGCCCCGGCCTGTTCGCGAACGGCCCCGGGCCGGTCGTCCAGGAGGTGGAGAGCGCCTTGCGTCCTCCGGGCGACCGGCCCCGGGACCCGTGGCCCACCGGCGCGCAGAGCGCGCAGTGGCAGCAGCGGCTCGCGAAGGCGCTGGTCCCGGTCTCCGACGGCACCGGCGATGAGGACCCCGACGTCCTGCCCCCGCTGTACGGAGGCTTCCACGCCCTGCGCAAGAGCGCCGATCCGGCCTCGGCGGGCTGGCTCGACACCCTCAACCTGGACCCGCGGTGGCGGGTCCCGGCGGGCCTGGGCGCCCGGGCGGTGCAGGCCGACCAGGAGGCCCTCATGGCCTCCGCGTGGCGCCAGCTGGTGGACGTACAGGCGGCCAACCGGTTCCTCGACCTGGCCCGGTTCGCCCGGCTGGTCTCCGGCCGGCTGCACCTGCGGCACGTGAAGCCGCTCTCCGCCGACGAGGTGCTGCGCCTCGCGACCCCCCTGCAGAGCCGGATCCCCCTGACGGCGAACACCACCCTGTGGTCGTCGGTCCGGGCGAGCCTCCTGCCGAACGCCATGGCCACCACGGTGTTCCACCGCACGGTGCGCCCCATGGGCGTCCTCAGCCGTCGGGTGGGCCTGATCGCCGGGCGGGCGGCGGACGCGCCGGAGCCGCCGCCGTTCGCGACGGTGCTGACCTCGGTCGCCTCCTCCCCCACCGGACTCGCCGTGGCCCGCCGCGACCCGGACGGCACGGTGGCCTTCTCCGTCGCGCCCGAGCGGGTCGTCGGCGCGGAGCGGCTCGACGCCGTACGGAAGGTGTTCGCGCCCGAGGACGGGGCGGCCGACGCCTGGCAGAAGGTGGCGGCCGACGCGATCGCACGCTCCCAGCAGCGCGCCGTCACCACCGCGGAGCTGGCCGCCAAGGCGCCGCTCGCCGCTTCCGGACTCAACCGTTCCTTCCGGCTCGGCGCACTGCCCGAGGTGGAGGCGCCCGAGGACTTCCTGGCCAGGACGAGGGTGGACCCGCACGGCGATCTGGTCTTCCCCACCGAACGGACCGGACCGGCCGGACTCGACCTGTTCACCGGCGCGGTGGGCACCGGGACGGCACCGGGAGAGTTCACCGGCGCCTGGACCGGGCCGTGGGACACCGTGAACGGCGGCAAGGGCGAGCCGGCCGGCGGCTGGCGGGGCACCTGCTCGGGCACCTTGCGGATGGGCCCCGAGCGGTCGGGCACCTGGCAGGGCGCCTTCCACGGCAGCTGGAGCAACAACAGCGGCACCGGCGGCGCCGACCCCACCTGGCTCGCCCTCTACACCGGCACCTGGGAGTCCGGCGGGGAGCTCGGGGTCTGGCGCGGGGTGTGCACCGGCACCTGGGACCCCTGGAACTCCTCCTCCGACGGCGTCTTCACCGGGACCTGGAGCTCCGAGTCCCACCACGGCACCTTCCGGGGCACGTGTCCGGGCGACTGGGACTGGGACGCCGCCAACGGCTACACCGGCGAGTGGAGCGCGGACTGCTACGGCGAGCTCCGTCTCCTGGGCGAGGGCCCCGGCGCGCCGCAGGACCCCTGGGACCCGGAGGCCCTCAAGGGGCTCGTCGACCGCTGGCAGTCCACCGGCACGCTGCCCCTGGACGTCTTCACCGGCGGCGGTCTGCTCGCCGGGCAGCAGGACCGGCTGCCCGCGCCCGCCGTGCTCGGCGCCAGTCCGGAGAACCTCAAGGACATGGTCGTCTCGGCGCACGACCGGGTCCTCGGCCCGTCGGACGCCCCGCCGATCCCGCACCGGGACCCCTTCCCGACCGGCACCTCGCAGAACGGCATCGTGGCCCTGACGGACCCGTCGGTGACGGTGCCCGCGGTCGTGGCCTCCCGGGTGGAGCGGCCCGAGGGCACCGACCCGGAGGCACCGGTGCAGTGGGCGCCGGTCTTCCAGGACGCCATGTGGCCTCCGCTGTCCAGGCAGTCCGACGAGTGGCTCTTCGGCGGCCTCGAACACGTCCCCGCCGACTCGGCGGTCCTCGCGCTCACCAACGCACCCTTCGTGGCCTCCTACATGGTCGGCCTCAACCACGAGTTCGCCCGCGAGCTGCGCTGGCGCGAGTACCCCACCGACCAGCGCGGCACGTACTTCGCCTCGTTCTGGGGGTACGGGAAGGACCTGCCGGAGCTGCACACATGGCAGCGCGACCTCCCGCTGGGAGCGCATCTGACCGCCCCGCCCGACCGGGTGGTCCTGCTGCTGCGCAGCGCCCTGCTGCGCCGCTACCCCGGCGCGATCATCTACGCGGCTCCGCTGCACGGCACGGAACCCGACGAGGCACACGCCCGGCATCCCCTGTTCCGCGGCGGTCTGGACCCCGACACCACCATGGTGGGCTTCGACGTCACCGAAGCCGAACTCAAGGCCTCGCCCTGGTGCTTCGTGATCGCCGAGCAGCCGACCGAACCCCGGTTCGGGCTCGACGACCCCGACCCCGACGCGCTCACCACCCCGCCGCCCGCCGGCGCCTGGGGCGGCCCGTACAACCCGCCGAACACTCCCAGCGAGGCGGACGACTGGAACGAACTGAAATGGAGTCACCTCTTCGACTCCAAGGACGCCTACCTCGCCGCGACGTACGCGCCGGGAACCCTGCGGCCCAACGTCTCGTACGGCGGCCTGGTCTGGGGCAGGAGCGCGGCCGGAACGGCCCGCCAGTGCTTCCAGCAGCCCGTCAGGGTCATCCTGCCCGCCGAACGGCTCCTGGCCCCCTGAGGAGAGAACACCCGATGAGAGATCTCGGCGCACTGCGCCAGGACGTGGCCGAGGCCGAGGAGCACCGCGCCCTGCTCGGCGCCGGGGCCACCGACGCCGAACGCAAGGCCGCTTTCGCCCGCCTCGGCAGGGCCCGGCGCGCGGTCGACGAGGAGCTGCGCGCCCGCACCGGCGACGGTTTCGCCCCGCTGCTGCGCCAGGTGGACCCCGAGGTGCCGCTGATGCTCCTGCCGGTACGGCTCGAGACACGGTTGCGCCTGGACGGTCCGGGACCCGACGAAGTGCTCGTACGCATCTTCCCCGACGACATCCACGTCGAGTCGCACGAGCCGCACCCGACCGACGGCGAGGTCCAGCAGGCCCGGCGGTACTGGCGGACCGTGTGGCGGGCGGGCCGTGCCGACGACGCGGACCAGGACCGCGAACGGCTGCTGCTCGCCGCCTGGGGCCAACTGACGGGGGCGGTCGGCGCACAGCGGGCCCGGTGGCTGGTCCGGCTCATGAAGCCGGTCTCGGACACCCGGCCGCCGACGCCGGTGCCCGACGCCGAGGCGGTGCCGGAACCGCAGTGGCCCGAGGTGCCCGTCCGGGGCCGCGGCTGGAACCGGGCGGCGACCGCATCGACTCTGCCGGACATGTTCGTCGTACGGGCCTACCAGGGCGACCGCCTGGTCGCCGAGCGGTCCGGCAAGGCGGTCCCCGACGTCGTGCACGTCGGCCCCGACCCGGACGCCGAGCCCGCACCGGGCGGACCGCACCTCGATCCGGCGCTGCTCTGGCTGAAGCAGTACGACACGGCCGAGCAGAACGGGCTCGCCGTCACTCTGAGCCTGCTCCCCGAGAACGGGTACGAGCCGGCACGGGAGCCGCTGCTGACCCGCGTGGTCGTGTTCGGCGTGTCGGCCTCGCTCGACCCCGAGGGGGCCGCGACTCGCGTCGCCGGCCTCCTGTCGGGCCGGGACGGGGACGGCGAGGCGGCGTTCGTCCCGCAGGGCATGCCGACCAACAACCTTCCCGACGCCGAGGTCCCGCCGCCCGCGCCACCGGACGTCGACCGGCTGCTCGGCGCCGTCCCGACCGCCCCGGCCGACGCATGGGACAACGGCACCCGTACCGCCGCCGCCCTCGGCCTGCCGCCGGGCGGCCTCGACGCGCTGCCCGGCGCCGACGATCCGGAACAGGCCGACGCGCGCAGCCTGCAACTCGCCCTCTGGAGCGCCACCGGGGACTTCTTCCTCGACGAGCTGATGGATCAGGACAGGGGAGGCGGGCAGCTCGACGTCGACCGGGAGTGGCTGCGCCGCCATCACTACGAGAACGTACGGGCCCGGGGCCCGCTGCCGGTCCTGCGGGTCGGCAGGCAGCCGTACGGGCTGCTGCCCGTCACCGCGACCGCGCGCTGGCGGGCCGACGCCCCGGAGCACGAGCCGTCCGGACTCGCGGGGCTGCACCGCGTCCTGGGCGTCCTGCGCCCGTTCTGGGAGGTGGGTGTCGGCACCCTGCCCCGTGTCGGCGGACCCGACCAACCCGGAGAGACGCTCCCCGTGCCCAAGCCCGAGCGGGACGTGCTGCGGGCCCTCGGCATGGCGCCCGTATCCGCGACGGTGCAGGTGCGGTCCGTCCAGGGCGGCATGCTCGCCTGCTTCCGGGACCTCGGCCTCGGCATCCTCGGCTCCGGCTTCAGCACCGGGGAGCAATGCATGGAGAGCACGCCGGAGGACCGGCAGTCCCGGGCCCTCAACGAGGCCCTTGGCATCCACTACCGGCCGCGCATCACCTACCAGATCAACGGCCGGGCCACCCGGCTCTGGCTGCCGTACGCACGGCCGTACCTGCCTGACGGCACGGATCCGGTGCAAGCACTCTCCGGCTTCCTCGACAGCGTCGTCGAACGCTTCGAACTGCGCAACCTGATCGTCGGCAAGGAGGAGGCGCGCACCCTCCTGGAGGCGCTGCTGCGGCACAGCGCCAACCTGGAGTACGGGCGCGCCGCCGCCGGGGCGAAGGACCCGTCGGCGTTCCGGCCCCGGCTGCGCTTCGCCGAGGTGCTGCTCAACCCCGACATCGCCTCGCAGACGATCGGTTCCGCGGGGCTCAAGGCGAAGCCCTTCACCCTGGGCAAGATCATGCAGTCGCCTGCCGGGGGAATCGGCGGGACGTCCGGGAACGGCACCCCGACCGGCGGCGAGCACGGGACCGACCGGGGTCCGACGGTGCTCCAGGCCATCGTCGACGCCCGCCTGTCCCTCGCCGGGCAGATCTCGGACGCGGCGGTCAACCGCAGGGGCGTCTTCCTGACGCTGGGCACCGAACGCCCGTGGAGCGTGCGGCTCGCGGAGATGGACTCCGCCCTCCAGTACCTCGCCGGGCGGGTGAAGGCGTGGGACAGGCGCGGGGACGCCTTCGGGCCCGTCGAACGGCTCCTCGGCGAGTCCCTCGACCTCGTGTCGCACCGGCTGGACGCGTGGATCACCTCCCTCGCCACCGCCCGGCTCCACGCCCTGCGGAAGCGACGCCCGGCCGGTGTGCAGCTGGGCGCGTACGGGTGGGTGGAGAACCTGTCGCGGCACCCCGGCAGGCGCAGCCGGGGATGGGTGCTCGCGCCCTCGATCCCGCAGGCGGCGACCGCGGCCATCCTGCGCAGCGGGGCCCTCTCCCACCCGACCGACCCCGGGGCCTTCGCCGTCGACCTGTCCTCCCGCCGCATGCGCGTGGCGATGACGGTCGTCGACGGGATGGCCCAGGGCCAGCCGCTGGGCGCGCTGCTCGGCTACCGGCTCGAACGGCGCCTGCACGACGAACGCGAGCGCGCCGACGCGCCGCCCACGGAGCTGGACCGGTTCATCGCGCCGCTGCGTGCCAAGTGGTCGGTGCAGCCCGCGCAGCACCCGGGCGCGGGGGCGCAGGAGTTCATCGGCCCCCACGACGTGACGGACGGCGCGCGGCTCGCCGAGGTGCCGGTCCAGCAGGTCGTCGACCATCTGAAGACGCAGGCGGGCACCACGGCGATGTCCCACGACGAGGAGGTCGTCGTACGGCGGCACCTCGAGGCCCTGCGCGACGATCTCGACGCGGTGGCGGACCTCCTCCTGGCCGAGAGCGTCCATCAGCTGGCCAACGGCAACCCCGACCGGGCGGCCGCCACGATGGAGTCCCTCGCGGCGGGCGGGCAGCCGCCGCCCCGGCCGCAGGTGCTCGACACCCCGCGGCGGGGCGTCCCGGTGGGCCACCGGGTCCTCGTCGTCGTACCGGAGGGGACCGCCCGGGCGGCGGGGTGGGACGGAGCGCAGCAGGTCGCACGGCCCCGCGCGCTGGCCGAACCGCGGCTCGACGCGTGGGCCGGGCACCAGTTGGGGCCGACGGGCCGGATCCGACTGCGGGCCGCCTGGGTACGGCCGGGCCAGGACCCCGGGGCCGGGTCGGCCACGGTCACCGAGCACACCTGGCCGCTCGCGCGGCACTGCGCCCTGGACGTGGTGGCGCTCGCCGCGGCGGGCCGGCTGCGGGCGGTGCTGGAACAGGCGTTGACCGACGAGCGGCCGGCGAACGTGCCCGACGACGCCCTGCCGGTCCTGCGCACCAGCAGGGCCTCGGCCTGGGCCCGTACCACCGTCGGCATCACCCAGGTCGAGGCGCTGGGCGCGGCGGTAGCCTCGGTGCTCGCCTCCGGCAGGGCGGGCACGGCGGCCGATCTGACCGCGGCCCACAACCCCCCGCAACCCGCCGCCGACCAGGAGCTGACGGACCGGGCGGACACCGCGCGCGGCGGCCTCCGGGCGGCGCTCGCGGCCAAGGACCTGGAGGCGCTCGCCGCGTACGGGGTGACCGGCCCGCCGTCGGGCTCCGCCGCGGAGCTCGAGGACCAGCTGGCCGGCGCCCTCCGCAAGGGGCAGGAGCGGCTCGACCGGGCCGACGAGGAGGCGAAGCGGAAGGACCCGGGGGCCGCGGCCGCCGTCCTGGAGTCGGTGTTCGGCGCCGGGTTCCGGGCCGTGGGCCTCGTCCAGGCACCGGAGGCCGACGTGCTGGACGCCTCGTTCGGGTCCGGACTCGACCGGGGCGGCGACGACCGGCTCGTCCCGGGCGACTGGGTGGAGCAGATGGGCACGGTCCGGCCCGGCACCGGCGCCCTGGCGGACCTGCTGCTGCACACCCAGGCCGCCGGGACGGGGGCCGGCCAGGCCCTGCGGATCGGACAGGTCCCGTTCACGAAGGGCGACCGCTGGGTCGGCGCGCGCAGGACGCCCGAGGACGAGAAGAAACCGGCGACGGGCCTGGTGGTGCACGGGTCCGCCCAGCCGTTCGCGACGCACCGGGCGGCCGTCCTCGTGGTCGACGAGTGGTCGGAGCTGATCCCCGCTCAGCGGCACACGGCGGGCGCCACCTTCCACTACGACGCGCCGGGGGCGCGGGCTCCGCAGGCCGTGCTGCTCGCCGTACCACCCGAGGTGGGGGTGGCCTGGACGCCCGACGTCCTGGCCGCCACCGTCGACGAGGCGCTCGACCTGGCCAAGCTGCGGCTCGTCGACCTCGACGCGCTGGGCTGGCTGGGACGCTACCTGCCCGCGGCCTATCTGCCCGACACGGCGCTGCCCTCGGCCCCCTCCGTGAACATGAAGGACCTCATGAAGCGGGCCGAGCTGGAGTCCCTCGTCACCCTGCTGACCGACAAGGAGTCCTGACGGTGTTCGATGTCATGTCCTTCGGCCAGTTCCACCGCGTGGAGCCGGTGGTCAGGCCGAGCGGTACGGGCGGCCGGCTCGACGACGCGCTCGCGGCGCGGGTCGCCGACCCCCTGTTCCTGCTGGCCCGGCAGTGGCAGGTCGCCGAGTTCGCGGGCGAGGACGGCGGCTCGCCCGTCTGGTGCACCCTCAGTACCGAGAGCACCCCGCTCGGTTCCTTCCGTCCGTCCGCCGACGGCACGGCGGTGCCCCTGCCGAAGGGCGTGCCGCTGGAGTTCCTGGCGGAGGCCGGGGCAGCGCCGGGAGAGACCGCACGACAGCTCACGCTGCGCGCCGCCGCCCGGGCCGGCGGGCGGTTCCTCGCCACCCTCCGTACCGTGAACCTGCCCGACGGCGTCCTGGACGACATCGACGAGGCGGTCCTCGCGAAGGCACCGCTGCCCGGACCCGGAAGCGATCCGGAGCAGGACCCGCTGCGCCGCGACCCGGCCGGGCGTGTCCTGCGCGAGGTCCTCGCGGGCCGGGCCCCCGACGGGGCCGCGCTCGCCGGCCATCTCGCCGACGGCTGGCGGCCGCCGGGGCTCACCGGCCCCCAGCGGACCGCCTTCGACAAGGCGGCCGACCTCTGGCTGACCTGGTTCGGCGAGCAGTACCGGCCGCCGGTGACGTCGAGCTGGGCGCGGGAGCGTCTGGAGCACCGCTTCGCGGTCACCGCCGCACCCGGCGGCCGGACGGTGACGCTGACCGCTCCCGAGTACACCGGCGGCGCCGCCGACACGTACCACTTCGACCTCGACACCGGCGGCGGCGCGCTGCCCGCGCCGGCCGGCGGAACACCGGTGGGAGTGCTGCCCACCCGGGTCACGTATCCCGGCATGCCGGCCGAACGCTGGTGGGAGTTCGAGGACGCCACCGTCAATCTGCCCCACATCGACGCGGGCGTCACGGACCTGGCCCGGCTCCTCGTCGTCGAGTTCGCGAACGTCTACGGAAACGACCACTGGATCGTCCCGGTGGAGCTGGCCACGAGCGCGCTGCACCGGATCGCCTCGCTCACGGTCGTCGACACCTTCGAGGAGACGACCGTGATCGAGCCGGCCGACGACGACCGCTGGTCGGTGTTCCGGCTGACGGACGCCGCGACCGGCGCGCCGGCGCCTCCCCTGCTTCCGCTGCTGCCGACGGCCTCGGCCCGCCTCGAAGGCGCCCCCGTCGAGGAGGTCCTGTTCGCCCGCGACGAGATGGCCAACCTGGGCTTCGCGATCGAGCGGATCGTGCAGAGCGCCACCGGCAGACCGCGCGTCCGTGCCGACGAGCCGCCGGACGACGAACCGCAGGTCTCGCCGGCCGATCCCGCGGCGCTCGCCTACCGCCTCCTGACGCCGGTCCCGCCGCACTGGATCCCCCTGGTGCCGGTGCCGCTGGAGCAGGGCGCGGCGGCCATCTGCCTGCGGCGCGGACAGATCCCCCGCTTCAGCGCGGACGGCAACCGGCTCCCGCAGGTGAAGGCGGCCGGCCGAGTCCTGGAACCGGAGGTGAAGCGGGTGTTCTTCCGCGACGAGGAGGTCCCGCGCGCGGGAGTGACCGTCAGCCGCGTGCCGGTCGTGGCGCGCGGCGAGGACGGCCGGATCCACCAGTGGGTGGGCCGCCGTGTCCGGGCCGGCCGGGGCGAGGCGTCCAGTGCCCTCGCGTTCGACGGGGCCGTACCGCCGAAGGGGGCGTGATGGACGCGGAAGCCAGGACGAGCACGTACGCCGGGACGGGCGTGCCGGACGAGGGGGTCGGACTCGGACCGCGCGGCGAACGCCTGCGGCGCGGATCCACCGCCGTGAGGAGCGCCACCCGGGCGGTGGGCGAGATCACCACGCCCAGGGAGTTGATGGTCCTCCACCTGACGTCGGACGATGCCGAGATCGTCGGTGTGGACTACATCGGGTACGTCCACCGCTGGGACAGACTGCTCGGCCGACCGCTGTCCGACCCGGTCCAGGTGCACACACGGACCGTCTTCGCGATGGTGCTCACCCCCGACGACCACGAGATCGTCATCGGCGGCGGCGACGGTGTGGTGCGCCGCTGGGACCGGGTGAACGGCACCCCGCTGGGCGAGCCCCTCATCGGCCATCAGCTCCGTATCCGTGGCCTCGCCGTCACCCGTGACGGGCGGGAGCTCGTCTCCGCCTCGCAGGACGGCACGGTACGCCGCTGGGACCGGGCGGCCGGCTCCCGGCTCGGCGAACCCCTGCGGGGGCACGCGGGAACGGTACGGGCGGTCGCCCTCAGCGCCGACGAGGACGTCGTCGTCACGGCCGGGCAGGACGGCACCGTACGGCGCTGGAACCGGTCGGCCGGCACCCCGATCGGCGAGCCGCTCCTCGGCCACAGCGGTCCGATCCAGGCGCTCGCGGCCGCTCCCGACGGACGGATCATCGCCTCCGGCGGCAGGGACGGCACGGTACGCCGCTGGGACCTCGGCTCGGGCCGGCCGGTGGGACCCCCGCTCGTCCTCGACTCGCCCGTGTGGTCGGTGCTGCTCACGAGCGACGGCGAGATCGCGGCGGGCAGCGCCCACGGCCTCCTGCACCGCTGGGACCGCACGGGACAGCGCATCGGTGCGGCCGTCGCGGCGCACACCTGGGGCGTGCCGTCCCTCTCGGTCACGCGGGACGAGTCCGAACTCGTCACCTGCGGCTGGGACAGCAGGATCCGCCGCTGGACGCGCGTCACGGGGGAGCCCACCCGGCCGGCCCGGAAGGAGACCCGGATCGAGCTCGTACCGCGTCTGGAGATCACCGGCACGACACCGTTCTGACCCCCTCCCCCGCACCGACGACCGATCGGGAGAGCCGATGCCGGCCATCACCATCGACACCTCACAGCTCACGTTTCCCCTTGTCGCCGTCGTCGACGCCGGATACGGGGCCGCGGACGGATCCGCCCCCGGGCAGGCGGACGGGACCGGTCACGTGACGCCTTCCGGGTACGCGGCCCCTTCCGGGCACCCGGCCGCTTCCGCGTACGGCGCCCGGCCCGGGACACGGTTCCTCGACGGGGCGGCCGACCCGCCGCCCGAGGTCTCGCTCCCGCCGCGTACGGGCTACCGCCTGCGGCTCGCCGACGACGCCACGGCCGCCGTCACCTTCGACGTGCGCGAGGACGGCACGCTCGACTTCGACCCGGAGTTCGACGCCTTCCTCGGCGGCCGCGGCGGACGACGGCTGACCGTGCGCGGCGTCCTCGTCGCCGTCGACGCCCGGGCTCTCGACCATCCCCTCGTCCCGGACCTGCCGGACGCGGAACCTCTGGCGCCGGACCAAGTCCACAACCTCAATCTGCTGCCCGCCTCGGGTTACCGGCTGCGGGTCGCGGCCGGCACCGCCGACGGCGGCCTCGGCTTCTCCGTGTCGCCGGACGGCCGGGTCCGGCTCGCCCCGGAGGCGGCGGGCTTCGCCGAAGCCTCCGGGCACACCCTGACGGTCCACGGGCACACGATCACCATCGACGGCCGCGCGCTCTCCCACGGCCTGCTGCCCGTCGGCGCACCTGCCTCCGGCACCGGCTTCCTGCCCCGCGCCTCGGCGCACCGGCTCACGCTGCTGCCGGCCTCCGGGTACCTCCTCCAGGCGGGTCCCGGGGTGACCGCCGATCTCGCGTACACCGTCCGGCCCGACGGCACCGTCGACTACGAGGAGTCCTGCGACACGTTCCTGACCGGGCGCGGCACGGACACGCTGGTCGTGGGTGGGTTTCCGATGGTGCTCTCGACGGTCCGGGCGGACAGCGACCTCGTCGGTCTCACGGCTCTGGACTCCCTGCCCCAGACCCCCCGCGAGCTGACGGCCGTCCTCGCCCCGGCGACGGGCTACCTCGCGCGGACCGCGCACGGCCTGTGCAGCGCGTTCGGGATCGACCGCGAGGGCGCCTTCGCCATCGATCCGTCGGCCGCCCGCTCCTTCACCACCCGGCCGGCCCTGGCCACCGGGTCGCACACGACGTTGACGGTACGGGTCACGCCGACGGTCCCGGGCGGTCGCCCGCCGCGCGGCGCCGTCACCTTCAGCACGGACGGCCGGGTGCTCGGCACGGTCCTCCTGGACGAGGTGGGCATGGCGACGCTGCGGACCGCCGACCTGCCGGCGGACGGGGCCGGGATCGACGTGGCGTACGAGGGCGACGACGACCACGGTCCGTGCGGCGTGACCGTTCCCTTTGGGTCTCAGGGGGACGGCGGCGGCGACGCCGCCCCATGAGCCGGCGGCTCCTCCGGATTCCGGGTGGCCGGAGAGTCGGTGACGACCCGTTTGCCGTCCAGCGTGTAGTCGCGGCGGCGGCGCCGGGGCACGTACCCCTCGGGGCAGAGCCGCACGCCCCGCCCCGGCGGCGGGTGCTGGTCCTGCGGGGGCGGATGGGGCGGCGGCTCCGCCGCGCCGCCCGCCTTCTCGATCCGGACGCACTCGACGTCCGGATCGACCTCGGAGGGGATGACCTCGGGCCGGTCGTCCTCGGGCCGGTCGTCCTCGGCCGGGAGGTCACTCGACTCCACCCGGGCCTCCCCAGTAGAAGTTCGAGCCCCAGGTCGTCGTCCCGGAGAAGTCGGTCGCGATCCTGTAGGCGTTCGGGTTGGTCTCGTGGGTGTAGCCCTGCATGTTGACCATCGTTCCGGAGGGGTCGGACTGATAGGCCAGGTTGCGCATGTAGGCCGCACGGCTCCAGCCCTCGAACGGGAAGTGGCCGCTGCCCATCCAGGTGGCCGTCGGCCCCGGGTGGCTGATCTCGTCGACGACCTCACCGCCCCAGTCGACGGACTGCGCCTGGTTGAGCAGCCCGGCGGCGTTGAACAGGCTTGCGCGGTAGTACCCCATCCACTCATTGCCTATCCGGATCCACCAGTTGCCGTTGAAGAGCGTGACCTTGATGGCGAGTTCGTACTGGTCTCCCCCGTAGACGCTCTCCGCGAGGCGGACGGTCGGGTAGACCGAGGTCGACACCTGCTGCCAGCCGGCCACGTCGGTGTTGTAGCCGCCGATGTTGGCGCCGCTGGCCGTGTAGTTGTTGGTCGTGTAGAAGATGAACAGGTGCGGGTACCAGTCCCCGTAGAGGTCCTTGTAGGTCTGCGCGCCGACTTCGACGGTCTGCCCGTCGGTCGTGCCAGGCGCGAAGCTGCCCCGCACCACCCATTCCTGCCCGAGGGAGAACTCGTCCGACCACTGGACGTAGGGCCGCCAGGTGTTGATGACGCCTTCCGTGCCGTAGTTCGTGACCTGCTGGACGGCGTGCGCGTACTTGTGGGGGGAGACGGCCGGGGGCGCGATGCCGGGATCGTCGGGCGGTGTCACGACCTTCGCCCGTGTCCCCTTGGCGAGGTAGTCCTGGAGCGTGCCGGCGGCGGTGATGCTGTCCAGCTGCTTGCGCACCAGGGGGACAGTGCCGGGAGGGCCCGTCCGGGCGCTGTCGGCTGCCGCCTCGAAGGGTTGGGGGGACGCGGGACGGTCGCTGGTGCCGGGGCGTTCCGGGTACTCGAGATCGGGTGGCTCGGCATCGGCCTCGCTGGGGACCCAGTCGAGGTCCTCTCCGTACGGGGTGGTGGTGCGGGCGACGACGTCGCGTCGCGCGTACAGGTCCTTGAAGTACTGCCGGATCTCGTCGAGCCGTTCTGCGGCCTCG
This sequence comes from Streptomyces sp. NPDC002463, assembly GCF_042889835.1. NCBI lineage: Bacteria > Bacillati > Actinomycetota > Actinomycetes > Kitasatosporales > Streptomycetaceae > Streptomyces > Streptomyces sp. NPDC002463. The sequence goes on from NZ_JBIARL010000003.1 coordinate 127,839, forward strand.
CGTTCGATGTCCCGGCCCGCTCGCGGTGGCGGCGCCGACTGCGGCGCCTCCGGGTTGCGTTCGACCCTGCCCGCTTCCATGGTTGCCTCCTTCAGGTCTTCCGGAACGACGGCCCGTCGGGGGCCGACACCGAACTCGACGTACCGGGGCTCGATGCGGTCGAGGGTCGCGGCGTCGTCGAGCCCCGGGGGAAGGCGGGGCCGGGCTGCGAGTGTTCGGACACAGGTTCGTCACCTGATGGTCCGGAGACAGGGGGTTCGTACGCGTCACCGGTCACGGGAAACCTCTTGGCGTCGGATGTGGGCGACGATGTCGCGGCCACACAGCCCCGCTATCTCCCATCCTGCCCCCACACGGGGGGCGGCGCAGCTCGACGGCAAGGACCCGGTCGTTGGTGTCGGGAATCCGCCAGAGGATGGCGCCCGTTCCTGCTGGACTGGTGGACACCTTCTGCAGGTGACGCCCAACTCAGGACGGGATTCATGTCCACAGCAACCACCACTTCTGTCCCCTCTCCGGCACCGTCGGAGCGCCCGAACTTGATTTCCTGGCTGGCTGTGATCTCGGTGATGCTGGGAATCTTTTCGATCGTCACCACGGAAATCCTGCCGATCGGACTGCTGACCTCGATCGGTTCGAGTTTCACCATCTCGGACGGAATGGCTGGTCTCATGATGACCATGCCGGGATTCCTGGCCGCGATTTCGGCACCCTTGGTCACGGTGGCCACGGGACGTATCGACCGGCGGGTCATGCTGGGTGCGTTCACCCTCTTGCTGGCGCTGGCCGATTTCCTGGCCGCTGCGGCGTCGAACTACTGGCTGGTCCTGGTCTCCCGCGTCATGGTGGGGATCACCATCGGCGGCTTCTGGTCCATCGGTGCCGGGCTCGCCGGCCGGCTGGTGCCTGCGCGATCCGTGGGCCGCGCGACCTCGGTGATCTTCTCCGCGGTACCGCTCGGCTCCGTACTCGGGGTACCACTGGGCACTTTCATCGGTGACACCGCCGGCTGGCGGACCGCGTTCCTCGTCATGGGCGGCTTCACGCTCGCCGTCCTCGCCCTGCTGCTCCTGGTCGTCCCGCCGCTCCCCTCCGACCGGGCGACACGCCTCGACGCCCTCGGCGGCATGCTCCGGAGGGTCGACACCCGCTTCGCCCTGGCGATGACCTTCCTCGTCGTGCTCGCTCACTTCGGCACGTACACCTACGTCACCCCCTTCCTGGAGCAGGTGACCCAGGTGAGTTCGGGTCTCATCACGGTCGGTCTGCTCGCCTACGGAGCAGCCGGAATCGCCGGCAACTTCCTCGGCGGATCGACTGCGGGGCGCCATCCGCGGGCCACTTTCGCCGCGGCCGCCGCGTTGATCGCCGGTGCGACCCTGCTCCTCCCGGTCCTCGGCCGGTCGGCCGTGGGAGCGGTGGCACTGCTGATCGTCTGGGGCGTCGGCTACGGAGCCGTGCCGGTCTGCTCGCAGACCTGGTTCGCCAAGGCTGCACCCGACTCCCCCGAGGCGTCCTCCGTCCTCTTCACCGCCTCCTTCCAGGCCACCATCTCCATCGGAGCCCTGGCCGGAGGGGCCGCCCTCGACCGCTCCTCGCCCTCGACGGTCATGGTGCTGGGCGGTTCGGCAGCCGTCCTGACGGTACTGGCGGCCTGGTCCCACCGGGCAGGGAGGCCCCTTGGGGCGATCGGCCGCCGACCGGGGAGGGACTAGGTCGAGTTTCGAAGTGGGCGCTATCCCGCGCCCTGCGGCGTGATGATCTCGGCGTGGGGCGAGGGAACCTCTCTGACGAGCAGTGGGAAGTGCTGGAGCCGTTGCTGCCGGTGGCAGTGCGAGGCAGACCATCGGTGGGACGACGGCGATTGACCGATGGGATTCGGTGGCGGGTGCGAACCGGTGCTCCGTGGCGAGATCTGCCGCAGGAGTACGGGGCCTGGCAGACCGTCTACGGGCTCTTCCGTCGTCGGCGGCGGGATGGCACCTGGTCAGTGTTGCCGACCGGCCTGCAGGCGCGGGCAGACATGGCCGGGCTCATCACGTGGGAGGTCAACGTCGACTCCACGATCTGCCGGGCCCGCCCACACGCTGCGGGCGCCCGCCGTGACGGCCAGGGTCGGAAGGAGCCGCCGGGCGGCATCCGCACCGAGCCGGACGACCACGGTCTGGGTCGGTCCCGTGGCGGCTTCTCCACCACGGTCCATCTGGCCTGCGAGCAAAGCCAGCGGCCGCTGTCTCTGCTGGTCAGCACGGCGACAGCCCTCGGTTCACATCTGTCCTGGAAGACATCCGGGTCCCTCGCGCCGGGCCCGGCCGTCCCCGTGTCCGCCCGCTGCGAGTGCGGGGCGACAAGGCGTGTTCCTCCCGCGCCAACCGGGCCTGCCTGCGAAAGCACGGAATCCGGTGCACGATTCCGGAGCCTGCCGACCAGGCCCGGCACGCGGTCGAGTGCGGGATCAACCGCCTCAAGCGCAACCGGGCGGTCGCCACCCGGTTCGACGAACTCGCCGTCCGCTTCGAGGCCCCCGTCCTTGTCGCCGCGATCGGCGAATGGCTGTGACGGGCGGAGCTGTCGATGTTGCATGGTCGCGCCGGCCGTACTCCTGCGGCGATCAGAGCCAGCCCGCCCAGCCGAAAGTGAGGAGGTAAGCGCGCGTGACTGCGGCCCGCCCGCGGCGCCCGCCACCGACAACCATGATCAGGGCGACGGCAAACCAGAGCGCAACCGCTCCACCAACGATCAGAGCCCACGCGGCGCCACCGATGACAGCGAACAAGAAGACGACGAAGACCGTTATGGCGAGCCCGGCATGGGCGCCGCCGACACTCACACGGAGCATCTCGCGCACGACCCGACGGTCCTCTGCGAGAACCCGCTCATACGCGTCCAACTCTCGCCCCGGACCGTCCTGTTCCCCCATGCCCTGCTCCACAAGCCCCCCTCGACACAGCTTGGCCAAGCTGTGTCCGACATTCCTGTGGACGCACCAGCCCGCCACGACGTTGCCTCTCAGCGGCTTCGAAACACGACCTAGGACATCCCGCCCGTCCCTCCCGGGACGACATCGCGCGGCGGGGCGGGCAGCGGGGGGAGGGAGGGCTGATGGAGCCAGGACGTGAGCAGGCCGTCCAGCGGCTCCGCCGCGTAGCGGGCCACGTGGGCGGCGAAGCTCGCGGTGGTCACCACGCCGTGGCGGTGCACGCCGGCCCAGTCGCGCAGCATGCGGAAGAACGCCCCGTCACCCAGCGCGCAGCGGATCGCGTGCACCGCGAGGCCCCCGCGTTGGTAGAGGCGGTCGTCGAACATCAGCTTGCGGCCGGGGTCGGCAAGGACCAGGTCCTGCGGCTGCGAGGCCAGCAACCGGTGGGCGGCAAGGGCCAGTTCGTGTGCGGTGCGACCGCCGGACCGCTCGGACCAGAGCCATTCGGCGTACTTCGCGAAGCCTTCGTTCAGCCAGATGTGCCGCCAGTCGGCGATGGTCACGCTGTTGCCGAACCACTGGTGGGCGAGCTCATGGGCGATGAGCCGCTCCGAACCCCGTACGCCGTCCACGTGGTTGGTGCCGAAGAGGGACAGCCCCTGTGCCTCCACCGGCACGTCCAGATCCTCGTCGGCGACGACGACCGCGTACTCGCCGAGGGGGTAGGGGCCGAACAGTTCCTCGAAGAGCCGCATCATCGCGGGCTGCCGGGCGAAGTCCCGGGAGAAGTTCGGCAGCAGGTGCGCCGGTACGTGGGCGCTCTGCGGGACGCCGCCGAGTCCGGGGTCTCCGAGCAGCACGGTCTGGTACATGCCGATGGACAGGCCGACCAGGTAGCTGGAGGTCGGGGCGGTCTGCTCGTACACCCAGGTGGTCGTGGAGGACTTGGTCGTCCGTGTCAGCAGTCGGCCGCCGGCCACCACCGCGTACGCGGAAGGGGTGTTGACCGAGAGCAGGTAGGAGGCCTTGTCGGCGGGACGGTCGTTGCACGGGTACCAGGAAGGCGCGCCGACCGGCTGGCTCGCGACGAGCGCGCCGTCCGTCAGTTCCTCCCAGCCGAGGCCGCCCCAGGGGCTGCGTACCGGCTTGGGGTTGCCCGACCAGTGCACCTCCACGGTGAAGGCGGCGCCGGCGGGGAGGGGCTTGGCCGGGCGGATGCGCAGTTTGCCGCCCCGGTGGCTGTAGTGGGGCGCCCGGCCGTTCACCTGGACCCGGCCGACCTTGAAATCGGCCAGGTCGAGGGCGAAGTCGGTGAGCTGCGCCCGGCCGGCGATCGCGCTGAGCCGCGCCGTCCCGGCCAGCCGGTTGGGGCCGGGACGGTAGTCCAGGGCGATCTCGTACCGGTGCACGCGGTATCGGGGATCGCCGCTGGCCGGAAAGTACGGGTCCGACGCCGTTGTCCTCTGGCCGCTCACTGCCGCTTCCGCTCCCTGCGCTGTGCTCGTACGCCGTAGCCCCTTCAGGACCGCCACGCCTCGATCGGATTGCCCAGCCAGCGGGTGTCGGCGGGGACGGATTCCCCGGCCATCACGAGCGAGGCCGGTCCCAGTGTGCTGCGGGCCCCGACCGTGCTTCCGGGCAGGACGATTCCGTTCGGGCCCAGGGTGGCGCCCTCGCGAAGGATCACAGTATCCGTCCTCAAGATCCGGTCGTGGAAGAGGTGCGTCTGCAACACACAGCCGCGGTTCACGGTGGCGGCTTCGGCAAGGGTCACCAGGTCCGTCTCGGGAAGCCAGTAGCTCTCGCACCACACGCCCCTGCCGATCCGGGCCCCCAGACCACGCATCCACAGTGTGAGGAGCGCGGTCCCCGGCACCGATCCGGCGAGCCAGGGCACGGCCAGGACCTCGACGAACGTGTCGGACAGTTCGTTGCGCCACACGAAGCCGCTCCACAGCGGGTGCTCCCCCGTCCGGTGCCGGCCCACCAGCAGCCATTTCGCGGCCACGGAGACCACCGCGGCGGTCGCCCCGGCGGCGAGCAGGACCGCTCCGGACAGCAGCGCGGCCCCCATCACCCCCACTCCGCCGGTCGCGGTCAGGGCGCACAGCGCGGCCACGGTCAGGACGGCGAGCGCGGCCGAGCAGAACACCGGGACGAGCCGGCACAGCTCCACCAGGCCACGGGCCCACAGCAGGTGCGCGGGCGGGTCGTAGGTACGGCTCCGGTCCGCGTCGGCCGCGGACCGCGGCAGCTTGACCGGCGGCAGGCCTAGGTAGGAGCTGCCCTTCTTGGCCTTCTTCGGGGTGGCCGACAGGACACCGACCAGCCCGTCGTCGGGCACGCTGCGGCCCGGCGCGGTCATTCCGGAGTTGCCGAGGAACGCCCGGCGGCCGATCTCGGAATGTCCGATGCGGACCCACCCTCCGCCCAGTTCGTACGGAGCGGTCAGGGTGTCGTCGGCGAGGAACGCGCCGTCGCCCACGGTCGTCAGGCTCGGGAGTGCGAGCACCGTGGACACCTCGGCGCCCCGGCCGATCCGCATGCCGAGCAGCCGGAGCCACACGGGGGTGATCAGCCCGGCGTACAGCGGGAACAGGGTCTCCCGGGAGAGGTCCATCAGCTGTGTGACGGTCCAGGCCTGCCAGCCGACGCGGCTGTGCGTCGGGTGGGTCCCGGTCCGCAGCCCGAGGCTGAGCAGACGCACCGAGACGAGCAGCAGCAGCGCGTACGCGAACCCGAAGGCGAGCGCTCCGGGCACCACGGCCGTCAGCGCGCCGCGCAGTGCCTCGGCGAGCCCGGCGTCGGCGGGTACGAACAGACTGACGACGAGCAGCGCCGGCAGGGCGGCGAGCACCGGCAGGGCCGTGAGCCAGAGGCCGCTCGCTCCGTACAGGGCGCGCCAGCGGACGGCACGCGGCGGGCGCTCCTTGGGCCAGTTCCGCTTGGCCTTGCCGAGCTTGACGGCGGGCACTCCGGCCCAGCGCTGGCCGGTCGGGATCTGCCCGGTCACGGCGGAGCCGGGGGCCACCTCGGCCCGCTTGCCGACCCTCGCGCCCGGGAAGAGCACGCTGCGGGTGCCGACGACGGCGCCCGCGCCGACCTTGACCGGGCCGATCTCCAGCCGGTCCCCGTCCAGCCAGTGTCCGGAGAGATCCACCTCGGACTCCACGGCGCAGCCGCGTCCGAGCTTGAGCATGCCGGTCACGGGAGGCAGGGAGTGCAGGTCGACCTCCGGGCCGATCTTGGCGCCGAGGGCCCGCGCGTAGCGCTCCAGCCACGTCCCGGTGAGGGAGGTCGCGCCGACGAGGTCGGCCAGTCGTTCGGCCGTCCACAGGCGCAGGTGCACGCTTCCGCCGCGCGGGTAGTGGCCGGACTCGACCCCGCGCAGCAGGAGGCGGGCGCCACCGGCCGCGAGGGCCAGCCGGCCCGGTGGGCTGTAGAGCAGGGCGGCGCCGGCGGCGACGAGCCACCAGGAGGCGGTGGGCGCCCAGGGGTAGGGCCCGAACCGGTGGAGGACGTTGCCCAGGGCGAGGAGTGCCACCGTCCAGCGCAGCCCGACCAGGGTGAACAGCGGGAGCAGGAGCAGCGCCTGAACCACCTGGGACCGGAGCGGGACGGGGGCGACGGTCCGGGCCTCGCCGCCGTCCTGGACGGACCGCTCCAGGTGGCGGGCGAGCTTGCGCAGGGTGGGCTGCTGGTAGATGTCGACGACGGCCGCGCTCGGGTAGCGGGTGCGGAGCCGGGTGGTGAGCTGGGCGGCGGCGAGGCTGCCGCCGCCGATCGCGAAGAAGTCGTCGCCGGCGCCGGTGACGGGCACGCCCAGGGTCTCGCTCCACTGCTCGGCGAGCCAGGCCTCGGTGCCGTAGAGCTGCTCGGCGGGGCCGGTGGTCTCGAGTTCGGGCAGTGGCCAGGGCAGCGCGTTCCGGTCGACCTTCCCGGAGGTACGGGTCGGCAGCTCGGCGACCGGCGCGAGGAGCGGCACGAGGGCCGCGGGCAGCTCGGCGCGGAGCCGCTCGACGGCCGCGGCGTGGTCCCATCCCTCCTGGGTGACGACGTAGCCGACGAGGAGCTCGTTGCCGCCGCGCGCGGTGCGGACCGCGGCGGCCGCTCCGGCGACGCCGGGCAGGGCCTGGAGTGCGGCGTCCACCTCGCCCAGTTCGATGCGGCGGCCGCCGAGCTTGATCTGCTCGTCGCCGCGGCCGAGGAAGACGAGGCCCTCCGGCTCCGCGCGGACGAGGTCGCCGCTGCGGTAGGCGCGCTGCCAGCCGAGGGAGGCGAGCGGGGCGTACTTCTCGGCGTCCTTCGCGGGGTCGAGGTAGCGGGCCAGGCCCACGCCGCCGATCACGAGCTCGCCGCTGCCGCCCACGGGCACCGGCTCGCCGGACTCGTCGGCCACGACCAGTTCCCATCCGTTCAGCGGGAGACCGATGCGGATCGGTTCCTCACCGGTCAGGAGCGAGGCGCAGGCGACGACGGTGGCCTCGGTGGGACCGTACGTGTTCCAGACCTCGCGGCCCTCGGTCACCAGACGCTGGGTCAGTTCGGGCGGGCAGGCCTCCCCGCCGAAGATCAGCAGCCGGACCTCGCCCAGGTCCGCGGGGTCCCAGAGCGCGGCCAGGGTCGGCACGGTGGAGACCACGGTGATCTCCTGTTCCACCAGCCAGGGACCGAGGTCGGCGCCGCTGCGCACCTGGGAGCGCGGGACGGGCACGAGGCAGGCGCCGTGGCGCCAGGCCAGCCACATCTCCTCGCAGGAGGCGTCGAACGCGACCGACAGTCCGGCCATGATCCGGTCGCCGGGTCCGATCGGTTCCTCGGCGAGGAAGAGCGCGGCCTCGGCGTCCACGAAGGCGGCGGCGCTGCGGTGGCCGACGGCGACGCCCTTGGGCACTCCGGTGGAGCCGGAGGTGAAGATGATCCAGGCGTCGTGCTCGGGCCCGGGGCGGGCGGCGGGGGCGTGGCCGGGCTCGGGATCCGCGGTGACCTCGACGGACCGTCCGGCGCCGAGAACGGCGCGTACCCCGGCTTCGCCGAAGACCAGTTCGGCCCGCTCGTCCGGGTCCTCGGCGTCGACCGGCACGTAGGCGGCGCCTGCGGCGAGCACGGCGAGGATGGCCACGTACAGGTCGTTGGTCCCGGAGGGCACGCGTACGCCGACGCGGTCGCCGAGTCCGACGCCGGTCGCGGCGAGGGTGCGCCGCAGCCGCTCGACCTCGGCAGCCAGCTCACGGTACGTCAGCTGGGCGGAGCCGTCGTCGAGCGCGGGTTCGTCGGGGTGGGCCAGGACGGTCGCGTCGAGGATGTCGACGAGCGTACGGGGCGGGGCGGCGGGCCCGGCGGAGAACCGGGCCGCTTTCCCGGAGTCCTCGTACGTCTCCCCGTCGTCGAGCAGAGTGAGTTCACCGCGCTCAGGTGTGGCTGACATCGGCCCTCGTGTCTCGCGCCCGGAAGCGTCCGGGTCGCCGGTGGAGCCCGGGTCTGCCCAGGTTGTTCCGATCCGGCGCCAAACAGCCCGTCAGTCTAGTGCGCCCGACCGGGATTTCCTTGTCGAATGCCTTGCGCGTTGCCGATCAAATCCGATAAAGGGGCAGCTGAGGGTGAGACCGGCACCCGCGACGGGCGCCGGTCCGCTGCCGCCGTGCAGGACCAGTCCGCCGCCGTCGGCGTACGCGTCGCCGTCCCTCACGGCGAAGCCGCCGAAGAGCACACACTTCTGTCCGGCGGCGTCGTGGTCAGGGTGAGGTGCGAGCTCGGTTCGTCCGCTGAAGCATGGCGAGGCGGCTGGCTGTGCGGTCCAGGTCTCGGGTGAGGACCTGGTCGGCGGGGAGGGCGGTCAGGGGGTCGGCGCCGATGAGGACGAGCCGTATGTCGCGGTCGCAGGCGACGTCGACGAGGTTCGCGAACCGCTGCCGTCCGTCCGCGGAGGCCTCGGCCAGCGGAGGCACTCCGTCCAGCACCAGGGTGGGGAACCGTTCGGCGAGCGCCAGGTAGTCGGGCACCCCCGTAGCGGCCTCGCACAGGGCGTCGAAGGCGAACCAGACCACGTCACCGCGTACCGCGCGGGCCGGCAGCTCCCGCAGGTGGGCCTGGACGGGGGTGGCCTCCGCGGGCTCCGGGGCGGTGAGGCCGAGCGCCTCCAGGCCGCTGCCGCCCGCGGGCAGGCACAGGCCCGTGGCGAACCTGCGCCCGCCGTCCGCCGTCGCGGGCGCCTCGACGCGGCGGAAGTCCACCGGGCCCGTGACGTCGAGGACGTCCATCCGCTCCTCGATGAGCTGGATGGTCGGCTCGAAAAGGTGGTGGTAGAGCGGGTCCGGCATCAGTCCGGCAGGCGGGTAGTTCGAGGTGGTGACCAGGGTGATGCGGCGGTCGAGCAGCGTACGGAAGAGGCGTGCGATCAGCATCGCGTCGCCCGCGTCGTGAGCGTGGAACTCGTCGAAGACCAGGACCCGGCTGTCGCCGATCAGCTCGTCGAGGGCGCTGTCGACGGCGCTCTGCCCGTCGTGGCGGGCGCCCGGCCTGGTCACCCCGTCGTGCAGCCGGCGGAAGAAGTCGTGGAAGTGCAGGCGGCGTTTGCGTTCCGTGGGCAGCCCTTCGTAGAAGGTGTCCACGAGCCAGGACTTCCCCCGGCCCACCGGGCCCCAGACGTACAGGTCACGCGGCGGCCGGGGGAAGGTCCAGGCCGGACGGGCGAGTTCGGCCGCCATGCGTGCCAGCCTCTCGACGGCGGCCTCCTGCGCGGGGGCGACCGAGAAGCCGCGTCGCGCGGCGGCCTCGTGGAAATGGCGGCGCATGGCCTGGGCGTGCTGGGGCACCGGTCGGTTCATCCGTTCGTACGTCGGGGTTCGGTCATGCTGTCGGACCAGGGATCAGGCGTCGGGTCCGGGGGCCGTCCCGCCCGCCGTCCGATCCGCGGTGCGGCGCCCTCCAGGGACTCCAGGGTGCCCGCACACCTTGACGGGTGGCGGTCTCGAGCATGTGGCGGCGTCGACGGAAGCAGGGGCCGCCTCCGACTCCCCCAGTGCCGCCAGGTCCCCTCCGCATCCGCGGCAGGACCGTCCGACGGCAGCACGAACTCCATGCCCTGATCCCCCTACTCGGCCTCCGAGAACAATCATGATCACATCAGAGACGGCCATACGGACAGCCCTGTCCCCTGACGGCGTGATGCCGGTGATGCCGACATCCGAGCAGTGGGAGGCAGGTCGGATGCCTCTCCCGACCCTGACCGCGACTGCGGGGGTACCGGGGGTGCCTCAGGGCTGTCCCCGATGTGTCCGGTGTGGCCCACGAGCATGATCGTTCCATGACGAACACGACGCGCCAGTGGGCCTGTTTCACCATCGCTCCGCTGTGCATGACGGCCTACGGAGTCATCCGCCTCACCGATTCCGCCCACGGCCCCGGCGTCTCCTGGAGCCTCGGCCATCTCGCGCTGCTGGCATCCGTGTCGGCCTTCGCGCCGGTGATGTGGCGCCTGAGACGGTGGGCGACGGCGGGGCGTGGGCTGGCTGCAGGCCTGTTCGCCGGTTTCGCGGCCGCCGCGGGGCTGCTCGGAGCGGTCGCGGCGACCGCGCAGACGGTGATCGACCTGGCGGTGGGGTTCCTGTGCGCGGACCGGGAGGCCATGGACATCATGTTCGACGAGGTCCGGAGTCACCCGGGCGTCACGCCTGCCGTCTACACGATCGGTCCGCTGCTCTTCCACGTGGGCCTGATCCTGCCCACGGTTCAGCTGGCGGCCATCCGGCGCATAGCGGTCTGGCGGCCGCTCCTGGTGGTCGCGGGCATCGCCGTCACGGCGATGAGCCTGGACTTCCTGCCCCTGGGCGGCCTGTTGCTGCTGCTCGCCCTTGCCCCCCTTGAGCGACAGCGGCGGCTTGCCATACCCGACGCGGCCCAGGGCTGACGTGCCAGCGCCCGCGGCACCGCGGCTGCGGGGCGTGGACGGGGCCGCCTGCGAGCGGCGGCGGCTACCTGTCCGTCCCGTATCGCAGTCCGTCGAGGATCAGGTCGAGCAGGCGACCGGAGCGTTCGCGCTGGGCGGGAGAGCTGGTGATCAGCGCGACACCGGCGAGGCTCAGACCGACGTCGAAGGCGTCGGCGTCCGAGCGCAGGAGTCCGGCCTCGGCTCCGGCGCGCAGGAGGGAGTCGATCGCCGCGCTGAGCTTGTCGAGGGTCTCGGCGAACGGGTCCGCGCCGGACGCGACCGCGGCACGCAGCGCGTCCGCCATGCCCTCCTTGGCGGCCAGGTAGTCGATGAACCTGTCCATCCACCGGCGTAGCGCCCGGTCCGGCGGGAGGTCGGCCAGCAACTCGGCGGCGCTGTCGCAGACGCGGGCCAGCTCGTTGCGATAGGCCGCCTCGACCAGCGCCTCGCGCGTGGGGAAGTGACGGTAGAGCGTGGCCGAGCCGACCCCGGCGGCCTTGGCGATCGCGTCGATCGGAACGTCCGCACCCTTCTCGGCGAACGCACGCACGGCCGCTTCGAGGATGCGCTCCCGGTTGCGGCGGGCATCCGCGCGCAACACGCTCGGTTGCGTGGTCAAGGCTGCTCCCTTCGTCAGGATCCAGTCTATCTGGACAACCGGGGAACCCCCCGGTTAGCCTCTCGATTAAATGGGGAGTTCCCCGGTTACCGGCCGGCGCTCCGTTCAGACAGGCAAGGAGACCCTTGATGGCCAGCGAAAAGACCGTTCTGATCACAGGCACCTCGTCCGGCATCGGCCTTGCTACCGCCGTGGCCGCCGCCCGGGCCGGCTGGACCACCATCGCCACCATGCGCGACACCGGAAAGGCCGAGGCCCTGCTCAAGGCCGCAGCCGAGCACGCGGTCGCCGACCGCATCCGGGTCAAGCGCCTGGACGTCGCCGACGCCGACAGCATCGCCGCGTGCCTCGACGAGGTGATCGCCGAGCACGGCCGCCTCGACGCACTGGTCAACAACGCCGGGGCCGCCCAGGTCGGCACCATCGAGCAGATGAGCCTCGACGACGTCCGCGCCACCATGGAGGTCAACTTCTTCGGCGTCGTCGCCACCACCCGCGCCGCCCTGCCCCACCTGCGCGCCTCCCGGGGCCGGGTGATCACCGTCACCAGTGTGGGCGGGGCCGTCGGGCAGCCCTTCAACGAGGCGTACTGCGCGGCCAAGTTCGCCGTCGAGGGCTTCATGCAGTCACTCGCCCCCGTGGCCGACACCGTCGGCGTCGACGTCACCGTGGTCGAACCGGGCGCGGTCGCCAGCGAGTTCGTCTCCAACCTCGGCCTGGACGTCCCCGCCCTGCTGGCCGCTGCCGGACCCTACGCCCCTGCCCTCAATGCCTACATCGCCCGCACTCAGAAGTCCTTCGGGAACGCCCAGACGCCGTTCGAGGCCGCGGCCCCGATCATCGAGGCCCTGACCGCGGAACACCCCCCGTTCCGCGTCCAGACCTCCGACTGGGCCCGCGAGTTCGTCGGCACCACGCTCACCGACCTCGACGGCTCCGCCGTCCAGACCCTCACCCGCGCCTGGCTCGGCTGAAGCACTCCACGTCGACCGGCTGGGACATCGGCGCGCACGACGCACGCGGCGGGCCTGGCCGCCCGCCGGGGAGCCCGGCCCGCGGGCTCTCACTGTGAGATCACGTTCCCACTGATGACGGCCGGCGGCTGAACGCACCCGCGCACGAACCGGCCGCATCGTGGGTGGCCGGTGGTCCACGTGGTGGACGCCGATGTGGCGGATCTTGCCGTATCGGCGACGAAATCGCAGGTCAGGGCGGTTCGTACGAGACGTCAGGTGGCGCAATACTGCGGCAACACCATCGGCGGCACTCCACGGGTACGTTCCCTGCCATGCCAGCCGAACCCACCCCCGCAGCCCGCCCGGTCGCCGCCGCGCGCCGTCGTCGACTGCGTGCGGACCGGGCGCGACAGCTCGCCGATCTGCTGCGCCACCAGATCCTCTCGGGCGGCTTCCCCCAGCGGGTCCTCCCCCTCGAGGACGTCATCGCCGCGGACTACCGGGCCAGCCGCAACACCGTCCGACAGGCCCTGGACCTGCTGCGCGGTGAGCAGCTCGTCGAGCGGCAGCCCGGTGTCGGCACCGTGGTGGTGTGCGAGAAGTACCCGCACGGCCTCGACCGTCTCCAGGGCCTGGCCGAGACCCTGCACGAGCACGGCCGGGTCACCAACGAGGTCCGTACCGTCGGCCCGGTCTCCGCCCCGGGTCCGGTGGCGCACCGACTGGGACTGCCCGACCACAGCGATGTGCTCTGTATCGAGCGGCTGCGCCGCCTGAACGGACTTCCGCTGTCCTTGGACCTGTCCTACCTGCCCATGGACGTGGGCGGTGAACTCCTCGGCTGCGACCTGGAGAACACGGATGTGTTCCGGCTCCTGGAATCGCTCACCGGCGGTCCGCTCGGGCATGCCGAGATCACCCTGGAGGCGGTCACCGCCGACGCGCACTCCGCCGCGGTGCTCCAGGCCCCGCGAGGCGCGGCCGTACTGATGCTGGAGCGGCTCACCTGCCTGCCCGACGGGCGCCCGGTGGATCTGGAGTTCATCCGGTTCCGCGGCGACCGCATCACCATGAGCGGCGTGCTGCGCCGGTCACTGTGACGCGGGAAACCGCCACCGGCTCCTGGCTCCTGGCTCCTGGCTCACAACCCCCGGTTCCTCGCTGGTTTTTCGCCTTCCTGCCTTCCTCATTCCCCGTTCTTGCCCCTTCGGGTCTTGGAGACCGCCATGCCTCTTGTTCCACAGCGCGCGGACGTGCCCGTGACCATCGACGAGTCCAAGTGCATCGACGGCTGCACGCTCTGCGTCGACATGTGTCCGCTCGACTCGCTCGCCATCCGCGAGGACGACGGCAAGGCGTACATGCACGTGGACGAGTGCTGGTACTGCGGCCCGTGCTCGGCGCGCTGCCCCACGGGTGCGGTCACCGTCAACATGCCCTATCTGCTCCGCTGAAAGGCCGGCCTTCCATGCCCAGCAAGAGAATTCGGCTCCTCCCGCTCCTGGCCACCGCGCTGCTTCCCCTCGCCACCGCCTGCGGTGGCACGGCAGGCGCCGACAGCGACGACGCGAAGAGCGTCACGGTGACCGTCGGCTACCAGTCGAAGACCATCAACACCGTCACCGCCGGCACGCTGCTGCGCTCCCTCGGCTACTTCGAGGAGGAGCTCGCGGCGCGCGGGAGGAAGGACGGCGTCTCGTACAAGGTCGTGTGGCAGGACTACGCCACGGGTGCGCCGATCACCGCCCAGATGACGGCCGGGAAGATCGACATCGGGTCGATGGGCGACTTCCCGCTGCTCATCAACGCCGCCAGGGGCAAGCAGCTGGGTCAGCCGACCCGGCTGGTCTCGGTCACCGGGTACAACCTGCGCGGCGGGCTCAACACCGTGGTGACGGCCCCTGGTTCCTCCCTGAAGTCGCCGGCCGACCTGCGCGGCAAGAAGGTGTCCACCAGTGTCGGCTCGGCCGCCGACGGCACGCTCGTACGGGCGCTGGAGCGAGCCGGTCTCGACCCGCAGACGGACATCCGGAAGCTCAACCAGCAGCCCAGCGTGGGCGCGTCAGCGCTGACCTCCGGCAGTGTCGACGCGCTGTCCCAGTTCGTCGCGTGGCCGGGACTGCTCGCCTTCGAAGGCCGGGCCAAGGCCCTGTACGACGGCGCGGTGCTCGACCTGCCGACCTTCCACGGGGTCACCGTACGGCAGAAGTTCGCCGAACAACGGCCCGGCGTCCTCGACGACTTCCTCAAGGCACAGCGCCGGGCCACCGACCACCTGCGCACCCGGCCCGTCGCGGCGGCCGAATCCGTGGCGAAGGCCACCGGGCTGCCCGCCGAGGTGGTCTACCTCTACAACGGCGCGAACGGCATCTCCACCTTCGATCCGCAGCTCCGCCCGGAGCTGGTCGCCGCGCTGAAGGAGGACGTGCCGCTGCTGAAGGCGGCCAAGCTGGTCGGCGACGTCGACGTGGACGCCTTCGTCGACCCGGCACCGCTGAAGCGCGCCGCGTCGAGCCCGGCGTACCCGAAGGCGACCACGGCCAAGCCTGAACTGTGGCTCAAGGGTCAGGCCACCACACGTTCCTTCGACAGTCCCGAGGAGCTGCTGAAGGCCGCCAAGGGCGCCGACGTACGGGCCGCTTATGTGCCGGACGCGCTGACCGGCACCCTGTGGTTCGCCGACAAGGCGGTGTGGGTCGCGGACGGCGAACGGCTGCGGGCCTTCGTCACCCCTGCCAATGCGCAGACGTACGTCTCCAGGCATTCCGGCGCCCGGGTCGTGGGCTACGCGGACGCCGTGCGGCTGGCGTCATGAGCGCGGGCCGCCGTCTGGTCCGCGCAGGTTCGCTCGCCGCGGCTCTTCTGCTCTGGCAGCTGCTGACCTCGCTGGACGTCGACCTGTGGCTGCGGTTCGAGCAGTTCCCCACGGTCGTCGAGGTGGCCTCGGCCTTCGCGGACCGGGTCGGCACCGCGACGTACTGGCAGGACCTGGGCCACAGCCTGGGCCGGATCACGGTGGGCTTCCTGCTGGCCGCGGTCCTGGGGGTGGCGGCGGGCACGGCCGTCGCCCGCTCCCGCTGGGCCGCCGACCTGCTCGGCCCACTGGTGGAGGTGGTACGGCCCGTGCCGGCCATCGCCCTGGTCCCGGTCGCCATCCTGCTGCTGCCCACCAACGAGCAGGGCATCGTCTTCATCACGTTCACCGCCGCCTTCTTCCCCGTCCTGGTGTCGACCCGGCACGCGGTCCGCGCACTCACTCCGGCCTGGGAGGAGGCCGTGCTCACGATGGGCGGCGGTCGGCTGCGGGTGCTGCGCTCGGTGGTGCTGCCGGGCGCCCTCCCGGGCGTCTTCGGCGGGCTGTCGGTGGGCATCGGCGTCGCGTGGATCTGCGTGATCTCCGCGGAGATGATCTCCGGCGAGTACGGGGTCGGCTACCGGACCTGGCAGGACTACACCGTCGTCGACTATCCAGGGGTGTTCGTCGGCATGGCCACCATCGGCTGCCTCGGTTGGCTCACCTCGACGGCGGTGGAGTTCCTGGGCCGTCGCGCGACGTCGTGGCTGCCCCGTCCGACGGCGGGCGGCGCGGCCGACACCTCGCGCGCGCTGTTCCGCCGGGCCGCACGGGTGGCCCGTACGACACCTGAGTTCCCCGCTCGCGGCCATACGGACGCCGACGCCGACGTCCACACCGACGCGGGGGCCAAGGCCGGCGCCCTCGGCGACGCCGCCGCACCCACCGCCGTTCCACGGAAGGAGCCGGTTCCATGAGCCTCGCACCCGCGCCCGCCGGCGCCGAACTCACCCTGGACGCCGTGCGGCTCGGCCACCCGGACGGCGCCGCCATACCGGGCACCGTGACCCTGAGCATCCCTCCCGGGGAGCTGCTGGCCGTGGTCGGCCCCTCCGGCTGCGGCAAGTCGACGCTGCTGCGTACCCTCGCGGGACTGCTGCCCCCGCGGGAGGGAACGGTCCGCCAGGACGGGGAGCCGATCGACCGGCCCGCCGCCGACCGGGCCCTGGTGTTCCAGCACGACGCACTGCTGCCCTGGCGGACCGTCCGCGCCAACGTGGAACTGCCACTGGCGATCCGACGTGTCCCCCGTGCGGAGCGGCGGCGCTCGGCCGCCGACTGGCTGGACCGGGTCGGCCTCGCGGACCACGCCCACAAGCTGCCCCACCAGCTGTCCGGCGGCCAGCGCCAACGGGTCCAGCTGGCCCGCGCCCTGGCCGGACGCCCCCGCGCGGTCCTGATGGACGAGCCCTTCGGTGCACTGGACGCACACACCCGGGCCGGGATGCAGGACCTGCTGGTCGAGATCCTGCGCGGTACCGGCGCCACCGTCGTCTTCGTCACCCACGACGTGGACGAGGCCCTGCACCTCGGCGACCGGATCCTCCGACTCGGCTCGGGGCAGGTGATGGACGTTCCGCACCCTCGTGAGCGCGACGCCCGAACGGCCCCCGGCACCGAAGAAGCGCGCCGCCGCATCCTCGAATCCCTCTGAGGTCTCCCCCGAGCAAATCCCGAGCCCATTCCGGACATCCATCCCGACATCCATCCCAGACCTGCATCCCGATATCCGGCCCAGACCTCCACCTCCATCCCGACATCCATCCGAGCGTCATCCGAAAGGCACCCCCGTGGACACCCTGGTGGACACCCCTCCCGCCATCCCCTCGCTCGCCGACGCGACCGAACTGTCCTGCGACGTCCTCGTCATCGGCGGCGGTACCGCGGGCACGATGGCCGCGCTGACCGCCGCCGGACGCGGCGCGTCCGTGCTGCTCCTGGAGAAGGCGCACGTCCGCCACTCCGGCGCCCTCGCCATGGGAATGGACGGGGTCAACAACGCGATCATCCCGGGCCGGGCCGAACCCGACGACTACGTCGCCGAGATCACCCGCGCCAACGACGGCGTCGTCGACCAGTCCACCGTCCGGCAGACCGCGACCCGGGGCTTCGGGATGGTCCAGCGCCTGGAGTCGTACGGGGTGAAGTTCGAGAAGGACGAACACGGCGAGTACGCGGTCCGCCAGGTGCACCGCTCCGGCTCGTACGTGCTGCCGATGCCGGAGGGCAAGGACGTCAAGAAGGTCCTCTACCGGCAGCTGCGGCGGCGGGAGATGCGCGAGCGGATCCGGATCGAGAACCGGGTCATGCCGGTGCGGGTGCTCACGCACCCGGACGACGGACGGGCGATCGGCGCGGCGGGATTCCACACGCGTACGGGCGACTTCGTGATCGTGCGGGCGGGAGCGGTGATCCTGGCCACCGGCGCGTGCGGCCGACTCGGCCTGCCCGCCTCGGGCTACCTCTACGGCACGTACGAGAACCCGACCAACGCCGGCGACGGCTACGCCATGGCCTACCACGCGGGGGCCGCGCTCACCGGGATCGAGTGCTTCCAGATCAACCCGCTGATCAAGGACTACAACGGGCCGGCGTGCGCGTACGTCGCGAACCCGTTCGGCGGGTACCAGGTGAACCGGCACGGCGAGCGCTTCGTGGAGTCGGACTACTGGTCGGGACAGATGATGTCCGAGTTCGCGACCGAACTCGCCTCCGACCGGGGGCCGGTGTATCTCAAGCTCAGCCATCTGCCGGAGGAGACCGTCGGCGCCGTCGAGTCGATCCTGCACACCACGGAACGGCCCACCCGCGGCACGTTCCACGCGAACCGCGGCCATGACTACCGCACCCACGACATCGAGATGCACATCTCGGAGATCGGGCTGTGCGGCGGACACTCCGCCTCCGGGGTACGGGTGGACGCCCAGGCCCGGACGACGGTGCCCCGGCTGTACGCGGCGGGCGACCTGGCCTGCGTCCCGCACAACTACATGATCGGCGCGTTCGTCTTCGGCGATCTGGCCGGAGAGGACGCGGCCCAGTACCACGCGTTCGAGGGCGAGTTGCCCGCAGAACAGCTGGCCGCCGCCCACGAACTCGTCTACCGGCCGCTGCGCAATCCCGACGGACCGCCGCAACCGCAGGTCGAGTACAAGCTGCGGCGATTCGTCAACGACTACGTGGCACCGCCGAAGACCGGGGCCAAGCTGTCCCTGGCGGTCGAGGCGTTCACCCGGATGTCGAGCGAGATCGACGGCATGGGGGCTCGCACGCCGCACGAGCTGATGCGGTGCGCCGAGGTCTCCTTCATCAGGGACTGCGCGGAAATGGCCGCCCGGGCCTCCCTGGCCAGGACCGAGTCGCGGTGGGGGCTGTACCACGAGCGACTCGACCACCCGGGTCGGGACGACGCGGGCTGGCTGCACCACCTCGACCTGCGCAAGTCCGCCTCGGGAGCGATGGAGTTCACCGCGCGGCCGGTCGAGCCGTACGTGGTGCCGGTGCCGGAGTTCGCGCCGGCACCGGGACCCGAGCGGCTACTGGGCGAGGTCGCGCTGGTGCCGGTGGCCACGGCGGGTCCGCGGGAGGCCGCCCCTGCCGCCGCGACGACTGCGGTCGCCGCCCGTCCGACCGCTCCTGCCGCCGCCACGAGCACGCGCGCCGCGCGCCCGACCGCGCCGGTGGCTGCACCGGCGGCGGCTCCGGAAGCGGTTTCGTCGGCGACCGAGGCCGGAAAGGACACCGCTGCTGCGGTCGCCGCGACCCGGGCCGATGACCACGACACCTTGCCAGAGGCACAGGTCCCGACAGCGCCACCGACAGCCGCCGAGGACGCCGCAACCCCCGGAACGGCCCCGGCAGAAGCCACTGCGCCCAACCCGGCCCTGCTCCGCCTCCTCACCCTCGCCGAGGAGTCCGCCGAGCTGGAGGAGTTCCGTCCGTACCTCGCCGACGCCGATCCGGCGGTGCGGTCGGCCGCCGTGGCCGCCCTCGGCGAGACGGCGCCGGCCGGCGCCGGGCCCGTCCTCGCCGCCCGCCTGCTGGACTCCGCACCCCAGGTCCGGGCCGCCGCCGCGGCGGTGCTGCGCGAGCTGGTCGAAGTACTGCCCGCCGAAGCCGGGTTGGGCACCGCGCTGAAGGCGGCGTCGGCCGTCGCCGACCCGGCCGTCCGAGCGGCGGCGCTCGACGTATCGCGCGCCTTGCGGCTGGGCGATGCCGCGGTCTACGCGGCCGCGCTTGCCGACGACGACATCGAGGTACGCATCATCGCGGTGCGGGCCCTGGTGTCCGTGGACGCGGTCGACGAGCTGGCGGTGGCCGCCGACGACCCGGCCCGCGAGGTGCGGGTCGCGGTGGCCCGCGGTCTCGCGGCCGTGTCCGCCCCGGCCCCGGCCCCGGCGACGCTGGACGGGCTGATGGACGACCCGGACCCCCTCGTCAGGGGCGCCGCACTCGGCGCGCTGGCCGCGACCGGCTGCCCACGGCCGTACGCGGCGCGGGCCGCGGCAGCCCTGGCCGATCCCGCCTGGCAGGTCAGGGCGGGCGCCGCGAGCGCGCTGCGGGCGGCCCCGGCCGCCGAGGCCGTCACCGCCCTCGCGCGAACCCTGGCCGACCCCAACGCGGATGTCCGCAAGGCCGCGGTCCTCTCCCTCCTGGAACACCGCACCGACCCCGGGGCGCGGACCGCCCTGGCCGCGGCCACCCGCGACCCGGATGCCGACGTCCGCGCCTACGCCTCCCGCGCGACCGTGTGACCGCGTGACGTCCGTGGCCCGAAGGTGCGGCTACCTGGCGTGCCAGTGGCCGAGGTCGTTCCGCTCGCTGTCCCCGGCTCGTCGGAGCACGTCGGTGCGGCCGACGATGCCGCGGGGCAGGTAGCCGGAGCGGACGCGCAACTCCCACCCGTGCACCTGGACGGCCAGGGCGGTCAGGGCGAGGGTGTCCAGTGGCAGCAGCGTCCTCGGGGCGGGGTCCGCGCCCACGCTCTCGCGGTGTGCGACCAGCCGGGTCACGAGGGCATCCTCGAAGGCGACCTGGTCGTCGTCGAGCAGGACGCGCAGCAGCTGCTGGTCCGGCGTCAGCCCGCCGGCCGCGTCCAGCCGCCGAACGGAGTCGACGCGCTCCTCCGGGTCGGGCTTGCGCAGGGGTACGGTCGGCCAATCGCGGGGGAGGTGCCCGCTCTCCTCGGTCAGATAGCCGCACAGCGCCTCCATGGCCGCCAGATCGGCCGGCGTCGACACCGACGTCAGCCGCGAGTACGGCACGCCGTCCCGGATCGCGGACGCGAAGTCGTCCCGCAGCAGCAGCCCGGTGACCCGCCGCCATTCCCAGACGAGGCCGCTGACCACGACGGCCGCGAAGGTGTCCAGCCACGTCCGTGCCGTGGGGGCCTCGTCGACGACGTCCCGGAAGGAGATCTCCTCGCTCGTCAGCTCCTCGCGGACCAGCGGAAGCCTGATCTCCTGGTCGCCGTCGGGGAAGCAGCCGAGGCTGATGACCCCGAGCGAGCACTCCGCGGCGGTCAGCAGCGGGACGCGGGACGCGTCGTCGAGCTCAGGTGCGCTCAGGCTGCGCGCGGCGACGTGGTCGAGCAGCTCGTCGCCCAACTCCCGCAGTCCGTCGAGGCGGAAGGAGCCGTAACGCATGCTGTGCCAGCGGCCGAAGGCCCTCCCCTCGATGTCGTCGAGCGCTTGGGCCATGCGCTCGTCGTTCACCTCGTGATGTGCCACTTCCTGCACGGCTGCCGTCCTTCCATGATCGATCCGGCCGGGCAGCGGCACGCTATCAACGAGCTCGGACATCCCTTCCCGCATGCCCCGGCACGGCCGCTCACGACGCCTGCGCCGCCCCACGCGAGCCCGGCCGTCGGGCGACCCGTACGTCAGGGCCGTGGACTAGCGTGAACGTCCCCAAGCCCTGGGCCATCTCCCGGAGACACCCTGATGCACCCTGACGTGGAACGGCTCACCCACCTCGTCCCGCCGCCGGCGGAGCGTCGGCCTCGGGCCTGGCCCGAGGTCGAGGGCCGCCTGGGCAGCGCCCGGCCGGAGGACTTCAAGGACCTCGTCGACGCCTACGGCGGGGGTGTCTTCGACGAGACGATCTGGATCCTGGGCGGCTGACGTGCCCTCGGCGCGAGCGACTCGGGGCGCCTCCGCCGTCGGCGCCCCGAGTCGTCACGCCAGGTTCTTCTCCACGGCTGCCGCGCGGTGCAGGCGGTCCTCGGAGGTCTTGTTGCAGGAGGCGGTCAGAAGCCGGTCGCAGGTGCGGGGCTGTCCGCCTGCAGCCGTGGCTGCTCCAGGTACATGCGGCAGCCCGCGGGCATCGCGGGTGCACCGCCGAGGCCGTGTCCGGTGAACCACACGCTATGCGGGAACCGGTGCGGTTCCCGACTCCCACAGCCCGGCCGATACGCGGGACCGATCCCTCGCCACCCGGGCGGACCGGGGCGCTCACGACAGGTGCGCTCGGATACAGCCGCTGATTACCGGACCGACCCCGGACCCGGTCACCCCGCAGGCGCGTCTGCCGGAGGCGGCCCTGACACCCGTCTGAGGGCTGCGTACGACACGCGCCACGTGGGCCGTGGCGCCGAAGCGCGAGATCCGCGACCTGCCCCCCGGCCCGCTATATGTTCCGAAGAGCAGGACGGCGACAAGCACTCCGCACTCGAACGTAAGGGCCCTTGAACCGTGACCGGACGCATCCCCGAGCCAACCGAGAGATCGAGTCCGCACGGGCCCGTCGGTGAGCACCGGTGGCCGATGGCCGCGGCCGTCGTCGCCGCCATGGCGCTCACCCTCCTGCTCCCCGACGACCTCCGCCTGGCGCCTCGCTGGGTGCTCCCGGCCGTCGAGGGACTGCTTCTGCTCGCGCTCATCGCCGGCGACCCGGGACGGATCGACCGGCGCTCGACGGTACTGCGCACCATGTCGATCGCCCTGGTGGGCGTTCTCGCGCTCAGCGCCGTCTGGTCCACCGTCCGGCTGGTCGACGACATCCTCCAGGGCGGCAAGGAGACGGCCTCCGCCACCAGTCTGCTGCAGAGCGGCAGCACGGTGTGGGCCTGCACGGTTCTGGCCTTCTCCATGCTCTACTTCGAGCTCGACTGCGGCGGTCCCGCGGCGCGCGCCCACCACATGCCCGCAACGCCCGCGCTCGCCTTCCCCCAGCAGCTCAGCCCCGAAGTGGCGAGGGCGGACTGGCGGCCCCAGTTCGTCGACTACCTCTACCTCGCGCTGACCAACGCCACCGCGTTCAGCCCCACCGACGTGATGCCCCTGGCGCCGTGGGTCAAGCTCACCATGGGCGTCCAGTCCCTCGTCTCCCTGCTCATCCTCGGTCTGGTCGTCGCCCGCGCCGTCAACGTCCTCGCCTGACCCACGGCGCAGCGGGCGGCGGCGTGTCGGTCATCGTGACGTCCGCACCTCTCGCGGAGCCCGCTATCGGGCGGCCGTGCGCGAGGCGTTCGTCCAGTCAGGCCTGGAGGCGGTCGGCCTCCCGCTGCACGGGCTCTCCGTCGTGGAAGGCGTCGGACAGGGTCGCCACGCCCTGGCTGAAGGCCAGGACGTGCATCGCGAGGTCGTCGGCCTCGACGGCGAGGCCGAGCTCCTCGAACCGCACCCGGAGCCACGTACGGAACAGGTCGAAGACGGCGACCGCCTGGGGCGCGCGGGATGACCGGGTTCGGCGAGCCCGTTCGTGAGGGTCCCGACCGGGCAGCCGAAGTTCTGGGTGTCCGCGCCGTTGGTGATGACGATCTCGACGAACCGCCGCACCCGCTCAGCGGCGCCCTGCTCGTCCCGGTCCCACTCCGCGAGCATCGCGCGCGTGCTCTTGGGACGAGCGTCCTGGCGCTTGGCGCGAGTACAGGACGGGCGTCCTGGCGCTTCTGCGTGTGTCGTGACCGATGACGGAAGTCTTACGGACCGGCGCGGGCTCCCGCTGATCCCGGATCCGGTCCGTAGCGTCGCTCCCATGCGTGTACTCGTCACAGGAGGAGCCGGGTTCATCGGCTCGCACATCGTCACCGCCCTCACGAAGGCCGGGCACGAGCCGGTGGTTCTCGACGCCCTGCTGCCCAGCGCGCACGGCGCGACCCCGGAGGTGCCGGCCGTGGAGTTCCTCCACGCGGACGTCCGGGATCGGCTCGCGGTCCGAGCCGCACTGCACGGGGTGGACGCGGTGTGCCACCAGGCCGCCATGGTCGGTCTCGGCAAGGAGTTCGCCGACGCGCCGGAGTACGTGGGCAGCAACGACCTCGGCACGGCGGTCGTGCTCGCCGCCATGGCGGACGTCGGCGTGCGGCGGCTCGTCCTCGCCGGGTCGATGGTCGTGTACGGGGAGGGGCGGTACGAGTGTCCCGCGCACGGTGTCGTACGGCCCGGCGCCCGGCTGCCCCAGGACCTCGCCGCCGGCCGCTTCGAACCGCGCTGCCCCGACTGCGGCGCCGAACTCGCCCCCGGTCCGGTCGCGGAGGACGCCCCCGTCGACCCCCGCAACGTGTACGCGACCACGAAGCTCGCCCAGGAGCACCTGGCGGCGGCATGGGCGCGCGTGGTGAGCGGCACGGCGGTCTCGCTGCGCTATCACAACGTGTACGGGCCCGGGATGCCCCGCGACACCCCGTACGCCGGTGTGGCCTCCCTCTTCCGCTCGGCCCTCGCCCGGGGCGAGGCGCCCCGCGTGTTCGAGGACGGCGGTCAGCGTCGGGACTTCGTGCACGTACGGGATGTGGCGGCGGCGAACCTGGTCGCGCTCGAGGCGGCCGGCGGCCTGCCGGCCGGCGGGCTCAGCACCTACAACACCGGCAGCGGTGAGCCGCACACCGTGGGCGACATGGCCTTCGCGCTCGCCCGGGCGTGCGGTGGTCCGGAGCCCGTGATCACGGGCGAGTACCGGCTCGGCGACGTCCGGCACGTCACCGCCGACTCGTCGCGGCTGCGCGGCGAGCTCGGCTGGCGACCCGTGGTCGGCTTCGCCGAGGGCATGACGGAGTTCGCCGGGGCCGGGCAGCGGGCCTCGGCCGGCCTCTCCTGACCTCGGTCAGCCCGCCGCAGCCGGCAGGGTGACCTCGAAGCGGCAGCCGCCGGGGACGTTGCGGACCTCGGCGCGGCCCGCGTGGGCCTCGACGATGCCGCGGACGATGGCGAGGCCGAGCCCGGCGCCGGCCGGCGGGGTGCGGGCCTCGGTGCCGCGCCAACCGGTGTCGAAGACGCGGGTGAGGTCCTCGTCGGGGATGCCGCCGCAGCCGTCGGTGACGGACAGGACGACGGCGTCCTCGCGGTGTTCGGCCGCGACCGCGACGGTCCCGTCGGCCGGCGTGTGACGGATCGCGTTGACGAGGAGGTTCGCGAGGACCCGGGTCATCTCCTTGCCGTCCACCTCGACGGGCACGGCCGCGACCTCCTCCCCCACGAGCCGCACCCTGTGCTCGCGGGCCAGCGGGTCGGCGCCGCTCAGGGCGTCGCCGACCAGGTCGTACACGGACATGCGGCTCGGGCTGAGGGTCAGGGCGCCGGCGTGGATGCGGGAGAGTTCGAAGAGGTCGGTGACCATGGCGGTCAGGCGCTCGACCTCGGTGCGGATCTGCCGGTGATAGCGGGCTGGGTCGTCGACCATGCCGTCCTCCAGGGCCTCCGCCATGGCGCGCAGCCCCGCCAGCGGGGTGCGCAGATCGTGGGAGATCCAGGCGACGAGCTCGCGGCGCGAGGCTTCCAGGGAACGCTCGCGCTTGCGGGACGCGTCGAGCTTGGCGCTGGTCGCGGCCAGTTCACGGCTGAGCGCGGCGAGTTCGGCGGTGGCGGCGCCATCGGGCGCGGAGAAGCTGCCGCCGTCGCCGAAGTCGCGTGCGGCGCGGGCGAGGGCCCGGCTGCGGGCCACCACCCAGCGGCCCAGGACGAGGGCGGTGCCCAGCGAGACGAGGGCCGCCATGGCGACGACGACGGTCACCACCCACAGGTCGTGCCCCGACAGGAACATCGCCTGCGCGACGGCGAGCGTCCCGGCGAGCATCGCCGTCACCGTGACGGCCGCGACCACCGTCAGCGAGACGACGACCGAACGGTGCCGTACGAGACGGAGGACGATCGCTCCGGCGAGACCGGCGCAGACGGCTCCCGCCAGGGCGAGAACGGCGATCAGCAGGACGTCCTTCATGACACTCCCCCGTCTTTCCTCGGCTCGAAGCGGTATCCGACGCCCCATACGGTCTGGATGAGCCGGGGCCGCGCCGGATCGTCCTCGATCTTGGCGCGCAGACGCCGCACATGGACCGTGACCGTGGACAGGTCGCCGAAGTCCCAGCCCCACACCCTGCGCATCAGCTCCTCCCTGGTGTGCGCGGCGCCGGGCCGTTCCAGGAAGTACGCGAGGAGGTCGAACTCCCGCAGCGTGAGGGCGAGTTCACAGCCGGCGCGGGTGGCCCTCCGGGTGACCGGGTCGACGGTGAGGTCCGCGTCGCGCAGGACCGACCGGCCGGCCGTCGACCCCGCTCCGCGACTGCGGCGCAGCACGGACTCGACGCGCAGCACGAGCTCGCGCGGGCTGAACGGCTTCGTGACGTAGTCGTCCGCGCCCACCTCCAGGCCCGTGATCCGGTCCTCCTCGTCGCCCCGTGCGGTCAGCATGATCACCGGTACCGGCCCGGTCCCCCGCAGCCGCCGGCACACCTCGAGACCGTCGAGACCGGGCAGCATCAGGTCGAGCACGACGAGGTCCGGCCGCCGTTCCTCGGCCCGCAGCAGGGCGTCGGGACCGTCGGCCGCGTGCTCCACGGCGAACCCGGATCTGCCGAGGTATCCGGTCACCACCTCGGCCACGGTCGGATCGTCGTCGACCACCAGGATCCGGGCCGGGGGCGGCGGGGCGCTGTGCTCGCTCATGCCGCACAGCGTCGCATCCGCCCACCGGGCGGTCACGGCCACTCGGGCGTACGGCGGCGGACGTTCGCGTTTCGTAAGGAGTGGAGCGGCCCCGGAAGGCCCTGCGGTTCCTACGGTGAGGCATGTGACCCCCGTGACCGTAGATGTCGTCCTTCCCTGCCTCGACGAGGCGGATGCCCTGCCCTGGGTCCTGGCCCGCGTGCCGGCCGGATGGCGGGCGATCGTCGTCGACAACGGCTCCTCCGACGGATCGGCGGCCATCGCCGCCGCCCTCGGCGCCACCGTCGTGCACGAGCCCCGGCGCGGCTTCGGCTCCGCCTGCCACGCCGGACTGCTCGCCTCCGACGCCGAGTTCGTCTGCTTCTGCGACTGCGACGCCTCCCTCGATCCCGGCTTGCTGCCCGGCCTCGTCGGCGCGGTGGCCGACGGCTCCGCCGACCTTCTGCTGGGGCGCAGGCGCCCCACCGGGCGCGGCGCGTGGCCGGCCCACGCCCGAGCCGGGAACCTCGCCCTGTCCTGGCTGCTGCGCCGGCGCACCGGGCTGCGGCTGCACGACCTCGGCCCCCTGCGGGCGGCCCGCCGCGAGGCGCTGCTCGGCCTCGGTCTCGACGACCGGCGCAGCGGCTACCCGCTGCAGATGGTCGTCCGGGCGGCCGACGCGGGCTGGCGGGTGCGCGAGGTCGACGTTCCGTACCTGCCCAGGACCGGCCGGTCCAAGGTCACGGGCACGTGGAAGGGCACGTGGCAGGCGGTCCACGACATGCGCAAGGTGCTCGACGAACCGGCGCCGGCGGGCGGTGGCCGCCCATGACGACGCCCCTCGTCACCGCGTCCCTCGTCACCACCCTCCTCGTCATCGCCAAGGAGCCCCGGCCCGGCCGCGTGAAGACCCGGCTCACTCCCCCGTTCACCCCCGAGGAAGCCGCCGCGCTCGCCGAGGCCTCGCTCGCCGACACGCTCTCCGCCGCCGCACGCGTCCCCGCGGACCGGCACGTCCTCGTGCTCGACGGGCAGCCGGGCCCGTGGCTTCCGCCGGGCTTCGCGGTCGTCCCCCAGACGGGCGGCGGGCTCGACGTGCGCCTCGCCGCCGCGTTCGCCGGCTGCCCGGGGCCGGCCCTGCTCATCGGCATGGACACTCCGCAGGTCACACCGGAGCTCCTGGCCCCCGCCCTGTGCCGGGACGCGTGCGACGCCTGGTTCGGTCCCGCCGCCGACGGCGGCTTCTGGGCCCTCGGTCTCGCCCGTCCCGCCCCTTCCCTCCTCCTCGGAGTCCCCATGTCGACACCCGACACCGGGGCCGTCCAGTACGCCCGTCTGCGGGCGGCCGGGCTCCGCGTCGGCGCCCTGCCCGTCCTGCGGGACGTGGACACCGCGTCGGACGCCCGGCAGGTGGCGGCCGCCGCGCCGGGTACCCGTTTCGCGGCCCGGTACGCCGAGCTGACCACCGCGACCACGGGAGCGGGCCGTTGACCACGACGACGGCGTGGCGGGCCGACCCGTACGACTGCGCCCTGCGTACCGGCAGGGGCCCGCTGTTCCTGCGCCGGCACGACGGCTGGCTCCTGCCCCTCGAGATCGAGCGCTGGTGCACGGCCCCCGACAGCGCCGACCGCTCCGTGCTCGACCGCTGTCGGGGCACCGTCCTCGACATCGGCTGTGGACCGGGGCGGCTCGTCGCCGCGCTGGCCGCCGAGGGCCGGCGCGCCCTGGGGGTCGACATCAGCCCCGAGGCCGTCGCCCGCACCCTGCGGATCGGCGGGTCGGCCCTGTGCCGGTCGGTCTTCGAACCGCTGCCCGGCGAGGGGCGCTGGGACACCGCGCTGCTGATCGACGGCAACACGGGGATCGGTGGCGACCCGGCCGCCCTGCTCCGCCGGCTCCGGCACGTCGTGTCGCCTTCGGGGCGCCTCATCGCGGAGTGCGCGCCCGTGGACGTCGACGAGTGCTGCGAGGTACGGGTCGACGACGGCCGGGGCGGAAGCGGGGCGCCGTTCCCCTGGGCCCGGGCGGGCAGCCGCGCCCTGGCCTCGCACGCGCGACGTGCCGGGTGGGACGTCTCCGAAGACTGGACCCTGGAAGGGCGTACGTTCCTGTCGCTCACCCCTCAGTCGTCCGCCGGCACCCGCCCCTGACGGCGTTCCCGCCGGCGCTGTCCGGCGATCAGCACGCCCGTCACCACCGTCACGGCCGCCAGGACGATCGCGAGGTTCCGCCCGTACGGGAGGGGCAGCGCCGAGGGGTTGGGCGGCGCTCCCGGCCGTACGAGAAGAGGGAGCGCCACAAGGACCACGCTCCCCGCGACCAGCAACGCCCCACGCAGCAGTCCCCGCCGGCGCCGTCCCACGAGCAGCAGTCCCACGGCCAGGACGAGGGGGGCGAGGATCCCGTCGTGCAGGACGAGTGCGCCCGCCAGCCACACGAACACGCCGAGGGGATCCGGCTGGTCCACCACCAGCCACGCTCCGAGCCCCACGAGGGCGACGCCCAGCATCCCGAGTCCGTACCGCAGCACGCTCACCGTCCTCACAGCACCTCCAGCCTGTGCACCCATTTCGTCTGCAGGACCCCGGGCCGGCCGGGGGCGATGATCCGCGCCGGAAAACCGTGGTCGAGCGTGAGCTGCCGCCCGTTGAGAGCGAGGGCGAGGAGGGTGAGCGGATCTTCCACGTACTCCGCGCCCATCTCCATCACCCGGTAGGCCCCGCTCACCTCGAGCGACGTCACCCGCACGGCGTCCCGGCCGGGCCGTCCGCCGGCCCGTTCGATCAGGTCGCGGAGGCGTACCCCGCCCCAGTCGGCACCGACGCTCCAGCCTTCGACACAGGCGATCGGCAGCCGGGCTCCGGCTCGGGGCATCGACCCGAGGGCGTCGAGCGTGAGGACGTACGGGCGGGGTCCCGCGACCTCCAGACGCCAGCCCGCCAGACGGCGCGCCGTCACGCCGGCCGCGGCGGCGGTCCGGTTCACGGGCAGCCCCTGCGGGCCGTGGTCGGGGTGCCGGGGCGCGAGCAGGTCGAACGCCTTCAGGGGCGTGAAGGACTGGCCGACGGTCGTCAGCGTCACCACGCCGACGGCGCCGCCGGTGGCGAGGAGCAACGAGCGCCGGTCGACGGCGTCCTGGACCGGCAGGACTTCGGTGCCCGCCGAGTGACGGCTCCAGTGGTCCCTGATCTCGGGGGCCTTGACGGCGATGTGCAGCAGGATCGAGCCGGTCGCCACCCAGGCGACGGCGAAGTGGACGGGTACGAAGGCGAAGGGCCACGGGTACCACTCGACGATGTTGAGCAGCCCCGTCAGCACCTCGAAGACGGCCGAGGCCACGAGGACCGCGACGGACAGGCGCTCCAGCGCGTGCCGCACCGACCGCACGGGCGGCCACACGAACAACCTGGGGTACACCGCCCACAGTTTGACGAGCAGCAGCACGATCGCCGCCAGTCCGGTGGCGACGTGGAGGCCCTGGGTGAACGCGTACCCCCACACCGGCCGGGCGGGCAGACGATCGGCGAGCCGGTCCGGCGGGTGTTGGAGGTAGTGGCTGACGAGGCCGGTGACGAGGCAGACGGCGAACGCCGCGCCGAGCCACCGGCCGACGGACGTCGCGGTTCTGGCGTCGTGAAGGCGCCCGGTGAACGCGGGCGGACGGACGGCCGGGGGCCGGAACGCGGGGCGCGGCAGCCGGGGCATGCGGAACGTCATGCCGTCCATGACACCGCCGCGAGCGGCGCCGTGGACGGTCCGACACCTTACGAAACCCGAACGCCCCGCCGGGTCTCCTCCGCACCCGTCGTGCGCGCTGCCAGTCTGCGCCCATGACCCGCGACCGCCGTCTCCCGCTCCCCGTCGTCGTCACCACGCTTCTGCTGTCGCTCCTGACCGCGTCGCTGGCCCTGCTGCTCCGCGCGGACGCCCACGGGACCGGTTTCCTGGCCGGGTACGCGGGCGCGTGGGCGGTGTTCGCGGCGGCCGCGGTCGCCCTGCGGCGCGTCCCCCGCCGGCACGTCGTCCCGCTCGTCCTCGCCGGAGCGGTCGCGGTGACGGCGACGGGCCTGGTGGCGGCCCCGCGGACGAGCACGGACTCCTACCGGTACGCGTGGGACGGCCGGGTCCAGGCATCGGGCGTCTCGCCGTACGATCACGCGCCCGCGGACCCGGCGCTCGCCGGACTCCGGGACGACTGGCTCTTCCCCCGCGCCGAGGTCTGCGAGCGGGACGGCGCCGCCCTCGCGTCCCTCGGCGACGGCCGGTGCACCCGGATCAACAGACCTGCCGTCCACACGATCTACCCACCGGTGGCCGAGGGCTGGTTCCTCCTCGTCCACGCCCTGTCGCCGGAAGGCGTCCGCCACAAGGGGCTCCAGGCGGGCTCGGCCGTTCTCGCCCTGGCCGTCAGCGGCCTCCTGCTCGGCGTTCTGCGCCGGCGAGGGGATCCCCGCCTGGCCGCCCTGTGGGCGTGGTGCCCGGCGGTCCCCGTCGAGGCGGTCGACAACGCCCACGTCGACGTCCTGGCCGTACTCCTGTCGGTCGGCGCGCTCGCTCTGGTGGCACGCCGCCGTCACGTCATGGGCGGAGTGCTGCTCGGTCTGGCCGTCGCAGCGAAGCTGCTGCCCGCGCTGCTCCTGCCCGGCGCGCTGTCCGGAATCCGACGGGCCCGGACGGTCGCGGCCCTGACGCTGACGGCCGCGGCGACAGTGGCGCTGACATACCTGCCGTACGTCCTCCTCTCCGAGGGTTCGGTCCTGGGCTACCTGAGCGGATACGTCCGGGAGGAGGGCTACGACGACGCGGGCGCGGGCGGCCGCTACGCCCTGCTCCGCCTCGTGCTGCCCGACACGTGGGCGCCGCCCGTGGCGATGCCGGCCATCGCGGCGGTGTCGGCGGCGGTGTGGTGGCGCGGCGACCCCGAACGACCCTGGCACGGCGCCCTGTCGACCACGGGCGCGACGTTCCTCCTGCTGACTCCCGGCTACTCCTGGTACGCCCTGCTGCTCATCGCCCTCGTCGCCCTGGACGGTCGCTGGGAGTGGCTCGGCGTCGCCCTGGCGGGCGCGGTGGCGTACCTCGCCGGCCCGGTCGCCGGCGCCGTGGGGGTGACCACCGCGTACGGGGCGGCGGGGAGCCTGGTCGCCGCCCTGTGGTGGACGCGGCGACGGAGCGCCGGACGCCGCCCGATGAGCGTCGAGCCGCGAAGCGTGTCCGCTCCCACGAGGTGACGCTCAGCGCGCTTCGGCGATGTCAGGGGTGTCCGCGCCACTGGAGGACCTTGAGGGCGGTGCCGACCTCGATGGTGTGCTGGGCGAGCGGGCGCGGAAGGAGCTGGTCGGCGCGGGCCAGGCGCCGGAGCAGGGTGTTGCGGTGGGTGAACAGCCGGGCGGCGGCCCGGGTGGCGTTGCACTGCTCGGCGATGAAGACGCGCAGCGTCTCGGTGATCTCGGGCGGCGCGGTCTCCAGCTCGCCGAGGGTGCGTTCGACGAACCGGTCGGCGCCTTCGGGGTCTGCGGTGAGCAGGGCGACGAGTTCCACCTCGTGGTGGAAGGCCAGCCGTGAGGGTGAGGTGAGACGGGTGAGCATCTGCTGGGTGGTCAGGGCGTCGAGGTGGCTGCTGCGGAAGCCGTCGACGCCCGGTGCGGTGGAGCCGACCGCGATCCGCACGTCCGGCAGCTGGTCCAGTGCGGCGCGCGCCCGGTCGCCGTCGGGTCGACCGTGCACCCACAGCCAGCGGGTGGCGGTGCTGGCGATGACGCTCAGGGGGCGGAGCTGTCCGGCGGCCTCGGCGAGCGCGTCGGCCGCCCGGTCGAGCCGGCTCAGGTCGGCGTCGGGGGCTTCGGTCCAGACGATCGCTGCGGTGTGCGTCGGCTGCAGCCGGTAGCCGAGCCGGCTCTCGGCGCGCTCCCGGGTGATCGGCGCCCCTTCAAGGAGCAGGGTGACGATCTCCCGGCGCTCCGCGTGGGTGCCGCGGGTGAGCTCGTCCCGCTCGGCGCGCATCCGGGCCGAGATCGCGCCCACGGTGTCGTCGACGAAGGCGGAGATGGAGCGCAGGGACACGTCGAGGAGTTCACGCAGCTCCTGTGGATCGCCGGTGAGCGAGCACGCGATCTGCGTCCGCATCCGCACGGCGACGCTCTCGCCGACCCGGTAGGCGTCCAGGGCGGATTCGTCCAGGCCCCGCCGGATCATGTCCCGGGCGACGGCCAGTGGTGCCTCCGTGTCGTTGGCCGGGACCGGCTCCCCCGGCGCGCGGACGTTGGAGGCCGCCCAGAACAGCAGGTTGGAGCGGTTGGTACGGCGCGTCCCCGCGGCCAGTACCGGATCGGCCGCGATCTGTCGCCTGGCTTCGCCGGACAGGGTCGCCGCGTCCAGCTCGGCGAGCCAGTCGGCCGAGGGCGTGAGCGCGATCTCGGCGCCCCCGGCGGATCAGCTCCCGCACCCGGGGCGAGGGTGACTGCCACGACATGCGCCCATCGTACTGGTGCAGATCGCCACCCTCGCCGGATCAGGACGGTGCTGTTTGCACGTTGGTGCCGGGCCGTGGCGGCACCACCATGGACGCACCCTTCCACCACCACTGCCGGGAGCTGCCTGTGTCCTCGTCCCCTGCCAGGTCCGCCGTCGAACACCTCGACGTCCTCATCGTCGGAGCCGGGATCTCGGGCATCGGCGCCGCGCGGTACCTGAGGACCGAGCTGCCGTCGAAGAGCTTCGCGATCCTCGAAGCGCGCGAGGCGTCCGGCGGGACCTGGGACCTGTTCCGCTACCCGGGCATCCGGTCGGACTCGGACCTGCACACCTTCGGCTACGAGTTCAAGCCCTGGCGCGACGAACAGTCCATCGCCGACGCGCCCCGGATCCTGGACTACCTGCGGCAGGCGGCCGCCGAGAACGGCCTGGAGGCGCACACCAGGTACCACCACAAGGTGCTCGGCGCCTCCTGGTCGACCGACGGCGCACGGTGGACCGTCGAGGTCGAGCGCACCGACACCGGCGAGCGCTCCACGCTGACCTGCGGCTGGCTGTTCTGTGCGGGCGGCTACTACCGCTACGACGAGGGCTTCACGCCCCGGTTCGAGGGTCTGGACCGGTTCCGGGGTCCGGTCGTGCACCCGCAGCACTGGCCGGAGCGGCTCGACCACGCGGGCAAGCGCGTGGTGGTGATCGGCAGTGGGGCGACCGCGGTCACCGTGGTGCCGGCGATGGCGGACACCGCCGCGCACGTCACCATGCTGCAGCGCACGCCGACGTACGTCCTGCCGATACCGCGCGCCGACGTCGTCGCCAACATGCTGAAGAAGTACCTCGGTCAGCGGCGCGGCTACGCACTGGCCCGGCGCAAGAACATCGTCCAGCAGCGCCTGATCTGGAGCTTCTGCCAGAGGTTCCCGAAGGCGGCACGGCGCCTGATCCGATGGGTCAACACCCGCCAACTGCCGGCCGGTTACCCCGTCGACCTGCACTTCAACCCGCCGTACGACCCCTGGGACCAGCGGCTGTGCGCGGTCCCCGACGGCGACCTGTTCCGGGCGATCCGCGAGGGCCGGGCCTCGGTGGTCACCGATCGGATCGCCACGTTCACCGAGCAGGGCATCGTGCTGGAGTCCGGCCGTGAGCTGGCGGCGGACGTCGTCGTCACCGCCACGGGGTTGAACGTGCAGGCGTTCGGCGGCGTCCGCCTCACCGTCGACGGCCGGGAGGTACGGCTGCCGGACACCCTGGCCTACAAGGGCATGATGCTCTCCGGCGTGCCGAACTTCGCCTTCGCCATCGGCTACACCAACTCCTCCTGGACGCTGAAGATCGGCCTGCTGTGCGAGCACTTCTGTCGTCTCCTCGCCCACCTGGACGCCCACGGGTACGACATCTGCCGACCCGAGCCGGCGGACCCCGGGATGCCGACCCGTCCGTTCCTGGACTTCGGGGCGGGATACGTCCGGCGCGCCGTCGACTCGCTGCCCCGCCAGGGGGACCGGATGCCGTGGCTGACCTCGATGGGCTACCGGGACGACGTCAGGCTGCTGCGGTCCGGCAGCGTCGCCGACCCGGAACTGGTGTTCTCCCGGGCCGCCGCCCGGGCGGGAGTGACGGCGTGACGGGCAGGGACGACGGCGTGGCAGCCGCCGCCGTGACCGGCGGCGCCCCGGCGGCCCCGGAAGTTCGGCGACCGGGACGCCGACCGGTCCAGCCCGGATCGCCGCGCCGCCGCCGGGCCAGTACGCGGACGCGTGCGGACGTTCCGCGCACGACTACCCGCACCTGGTCGCCGCGGCCACCGGCCACGAGCCGGCCGACGTGACCTGCGGCGGCGCCACCACCGACACGGTCACCGCCTGGAGCCGTCGGTTCAACACCCCCTGGCGGTGGGGGACATCGACTGCCTGCGCTACGCGGAACCCTCCCTGAACGCCGCGCTCGCCCCCCAGGCCCAGGCCGACCGGGCGACCTTCGTCGGCACCTGCGTGGTCACCGGGTCCGGAAAGCCCCTGCACCCCCACCAGTACGGGCAGATCGCGATGGCGGCGACGGTGCAGCGGGCACTCGGCCGATTCCGAGGACGGTGCTCCACGCTTCGAACGCGGGATCCGCCGCCCGTTTCCGGAACGCGGGAGTCCTCCGGAGTGGCCTCTGCGGCCCTCTTGCCAGCGCGTTCGCCCGCTCCCTACCTTTGTGCAGCGAGTCCCGGCCCAGCGGGTCCACCGGCCCGCGTCGGCCATTGTCCGCTCCTCAGTGCACGACACACCATGGAGGCGTCACATGCCCTTAGCCGTGCCGGATCTTCTGGAAACCGACGGATTCCGCGACGCGGGTCCGCTGGAGATCGACGACGAGGCGATCGCGTTCGAGGACGACGACCGCGGTGACCGCGAGCACACGGCGTGTCTCGCCGACCCCTGGGTGACCGCCACCACCCGCTTCGCCTGTGACCTGAACTCGTAGCGGTGGCCGTTTCCATCGCCGGCCGCAGCGGCTGGTCCGACGGCACATGGTCGTACCTCAACGATCCGCGGATGCCGGCGATGGAACACGGATGGAAGCTGCACGTCTCGGCGCGTCCCGGCGACCTCGACGCCGTGACCCGACTCGTCCTGCCGGTGCTGGCCCGGTACGTCTGCCACGCGAAGTTCGCCCGAGACCCGGAGACACTGCGCCGCCTCAACTCCGGGGTGGTGAGCGCCGGAGCCGTCGGCAAGGCGATCACCGTCTACCCCGCGGCCGACGCCGTGGTCGACGTGGCCCGGGACCTCGCCGCCGTACTGCGCGACCGGGAGGGCCCCCAGGTCGTCAGCGATCGGCGGGTCGACCCGAGGGCCCCCGTCTACTACCGCTACGGCCCCTTCACCGGCGACTACCGCACCGGCCGGAGCGGGCGCCTCGAGTCCGTCATGACCGGGCCGGACGGCCGGATCTTCGACGGCCTGGCCGTCGGCCGCTACCGGTGCCCGCCCTGGGCCGAGGACCCCTTCGCGATCGGCTCCGGACCCGGTGACGAGCCGGCCGCCGCGCCCGGCTTCGGCGGCGGACGCTACACCGTCACCGCGGGCATCGCGCGCGCACCCCGCGGCAACGTCTACCGCGCGGTCGACCGCACACACGGGCGGCCGGTGGTGGTCAAACAGGCGAGGGCCTTCGTGGGCGAGGACGAATCAGGTACGGACGCCCGCCACCGGCTCCGCAACGAACGCACGGTCCTGACCGCGCTCGACGGCGTCACCGGCGTGCCGCGCGCACTGGACTACTTCGCTCACCGGACGGACGAGTACCTGGTGATGAGCGACTGCGGCACGCGAGACCTGCGCAGGGACGTCCTGCTGAACGGCCCCTACCGGGCCGACGGCACCCGGGCGGCGCGCGCCCTCTCCACCCTCGCTTCCCGGCTCCTGCTCATCCTGGATGCGATCCACGGCCGGAACGTGGTCGTCCGCGACCTCAAGCCCGACAACGTCGTACTCGACGACGCGGACCCCGCACGGTGCCACATGATCGACTTCGGGATCAGCGAGTGGAACGGCTCCGGCCCCGGAGGGGCGACCCCCGGCTACAACGAGCCCGTTCTGCCCACGACGGGACCGGCCTCCCCCGCCGACGACTACTACGCCCTCGGGGCGACCCTCTTCTTCGCCGCCACCGGTATGGACCCGGTGATCGTCGACACCGACCACGAGGTCAATCGGGACCGGACCCTGGCCTGCCTGGCAGGGGGACTCCCCGGGGACGTCCACCGGGGCATCCGGGCGTCGATCACCGGCCTGCTGAGCTTCGACCCGGCCGTACGGACCGTCTCGGCCGACCGTCTGCGCTCCGGCACGCCCGGAACCGTACGCGGGCCCGCGCGCCCTCGGATCGACGACGACCTGCTGGACGAGATCATCGCGCACACGACCGCCTTCTGCGTCGGCGAAGCGCGGGCGATCGTGGACCCGGAACGGGCCGCACAGCTGAACGTCCCCACCTCGATCGACGTCTACGGCGGCAGTTCGGGGCTCGGCCTCGAACTCCTGCAGCATGCACACCGTCCCCATGTACGGTCGGCCGTCACCGAGTTGGCGCGCTGGACCGCGGATCAGTCGAGGAACCTGGCGCCCGGCTTCTACACCGGGCGCACCGGCGTCGAACTCTTCCTCACGAAGGCGGAGGCGGGGACGGACGCCGAGGCGCGGTCGGGACAGCCCGTCCTGCCGGACCGCGCGCCGGACGGCGGGCCCCCGGAGGCGGACCTGATCGCGGGCGCCGCCGGAATCGGCCTCGGCGGGCTGCTCCTCGCCCGGCACGCCCTCGGGTCCGGGCAGCGGCATGCCGCGGACCGGCACCTCGCCGTCGCCGCCGACTGCGACCGGATGCTGGCGTCGGGCACCGCCCGACTGACCCCGACCGGTGCGGACACGGCCGGCAGTGCCGCGCTCCGCGAGGGCATCGCGCACGGCGAGGCGGGCGTCGCCTTGTTCCTGCTCGAGTACGGCGCCGCGACCGGGGACCCGGACGCGATCAGCCGCTCCGAGAAGGCCGCCGCGCACCTGGCCGCCCTGACACCGGACATCATCGCGGCGGCGGCCGCACCGGGGGCGACGCGCCGCTACGGCTCGTGGTGCCGGGGCCTGGCCGGCATCGGGTCCGTACTCGTGCGGGCCGCCGACCGCCTCGACGAGCCCGGGTACCTCGACCTCGCCCGGCGGGCCGCGCGGGCCTGCGCCGCACTGGCCCCGCGGATGCCGCTGGTCACGCAGTGCTGCGGGCTGGCCGGAGCGGGCGAACTGATGGTGGACCTCGCGGAGGCGTCCGCGTCCGAGGAGTTCCGGGACGCGGCCGAGACCGTCGCCCTGCTCATCCTGAGCCGCAGCGGCGGCACTTGGTCGCGGCCGGTGTTCCCGGACACCGGTCTCGTCCGGGCGAGCGCCACGTGGGCCGGTGGCTCCGCGGGCGTGCTCGCCTTCTTCCGGCGCCTGCACGACCTGGGCGGCCCGCGGCTCGGGTTCGCCTGAGTCGCACGGGCCCGCCTTCGTCCACCGAGGCGGTGTCAGTCGGCTGACGTATCCTTCCCGGCACCTCACACCGACTGGTAGGACCAAGACAATTGACTGACCTGTCCGCTTTCCCGCTGCCCTTCCACACGGCTCGTTCCCTGCCGTTCGCGGATCCCCGAACGCTGCGGGAACTTCAGATGATGCAGTGCAGCTCGCACCTCAGGGCGAAGCCCGGATGGTTCGACAAGATGAACGACGCCGACATCGTCGCCCGGTGGACGCGGGAAGCACTCGACCAGGGCCTCACCGAGGCGCAGATACGTTACGTGCTCGCCGAACTCGCGCACTACGCCGCGCTGCGGGACGAGCGAACCGGCATCGAGGTGTCCGCCGTCGACGGGGTGTGGCACTCGGACACC
This sequence comes from Streptomyces sp. NPDC002463, assembly GCF_042889835.1. NCBI lineage: Bacteria > Bacillati > Actinomycetota > Actinomycetes > Kitasatosporales > Streptomycetaceae > Streptomyces > Streptomyces sp. NPDC002463. The sequence continues at coordinate 165,870 of NZ_JBIARL010000003.1, forward strand.
CTGGTCGACGACAAGCTCAGGAGCCGGCTGCGCGACGCGGTCCGGGTGCTGGAAGAGGTCCCCGAGGCAGAGCTCGACTGGCATCCCGGCTCCGACGGCCAGGTGCTGGACCTGGTTCACCCCTCCCTGTTCTGCCTCGTGAACGGGGTGAGCGGCGCTCCCGAACAGGCCTGGCGGAACCCGGCGAACCACTACTCGCGGTACGAGTTCTCGGAGAGGTTCCAGTGGCTGCCCACGGACGTCGACGTCACGGACGACGGCGACGTCGTCTTCCGGTCGTACGTCAACAACGTCCACCCCGAGACCCATGCCGAACTGGACGCGGTTCTACCGGACTTGTTCGCGCGCATGCGCCCGCTGTTCGAGAACGTGCTCACCGATCTGCGCCATCCTCGGCCCGCGCGGATCGAAGCCGATCCCTACGGATGGTACGGACCGGAGCCGGAGTATCCGGACAAGGCCTCCCACAGCGACGACGAGGCCTATGAGGAAGCCCGCCGCGCATGGAATCGGGCCCAGGACGAATGGTGGGAGAACCGCCGCCCGGTCGTTCCGGACGCCCCGGCCTACACCCCGCCCGAGTCTCCCGATCAGTCCGCCCGGATCGACCTGCGCGGGCGGAGCCTGCAGGTCATCGTCAAGCTCGCCACCATCCACCTCACGCCGGACAAGCCCGAGTACCAGGGCGGTTCCTGGCATGTCGAGGGGATGCTGAACGAGCGGATCGTCTCGACCGGCATCTATTACTGGGACAGCGAGAACATCACCGAAAGCAGCTTGAGTTTCCGCGCGGCGCTGGACGACCCGGACTACGAACAGAACGACGACGACGGTCTGCGTGACGTCTACGGTCTCGAGGACGAGGACGCGCTGAACCAGGTACTGGGATCCGCGTCGACGCCGGAGGGACGCTGCCTGGCGTTCCCGAACGTCCTGCAGCACCGCGTCGGCTCGTTCCGCCTCGCGGACGCCACTCGTCCGGGGCATCGCAAGATCCTCGCGTTCTTCCTGGTCGACCCGTCGGAGAGGATCGTCTCGACGTCCGACGTGCCGCCGCAGCAGCCGTGGTCCGACACGTCGACCATGACGCTGGAACAGGCCGAGGAGTACCGCGAAGAGCTCATGCGGGAACGCAAGTTCTTCGTCGACGAACACAACGAGCAGCTCTACGAACGGGAATTCTCGCTCTGCGAGCACTGACGGCTCGGGCGCGGCCGGCCGCGCGGCCTGAAGGGCCGCCGAAGCGGCGGGGGCGGTGTTTCCCCCCGCCGCTTCGACACCTCAGGCGCGGGACCTGGCGGCGACCAGCGCGTCCTTGACCTCCTGCGCCACGCGGGCGGCGTCGTCCGCGTTGTTCACCACGTCGGTGCGGTTCATGTCGATCACCAGGACCTCGCTGGCCGAGTAGTGCTTGTGCACCCAGTCGTCATAGCCGGACCACAGCGTCCGGTAGTACTCCACGAGGGCCTCGTCCTGCTCGAAGTCACGGCCGCGCAGCCCGATGCGCTTCAGCACGGTCTCGAAGTCCGCCTTGAGGTAGACCATGAGGTCGGGCGCCTTGCGGTACGGCAGGGCGTCGATCTCGCGCATCATCTCGTTCAGCAGGCCCTCGTACACCTGCATCTCGAGGGAGCTGATGCGGCCCAGGTCGTGATTGACCTTGGCGAAGTACCAGTCCTCGTAGATCGACCGGTCGAGGACGTTGTCGCCCTGCTTGTACGCCTCCTTGATCGACGCGAACCGGGTCTGCAGGAAGTAGAGCTGGAGCAGGAAGGGGTAGCGCTTCGCCTGGATCTCCTCGGGGCTCGCCGTGTAGAAGAGCGGCAGGATCGGGTTGTCGTCCACGCTCTCGTAGAAGACGTCGCTGCCGAGCTCCTTCGCGAGCAGCTCGGCCACGCTCGTCTTGCCGATCCCGATCATGCCTCCGACGCAGATCACCGACATACCTCACTTCTCCCTGGAGACTTCCGTTCGCGGGCGGGGACCGGGCTCCCCGCACCACTGTGACGCGTGGCGACGGCCACTCGATTCCCCAGGATCGTCATGATCGGTTTCACGTGGTCCGCCCGCCCCCTGAGGCCCGACCCGGACCGCCGTCCTCGGCGGGTCCGACCGGCCGCTTCGCGGGTGCCGCCCGGAGAGACGAGTCATCGCCCCCGGCCGCCTTGAAGCATAGATGACGAGTCGCCCCGGGTCGGCCCGGTGGACAGGGCCCTGGCCCTTCGGAACACACGGAGGAGTCACAGGTGGCAGGTCAGGTCGGGCCTTGGGATCATTTGTCCCGGAGGACAGCCATGGCTCCTGATGCGCACAAGTCTTCACCGGACGGCTCTCCGGACCCCGAGGACGCCGACGGCCCTGAACCGGCCGACGGTGCCGAGTCGACCGCCGATGCCGAACCGACCGCCGGCGCCGAGCCGGCCGAGGGTGCCGAACCCGCCGAGGGTGCCGGAAAGCGACGTTGGTCGCCGCGGCTCACGCTCCCCGGCTGCTGGGGCGCGCTGCTCCTCGCCTGTCTCTCCTTCACCCCGTCGCTGCTGCCCCGCGGCGGTGTGCTCCAGGGGTTGATCTGCGGCATCAGCGCGGCCATCGGCTACGGGCTCGGCGTGATCGCGGCCTACGTGTGGCGCGCGTTCGCCGACCGGGAGGCGCGACAGGCGTCGCGCAGGTCGTGGCAGGTTCTCATCGTCTGCGGGATCGCGCTGTTCGGTCTGTCCTTCGGATTCGGCCAGTACTGGCAGCACGAGATCCGCCGGCTCATGGGGGTCACCGAGTACAACGTCCCCGCCGCCGTCGCCTGCCCCTTCATCGCCGCGCTCGTCTTCTGGCTCCTCCTGCTCGCGGGCCGTGGGCTGCGGCGCCTGTACCGGTGGCTCGCCCGTATCCTCCGCCGCTGGATCGGGCCGCGCGCGGCCCGGGTCGTCGGCTGGGTCGTGGTGGCCGGCCTGGCGTGGTCGGTCGTCAGCGGGGTCCTGCTGTCCGGCTTCGTGAACGCGGCCAACGAGGCCTTCTCGGTGCGCGACACGACGACGCCGGAAGGCGTCCATCAGCCCACGTCCACGCTGCGGTCCGGCGGGCCCGGCTCGCTGGTGCCGTGGGACACGCTGGGCTACCAGGGCCGGGCCTTCGCCGGCAGCGGTCCGACGGCCCGGGACATCGGCGCCTTCACCCACCGCCCGGCCCAGGAGCCCGTCCGGGCCTACGCCGGACTCCAGACCGCCGACGACACGGAAGCGCGCGCCGAGCGGGCCGTCGCCGACCTTCAGCGGGCGGGCGGTTTCAAGCGCGCGAACCTGCTGGTCATGACGACCACGGGAAGCGGCTGGGTCGACCCCGCCGCCGTGGACTCGTTCGAGTACCTCGGCGACGGCGACTCCGCCACCGTGGCGATGCAGTACTCGTACCTGCCGTCGTGGCTCTCCTATCTCGTGGACCAGTCCAAGGCGCGCCAGGCCGGCCGGGAGCTCTTCGACGCGGTCTACGACGTCTGGTCCAAGCTGCCCCAGGACCAGCGTCCGCGGCTGTTCGTCGCCGGCGAGAGCCTGGGGTCCTTCGGCGGCGAGGCGGCCTTCAGCGGCGAGTACGACCTGCGCAACCGCACCGCCGGCACCCTGTTCGCCGGTCCCCCTAACTTCAACACCCTGTTCCGCGAGTTCAGTGACCACCGGGACGCGGGCAGTCCGGAGATCGAGCCCGTCTACAAGGAGGGGCGGACCGTACGGTTCACCGACGACCCGACCACCGGGATCACTCCGCCGGACAAGCCGTGGAACGGCACGCGGGTGCTGTACCTCATGCACCCGTCCGACCCGATCGTCTGGTGGAGTCCGGACCTGGCGCTTTCCGAGCCCGACTGGATCGGCGAGGCGCCCGGCAGCGACGTGCTGGAAGGGATGTTCTGGATCCCCTTCGTCACCTTCTGGCAGGTCACGGCGGACCTGCCGTTCTCCACGGGCGTACCGGACGGCCACGGCCACACGTACAAGGCGGCGTACGTCGACGGCTGGAACACCGTCATGCGGCCGTCGGGCTTCACGTCCCAGGACCTGGACCGGTTGAGGGACATCATCCACCCCGATCACTGAGCCCCGTACGGGCGGGAAGTCAGCGGAGCAGGAACCCGGCGACGTAGCCGAGCGCGTTGACCGCCCAGTGCAGGCCCATGGGCGCCAGCACGCTGCCGCTGCGGCGACGCAGCTCGCAGAGCAGGACGCCCGCCGCAGCCGTGAACAGCACCGCGCCCGTGATCGCGAGCACGGAGCCGAATGCGCTGTCTCCGACGACCGTGGTCAGCGCGGGCTTCGCGGTCGCGAGGCCCAGGGACGGCAGGATGTGCCACAGGCCGAACAGCAGACTCGACACGGTCGTCGCCCAGACGGGCCCCCGGGCCCGGCACACCAGCCCGTAGAGCACCCCGCGGAAGGCGATCTCCTCCACCAGGACGGTGCCGACGGGGACGACCACGAGAACGCGCGCCGCCAGCTCACTCCCCGTCATCCCTTCGTACCGCCGGTCCTCGAACAGCGACCGCGTGTCCGGCAGCAGCGCTCCGACGGCGTAGACGAGTCCGACGAGTCCGACGAGGGCCAGCCCCCACTTCGCGCCGCGGGCCAGGGTCCCGGGCGCCAGCCCCGCGTCCGCCAGGGTGCCTCCCGCCCAGCGGAGCACCCCGAGCAGCGACGCGCTGACCGCGACGGCCGTCGCCAGGCGCAGCGGTCCGGTCAGGCCGTGCAGCAGGAGATTGGCGGCGACGAGAACGACGACCACGAGGCCGACGGCCGGCCAGGTGCCGAGCGACCCGGACCACCGGCTTCGTGCCCGGTCCTCCGCGGTGCGGTGCTCGGGGTCGTCCGGATCGCGGGAGGGCTCCGGAGTCATACCGTCCTCGGCTGTGGCCTTGGGGTCGTCTCGTCCCTCCATCGGGTCAGTGGTCTCGTTTGAGCGAGTCCCTGATGCCTTCGGCCCGGCGGCGAACGCTCGCCGCCTTCTCCCGGATCTTGACCTTCATCTGGTCCGTCCTGCCCTCGGCCTCGAGGCGCTCGTGGCCGGTGATCTTTCCGGCGATCTCCTTGAGCCTTCCCTTGGCCTTGTCCACGGTGTCGCCCATTCCCGGTGTCCCTCCGTCGCGTCGGTCACCACCCTCCACGTTAGGTTCGGGCGCCCCGCCGTGCTCGTCGAGGCGCCCGGCACGGGCTTCCCAGGGCGCCGGGTGGACGTCCGGGCGGCATGGCTCGCCGTGGTGCCGTTGCCCGGAGCCCCTTCGTCCGAAGGGTGAGACTGCCGGGCGGGCCCGCTCGTCCGTTCCTCCAAGCACCCTCGCATTCGCCATGGAGACTCCGACGACTTTGTTGCAGATGAGCAAGATCGGGCCCTACGGTGTCGCATATGCAGTCCTACACCATCGGGCAGGCCGCACGGCTTCTGGGCGTGAGCCCGGACACCGCGCGGCGCTGGGCGGACGCGGGCCGGGTGGCGACCCACCGCGACGAGAGCGGTCGTCGAGTGATCGACGGCAAGTCGCTGGCCGCGTTCTCCGCGGAGATCGCGCAGGGCGACGACGAGGACGCGTCGTACACGTCGGCGCGCAACGCGTTCCCGGGCATCGTCACGGCGATCAAGCTCGGTGACATCGCGGCCCAGGTCACCATCCAGGCCGGACCGCACCGCCTCGTCTCCCTCCTCACCCGTGAGGCCGTGGAGGAACTGGGACTGGAAGTCGGCATGCAGGCCACCGCCCGCGTGAAGTCGACCAGCGTGCACATCGACCGCACCTGACCCCTCACGCAGTACCAGGAGATCTCGACCGTCGGCGCGGTCGGCCTCGCTCCACGTCTTTCGTGCTTCCGCACCTTCCGTTCTTCCGTTCCCAAGGAGCTCCGAGCCTCATGACCTTCACCGTCACCAGACGCCGTGCCGCCGCTGCCGCGCTCACCGCCGCCCTGCTCGTCCCGCTCGCGGCCTGCTCGTCGAACGACGACACCGACAAGGGCACCAGTGGCTCCACCGCCTCCGGCTCGGCGAGCGCCGCGCCGGAGGCGGACCTCACCGTCCTCGCCGCCGCGTCCCTGACGGACGTCTTCAAGACGGCCGGCGCCGCGTACGAGAAGTCCCACCCCGGCACGAAGCTCACCTTCTCCTTCGCCGGCTCGCAGGAGCTCGTCGCCCAGGTCCAGCAGGGCTCCCCCGCCGACGTCCTGGTCACCGCCGACACCAAGAGCATGGACAAGGTGAAGGCCGAGACGAGCACCCCGGCGATCATCGCGAAGAACCGGCTCGTCATCGCCACCGGCAAGGGCAACCCCTTCAAGGTCGACGAGCTGAAGGACCTCGCGGACACCAAGCTCAAGGTCGTCCTCGCCGCCCCCGAGGTACCGGCCGGCAAGTACAGCAAGAAGATCCTCGACGCCCAGAAGATCACCGTGAAGCCGGTCTCCCAGGAGCCCAACGTCCGCGCGGTGCTCAGCAAGGTCGAGCTCGGCGAGGCCGACGCCGGACTCGTCTACAAGACCGACGCCGAGAGCGCCGAGGACGAGGTCGACGCCGTCGAGATCCCGGACGCGCAGAACGCCGTGGCCTCGTACCCGGCCGCCACGCTGAAGGACTCGAAGAACGCCGGGGCCGCCGCCGCGTTCGTCGCCTGGCTGTCCTCGCCCGAGGGCCAGAAGATCCTCCAGGACGCGGGCTTCCAGAAGCCGTAACCGACCGGGGTCGCCCAGACCGCGGAGGGCTGCCCGTCACGGGGGGACGGGCAGCCCTCCGCTTCTTCTCCTCATGTCTTCGGGATCATCGATGAAACGATCAGGCGCACCCACGTCCGGCACGCGTCCGCCCCTCACCCTGGTACTGCCCGCGCTGGCGGCCGTGGCCTTCCTGGCCCTGCCCCTGGTCGGCATCCTGGTACGGACCGAGTGGAGCGCACTCGCGGACCACCTGAGCTCGCCGGGCACCGTCCAGGCGCTGAAGCTCTCGCTCCTGGTCTCCTTCTGGGCGCTCGGGCTCTCGCTGCTGCTCGGCGTACCGCTGGCGTGGCTGCTGGCCCGGGTTCCGTTCCGCGGCAAGGCGTTCGTCCGCTCGCTCGTCCTGCTGCCCATGGTGCTGCCGCCCACCGTCGGCGGCGTCGCCCTGCTGCTGGCCTTCGGGCGGCGCGGGCTCCTCGGACCGTGGCTGGAGGGCACCTTCGGCATCACGCTGCCGTTCCACACCTCCGGCGCCGTGCTCGCCGCGACCTTCGTGGCCATGCCCTTCCTCGTCATCAGCCTGGAAGGAGCGCTCGGCGGACTGCGTCTCCGTTACGAGGAGACCGCGGCCTCCCTCGGCGCCTCACCGGTCCGGGTCTTCTTCACGGTCACCCTGCCCATGGTGGCGCCCGGAGTCGTCGCCGGCGCGGCCCTCACCTGGGCGCGCGCGCTCGGCGAGTTCGGTGCCACCATCACCTTCGCCGGCAACCTGCCCGGCACCACCCAGACCCTCCCGCTCCAGGTCTACCTGCTGCTCCAGGACGATCCCGAAGCCGCGACCTCCGTGTCCCTGCTGCTGCTCGCCATCGCCATGGCCGTGCTCATCGCCCTGCGGGGACGGTGGACGGGCACACCGGCCGACCGCGAGCGCCGCGCCGGACGCGAGACCGCTGCGGACCCGGTCTCCGCGGAGCCGACGGCCGACGTCACCCGGGCCCTTCCGCCCACGCCCTCCGGCGGACGCTGGGCGCTCCGGGCCGAGGTCACGGGCTTCACCCGGCTCACTCTCGACGCCGAGCCCGGCACCACCATCGCCGTCGTCGGCCCCAACGGCGCCGGCAAGACCACCCTGCTGCGGGCCCTCCTCGGCCTCACCCCCCGCGCCCACGCCGACCTCGCCCTCGGCGGCACCGACGTCACCACCCTGCCCCCGCACCGCCGGCGGGTCGCCTGGGTACCGCAGGACGGCGCCCTCTTCCCGCACCTGACGGCCCTCGCGAACACCGCGTACGGTCTGCGCGCCCAAGGCGTCGCCCGTACGGAGGCACGGCGGGAAGCCCAGGCCTGGCTCGACCGCCTCGGGGTCGGCCGCCTCGCCCACCGCCGCCCCGGCCAGCTCTCCGGCGGACAGGCCCAGCGGGTCGCCCTGGCCCGCGCGCTCGCCGCCCGCCCCCGGCTGCTCGTCCTCGACGAACCGCTCGCCGCGCTCGACCAGACCACCCGGGCCCACGTACGCCACACCCTGCGCACCCATCTCGCGAGCTTCGGCGGCGTCTGCCTCATCGTGACGCACGACCCCGTCGAGGCCGTCTCGCTCGCCGACCGCGTCCTCGTCCTCGACGAGGGCCGCGCGCTCCAGGACGACAGCCCCGCCGAGGTCACGCGTCATCCCCGCTCGCCGTGGGTGGCCCGGATGCTGGGCCGCAACGCCTGGCCGGGCACCGCCACCGCGGAGGGCCTCGCGCTCGACGCCGGCGGTGTCCTGGTCGCGACCGATCCGCCGGCGGTGGGCACCGCGGCGCTCGCGATCGTCGCGCCCGAGGCGGTGTCGATCCACCGCGAGAAGCCGGGCGGCAGCCCCCGTAACGTCTGGCCCGGCACCGTACGCGAGATCACCGCGAGCGGCAGCCGGCTGCGCGTCCTGATCACCTCCGAGAAGGCGCCCGACCTCGTCGCCGAGATCACCCCGCAGGCCGCCGCCGAACTCGGCCTCGCCGACGGGGTGTCCGTCTGGACCAGCGTCAAGGCGACCGAGGCCACGGTCGTGGCCGTCTGATCGGCCGGAGACGAAGTCGAGGGCCGTGCTCCGGACGGAGCACGGCCCTCGTGCATGACGGAGTTCCCGGTCAGGCGGCGGCTACGGAGATCTCGGTCGACTTGATCAGGGCGACGACGGCGGTGCCGGGGCTGAGGCCGAGGTCCTCGACGGCGTCCTTGGTGATGGCGGCGGTCAGTTCCCCGCCCTCGACGGAGACCTTCACGGACGCCATGGCACCGCCGGTCGAGACCTCGGTGACGGAGCCCGCGAGCTGGTTGCGGATCGAGATGCCCTCGACCGGGCCGGTCGCGAGGGCGACCTCGGTGGACTTCACGAGGGCCCTGACCGCGGAACCCTCGGCCAGCGCGAGGTCCTTGACGGCGTCGGCGGTGATCGCGGCGGTGACGTCCTGACCGCCTGCCAGGCGCACCTTCACGGACGCCATGGCCTCGCCCGTGGTGACGGCGGTGACGGTGCCGGGGAGCTGGTTACGGATGGACAGGGTCATGGAGAACGCCTCGCAAAGCCGGAAACGAGCGGTCGTCACTTCCATCCTCGCGCCTCGGGAAAGAGCCCGCCCGTCGCGGATCCGCACCGAGGCGCGAGAGACGCGTCGGTCGACGTGAACCGCACCAGCAAGAGACCAACGCCCACTCACCTTGCAGATGTGCGCCATTGATGCCCGATCACCTCTTGGGTGATCCACTGCACTCAGGGTGTCCTCGGCCGGATATTTCTGTGTCCGGATCCAATCGCCCCGGCGGTTCCTCCACTGCTTGACTGACTCCCACCGGCCCCGTCGCGGAGGAGTGGCTCTCGCCGCGACGGAACTGCCGGCCAGGAGGTCCCTGCGTGCCGTGCGCGGTGTTCGGCACGCAGGGGGTCCTTCTTCACGGGACTGCGCTCGAACCGCCCCTTCGAGCCCCGGTCACCGTCCGTGTCGACCATCAGAGAGATGGGATCCGATGACAGGAAACACGTCGCTGCGCCTTGCTCCGAGCAGGGTGCTGGTCCTCGGCGCGGTGCTGACCCTGGCCGTGCCGGGCACCGCCTACGCCAACACCGTGAGCGTGACGGTGAAGACCCCCGGGGCCACCGGCGGCCCCGCCTCCGCCGACTCCGAGATGTCGACCCACGCGGACTGCGCCGGCGGTCTCGTCTCCGGCGGTGGGATCAACCAGGCCGTCGGCACCGGCGCCGGCGCGAACGGCAACCACGTCAACGGCACTTCGCCCAGCTCCGACAGCACCACCGAGTACACCGGCTCCACCGGTGTCGTCGGCACCGACGTGACGCACTGGCTCGGCATCGGCGGGAGCGGGGGCCAGGTCAACGCCTCCTTCTCCACCACGCCTTACGCCGTGTGCTTCACCAGCAACCTGATCAACCACACCCAGGTCGTCATGAACAAGGCCAACACCCCCACCGCCGGGGCGACCGTGGGCCGCGTCACCGCGACCTGCCCGGCCAACACCCGCCTCCTCGGCGGCGGCGCCCGTACCACTCCGGGCAACACGGGCGGCTTCAAGACGATCGCGAGCTTCCCCACCTTCAACGACTCGGCGCACTCCTTCGGCGCGAAGGCCGCGGCGAACGGGAAGACCAACCCCGACTCCTGGTCGGCGGTCGGGTGGGACTCCGGCGCCAACGGTGCCGACTACACGTACGCGTACGCGATCTGCAGCGGTGGCGGCATCGACGTCGGCGGCACCACGGTGAAGGTCCGCTACGCCGAGGTCAGCGGCCCGACCACCGGGAGCACCGGCCAGACGGCGACCGTGGGCTGTGGGCAGGGCGACGGGAACCTGGTCAGCGGCGGTGCCGCGATCAGCGGGGGCAGCGTGACCACCACCGACTTCACCGGTCCGGGTTCGCACGGTGACCACCTCAACGGCAGCTTCCCCAGCGACGCCGCCGGCACCCCGGTCGGCGACGGGAGCGCCAATCCGTCGTACTGGACGGCGGCCACCCACAGCGGGGGTTCGCCCTCACAGGGCAGCTACTCGGACGTCTGGGCGCTCTGCCTGGACGTTCAGCACGGGCACAAGCGGTAGGAACGCCCCGGCCCTCGCATCGCCAATTGGCTTTTCAACAACTCCGTGGTGTAGAAAGCTCCGTCGATCAATCATGATCACGTCACTGAGCACTCTCATTCGGGGGAATGGAAGAATGACCTCAACTCGCCGTGTTCTCAGCGCGATTGCGCTCCTCGCCGCCCTGAGCGGCGTCGCCGCCTGCGGGCCGGAGGACCCCACCGCCGAGGGCGTGACCGGAGGTTCGGGCAGCAGCGCCTCGCCGTCGGCCTCGCCGTCCAAGACCTCGGACTCCGGCGAGGCCGGAGACAGCCCGGCAGATGACGTCGACGGCGACGGAAAGGGCGGCGACTGCGGCAAGCCGCCGACCCTGCCTGCGGGCATCCTGAAGGTGAAGGTCGAGCTGATGCGTGACGCCGGCGGCTTCGAGGCCGCGGAGGCCAAGCCGCACTGCACGCCGAACGACTGGATCTACGGCGCCGACAAGGGCGACCCGACCAAGCACTACGTCCTCCCCAAGGGTGTCAAGGCGTTCCTGGCCCTGGCCGCCGGCCCCGGTCAGTGGAAGCAGGTCGACCACGAGCAGCTGGCGCTGCACGTCGACCGCTGCCTCGCCGAGGAGATCGGGGCTCCCACCGACGACTACCCCAAGGTGGAGGCGCCCTACGGCTGCTTCGGCAACGTCTACGAGATCACGCTGAACGCCAAGGGCGAAGTGGACACGATGAAGGAGATCTGGAGCGTCTGACGACCTCCGTACACCCGGCCGGAGCCCAGGCTCCGGCCGGGTGTTCCGGCGTCCCCGGTGCCGGGTGGCACGGCCGGGCCGGAGCCTCAGCCGTCGGCCCGGATGTGCTCCAGGAGGGGAAGCAGGCGGTCCCAGTGACGCTTCAGCCCGGAGGCGCTGAAGGCGTCGGTGTCGGACATGGTGAAACCGTGGACGGTGCCGGGGTAGATCTCCGAGGTGTGGTCGACGCCTGCGGCGTCCAGGGCCCGGTTGAGCTCGCCGAGTGCCTCGGGTGTCAGGTCGCCCTCGGCATGTCCGAGATGGACCCGGGCCGTCACCTCGGAGAAGAGGTCGGGCCCGTCGGCGCCCACGGGGCCGTGGAACGCGGCGACGGCGGCCACCTGATCGGGGTGGGCCGCGGCGGTACGCATCGCCAGGAGGCCGCCGAAGCAGTAGCCGGTCACCGCGACCGGTCCGGCTCCGACCTCGGGCTGCGCGGTGAGGAACCGGAGGTAGGCATCGGCATCGCTCAGGGCGCGTGCGGCGGTGTGCGCCTCGATCAGGGGCATCAGCCGGGCGAAGACCGCGGGCCGCTCCTCCTCCCCGATGTGCTCGGGAAGCTCGACCACCGGTGCCGGGCCGTGCCGGTAGAAGAGGTTGGGGACGAGTACGTAGTACCCGTGGCTCGCCAACTCGTCGGCCATGTCCCGCAGTACGGGCCGGATGCCGAAGCCGTCCGCGTACATCAGCACCCCGGGGTGCCGTTCACCGTGGTCGGGAAAGGCGGCGAACGCGTCGGCCTTGCCGTCCGCGGTGGGAATCTGCAGCGTCTTGATGGGCATGAATCCTCCTGTCGTGGTCGATGCGTCGAATCTGCGATCAACACGACAGAGGCGGACCTCGCGCGGCAGCGCCGGGCCCCCGCTCGCACAGCGGGCCGGCTCCGGCCCGTACGGCGCTCAGAGCAGCGCCGGGTCGCCGATCCGTGTGTGGCGCGAGGCCGTCCCGGTCATCATGATCGAGCATCCTAGCCCGCCGACGCGTCGTACGCGGTGTGCTCCGGAACAGGGGCCGGCCCCGGGCGCGTTACGCCGGTCCGCTACAGGGCGGAGTCGTGGCCGAGGTCGCCGACCAGACGCCGCAGCAGGGCGAGGTCCACGTCCAGGAGGCTGCGCGCGACCGTCCGGCGCGGGGCGGGGGCGATGGGGGTGTGCGAAGGGATCGCCAGGACCGTGCAGCCGGCTGCCTCCGCCGACGCGATGCCGGTCGGGGTGTCCTCCACGGCGACGCAGGCCGCCGGGGAGACGCCGAGCGCGGTCAGGGCCGCCCGGTAGGGGTCGGGGAACGGCTTCGTGCGCGGGGTCTCGCCCTCGGCGACCGAGGTGGTGAACCACCGCCGTCCGAGGGCGTCGAGGACGGTGTCCACGACCGGTCGCGGCGAGGCGGAGACCAGGGCGGTCGGGACCCCCGCGGCGCCGAGGGCCGTCAGGAGCTCCACGGCCCCCGGCATGGGGACGACCTCCCGGCGTACGCGTTCCGTGAAGCGCCGTTCGAGGGACTCGCCGAGCCGGGCCTGATCGGCCCGCCCGGCGGACCGGGCGGCGAGGTGGGCGGCGCCGTCGTCGATCGCCCGACCGAGGACGAAGGCGAGGTCCTCGTCCGTGAGGGCGATTCCCAGCCCGAGGGCCTCCTCCTCGACCACCCGCAGCCAGAGCCGCTCGGTGTCGACGAGTGTGCCGTCCATGTCGAAGAGGACGGCTTGCAGTGCGGTGTCCAAGGAAGCTCCCGGTGGCTGGTGACGTCCTCAGCTGTCGGATCGGCGCGCGATCCGCAGCGTGCGGATCTCGAAGGGGCGGAGGGTGAGGTGCGGTCCCCTGTCCTTCGGGGTGTCCGGGCGGACGGGCACGGCGCCGTCCACGGGGCGTTCCAGGAGGTCCGTCTCGGTCACGGTCTCCCAGGGGAGGGCGAGGGACAGTGTGGTCCGGGCGCGTCCGCCGTGGGCTTCGTACAGGCGGACCACGACGTCGCCGGAACCGTCGTCGGCGAGCTTGACCGCCTCGACGACGACGGCGTCGTCGTCGGTGGCGACCAGCGGTGTCACCGCCGCCGCGCCGGGGACGGCCCGCTCGGGCAGGTTGACCTCGTAGCCCTCGCGCACGGCGGCCGCGACGTCGGCCCCGATCACGAAGCCGTACCGCAGCCGGTGCCGGCCCTGGTCGGCGTCCGGGTCGGGGAAACGGGGTGCGCGGAGCAGCGTGAGACGGACGGTGGTGGTGGTGCCGCCGTCGGGGCGGACGTCGCGGGTGACGTCATGGCCGTAGGTGGAGTCGTTGACGAGGGCGGCGCCCCAGTCGTTCTCGCCGACGTGCAGGAAGCGGTGGGCACAGATCTCGAACTTGGCGGCGTCCCAGCTGGTGTTGGTGTGGGTGGGGCGCTTCACATGACCGAAGGGGATCTCCGCCGTGGAGTGATCGGCGCGCACGTCCAGGGGGAAGGCGGCCTTGAGGAGCTTCTCCTTCTCGTGCCAGTCGATCTCGGTGTCGACGTCGAGCCGCCGGGAGCCCTCGCGCAGCGAGAGGAGCTGCTCGGTCCGGGAGTCGCCGAACGTCCGGACGACCCGGACACCGCCGGGCTCGGCGCACACCTCGTCGGCGCCGGTGAGGTCGCGGACGGTGTTGCGGTAGAACTCCTCGATGTCCCAGGCGTCGTACTGGTTGGGGAAGTCCTGGTGCAGCTGGAGCAGGTTGGCCGCCGCGCCGGGGGCGAGGGCCTCACGGCCGGTCTCCAGGTCGACCGCCGAGACGACCAGGCCGCGGGCGTCGATCCCGATCCGTACGAGCCCGTTGTCGAGGGTGAAGCCGTCGCCGGACGGCACCGGCACGACCGTCGGATCGGCGGATGCGGTACGGACGGCCGCGCCGAGCGCGGGAAGGCCGCCGCGGGCGTACGGGGAGGCGTTGAAGACGACGGTCCGGTCGCCCTCGCCGGCCAGCGCGCGCTGCGCCGAGGCGACGATCCCCTCCAGTTCGGCCAGGACCTCGGCGTACGTCCGCTCGGCCTCGCGGTGCACCCAGGCGATGGAGGAACCGGGCAGGATGTCGTGGAACTGGTGCAGGAGGACGGTCTTCCAGAGCCGGTCGAGCTCCTCGTACGGGTAGGGGAAGCCCGTGCGGACGGCCGCGGTGGCCGACCAGAGTTCGGCCTCGCGCAGCAGGTGCTCACTGCGCCGGTTGCCCTGCTTGGTGCGCAGCTGGCTGGTGAGCGTGCCGCGGTGGAACTCCAGGTAGAGCTCGCCGACCCACACGGGGGCGTCGGGGTACTCGGCCTCGGCGCGCGCGAAGAAGTCCGCGGGCCGCTCGACGACCACCCGGGGCGAGCCCTCCAGGTCGCCCAGGCGCGCCGCGCGTCCCAGCATCTCGCGGGTGGGGCCTCCTCCGCCGTCGCCGTAGCCGAAGGGCAGGAGTGAGCTGTTGGCCGCTCCCTTGTCCTGGAAGTTGCTCACGGCGTGGGCGAGTTCGGCGCCGGTGATCTCGGCGTTGTACGTGTCGACGGGCGGGAAGTGGCTGAAGATCCTGGTGCCGTCGAGCCCCTCCCAGCGGAAGGTGTGGTGGGGGAACTTGTTGGTGGTGTTCCAGGAGATCTTCTGGGTGAGGAACCAGCGCACGCCGGCCAGCTTCATCAGCTGCGGCATGGCCGCGTTGTAGCCGAAGGTGTCGGGCAGCCACATCTCCTTCGTCTCGACGCCGAACTCGTCGAGGTAGAAGCGCTTGCCGTGGATGAGCTGCCGGGCGAACGCCTCACCTCCGGTGATGTTGGTGTCGGGTTCCACCCAGAGGCTGCCGACCGGCAGGAACTGACCGGTCTTCGCCTTCTCCTGGACGCGGGCGTACACCTCGGGACGCCGCTCCTTGAGCCAGGCCAGTTGCTGGGCCTGGGACATGGCGAAACGGAAGTCCGGGTGCTCGTCCATGAGCTGGGTGACGTTGGAGAGCGTCCTGGCGACCTTGCGGACGGTCTCGCGCAGCGGCCACAGCCAGGCCGTGTCGATGTGGGCGTGGCCGACGGCGGAGACCCGGTGGGCGCTGGGTGCGGCCGGGGACTCCAGGGCGGGGCGCAGCACCTCGCGGGCGGCGGGCGCAGAGCCGGAGACGTCCTGGAGGTCGACGGCGTCCAGGGCCCGTTCGATCGTCTGGAGGAGTTGCCAGCGGCGGGGGTCGGCTTCGGGGAGGGCGTGCATCAGCCCGCCGAGGACGTCCAGGTCCTGGGCGAGTTCCCAGACCTGGGTGTCGAAGACGGCGAGGTCCGCGCGGAGCAGCCGGTACAGGGGGTCGCCGGCGTCGCCGCCTCCGGTGATCCAGGCGGGCACGCCGCCGAGGGGGGTCGGCTCGTGGCTGTCGCAGAGGGCCGGGTTGGCGGCGGCCTCGATGGTGTAGGTGACCTCCTCTCCCCCTCGGACCGGGTCGGCGACCGGGATCCAGCTGTTGCGGGGGTTGAGCGCCTTCAGGACGGTGCCGTCGGGCCGGTACACCAGGCCCTCGGTGGAGAAGCCGGCGCCGGTGACGTCGAAACCGAGGTCGAGGACGGCTTCGACGCGCTGTCCGGCCCACTCCTCGGGGATCCGGCCGGTGATCCTGAACCAGCTCGTCGACCAGGGCGGTCCCCAGCGGTGTCCGACCTGGACCGGGCGGTACGGCGCCGCCAGACCGGCGGCGACCGGCACCGGCTCGCCGGGGACGTCCCAGATCTCGACGTGGAGCGGGACGGTCCGGGCATGTACGGCGGGCCGGATCCGTTCCTTGAGCACCCGCTTCAGGCGCTGCTCGACGAGGCGTTGCTTGCTGTGCATGGGGCTCTCCGCGCGGGTGTCGATGACGGGCGGGTGTCGGTGACGGGCAGTGCCGGTGACGGTGACGGACGGCTTTCGGCGCCGGGCGGTGTTCGGCCGGACGGTACGGGACCGGTGTCAGTCCTCTGCGGGTCCCAGGTCGGGCCGGTCGCGCAGTTCGACCGTTCGGGTGGTGGTGGCATGGAGTTCGAGGACGGTGATGTCGTTGCGGCCGGGACGCAGGGCCGGCGCGGGGACGTACAGGGTGGTCTGGGGGCCCCGGGACCAGTACCGGCCGAGCGGGAACCCGTTGACCCAAGCATGTCCCTTGGTCCAGCCGTCCAGCGCGAGGTAGCCGTCGGCGGGCCGGGCGAGTTCGAAGGAGCCTCGGTGGAAGGCCGGTCCGACCAGAGGCCCGGCGGGGGCGACGGCGAGGTCGTCGATGCTGTCGAGCGGCAGCGGGCTGCTGCTCCAGTCGGCGAGGTCCTCGCCGTTGACGGTGACCCGGCCGAGCAGGCCCTTGCGGTCGTGGATGCCGGTCCCGTAGTTGACCCGGCCCTGGTTCTCCACCAACACCGTGAGGCGGGCGCCGCTCCTGGGCGTGCGGAAGGCGAGGGCGTGCTCGTGGTTCTCCCGTTCCAGTACGCCGACGGGCTGCCCGTCGACGAAGACCTGGGCCCGGTCGCGTACCTCCCCCACCCGCAGCTCGGTCGCCCCGGCGGTGGGCAGCTCCGTCTCGTACAGCACGAACCCGAACGACTGGCCGAGCTGTTCCATGGTCAGCGGCCGGCCGGCGCGGACGGGCCGCCCGAACAGGCTTGTCTGGTCGAACAGGGTGGCGGACGCGTCGAGCTCGACGACGGTCGGGGCGAGTTTCGGGCCGGGCGTCGGGACCGGCTCGTCCGGGACGGGGGAGTGCCGGGCGATGACACCGCGGAACGCCTCGTACTTGGGGGTCGGGTCTCCGGCCTCGTCGAGGAGGGCGTCGTAGTCGTAGGAGGTCACGGTGGGGCGGTAGGTGCCCTTGTCGTTGGCTCCACTGGTGAGGCCGAAGTTGGTGCCGCCGTGGAACATGTAGATGTTGACGGAGGCCCCGGCGGCGAGCAGCCGGTCCAGGTCGGCCGCCGCGTCGGCGGGGTCGCGGGTGGTGTGGGCGGCCCCCCAGCGGTCGAACCAGCCGATCCAGAACTCCGAGCACATCAGGGGTCCGGTCGGCTGGAGGCGGCGCAGTGCGTCGAGGCCGGCCTCGACGCGGCTGCCGAAGTTCACGGTGCGCAGGACCCCGTCCAGGCCGCCGCGGGTGAGGTCGGTGGGCTGGTCGCAGGTGAAGAGCGGTACGTCGACGCCGTGGCTGCGGAGCAGGCCGGCGAGGTCGGCGAGGTAGCCGGGGTCGTCTCCGTACGCGCCGTACTCGTTCTCCAGCTGCACGGCGATGACCGGCCCCCCGGCACTGGAGAGGTACGGCTTGAGCGGCGGGAGGAGGGCGGCGAGGTAGCCGTCGACGGCCGCCAGGAAGCGGGGGTCGCGGCTGCGCAGTGCGATGCCGTCCTCGGCGAGCAGCCAGGATGGCAGGCCGCCGCCCTCCCATTCGGCGCAGATGTACGGGCCGGGGCGGAGCAGCACGTGCAGGCCCTCCGCGGCCGCGAGATCGAGGAAGCGGGGCAGGTCGAGACCTCCGTCCAGCCGGAATGCACCGGGCTGGGGGGCGTGGAGGTTCCAGGGGACGTAGGTCTCGACCGTGTTCAGTCCCAGCAGGCGTGCCTTGTGGAGCCGGTCGGCCCACTGGTCCGGGTGGACGCGGAAATAGTGCAGTCCGCCCGAGATGATGCGGAACGGCCGGTCGTCGAGACGGAATCCGTCGTCGGCGATCTCCAGTCGGGGCATGCCGAGGTGCTCCTAGGTGTGGGTGCGGAAGCAGGTGATCAGGCGAGCGGGCGGCAGAGCAGCGCGTCGGGGACGCCGTAGTGGGACCACTTCCAGGTGTAGGCGACGCCGGCGAGGTATTCGCCGTCGGCGCACTGGCCCTTGTAGTAGCCGGGGGCCCAGTCGCTGGCGTTCGAGCCGCCGGTGGCGGGCCGGTTGTCGCCGTGGTCGAACCAGAGCACGCGGCCGTTGGTGGGCAGGGAGGCCGCCGCGGGGGCGCAGAGGAGGGCGGCCATGGAGTTGCCGTTCACGCTGTAGCCGACGGCGAAGGTGCGGTCGGGGCACTGGAGCTTGTTGTAGCCGCTCGCCCAGTCGCCGCCGGTGACGTACCGCTCGTCGGTGACTACGGTCCAGGCTCCGGTGCCCTTCGCCGGCTGGCCGGCGTCGGTGCACAGGCCGCGGCTGTCGCTGCGGCCGAGGCCGACGAGGCGCTGGGTGTCGGGGCAGTTGCCCTTGCGGTTGCCGGGTGACCAGTCCGGCTTGGCCAGCATGGTGGCGGAGACGTCGTAGTCGCCGTAGTCCAGGTTGAGCATGTTCCAGCGCGGGGTCGTGGCGATCTGCCCGGTCCTGGCGGGCGCGGCGACGAGCTTGTTCCAGTCCGTGGCGCGCCAGTCGCCTGCGTCCATGAGGCCGAGCCGGGTGCCGTCGGTGCTGTAGTTGACCATGGCCCAGTTGTCCTGCGGCTTGCCGGTCGCGTCGGTCCAGCCGACGAGCGGCCAGATGGCGAAGTCGGTGTCGTTGTTCACCAGGATGTCGGTGAAGCGGCGGAACCAGTCGCGTTCCTTGGCGTTCGGCTCGCCGCGGCCGGAGGCGCCGAACTCGCTGATCCACACGGGGGCGGTGAAGTGCTGTCCCGACCGGGTGACGAACAGGGCCTGGTCGTCGACGACCTTGACGAGTTCCTCGGGGGTGAGGTCCTGGTAGCGCGGGTCGTGGGTCTCGCCGGTGCCGGTGGCGCCGGTGTGGTTGGGGCCGGTGTACGCGTAGAAGTGCGCCGAGTAGACCAGCTTGTCGGAGCGGATCAGGGTGTTGGAGAGGGTGGCGACCGGGGTGAGCGTCGGGCGGCTGTGGGGGGTCAGGTCGGTGGGGATGCCCTGCCAGTTGATGCCCTCCATGATGATCAGGAGGTCGGGGGCGGCCTGGAGGATCTCGTTCCCGGCCTGTTCGAGCGCCTTGTTCAGGTCGTAGTCGTTGCCCCAGCCCCAGTTGGCGTCGTTCCAGGTGTCGCGGCGGACCTCGTTGCGCAGGTCGGCGCCCACGACGCGCTTGTTGTCACGGTAGCGCTTGGCGAGGAAGACCCAGTCGTCGATCCACTGCCGGGTGGACTGGCCGCTGTTCCAGCGCTCGTTGCCGTCGAGGCCGCAGCAGAAGCGGTAGCTGGTGGTGTGGTTGTTGAGGATGACCGCGAAGCCGTCGTCGGTGAGCGCCTGGATCACGGCGTCGAGGACCTGGAGCGGGGTCTTGCCCTTGAGCTGGGGGTTTGCGGCCACCGCCGCGTCGGGGACGGTGGCCGTGTCGTGCACGAGGGCGTTGGCGAACGGCAGCCGGATGCTGTTCAGGCCCAGGGCGTGGAAGTCGGCGAGGATCTGGTCGATCGGCTTGCGGTCCAGGCCGAGGGGGATGTTGTTCGACTTCTGGTCCGCCTGGTGGTTCGCGGGGTCGTTGACGTCGCCGCTGCCCTCCCAGGTGCCCTGGGCTCCGGCCCAGTTGCCGGACTTCAGCTTGAAGCGGTTGCCGCCGGCGTCGACGACGTAGCGGCCCCGGGTGGAGAGCGGTCCGGTCCACGAGGCGGCGAGCTGATCGGCGGTCGCCGCGACGGGGGCGGGGGCGGTGGCGGTCTCCGGGGCGGCCGCTGCGCCCGGCACGGCGGCGGCGAGGAGCGCCGCGGTGGCGAGCAGCGCGGGCAGGCCGCGTACGGCGGACCCGGCCGGTCGGGCGGTCGGGGCGGTTCTGGCGGTTCGCATGAGGTGTCCCTCCGTTGTAGTGGGGTGAGGGAGTGCGGGGTGGTGCGGCCCCGGACCGCGGTCCGGGGAGTCCGGTGGGCCGAACCGTGTCCGGTCAGCCCTTGAGGCCGCTGGTGGCGATGCCTTCGACGATGTAGCGCTGGGCGACGAGGAACATGACGACCAGGGGCGTGATGGTGACCACGGCGCCGGCGAACAGGCCGGGCAGGTTGATGGTCTGCGAGGTGAGGAAGGTGGACAGCGCGATCTGCGCGGTCCAGGCGGACGGGTCCTGGCCGATGACCAGCGGCCACAGGAAGGAGTTCCAGCTGTCGATGAAGGAGAGCGCGCCGAGCGAGGCCAGCATCGCTCCGGAGCTCGGCAGGGCGATCCGGCCGTACAGGCCCAGCCAGCCGAGGCCGTCGAGTCGTCCGGCGTCCTCGATCTCGCTCGGGAACTGCAGGTAGAAATTGCGGAACAGCAGCACCGCGAACGGATTGAAGAGGCCGGGCACGACGATGCCCCAGAGGGTGTTGACGCCGCCCATGGAGCCGACCACGACGAACGTCGGCACGAAGGTGACCGAGCCGGGGATCATCAGGGTGGCCACCACCAGGGCGAGCACCACCCCGCGTCCCGGGACCGGGATCCTGGCGAGGGCGTAGCCGGCGGCGGAGGCGAGGAGCGTGGACACGGGCGCGGTGACCGCGGCGATGAGCAGCGAGTTGCCGAGGGCGGGGCCCATGGAGACGGCGGGGTCGTCGAAGAGGGCGGTGAAGTTCTCGAAGTGCATCGTCGAGGGCCACCACGTCCACTCGGGCGACGTCAGGCTCCGGGAGTCCATGAGGGAGTTGCGGAGCATCAGGTAGAAGGGCGCGAGGAAGGCCGCGGTGAGCAGGCCGACGAGCAGGCCGCGGGCGCCGAGGCGCGCGGCGCGGGTCAGTCCGGGCAGGGTGGTCATGCGCTTCTCATTCTCCGCTCCTGCCGAAGCCGGTGAACCGGCCCTGGATCAGGGTCACTCCGACGATGAGGGCGGTGAGCACGAAGGCTCCGGCGGAGCCGAGGCCGTAGTTCTGGCTGCCCATGGCGGTGTTGTAGAGGTGGACCAGCGGGGTCTGGACGGGGGCGGTCCCCGTGCCGGAGAGGCCGCTGTTGAAGAGGTTGTAGAACTCGTCGAAGGCCTGGAAGGCGGCGATGAACAGCAGCATGAGGACGGCGACGGAGGTGTTGCGCAGCATGGGCAGGGTGACGCCGGTGAGGAGTCGCCGGCCCGCGGCGCCGTCGAGTGCGGCGGCCTCGTACAGCTCCTTGGGGATGGCCTGGAGCCCGGCGAGGAAGAGCACCATGTAGAAGCCGACCTGGAGCCACAGGCGCAACGTGACGAGGACGATCCAGTAGAGCGGTGGCGAGGTGGTCTGCAGCCAGGCCACCGGTTCCGCGCCGAACCATCCGCCGATCGTGTTGGCGATGCCTGCCGGGAGGCCGTTGAACAGGCTCATCTTCCACAGCAGTGAGGCGGCGACGTACGAGACGGCCGCCGGGATGAGGAAGGTGGTGCGGAACAGGGCCCGGCCGCGCCGGATCCGGTGCACCAGGAGCGCGAGCCCCAGGGAGACGGCGAAGGTGACCGGCACGATGAAGGCGGTGAAGAGCAGGATCTGGACGAGCGAGTCGCGGAAGGCCTGGTCGGTCAGGAGGGTCCGGTAGTTGTCGAGTCCGACCCAGTGGCCGAGGGCGATGGTGCCGCGCGCGTCGCTGAGGCTGAGCAGGAAACTCCAGCCGATCGCGACGTACTTGAAGACGACGAGTCCGATGAGCACGGGTGCGGTGAGGAGCACGAACGCGGTCCAGCCGGACCGGCCGGCGCGGGGCCGGCCGGTCCGGGCGGTCCGGGCGGCGCCGCGCGGGGTGACCGCGGGGCGCCCGGCGCTCTCGGGCTTCTTCGTGGTGGAGGTCGCCGAGGCGTTCATCGGTGTCACCGGCCGAGCTGCTTGTCGATCTCGCTCTGGGCCTTCTTCACCGCGTCGGCCAGGAGGGTGGCCGGGTCGCCGTCGCCGCCGGCGATCTTCGCCGCGGCCGCGTTGAAGGCGCTGCTCACCGCGGTGTCCCAGGTTCCCGGGTTGTGCTTCCCGTACTTCTCGGCCAGGCCCACGGTCTCCTTGGCGGTGCCGGTGGAGAGCTTCTCCGCGGACGCCGCGACGGACTTGCGCGGCGGGACGTGGAAGCCGTAGCTCTCGGCGAAGTCCTGCTGCAGGGACTTCTGCTCGACCCACAGCCACTGGGTGAACTTCTTCGCCGCCGCCAGGTTCTTGCCCTTGGCGTTCACGCAGTTGGTCCAGCCGCCGACCCGGACGACGGGATTGCCTCCGGCCTTGAAGGCGGGCCAGGGCACCACGCCGAAGTCGTCGCCGAGCGCGTCCTGGACGGCGGGCATCGCCCACAGGCCGCACCACTGCATCGGCACGACGCCCTGGGTGAAGGCGGCGGGGTCCCACCAGTCGGTGGTGAAGCCGAGGAGCAGCGACTTGTCGTCGTGGAGGCGCTTCAGGGCGGTGATCGCCTCAAGGGCCTGGGGCGATCCGAACGCCACCTTGCCCTCGGGGGTCACGAGGTCGCCGCCGTTGGACCAGACGGCGTTGCTGGGGCTGTCGCCGATGCCGTCGTTGCCGACGAAGAGGCCCTTGTTCTTGCTGGTGGTCAGGGCCTTCGCCGCCGCGGCGAGTCCGTCGAAGGTGGTGGGCGGGGTGATCCCGGCCTTCGCCAGGACGCTCTTGCGGTAGTAGAGCATGATGACGTCGTCGATCATCTTGACGCCGTAGAGCTTGCCGTCGACGGTGACGGAGCTGATGGCGTTGGTGTTGAAGTCGCTGCGGGCGCTGCCGTACACGTCGTCGAGCGGGGCGATCTGGCCCCGGCGGACCATGGCCTCGCTGAAGTCGCCGATCTCGAAGACGTCGGGGGCCGCGCCGGTCAGCAGGGTGGCGTTGAGCTTGCCCGAGTAGTCGCCGGGGACCCAGGTCACCTTGACGGCGATGTCGGGGTTGGCCTTGGTGAAGGCGGTGGCGTAGCGGAGCACGGCCTGCTGGGTGCCGGTCTCGCCGTAGGCGTGGTACCAGACGTTGAGGGTGGTCTTCGCCCCGGAGGACGAGCCGCCGGTGGGGTCGGTGCTGCAGGCGGTCGTCAGGACCGTTCCGGCGGCGACGAGCAGCGATCCCGTGAGGAATCCGCGTCGGCTAAGCTCGGCTCTGCGTGCGCTCATGTCGTATGTCCTTCTGTGAGGGCGTGCGGGGCGGATGTGCTCCCTGGTCGGCGCCTTCGTCAGTGCTTGCCGGCAGAGGAGGGCGGCGGCCAGGGAGTCGTACGCGACGGCTGGGGGCGGCGGTCTCGCCGCGCCGGTCAGCCGGCGCCGATCGTGGAGGTCGCCGCGGGCTGCGGGAAGAGGGCCTGTATGGCGACGGCCGCTCCGCCTCGGGCCCACTCCTCCCAGGGCAGCGGGCGCAGCGAGAGCGGACAGCGGGAAGCGGCGCCGAAGACGTGCGCGGCGTACGCGTCCTGGATGTGGCGGCCGAGGAGGTCGTAGGCGTCGACTCCCTCACCGCTGACGACGACCCGTTCCGGGCCGACGACGTTGACCAGGGTGGCGATGCCGACCCCGATGGCGCGTCCGGCGCGGGCGAAGGCCTCGCAGGCCTCGGGGCTGCCCTCGCGGGCCATCCCGACGACCTCGCCGAAGGTGAGGCGCGGGTTCGCGGTGGCCTCGCGGACCGCCGCGAGGATCACGTCGGTCGAGGCGAGGGCCTCGACGCAGCCGCGGGCGCCGCAGCGACAGCGCGGTCCTGCCGGGTCGACGCAGACGTGTCCGACCTCGCCCGCGACGCCGTAGGCGCCTCTGAGCAGGCGTCCGTTGACGACGAGGGCGGAGCCGATGCCCGAGCCGATGGTGACCAGCGCGAAGTACTCGGTGCCGATGCCTTCGCCGAACCAGTGCTCGGCGACGGTGAGGGCCCGGACGTCGTTCTCGACGGTGACCGTCAGGCCGGTGGTGGCGGCGAGCAGTTCCGCGACCGGGACGTCGCGCCAGCCGAGCAGGCCGGAGTGGCGGAGCCGTCCGCTGTCGCGGTCCACGTCTCCGTTCACGGCGACGCCGAGGTGACGCGTACGGTCCCTGAACGCCGGGTCGGTGTCGAGGAGTTCGTCGACCAGGCCGGCGACCTGGGCGGCGACGGCCCCGGGGGTGCACTCGCTCAGCGGCCGGCCGGCGGTGGCCCGGATGCCGGCCCTGAGGTCGCAGACGGCGCCGAAGAGCTCGTCGGCGCTGATCTTCAGTCCGATGAAGTACTCCCGGTCAGGAGCGACCGCGAGCGGGTTGACGGGCCGGCCGGCGCCGGGGGCGGTGCGCTCCGGTGGGAGTTCGTACAGGTAGCCGTCGTCGATGAGCGGCCTGGCCGCCTTGGTGACGGCCGTCGAGGAGAGTCCCGTTCGCCGGGCCAGTTCCACTCTGCTGAGCGGGCCCTCCGCGAGGAGCAGGGCGAGGACCGCGGTCTCGGCGGGTGCACTGACCAGAGGCTGGGAGTGATGTCGAAACACGGAGGCAACGTAGAGCAAATAAATAACTTCTTCCAGTATTGATTTGGGAGTTGGGGCTCCCCTACGCTCGGGCCCGCTTCTGTGCCCATCTCCGGCATCTGGAAAGCGACTTCGGCGACGCTCCACGCAAGTCGCCCTGGATACGGCCCTGTTCCCACCGCACCGTCAGGGGATCCATCCGTGCTTGCCGCACTCCCGCTCGTCACCTTCGACCCCGACCTCGGCCTCGCGGTCCTGCGGACGCCCCACAGCGTCTACGCGCTCCGCCTCGCCGCCGACGGCAGCCCCCGCAACGTCCACTGGGGCGGGCCGCTCGGCATCGACGCCCTGGCCGCGCTGCCCGACGCGGCCTCACCCGCCGCGAGCAGCTTCGAGGCGGACGCCGCGCCCGACGAACTCGCGCCTCAGACCGGGGCACGCTTCGGACCGGCCGGCCTTCAGGTCCGCTTCGCCGACGGCACCCGAGGCACCCAGTGGCGCTTCGCCGGCCACCACGTCGACGGCGGGGAGCTGCGGCTGCGCCTGGAGGACCGGCACCGCCCGCTGCGGGCCGAACTCTGCTATCGCGTACGGCCCGACACGGATGTCATCGAACGCTGGACGGAACTGACCCACACCGGGGAGGCGGACGGATCGTCCGATCCGATCTCCGTCGACCGGCTCGACTCGGCGTCCTGGACCGCTCCCCCGCTGGCCGACTACCGGCTCAGCCACCTGGCGGGCGGCTGGAACAGCGAGTTCCAGCTGCAGCGCGACCGGCTTCCGGTCGCCGAGACCGTGCTGACGAGCCGCCGGGGAATCACCGGCCACCATGCGAACCCCTGGCTGGCCGTCGACGACGGCACCGCGAGCGAGGTACGGGGCGAGGTGTGGAGCACCGCGCTCGCCTGGAGCGGAAGCTGGCGCGTCACGGTCCACCGCGATCCGGTCGGCCGCACCACCTGGACCGGCGGCTTCGGCCACGAGGGGGTCGGCTGGACCCTGCGGCCGGGCGAGAGCCTGCGCACCCCGGTGTTCGCGGGCCTCTACACGCCGGACGGTTTCGGCGGGGCCAGCCGTGCCTGGCACGCGTACGTGAGCGGGAACGTGCTGCCGGAGCCCGAGCGCGACCGGCCGGTCCTCTACAACTCGTGGGAGGCCACGGGGTTCGACGTCGACGAGGCCGGTCAGATCCACCTCGCGCGGCTGGCCGCCGGGCTCGGCGCGGAGCTCTTCGTCCTGGACGACGGCTGGTTCGGTACCCGCCGTGACGACCGGTCGGGCCTGGGCGACTGGACGCCTCGCCCCGAGGCCTTCCCCCGCGGGCTGCGTCCGCTCGCCGACGAGGTGCACCGCCTCGGCATGCGGTTCGGACTGTGGGTGGAACCGGAAATGGTCAACCGGGACAGCGAGTTGTACCGGGCGCATCCGGACTGGGTCGTCCACTCCGGCCGGCTCGACGCGACCGAGCTCCGCAACCAGCTGGTGCTGAACTTCGGCCGGCCCGAGGTGGAGGCCTGGGCCCGCCAGACCCTCGACCGCCTGGTCCGCGAGCACGACGTCGACTGGCTCAAGTGGGACGCCAACCGTCCGTTCACCGAGGCGGGTTGGGACGGCCATCCCGACCCCGACCGGCTCTGGATCGATCACACCCGGGCCGTCCACCGCATCATGGACCGGCTCCGTGCCGACCACCCCGGCCTGGGCATCGAGGCGTGCGCGGGCGGTGGCGGGCGCGTCGACCTCGGCATGCTCGCCCGCACCGACCAGGCCTGGACCTCGGACAACACCGATCCGGTCGACCGGATCGGGATCCAGCACGGCTTCTCCCAGCTGTTCCCCGCCCGGGCGATGGCCGCGTGGGTCACCGACAGCCCGAACCCCGCCACGGGCCGGCGCACTCCGCTGCGCTTCCGCTTCCATGTCGCCATGGCCGGGGCTCTGGGGCTCGGCGGGGACCTGACGTCCTGGTCTGAGGAGGAGCTGAAGGAGGCCGCCGAGCTCGTCGCCGCGTACAAGCGCATCCGCCCGCTCGTCCAGCGGGGACACCAGCACCGCGTCGCCTTCGAGGGTCCCGTGTCCGCCGTCCACTACGCGGCGCCGGACGACAGCGAGCACGCGATCCTCGTCTGGCGCCCCACCACCCGCTTCGGCCACGCGCCCGCCCCCGTGCGGCTGCCCGCACTCGACCCGGAGGCGCGCTACCTGGACCTGGACCTGGACCGGGTGCACAGCGGTGCCGTCCTGGTGAGCCGGGGCATCGACCCGCGGCTGCCCTCCGGCGACCACGCCAGCAGCCTGATCCGGCTCCGCCGCGTCGGCCCCTGATCCCCCTCCACCCACGACACCTCTGGACAGCCCCATGGACACCGCACCGGACACCGCCCGCGTCCTGGTGGTCGGCATCGACGGCGTACGCCTCGACCTGCTCCCCGAACTCGACACCCCCCACCTCGACGGGATAGCCCGCGAGGGCTTCCTCGCCCCGGTCGAGGTGGACGCCGCCACACCCACGATGTCCGGCCCGTGCTGGGCCACGATCGTCACCGGTGTCGGCGTCGCCAAGCACGGGGTGTGGGGCAACCGCCTGGACGGCAACCGTCTCGACGTCTTCCCCGACTTCACGACCCGGCTCGCCGCCGACTGCGGACGCCGCACGTTCGCCGTCGGAGGCTGGGCTCCGCTCTTCCTCGCCCAGCAGGGCGGCCCGCTCTTCGTCGCCCCCACCCGGCTCGGCTACGTCGCTCCCCGCGAGGACACGCCCGAGGCCTGGGAGGAGGTGGACACACGGGTGACCACCGACGCGGAGCACCTCCTCGGCCTGGACGAGGACCTCCACGCCGGCTTCGTCTACCTGGGCGCGGTCGACGAGACCGCCCACTTCCTGGGCTGCGGCGCGGAGTACCGCGAGTCGATCGAGGCCGCGGACCGCCGCCTCGGCCGCCTCCTCGCCGCCGTGCGCCGCCGCCCCTCGTACGAGCAGGAGCGGTGGACGGTCATCGTGGTCACGGACCACGGCCACCGCGACGAAGGCGGACACGGGGGCCGCAGCCCGCAGGAGCGCACCGCCTGGATCGCCGCGTGCGGCCCGGGCCTGCCCGCCGGTACGGCCCCGCAGATCCTCCACCACGCCGATGTGGCCGCCCAGGTGTACACCGCCCTCGGCATCACACCCGACCCCCACTGGACCCTGGACGGCGCGCCTTTCCGCGCATGACCCGTCAGTCCTCCCCCGGCGCCCGCATTCCCCGGGCACGCGCGGTCTTCGTCGCCGTCTCGGACCCGAGGAGGTCGAGGACCTCGCGGGCCCGGGCCGGCCGGGTGGAGGACGCGAGCACGCCCGCGCTGAAGAGCGAGCTGATCGCGGTGTCCCCCGGCAGCGGTCCGACGACGACCACGCCCGGCAGGTCCATCAGCTCGCTGTGCTGCTGGAAGGCCAGGTCGGCCTGCCCGGACGACAGCAGGCTGCCGGCGGGCACCCCCGGTGCCGCCTGGACCAGTCGGTCGGCGAGCGTCTCGGTGAGGCCGAGCCTGCCGATCAGGCCGACGAGTGCCGTCCCGCTCGGGCCCGTGGAGTAGGCGATCCTCCTCGCGGCCAGGAGGGCGGCTCGCAGCTCGGACTCCGAGCCGAGCGCCGGGACCGGCGTCCCGTCCGGCACGGCGGCGACGACCTGGGAGATCCACAGCGGCCGCACCGTCTCCGCCAGGAGGTGCCCTTCCGCCGCCAGCGCGGCCAGCGCTCCGTCGGCCAGCACGAGCAGGTCGGCCTGCGCGCCCTCGCGTACGCGCCGTGCGGTCTCGACCCCGCCGGCGGCCTCGAAGCGGACGGGGATCCCGTGGGCGAGCCGGATGTGCTCGGAGAGCTCGGCCAGGATCGGCCGGGTCGCCATCGAGGACAGTCCGGAGATCTCTCGGTTCAACTGGACTCCTTGGTGTGCGGCAGCTGGTGCGGCGGGCAGCCGGGCTGCTCGGCGCCGGTCTGCGAGACTGACCGCGTGAGCGCGACCCAGATCTCAGCAGCAGGAAAAGTCCTCAAGGTCCTCTCGGCCTTCGGCCGTGAGCACTCCTCACAGACCCTGTCGGAGATCGCACAGCGTACGGGTCTCGCTCTGAGCACCACGCACAGGGTGGTGACGGAGCTCGCCGGCTGGGGCGTCCTGGAGCGCGGTGAGGACGGGGCGTGGCATGTCGGGCTGAGGCTCTGGGAGATCGCCTCGGGATGCCCGCGCACCCAGATCCTGCGCGATGTGGCACTGCCTTTCATGCAGGACCTCTACGAGGTGACCCACGAGAACATCCAGCTCGCGGTGCGCGAGGGCACCGAGCTCGTGTTCGTCGAGCGGATCGCCGGGCACCGGTCGGTGGAGCTGCTGACCTCCGTCGGGACGCGTTTCCCGGTCGCCTCCACCGGAATGGGCCGGGTGCTCCTCGCGCACGCGCCGCGGGAGATCCAGGAGGAGGTCCTCGACTCGCCGCTGCGGTCCTGGACCCCGCACACCGTCGTCGACCCGAAGGCGCTGCGCACCCAGCTGGACCGGATCCGCCGCGAACAGGTCTTCGTCAGCGACCGGCAGCTCTCGGCGAGCACGATCGCCGTGGCCGCACCCGTGCGGATCGGGCGCAGGGGTCCGGTCAGCGCCGCGCTCGGAATCGTGTTCACGGCACAGGGCGCGAGCCGTGCGCGCACGTTGCGCGAGCCGCTCCTGAGGGCGGCGCACGGGATCTCCGACGAGCTCGCCCGGCGTACCCACACGACCGCCTGAGAAAAGAGCGGGCTTCCGCCTGACGGAAACGCCCGCGACCGGCCGCGGCACCGGCTGTCA
Source organism: Streptomyces sp. NPDC002463 (assembly GCF_042889835.1). Taxonomy (NCBI): domain Bacteria; kingdom Bacillati; phylum Actinomycetota; class Actinomycetes; order Kitasatosporales; family Streptomycetaceae; genus Streptomyces; species Streptomyces sp. NPDC002463. The sequence continues at coordinate 195,425 of NZ_JBIARL010000003.1, forward strand.
ACGTTCGACGTGTTCGGAACGTTCTCGGTTGCTCAGGAGATGCCATGGCTGATGCCGTCGTCGACACCGTTTCCTCGGTTCCAGTCGCTGTCGTCGGTGCCGGCCCAGCCGGCCTGATGCTGGCGCACCGGCTGGGGCGCGCGGGGATCGACGCGATCGTGGTCGACACCCGCACCCGCCACGAGATCGAGACGACGCAGCGGGCCGGCATCCTCGAGGCCGACGCGGCCCGCGACCTGGTCGAGACCGGCGTCTCCGACCGGATCCTGCGCGAGGGCCACGAGCACGAGGGCACGGTGCTCCGGTTCGGCGGCCGGCCGCACCGCATCCCCTTCAAGGAGCTGGTCGGCGAGTCGGTGTGGCTCTACCCGCAGACCGACGTGTTCATCGATCTGGCCGACGCACGGGAACGCGACGGCGGCACGGTCCACTTCGGTGTCAGGGACACCGAGGTCCTCGACATCACGACCGGTGCTCCCCGGGTCCGCTACACCGCTCCCGACGGATCGCGTCACGAGATCCGCGCGCGGTACGTGGTCGGTGCGGACGGGTCGCGCAGCATGTGCCGCAACCTGGTCCCGGAGGACCGGCGGGTGCGCTACGGCAAGGAGTACCCCTACGCGTGGTTCGGCATCCTCGCCGAGGCGCCGATCAGCGCGCCCGAGCTCGTGTACGCCCACTCCGAGCACGGCTTCGCGCTGATCAGCCAGCGCTCCGAGTCCGTGCAGCGCATGTACTTCCAGTGCTCCCCCGACGAGTCCGTCGACGCCTGGTCCGACGACCGCGTGTGGGAGACGCTTCAGGCGCGGGTGGCCGGTGAGGACGGCTTCCGGCTGAACGAGGGCCCGATCACCGACAAGACGGTGCTGCGGTTCCGCTCCTTCGTGCAGGAGCCGATGCGCTGGGGTTCGCTGATGCTCGCCGGGGACGCCGCGCACACGGTGCCCCCGACCGGCGCCCGCGGGCTCAACCTCGCCCTGCACGACGTGAAGGTCCTGGCCGAGCTCCTGGTGCGGGCACTCGGCGGCGCGGGCGACGCCGCCCTCGACGACTACCAGCCGCGCGCGCTGCAGCGGGTCTGGCGGGCGCAGAACTTCTCGCACTGGATGACCCAGCTGCTGCACACGGCGCCCGGCGGCTCGCCGTTCGACCTGCGCCGCCAGCTCGGCGAGCTCGACAACGCCGTGGGCACCCGATCCGGACGCACCTACCTCGCCGAGCAGTACACCGGCTGGCCCGCCGGCTCCCGCGGCTGACCCCGACGACCTCAGGAGACACCCCATGATCATCGACTGTCACGGCCACTTCACCACCGCGCCGCCACAGCTGACGCAGTGGCGGGACCGCCAGGTGGTGGCGGTCGGCAGCCCCGGGGACGCGCCCGACCCCGACTCCCTGGTCATCACCGACGACGAGCTCCGCCGGGCGATCGAGGGCAACCAGCTGCGACTCATGGACGAGCGCGGCAGCGACCTGACGATCTTCTCCCCGCGGGCCAGCTTCATGGCCCACCACATCGGCGACTTCCAGGTCTCCTCGACCTGGGCGCGGATCTGCAACGACCTGGTCCACCGGGTCGGCACGCTGTACCCCGAGCGCTTCGCGACGGGCGCGATGCTGCCGCAGTCCCCGGGGGTCGACCCCGCGACCTGCCTGCCCGAGCTGCGGCGCGCGGTCGAGGAACTGGGAGCGGTCACGGTCAACCTCAACCCCGATCCGTCCGGCGGGCGTTGGACCGCGCCGCCGCTGACGGACCGCAGCTGGTACCCGCTGTACGAGGCGATGGTCGAGTACGACATCCCCGCCATGATCCACGTCAGCACCTCGTGCAACCCCGCCTTCCACACGACCGGTGCCCACTACCTGAACGCCGACACCACGGCGTTCATGCAGCTGGTCCAGGGCGACCTGTTCGCCGACTTCCCGACGCTGCGGTTCGTGATCCCGCACGGCGGCGGGGCGGTGCCCTACCACTGGGGCCGTTTCCGCGGTCTGGCGATGGCCCTCGGGAAGCCGGACCCGGAGGCGCTGCTCGACAACGTCTTCTTCGACACCTGCGTCTACCACCAGCCCGGCATCGACCTGCTGACCCGGGTGATCCCCAGCCGGTCCGTCCTGTTCGCCAGCGAGATGATCGGCGCGGTCCGCGACATCGACCCGCGCACCGGCCACCACTTCGACGACACGAAGCGCTACGTCGACGCCACCGCGCACCTGTCGGACGAGGAGCGGGCCGCCGTCTACTCCGGCAACGCCCTGCGCGTCTACCCCCGACTCGCCGCCCGCCTCGCCGCGGCCGGCCGCTGACCCCAGGAGAAGTACGCATGGAACACACCGAGATCGGCGTCGTCCACACCAAGGTCGACCGCGCCGACCCCGCGGCCGTCGCGGAGCTGTCGAAGTTCGGCGTCGCGACGATCCACGAGGCCATGGGCAGGGTCGGCCTGATGCGCCCCTACCTGCGCCCGGTCTACCCGAAGGCCCGGATGTGCGGCACGGCCGTGACCGTGCTGCTCCAGCCCGGCGACAACTGGATGCTGCACGTCGCCGCCGAGCAGATCGAGGACGGGGACGTCGTCGTCGCGGCCTGCACGACCGAGAGCGAGGACGGATTCTTCGGCGAGCTGCTCGCCACCTCGTTCCGCGCCCGGGGCTGCCGGGGCCTGGTCATCGACGGCGGTGTCCGCGACGTCGCCGACCTGGAGGGGATGGACTTCCCCGTCTTCTCCCGCGCGGTCAACGCCAAGGGGACGGTCAAGGCCACCCTCGGCTCGGTCAACGTGCCCGTGGTCTGCGGCAACGCCCTCGTCCGGCCCGGTGACGTGATCGTCGCCGACGCCGACGGCGTCGTCGTGGTGCCGCGCGAGCGGGCCGCCGAGGTGGCCGCCGCGTCGGCCGCGCGCGAGGCCGACGAGGAGGGCAAGCGCGCGCGGTTCCGCGCGGGCACGTTGGGCCTGGACATGTACGGCATGCGCGGCCCGCTGGCCGAGCTCGGACTGCGGTACGAGGACTGAGGACAGCTCATGACCACGAGTTTCGAGAAGACCCCCGGCTGGCTGGACTGGTACGCCGGTCCGAGCCGCCCGGAGTTCCGGCTTCCCGACGGAGCCGTCGACGCGCACTGCCACGTCTTCGGCCCCGGCGCCGAGTTCCCGTACGCGCCCGAGCGCAAGTACACGCCGTGCGACGCCTCCAAGGACCAGCTCTTCGCACTCCGCGACCACCTCGGCTTCGCCCGTGCCGTCGTGGTGCAGGCGACCTGTCACGGCGCCGACAACACCGCCATGGTCGACGCCCTGCGGGCCTCCGGCGGCCTCGCCCGGGGCGTGGCGACGCTGCGGCCCGACGTCACCGACGCGCAGGTGCGGGAGCTGCACGAGGCGGGCGTCCGCGGGGTGCGGTTCAACTTCGTCAAGCGCTTGGTGGACGCGGCGCCGAAGCAGGACCTGCTGGACATCGTCGAGAAGATCGCGCCGTACGGCTGGCACGTCGTCGTCTACTTCGAGGCCGCCGACCTCGCCGACCTGCGGGACTTCTTCCTCTCGATACCGGTGCCGCTGGTCATCGACCACATGGGCCGGCCGGACACCGCGAAGGACCCTGACGGGCCCGACTTCGAGGCGTTCCTGAACTTCATGCGGGCCCGGCCCGACATCTGGTGCAAGGTGACGTGCCCGGAACGCCTCTCGGTGAGCGGCCCGCCGGCCGTCGACGGGGAGCGGCGGGCCTACCGCGACGTAGTCCCCTTCGCCCGGCGCGTCGTCGAGGAGTTCCCCGACCGGGTGCTGTGGGGCACCGACTGGCCGCACCCCAACCTCACCGACCACATGCCCGACGACGGGCTGCTCGTCGACTTCGTCCCGCACATCGCGCCGACGCCGGAGCTGCGGCAGAAGCTGCTCGTCGACAACCCGATGCGCCTGTACTGGCCCGACGCCGACTGACCCTCCCCCGATTGGAGCCCCAGCATGTCGCTGGACAAGACCTACAAGCTGGTACCGGGGACGACCGTCTTCGACTCCGAGCAGTCGGCCAAGGGCTACCACCTCAACCAGTTCTGCATGTCGCTGATGACGGCGGAGAACCGCGCGAGCTACCTCGCCGACGAGCGCGCCTACCTGGACGCCTGGCCGCTGCGGGAGGAGCAGAAGCAGGCGCTGCTCGACCGCGACCTCAACGCGGCGATGCGCGAGGGCGGGAACATCTACTTCCTCGCCAAGTGGGGTGCCACGCTGGGCTTCTCGTTCCAGCAGATGGCGGGCTCGATGACCGGCATGACCGAGCAGGAGTACCGCGACATGATGGTCGGCGGCGGACGCTCGGTCGAGGGGAACCGCATCGACCACGCCGTCCTCGAAGCGGCCCACGCCCCGGCGGTCCCCGCCGAGCGCGCCGCGATCACCGGTGCCGTCTTCACCTCGCACGTGCCGGCGATCGGCGCGGCGCTCGACCACGGCAAGACCGACGAGCCGTACTGGCAGCCGGTCTTCGCGGGGTACGAGTACTCCAAGGCGTGGGAGCGGGAGAACGTCCCCGACGTGGTCTTCCTGGTCTACAACGACCACGCCAGCGCCTTCGACCAGTCGATGATCCCGACCTTCGTGCTCGGCACCGGGGCCTCCTACCCCGTCGCCGACGAGGGGTACGGGCCCCGCCCCGTGCCCGGTATCGAGGGCGACCCCGACCTGGCCGCGCACATCGCGCACTCCCTGATCCGGGACGACTTCGACCTGACCCTCGTCAACGAGATGGCCGTCGACCACGGACTGACCGTCCCGCTGTCGCTGATGTTCGGCGACGTGGAGAAGTGGCCGTGCAAGGTCATCCCGTTCCACGTCAACGTGGTGCAGTACCCGGTGCCCTCCGGTGCCCGGTGCTTCAAGCTGGGCCAGGCCCTGCGCAAGGCGATCGAGTCGTACGACCGGCCGCTCGACGTGCAGGTGTGGGGCACCGGCGGCATGAGCCACCAGCTCCAGGGCCCGCGCGCCGGACTGATCAACCGGGAATGGGACGACGCCTTCCTGGACCGGCTGGTCGAGGACCCGGCCGGCCTGGCCGAGGTCCCCCACCTGGAGTACGTCGAGGAGGCCGGCTCCGAGGGCATCGAGCTGGTCATGTGGCTGATCGCCCGCGGCGCGATGAGCGATGTCGACGGCTCCGGCGAGGTCGAGGTCAAGCACCGCTTCTACCATGTGCCGGCGTCGAACACCGCCGTCGGCCACCTGATCCTGGAGAACCGCCCCCGGGCCGAAGAGCCCGCCGAGAAGGAGTGACATGACTGACGACCGGACCCTGCGGATCGCCCTGGCCGGGGGCGGCGCCTTCGGTGCCAAGCACGCGGCCGCGCTGAAGCGGATCGAGGGCGTCGAGGTGGCCGCCGTCGTGAGCAGCAGCCTCGAACGCGCCCAGAAGTTCGCCGCGGAGCAGGGCGTGGGCCGCGCCGTCGCCTCCCTGGACGAGGTCCTCGCGATGGACGACATCGACGCCGTCGTCCTCGCCACGCCCACCCAGCTGCACGCCTCGCAGACGCTGGCCTGCCTGGAGGCGGGCAAGCACGTGCAGGTGGAGATCCCGCTCGCCGACTCGCTGGGCGACGCCGAGGCGTGTCTGGCGGCGCAGGAGCGCACCGGGCTCGTCGCCATGGTGGGCCACACCCGGCGCTTCAACCCGAGCCACCAGTGGGTGCGGCGGCGGATCGAGGCCGGCGAGTTCGGCATCCAGCAGATGGACGTGCAGACGTACTTCTTCCGCCGGAAGAACCTCAACGCGCTCGGGCAGCCGCGCTCCTGGACCGACCACCTGCTGTGGCACCACGCCGCGCACACCGTCGACCTGTTCGCCTACCAGGCCGGTTCGCCGATCGTGCAGGCGAACGCGATCCAGGGGCCGATCCACCCCGAGCTCGGCATCGCGATGGACATGTCGATCCAGCTGCGCGCGGCGAACGGCGCCATCTGCACGCTGTCGCTGTCGTTCAACAACGACGGCCCGCTGGGCACCTTCTTCCGCTACATCGGCGACTCCGGCACGTACATCGCCCGGTACGACGACCTGTTCACCGGCAAGGAGGAGCCGATCGACGTGAGCGGCGTCGACGTGTCGATGGACGGCATCGAGCTCCAGGACCGCGAGTTCGTCGCCGCGATCCGCGAGGGCCGGGAGCCCAACTCCTCCATCGCCCAGGTGCTGTCCTGCTACCGGACGCTCGCGGCCCTGGAGGAGCAGCTGAACGCGGTCGCGGGCTCGTGAGCGTGCCGACGCCCCGCCGGATCGGGCCCTTCGAGGTCCCGGCCGTCGGCCTGGGCTGCATGAACCTGAGCCACGCGTACGGTGTGGCGCCGACGCCTCAGGAGGCCGAGCGGCTCCTGCTGACGGCCGTGGAGGAGGGCGTCACGCTCTTCGACACCGCCGCGCTGTACGGCTTCGGCGCCAACGAGGAGCTGGTCGGCCGGGTGCTGGCCGGCCACCGGGACCGGATCGTGCTGGCCAGCAAGTGCGGGATGACCGGCGTCGACGGCCGCCGGGTCATCGACGGACGACCGGAGACGATCCGGCGCACCGCCGACGAGGCGCTGGCCCGGCTCCGTACCGATGTCATCGACGTCTACTACCTCCACCGGCTCGACCGGAAGGTGCCGGTCGAGGAGAGCGTCGGGGCGATGGCCGAACTCGTCGCGGCCGGGAAGGTGCGCGCCCTGGGCCTGTCGGAGGTGTCGGCCGCGACCCTGCGCCGGGCGCACGCCGTGCACCCGATCGCCGCGCTGCAGAACGAGTACAGCCTCTGGTCGCGCAATCCCGAGGAGGGCACGCTGGCGGCGGCCCGCGAACTCGGGGTGGCGCTGGTGGCCTTCAGCCCGCTGGCCCGCGGCGTCCTCACCGACGCCCCGCCGGACCTGGACGCCCTCCCGGCCTCCGACATCCGGCGGGGCATGCCGCGCTTCGACGCCCGGCACTACCCGGCCAACCTGGCTCGGCGCTCCGAGCTGGCCCGGCTCGCCGAGCAGGCCGGCACCGGCCTTCCGCAGCTGGCCCTGGCCTGGGTCCTCTCCCGGGGCCCCCACGTCATCGCGATCCCGGGAACCCGGTCGGTGGCACACCTGCGGGAGAACCTCTCGACGCTCGGCGTCGAGGTCCCCGGCGAGGTGCTCGACGCGGCGGGACGCCTGCTGAACAGCGCGACCGTGCACGGCCCCCGCTACAACGAGGCCACCCTCGCCGAGATCGACACCGAGCGCTGCGGGCGCGCGGGCTGAGCGAGACCGGTCCAGGGGTGCCGGCGCCGACCAGCGGCCGGTACCGGCACCCCTGGCTCGCGGGCTGACGTCGGCCCGCCGGTCCGGGCTCAGCCGACGAGAAGGTCCTTCTTCAGCCGCTTCAGCTCGCGGTGGTCGATGCCCAGGGCGTCCTTGAGGTAGCGGTCGAAGGAGCCGTACGTCGCCTCGACCTCGTCGTAGCCGGAGTTGAGGTACTCGGCGCGGACGTCGAGGAGCGGCTTGTAGACGGCGGCCTGCTGCGGCGGCAGGTGGCCGAGGAGGGCGTCGTTGGCGGCCTTGCGGTACGTGTTGCTGGCGAGGTAGTCGGCCATGACGGTCTCCCTCGGCACGCCCAGGGCGGTCAGCAGGGCTGCGTTGGACCATCCGGTGCGGTCCTTGCCCGCCGTGCAGTGGAAGAGCACGGAACGCTCGTCGTCCTCGCCTATCGCGTCGAACACCTGGCTGTACGCCTTCTTGCCACCGTCGCCGCTGACCATCGCCTTCTCCGCGTCGATCATCATCCGCTCCGCCTCGGCGGGGGTCCTCGGCATGCTCTGGAAGGCACCCGAGCCGGCGAAGACGTCCGCGACGACGTAGTCGGCGCCGGCGGGGACCTTGTCGGGGTCCTTGGCGCGCTCGTCCTCCATGCGCAGGTCGAGGACGGTCTTGATGCGCAGGCGCTGGAGCTTGGCCTGGTCCTCGGCGGTCAGGTGGTTCAGGGCGTCCGAGCGGTAGACCTCGCCCATCCTGACCCACTGGCCGTTCTCGGTGCGGTAGCCGCCGGCGTCACGGAGGTTGACCGTGCCGGAGAGCTTGACGAGCCGGTCGGCGAGTCGCAGGCCCTGGCCGCGGTCGGCCTCGAACCAGAACCACTGGCGGTCGGCGGCGGGCAGGCCGGTGACCACCGCGCGGCCCGTGGCGGCGCCCCGTGCGACGACCCTGCCGTTCGCGCGGATCTCGACGCGCGTGACGCCCTCCGCCTTCCAGGCGAGGGTGAAGGAGCCGTCGGCCTCGGCCGTGACGGTGGCCTCGGTGAACGGAACGGCCCGGCCGGAGTGGTGCTGCTCGGGGTTCCGCGGCCGGTCCCACGCGGCGGCGGTGGCGGCCGGCGCGAGCGGCACGGAGAGGGCGAGAGCGGAGGCGACGACGGTCGCGGACAGGGTTGCCTTGTTCATGGCCGTGAGACTGGGCGGCCGGGGCGAACCTCGTATGAACGCGGAATGGCTGGATGGCACCCCACCGAAGACAAGCGGCACAACGTGCCATCCATGCAAGACGTGCAGGCGACAGACGGCGGGCTCGACTCTCTTGCTCCAACTGGTTTGTGATGCAAAGCTGACGTCATGACAGACGCATCGATGCCCTCACCCGGCACGCCCCGCGACGTCCTCGCCGGCCTCGGCGACCTGACCCGCCAGGTCCGTGCCGCGCAGCGCGGCACCTGGTTCCCTCTCCTGCTGATGGGGCTGCTCACCCTGGGCGGAATCCTCGTCGGCCGCTTCACCACCGAGGTGGAGACCGTCCCCTGCCCGACGGGGGGCAGCTGCACCCTGGTCACGCAGGGCTCGCCGGTCTACTGGCCCGTCGGACTCGCCCTGGCCTACGCCGCGACGGCGTTCTTCTACGTCCGCCGCTCCCGCTCCCGCGGTGTCGGCACGCCCGTCCGCCCGTACGTCCTCACCGGCATCGCCCTGGTCGCGATGTCGAGCGCCACCGCGTTCTGGAGCCTGCGCCACGGGATCCCGCAGCCCGGCGAGCAGGTCGACCTCTGGGGCCTGCACCTCGACCCCGGCTCCGGGGTGACGATGTTCCTCGAACGGCTCGCCGGGAACGCCATCGCCGTCGGGCTGCCCCTGCTGGTCCTGGCGTGGGTGGAGCGCAGCCGGGCCCTGCTGCTGCTCGCCGCCGGCTACCTGGCCGTCGAACTGGTGCCGCCGCCGACCGGTTGGGCGGGGATCTCCGCCACCTCGGTCTGGTCCTCCCTGCCCCACTTCGCCGTCCCCGGCGTGCTCCTCCTGCTCGGCGCCCTCGGCTTCGGACTGGCCGAGCTGCACGGCCGGCGCAGCGCGTCATGACCGACCAGCCCGAACCGCACCCCGTCACCGGCCTGGACGACGTCGTCCACCAGCGCGTCCGCCTCGGCATCCTCACGGTCGCCCACCAGGCGCGCCGCGTCGAGTTCGGCTTCCTGCGCACGGCGCTCGGCCTCACGGCCGGAAACCTCAGCCAGCACCTGTCCGTTCTGGAGAAGGCCGGACTGATCGACATCGAGAAGGGCTACGAGGGCAAGCGCGCCCGCACCTGGCTCTCCCTCACCCCCGCCGGCGATCGCGCCCTCAAGGACGAGGTCACCCAGCTCAAGCGGCTCATCCACCAGATCGAACAGGGCGGGTCCTAGGCCCCGCGAGCCCGGCCCGATCCGAAAGACAGGCCCTAGGCCATCCAGAAGAAGACGGCCGTCATCCGCTTGTCCTCCAGGGTGGTGCCCGTGTACGCGGTCGCGGTGTGGATGAGGTTGGCCGAGTACAGCAGCAGGCGGTTGTAGCGGGGCGGGACGCGCAGGTCCTCGGTGAAGGAGTCCGCCGGCACGAAACGGGTGCCGAGCGCGTCGACCAGGTTGTTGTGCGGGGCGAGCACCTGGTTGCCGCCGAGGACACCGCCCGGCAGGTTCTGGCGGTAGAAGCTGGTGCCGCAGTCCTTGGGCAGGTCCGGGCTCAGGTACAGCACCGCCGCGTACCGGCACAGGCTCCGGGAGTCGGTGTGCGGGCGCGGTTCGCACTCGCCCTCGCCGACGACCTGGACGCAGTTGTGGTTGAAGGTGCCGCCGCCGACGGGGTCCACGGTCCAGAGCTTCTGCACCCCGACGGTCTTCCGTACCAGCTTCTCCACATGGGCGAGTTCGGCCGGTTCGAGGCCGGGCATCGTGCGCAGGCCCGGCCACGGCTCGGGCTTGTGGGGGTAGCCCTCGACCCAGTCGTCCCGTTCGAGCATGCGGGCACGTACGGCGTCGGGGTCGGGCAGGACGTCGTCGAGGATCCAGTAGTCGCGACCGCGGGTGGGCTTGCGGTACGGAAGGACCTGGACCTGGCTGGTGCGTGGGGGGTGTGTCGCCATGCCGCGAACGCTAGTGCGGGGGCTGACGCCACCCGCCAAAGCGCCGCCAAGACTGCGGCAAGACATCGTCATGCAGGCAATCCGCAGGAAAAGTCGGCCGCGAGGGGGTCACTGAAAGCTGAGCCGGTGCGGGTGGTCCGGGTCGGCCGGGCAGGTGTGGACGCGCATGAGACCGCGGCCCAGGTAGACGCCGACCGGGTCGATGACCCGCGGGTCGTCCGTGGCGTCGCGGTCCTCGACCGGCAGCCAGCTCCGCGAGGCGCCGTCGCACTCCACGCCGGCGACGGTGAGCAGCGGCGGCATCGGTGTCCCGCAGGTGGCGCAGTCCACGGGCCTGGGGTCGGTCAGGTGCCAGGAGGCGAAGCCTCCGACCTTCCAGCCGGGGGCGATCGAGAGGTCGCTCATGTAGTCGATCTCCTCGGGCTCCTGCGCGCGGGCGGCGGCCATGGCCGCCTCGTACTCCTCGTACGTCGCGTAGCTCGCGGGCGAGGACGAGTCGTACGCGTCGTCGTCCTCGTCCTCGTCGAGAAGGCCCTCCTCCCACTCGGCGATCTCCTCCTGGAGCTCCTCCCCGAGCAGCCCGAGGTACTCGTGCTCGACGACCTGCTCCGGGTGGACGACGCAGGAGGTGGGGACGCACTCCTCGCGCCCCGCGACCGGCGGTTCGGGCTGCGGGGCGAGCACCGCGCCGACGTCGGCCGAGCGGCGCCAGCGCAGCCGGACGTCGATGGTCCGCTCGGGGCCGTGGACCTCGAAGGGGCACCAGAAGACCTGGAGCAGGTCGTGCCCCTCGGGCCCGACGAGGTCCGGGACGTCCCGGGTGTGGAGCTGGGTGACGGCGAGCATCGGCAGCGGGTCCTCGTCACGGAGCTCGGGGACGTGGGTCGCCCGCCTCATCCCGTCGAGGAGCCGCCGCTCCTCGACGGTGAACTCCCGCCCGCGGGCCTCGTCCAGGATGCGCCGGCTGAGCCGTACATCGGTCAGCAGGTGTCCCGTGCCCTTGGGGTGTACGGCGGTGCACACCGGCCACGGCTCGTCGGCGGGCCAGAGGAGCGGCCCCGCCACCGAGCTCTCCTCCGGCTTCGCCGTGCCCTGCCGGGGGTGCAGTCGCGTGGCGGTCCGCCGGTGCCGGGCGAGCGCGGGGAACACCGCTTCGACGTCGACGGGGCGCGGGGGCGTGGTGCGGGTCATGCGCGGATCCTCCAGGGGCGGTTCGGTTGCGATGCTATAGGCCCGGTACGGCGGTCCGGACGCCCGCGGCCGGGTTCTCCAGACTGTGGGTGAAGGAGAAGCCCTTGTTGCCGAAGGCCGTGAACTCCAGCCGGATCGGGATCGGGTTGGTGCCCTCGTAGATGGGCTTGATGTGGTACTGCACGACCTCCTTGTTCTTCGTGACCTGGTCGAAGATGACCTGCTCCACCTGGTCGCGCTGGTCGGGCGAGTTGGTCGGGGTCTGGGTCTGGGTGACGAGGTTGTGCCAGGCCAGGCGCCCCTTGCCCGCGCCGCCCAGCCGGTCGGCGAGGAGGTGGCCGCGGGCCTCGTTGAAGGCGGTGCCGTCGCCGCGCCAGCCCGGCGGCTTGAGCTTGCCGGCCTCCGTGCCCTTCTTCGCGTCGATGATCTCGGGCCGCAGGCAGGCGTAGACGCCGGTGGGCCTGCCGAGGTGGTCGAGCCGTCCGTACCGGATCGAGCCGTCCCAGTCGTAGGCGTCCATCTGGCACCGCTTGGGCGCCAGGCCGAGGGGGTCGGTCCACACCCACGGATTGACCACGTACGTCGAGGGGTTGGGCGCCGGGGCGAGGCCGAGCGGGTCCGGGCTCGTGAAGCGTGCGGTGTCGGGGTCGTAGTGCCGGAAGTAGCTGGAGTGGAGGCCGGTCTCGGGGTCGGCGTACTGCCCGGGGAAGCGCAGCGGGATGTAGGCGGTGGCGGCCGTGTTCCATCCCGTGGTGCCCCAGGTGGTGGACCGGCTGCGCCAGGCCGTGTCCCCTTCCGCGGAGACCAGTTCGGTGGGGGTGCCGACCAGGTCGGTGACGACGGCGAAGAAGCGCGCGTCGACCTCGTCGTCGTCCAGCGGCCTGCGTTCGTACTGGACGAGGGGCCGGTGGCCCTCGTACTCCCAGGTGAGGATGGTGCCGGCGGTCTCGTCGTACTGCTCCACGAGGAGGGGGCCGTCCCAGGTGAAGCGGATCGTCTCGACGACCGTGGTGCCGTCGGCCGCCATCCGGTGCTTGGCGCTGCGGCGGCCCAGCGGGTCGTAGGCGTAGGTCCACAGGGTGCCGTCGGGCGTGGTGCAGGAGACCAGGCGGTCCTCGGCGTCGTAGGCGTACCGCCATACGTCGGGCTTGCGGGAGAGACGGGTGCGGCGGCGCAGGACGACCCGGCCGGCGGCGTCGTGCTCGTAGTGGACGGCGCCCGCGGCCACGAGGTGGGCGCCTTCGTACCGGCGCGGGCCGCGGGCCTCGGTGTGGCCTGCGGCCTCGGGCCATTCGGCCGAGGTCTGGTTGCCGGCGGCGTCGTACGCGTACCGCTCGACCCAGTCGGGTGCCTCGACGGACAGCGGCCTGCCCACCGGGTCGAGGGTGATGCGCTTGTCCCGGCGCGTGCGGTTTCCCGTGGTCTCGCCCAGGGTGACGGGGTAGCCGTCGGCGCGATAGGTGTAGTCGCGGGCGCGCACCGGGTCCGGTGAACCGGGTGCTGTCAGCGTCTGGCCGACGGGACGGCCGATCCGGTCCCAGTCGGTGGTGAGCGTGGTGGCCGACCCGGGGGCGCCCCAGCTGCGGGTGAGTTCGCGGCCGAGGGGGTCGTGGGTGAAGGTGAGCGCGTGGCCGCCGGTGACGAGGGCGACCCGGTCCCCCGCCGCGTCGTACAGGAGCTGGCTGATCGCGCCGGTCGGCGTGATGCGCATGACGCGGCGTCCGGCCGTGTCGTAGGCGTGGCGGAGGGTGCGTCCGTCGACGGTCTCGGCGAGGGGCCGGCCGAGCGCGTCCCGTTCGACGGTGAGGGTGGAGGTGGCGGTGCGCGCCTCGACGAGGGCGCCGGAGCGGTCGTAGGCGTAGTGGGTCACGGCGCCGTCGGCGTTCCGCGCCACCAGGCGGTCCATGGCGTCCCAGGTGTAGGCGACGGTCCGGCCGAGGGCCGTGGTGCGGCTGGTCAGCCGGTTCGCGGCGTCGTAGCCGTACGAGAGGTCCCGGCCGTCGAAGTCGGTCTCCGCCTCCAGGCGTCCGGCCGCGTCGTAGCGGTAGTGCCAGTCCTGGCCGAGGGGGTTGGTCACCCGGAACAGCCGCAGTTCGGTGTCGTAGCGCAGTTCGTGGCGGGCGCCGTCGGGCGCGAGGCGGGCGACGGGCTTGTCGAAGGGGCCGTACTCGGTGGTCCAGACGCCGCCGGCGGCGTCGGTGTACGCCAGGCAGTTGCCCTCCGGGTCCCAGGTCCAGGACTCCCGCGTGCCGTCGGCGGCGGTGCGGTGCCGCAGCCGGTCGTCGTGGTCCCAGGAGAACTCCTCGCGTCCGCCGGCCGGGTCGGTGATCACGAGGGGCCGGCCGCGGTGGTCGCGCTCCACGGTGGCCACCCCGCCGTCGGTTCCGGTGATCTCCAGCGGGAGGCCGGCGCGGTCGGAGCGGATGCGGAGGGTGGCGCCGAGCGGGTCGCTGACGGAGGCGACGGCGCCCGTGGCGTCGTGGGTGAAGCGGGTGACCGCGCCGTCGGGGCCTTCGGTGGAGGTGCAGTTGCCGAGCTCGTCGAAGGTCTGCCGCCACGGTGTGCCGTCGGCCGCGACGACCTCCAGCGGCAGGTTCCGCTCGTCGTAGCGGGCGGTCGCGGTGCTCCCGTCGGGCAGCCGGACCTCGACGAGGTTGCCCGCCTCGTCCCAGGTGAGTTCGGTGGTGTTGCCGAGGGGGTCGGTGCGGGTGAGGGGGCGGTCGTACGGGTCCCAGGTGAGGTGGGTGGTGTGGCCGAGGGGGTCGGTCTCGGCGACGACCTGGAGCCGGTCGTCGAGGACGAGGGTGGTGGTGGCGCCCGTGGAGTCGGTGTACCGCGTGATGCGGTGGCCGGTGTCGGGGTGGACGTCGTAGGCGAACCGCGAGGAGAGGATGCCGTCGGGGCCGACGGTGCCGGAGACCCGGCCCTCGGCGTCGTAGACGTACCGGAACGTGGTGTCGTTGCGGTCGGTCCACGACGTGATCCTGCTGTCGCCGTCGTACGAGAAGGTCATGGCCGGCCCGACGGGGCCTTCGGGGCCGGTCAGTCGGGTGAGGTCGCCCGACGGGGAGTAGGCGTAGCCCACGACCGCGGCCGGCTCCCCGGGCCCGCGGACGGCGAGGCCGGTGACGCGCGAGGCGTCGGCGGTTATCTGGAGGACGTAGCCGCCCGAGTGGGAGACGGCGGTCGGCGCGCCGTCGGAGCGGCGCGAGAAGGCGATGCGGTTGCCGTTGCGGTCCTCGATCGCGGACAGCCAGTAGGCGGTGGAGCTGCGGTAGGGGCTGCCGGTGTAGACGCGGACCTGGCCGCTGTGCGGATCGTGGATCTCGTACGAGGTCTCGTCGCCGGACACGCCGCCGTGCGCGAGGGGCAGCCGGTCGCCCTCCAGGGGCATGACCCGGTCGTCGCCCGGGCGGGGCAGCCGGGGGTAGATCAGTACCGCTCCGTCCTCGCGGGCCCAGATCGCGCCGCCGCCCGAGGCGTCTACCTCGATCCGCTCGTCGAGGGTCGAGGCCCAACTGCGGCCGAACCACTGGCCGTAGCGGTAGGTGGAGACGTGGGTGCGGCGCAGGACGAGCGGCAGGACGCCGGGCAGGGTGAGGTCCGTCTGGGGCAGCAGCATCTTGCCGGTGGCGACGTCGACGGGATCGTTCTTGCAGACCGTCTTGTCGAGGGAGACGCCGTTGGCGCGCGGGTCGCCCTTGGCGCCGCTGACGGAGTCGGGCCTCGTCCGTACGTCGTCGTGGTCCTTGCGCGGCGATCCGTTGCCCTTGCCGCCGTCACCCTTGTTGTCGTGGTCGCCCTTGCGTTGGCGGGCGAAGCGGTCCCGGAGGTCGTCGTCGGTGTTCTTGTGGTCGACGGAGATCTGCTTGACGACCTTCGGAAGCGTCTGGCCGACGTGGTCGCCCATCGACTTCGCCGCCTTCGTCAACGCCTCCATCGCCTTGTCGGCGACCGGGTCGATCGCGTCGGCGATCGAGTCGCGCCCCCGGGTGCGGCCGTGCGCCGTCTTCGCCTTCGTGAGTTTGCCCGTCGTCTTCCCGTGGATCCTCACGCTCACGGTGTTGAGCTGGGTCGAGGCGTGCGTGTGCTCGGCGTGCTCGATGTGCAGGTTCTTCAGACCACTGCCCTTCGGCCCACCGCCGCCGCCTCCGGCCGAGGCCAGGTTCAGGCTCTCCTTGCCGGATTGCACCCCGTCCTTGAAGCCGTCCGTACCGGCCTTCTTCGTCTGGTCGAGGTCCACCCCGTCCTGCAGCCCGATCGCCATCGCGCCCAGCTGCACGACCAGGTCCGCCGCCATGCCCTCCAGCGCCGCCACCGCCGGCTCGGTCAGCGCCGACACGACGTACCCGACGGCCTCCTCCACACACTCCTTGATCAGCCGCCTGACCACCTCCTGCGTGGCCCGCATCGCCCCCGCGCCGATCAGCATCGACAGACCCCCGGTCACCGGGATCAGGGAGAGCGCGATGCCCGCCTCGGAGGCCAGATACCCCAGCTGCACCAGGGCCGCCAGCTTCATCCCCTCGACCGCACCGGCCGCCAGGTCCAGACCGCCCGCGATCGTCCGGGCAGCACCGGCGATGTCCTTGAAGTGCTTGCCCTTGACCTTCTGCCAGTGCTCGTCGAGGGCGTCGATCGCCTCGCCCTCGCCCGAGGACAGCAGCCGCTCGAAATGGTTGTTCGCGAGCTGACCGTCGTCCTCCAGGTCGTCCGCGAACTCCCGCAGCGCGTCCGCCATCTCGCGGTACGCGTCCTCGTCGACGTTCGGCCAGGCGACACCTATCAGATCGAGAAGGGTGTCCGCCCAGTCCGGAACCGTGACAGCCACGTTGCGTTCCCCCGTCCGTGGATTCCTCTCCCGCCGGTCGATTCGACCGACCTCAACAGTCGTACCACGAACTCCTGATGAGTGATCGTCACGGCGGGCGAACCTCCACGCACCCTCCCCGAACGCCCTGCCGGGGCCGGACGGTCAGCCTCCGGCCTCCGGTGTCCATCCGGTCGCGAGGAGGCGGGACGACTCGGCGCCGGTACGCCGCGTCAGAGGTACGGTGACGTCGAGGCCGAGCGTGCGGGCGAGGTCCGGCGCGTGCGGCCGGACGACGGCCCCCACGAGCGCGGCGCCATGCGGTGGTGCCGGTGGCGGCGGCCGGCAGCAGTCCCGGCCGCCACAGGACGCGCCGGGCAACAGGCGGCGGATCCGGGTTCTACGCGCGTCATGATCGGCGCCTTCATATCGGAAAACACCAAGGGGAATGCCTGGGATTGGAGCAATGGCATAACCGTCGAGTAGGGGGCGAAATATGGCCTCTGGCCAGGAGAGAATTCCGGACGCACTGTCCAAAAGAGCAAGAGGAATTACCCGTGCGACCGAGACTCTTCGGCATGACCGCCTCCGTGGCCGCTTTCGGCCTCCTGGGTTCCCTCGCCACCGCCTGCGGCTCGTCCGAGAGCGACGGGTCCACGCTGCGTCTGGTGGCCCCCGAGTACGGCGACAGCCCGGCGACCAGTTCCAAGGCGTACTGGGACAGGCTGACCGCCGCCTTCACGGCCGCCCACCCCGGCAAGAAGGTGGAGGTGACGCTGTACCCGTGGGCCGACGTCGACCGCGAGGTCACGCGCATGGTCCAGGAGAACAACGCCCCGGACGTCGCTCTGATGGGCGCGTACTCCGACTTCGCCGCGCAGGGCCGCCTCTACTCCGCCGACGAGCTGCTGTCGATCAGGGCGGAGGCGAATTTCCTGCGGCCGCTCGCGGCGGCGGGCTCGGTCGACAACACGCTCTTCGGCCTGCCCTTCGTGGCCAGCAGCCGGCTGCTGTTCTACAACGAGGAGCTGTTCGACAAGGCGGGAGCGAAGCCCCCGAAGACCTGGTCGGACCTGAAGGAGGCGGCGGAGGAGCTGAAGAAGGTGGGGGTGCGCTACCCGTACGCCCTGCCGCTCGGCCCCGAGGAGGCACACGCCGAGGCACTGATCTGGGAGCTGAGCAACGGCGGCGGGTACACCGACGTCAGCGGCGGCTACAGCATCGCCTCCGAGCAGAACACGCAGACCTTCCGCTGGATCAAGGAGAACCTGGTCGCGCCGGGCCTCACCGGCCCGGTTCCGCCGGCGCAGCTCAACCGGGAGGACGCCTTCGCCGCGTTCCTGCGCGGTGACGTCGGCATGGTCAACGGCTATCCGTCGCTTCTCCACGAGGCGAGGGCGCGGGGCATGAAGGTCGGCACGCTCAGCATGCCGGTGTCGGACACGCTGGGCGAGGGGAAGAAGCCGCCGGCGGCGGGCGTCGCCGACTGGATGATGGCCTTCCGGCACGACGGCAATCGTGAACTGGTCGGCTCGTTCCTGGATTTCGTCTATCAGGACAAGAACCTCAGCGAGTTCGCGGGGCGCTACCACCTGCTGCCGTCGACGGTGTCCGCCTCCGAGGCCTCCGAGGGCTCGGCCGCGGACGACCACAGCACCGAGCAGTTCTTCACCGCGCTGAACAGCGCCCAGCTCTACCCGGTCAACGAACCGTCCTGGCTGAAGGTCAGCAACACCATCAAGCGGAACATCGGCAAGGCCGTCGCACCGTCCGCCGACCCGAAGGCCGTCCTCGAGGACATCGCCGACCAGGCCCGGGAAGCGCAGCAGGAGCAGCAGTAGCGGTTCAGGTTCCCCCGTCCGAAGTCCCCCGCTCACAGCGGTACCGGGCGCCGATGGCATCGGCGCCCGGTACCGGACTCACTGATCAGCGCTCAGACGTGCCGTCCTAGCGCTTCCCCTCCCAGGGGTCGATGCCCTGCGACCAGAGGCGCCGCTGCTCGTCGTCGCCGAGGAAGAGCGCCGAGGGCCTGCCCCACAGGGCGAGGTCACCGAGCGGGCACTCGTCGAACTCCCCGCGCAGGACGCGTACGAGGAACTCGACCATGCCGCAGTCGTAGCGCCGCCACAGGTCGTCGTCCCGGTTGCGCACCAGGACCGGCCACGCGTCGGGGTCGTCGCCCGACGCGTCCCAGCACAGCAGGTCCGAGCTGCCGGTGACCCCCCAGGTGATCAGCACGGGGTCCGCGCCGTCGAGCTCGGGGGACTTCTTGTCCCGCGCCCAGGCGTCCTCCGCGTTGACCGTCTCCAGGAGCATGCCCCCGAACGGGGACGCCGGTTCGGCGCCCTTGTACTCGGGCTGCTGGATCACCAGGTAGGCCTGGATCGAGCCCGGGCCGTAGGCCTGGATGAACTGCCGGTAGTCCGCGGGGAACCCACGGCCCCACGACGTGCCCATCCGGTCCCAGTCGACCGGTGCGCCGCCTTCGTCCGGCGGCGGCACGAGGCGCCGGAGCGCCTCCCATTCGGCCACCTGACTCACTCGCTCTCCTCTCATTCCATCGATCCGGTCGGGACCTGCCGACCGGTGTTCGGATCGTTGAACATGCCGAGGTTCCGGCCTGCCAGGGTGTTCGACACGAAGGTGTCGATCCTGATGCCCGCGGACCCGTCCGGGTTCGTACCGTACGCGGTGATCTTGAACCCGAGCGGAACCGTCCTTCGGCCGCTGTAGGTCGGTGTCACCGAGTACAGGACGTCCTGTCCGGCCCCGACCGCCTCGGCGACCTGGTTCTCGTAGTTCTTCATGTTGTTGTCGCCCTGCTGGGAGCCGGTCTGCCAGTCGTTCGCGCCGCGCGCGCACGTCGCCAGGTTGTTCAGGTCGGTGCCCGAGCCGCTCAGCTGCTTGCCGAGGAGGTGGCAGGCGTTGATGTTCTGGTCCACCGGGTGTGCCCCGAGGAAGCCGGCCGTGCGCTGCGCCCACCGGTAGCCGGGAGGGGCGACCTTGGAGACGTCCGTCCTGGTGCCCTTGTGGGTGTCCAGGTAGGACTTGTTGAGGCAGGACGTGACGCCCGTGGCGCGGTTGCCGTTGGCCTTGTCGAGGTCCCCGTGCTTGACCCAGCCGCACTTGCCGTCGTCGTCATCGTCGTCGGTGCCGCGGGGCTTCGGCTTGGGCTCGGGGTCGGGCTTGGGCGAGGGCGCCGGCTCGTCGTCCTCCTCCGCCGCCTCGTCGATGGCCTCCTCGATGCGGTCGGCGGCCTCCTCCACCACGGCGACCACGGCCGCCACGATGACCACCGCGGCGACCACGGCCACGGCGACCGCGAGGATCGGGATGGCGGCGAGCGCGAAGGCGAAGTGGCCGTCGATCTCGACGTTGCTGATCGGGTTGCCGCCGGTGAACGCGTAGCGGTTGCCGGTGAAGGCGTCGGTGCCGAGGCCCATGTCGGCGAGGGCGCCGTTGTACATGTCCCGCGTGGTGAAGCGGTTCAGACCCGGCGCGTAGTCCCGGAAGCCCATGTCGTAGGTGCCGGACTGGGCGTCCCACCGCTTGGCGTTGAAGCGGTAGTGGTTGTACTCCTCCTTCGTCGGGTCCCCGGCGTCGGGCTTGTCGATGCCGGTGAACTCGCTCTTGTCCTCGCTGCCGTAGGCGGTGTAGCCGTAGGTGGCCTTGGTGTCGCCGTTCTTGTCGGTCAGCGTCTCGACGTCGGTGTGGCTGTTGTAGCCGTAGTACGCGTCCTCGGTGGTGCCGTCGCTGTTGTGCGTGACCTGGGAGAGCCGCTGGCCCCACGGGCTGTACTCGTAGGACTTGGTCAGCTTTCCGGCGACCTCCTCGTTCAGCACCTCGTTGGACAGACCGAGGTAGTTGAACGTGGTGGTCTTGCCCTCGGCCGTCTTGGAGACCGTGCGGTCCAGCGGGTCGAAGGTGTAGGTCGTCGACTTCATCGCGCCGGAGCCGTCGCGCTGCTGCGACTCGACCACGTGGTCGAAGCCGTCGTAGACGCTGCGGGACACGACCTGGCCGCCGCTGGTGACGGACTCCTGCCGGCCGAAGGGGTCGTAGGTGAAGGAGGACGTGACGCCGGAGGTCGAGGAGCTGAGCAGCCGGTTGCGGTCGTACGTGTACGTCGCGGAGGACGCCTTGTCCGACTGGCTGATGACGTTGGCGTTGTCGTCGTGGACGAACGTCTCGGTGTTCGCGCCGTTGCCGGTCTTGACCGACTTGGCGAGGCGCTCGACCGGGTCGTAGGTGAAGTCCGTGGTCGATTCGAGGTACGCCGCGTGGTTGTCGGCGTTCATCTTCTTCGCCACGTCCTGCGCCTTGTTGCCGTTGGCGTCGTAGGCGTAGGTGTGCGAGGAGACCAGGGTGCCGTTCGGCTTGTTCTCCGTCTGGGACTTGACCGCGCCGTCGAGGTAGTACGTGTTGTCGACGGTGTTGCCGTTGGGCTTGGTCTCCCGAAGGGCCAGGCCGCGGTCGGTGTACGTGAACGAGGTGACGTTCGGCGACGGGTCCGTGGCGGTGTCGCCCACGGAGATCGTCCTGACCTTCTCCCGGAGGTCGTAGGTGTACTTCGAGTACTGGTCGGGGTGGGTGGCCGTGTCCGGGCGCCCGTTGATGTCGTACGTGTAGGAGGTGGTCTTCTTCTCCTGGCCCGCCAGCGACTCGGTGACCTGCCGGACCTGGTTCAGATCCGTGTAGGCCATCTGATAGGCGTCGACCCGCGTGCCCGACGAGGTGTCGGCGATCGACTCCATGTTGCCGTTGACGTCGTACGCGTACGTGAAGGTGTGCTTCTCGGTGTCGGTGTCACCGGAGTTGTCGCGCACCAGCTTCACGCCGTCGGCCACGACCGCGCCGCCGCTGTTCTGGAACAGCTGGAGCTTGCTCGTGTTGCCCTGGGTGAAGGTGAACGACCCGAGGCTGATCCAGGCACCGGCGCCGGTGGCCTGACTGATCGTCCTGTCCGTGGTTCCGGCGGAGTGCGTGACCGTGTACTTGGCGGTCGTCGCCGCCCCGGAGACCTGCGGGAACCTGACGTACGCGGTGTACGTGCCGTTCTTGGGGATGTTCAGCGTCCAGGTGAACGCGTCGGTCCCTGCGCCGGCGGCGTGGACCTGGTGGTCGTAGCCCTGCTGCCCGGTCGCGCTCCCCTTGGCCCAGGTGCCCGTCGAGCTGGTGTTCTGGGTGTCGGAGTTGTCGACGAGCGGCACGGCGCTGCCGACCGGGACGCCGTCGTCGGTCTTGGTCCTGAGCGTGCCGTTCGGGTAGTAGGTCCAGCCCATCGTGCGGCTGGAGGAACCGCCCGCCGAGGTCAGCGTCCTCGACGTCTGCTGGCCGACGTCGTTGTAGCCGTAGGAGGTGGTGATGTCCCAGGCGTCGGTCGACGACTTCGCCCACCCGTTGTCGAAGTAGGCGTACGTGGTGTCGTTGCGGACCGTCTGGCCCTGCGACGGCGGCGCCGAGGTCCGGGAGACCCGGCCCACCTCGTCGTAGAACGTCTGGGTGTAGACGTCCGACTTGTTGTAGCGCGGGTCCGCCGGGTCGTACGGCTGGAACTGCTTGACCGGGCGGTTCAGCTTGTCGTACTCGGTGCGCGCGGCGAAGTCGTCGGGGTTCGCCGTGTCGTTGCCGCGCGGGGTGGTGACCTTGACGGCGTTGCCGACCTGGTCGTACTCGTACGTGGTCGTGCGGTACGTGATGTTCGGCGCGGTCCCCGTGTGCGGGACCTTGACCTGGACCTGCTTGCCCCGCTCGTCGTAGCCGACCAGGGTCTCGTTGCCCTCGGCGTCCTTCGACGCGACGACGAGCGAGTCCTTGTCGTAGGTGCGGGACGAGGTCTTGCCGAGCGCGTCGGTGGTGGAGACGGCCCGGTGGTCGAGGTCGTACGCCGTCTTGCTCGCGTAGTCGGTCGTGTCGGGGGTCGCGTTCCGCCGCGGGTCGACGACCGTGATCGGGTTGCCGACGTTGTCGTACTCGTAGGAGATCTTGTGGCCCGCGGCGTTGACCACGGAGCTCAGCTGGTAGATCTCGTCGTAGGTGTTGGTGGTGACGAAGTCGTTCGGGTCCGCGGTGGTCGCGGTGCCCTTCGGCTCGGTCGTGGTCCGCAGGTGGCCGGTCCTGTCGTAGGTGTAGGCCGTCCTGCGCTCGGGGGCCGTCGGCGAGTCCTTCGGGGCCGTCGCCGAGGTGATCTGGTCGTTCGCGTCGTACACCGCGGTGGATTCCGCGCCGTGCGGCGCCGTGACCAGGGTGACGTTGTCGTTGGCGTCGTAGACGGGAGCCGGCGTGGTGATCAGCTCGCCCGCCGCCTGGTTCTTCGGCACGGTGCTGACCAGCGGACGTCCGTACGTGTCGTACGTCTGCGTGGTCTTCTTGCCCAGCGCGTCCGTGATCTCGGTGACCAGACCGCGCACGTCGTAGACGACCGACGTGGTGTGCTGCAGCGCGTCGGTGGTCTTCGCCGGGTATCCGGTGGGACCGAACTCGGTGAAGGTGGTCGGGTTGCCGTTGGCGTCGACCGTCTTCGTCGGCTGACCGTAGCCGTCGTACTGGTGGACGGTGGTGTAGTCGTCCGCCGTGGCGGTCGCGACGCCCTTGGGGTCGGTGACCTTCGTCAGGTTGCCGAAGGAGTCGTAGCCGAACTCCCAGGTGCGGCCGCCCGGGGAGGTCTTGCGGAAGAGGTCGGTGGCGAAGCCGTCCAGACGCGTCTGGTACTGGAACTTCTGCGCGTCGGCCGGGAAGACACCGGGCGCGCAGTCGCTCTGCGCCGGGATGCCGTTCTTGTTGCTCTCGGCGTCCCGCTTCCACAGCGGGTAGCCGGTCCGCTGGTCGTAGCACGACACCGTCTTGGCGCCGTTGGCCTCTTCCAGGTAGACGACGTTGTTGTCGGCGTCCCAGGACAGCTTGCTGATCTGCGCCTTGGCGTTGGTGGTCTGCACCGGACGGCCGAAGTCGTCCGTCACGTAGTCCGTGGCCCGGTTCTCGGCGTCGGTGACCCTGGTGGCGGTGAACTTGGCGTTCACGGCGTCAGGGGCGTACGTGAAGGAGGTGGTCCCCTGCCGGCGGTCGGTGATCGCCTTGGTCCACCAGTGGTACTTCGGGTCGTCGCCGGTCTGCGGGAAGTTGTACGCGAGCTGGGTGGCGTTGCCGCGCGGGTCGGTGACCTTGACCAGCTTGACGTTCTTGTTGCCCTGGGTGGCGTCGTACTCGAAGGCGAAGACCTTGGGCTGGGACGAGCCCGTGCCGTCGGTCAGCTTGGTGAGCAGGCCCTTGTCCGAGTACTCGAACGTGAGCTTGCGACCCGAGATGTCGGTCATCGACTTGACGTGGTCGACGACCTTGGGGCCGGCGCTGTCGGCCTTGCCGTAGTAGGTGACGGTCAGCGTCTGCCGGCCGACCGGGTCGGTGATGTAGGCGAGGAACTTGGTGGGCTTGTTGTTGGACTTGCGTTCCTCGTACGTGTAGGTTTGCGTGTTGCCGTTCTTGTCGACGACCGACGTCATGTAGCCGTCGCAGCCGAACACGAACCGGGTGCCGTCCGGGCGCGTGAGCGTCCAGGCGTCCGTGATCGGGTCCTTCTCCGGGGTGCAGTCGAGACCCGGCTTCGGCGTGACCTTGAAGTGGACGCCGGCCGGGGCCTTCCACGAGCCGTCCGGCTGCTTCCGGAAGACGTGGGTCGTGCCGTCGCCGTCCGGGAGGCGGATCTCGGTCGGGTTCGGCTTGGGGTGGAACTCCAGCGGCGCGCCGAGGCGGATCGGTCCGGCGGCCTGGCCGGACCAGCCGGCACCGAGGACGGTGTCCGAGGTGTCCAGGGAGTTGTAGGAGAACCGGACGAAGGTGTTGAGACCGCGGCCCGGGTTGGAGAACGCGTTGTAGTTCCAGACGGTGTTGCCGGACGCCGCGTTGTTCATGACGGTCGAGCCGGCGCCGGTGTTCTTGCCGGCGAAGAAGTAGAACTTCTCCAGGCCGAGCGTGTTGGAGGTCGGGTCCTCGACGGCCACGTTCTGCTGGAGGCCGGGGATGCCCGCCGTGGCGGACGCCCAGGTCCCGGCCGTCTTGTTGTAGACGTCCCAGGTCAGCGCGTAGTCGGTGCGCTTGTTGCCCGAGTCCGAGTTGATCGGGGTGCTCACCTGCGCCTGGAGCGTCACCGAGTCGCCGGGCGCGACGTCCCGGGGCAGGGCGGTCCTGATCTGGTTGCCGCCGTTGGTGACGTCCGTGCCCTCGGGCAGCGTCCACCGGTAGGTGAGGACCTGGTCGGCGGCCGTCCAGGTGGCGGCGGTGGTGTTGGTGAGGGTGAAGTCCACCGTGTAGGTGGTGTTCGGGGTCATCCGTGCCGGGGTCTGCGGCGCGTAGTACGTCGACTCGGTGGTGGAGTCGATGTACGTGAGGACGATCCTCGGGCGGAGCCGCTGCTCGGCGCCCTCGGAGGAGAGGAACAGCGTCCGCTCCTGCGAGGCGGCCTCGTCGGCCGTCCTGACCATGACGCCCTGCTGGGAGGCGGGGGTGGTCACCCAGGACTGGGCGAGCGAGGTGACGTTCCACTCGTGGCGGGCCGGGTCGTTGCTGATGGACCCGTTGTCGGCCACCGAGGCGCCGGAGTCGCCGCCCTGGCTGGTCCAGTTCGTGGTGGCGTTCGCCTTGGTCCAGGTGGCGGTCTCGTCGAAGTCACGGGTGAGGGGCCGGAGTTCGTAGACCGCGCCCGCGGCGTCCGTGGTGGTCTGCGTGCTCCACAGGCGCACGTCCGCTTCGAGGACGCGTGCGGTCGTGGGGATGCCGAGCGCCGGGAACTTCAGCAGGGCACGGGTCTTGCCGTACGTCGCCGAGTTGTTGCCGACCGACAGCCAGGTCTGCGGACCGCCGTCGTCGAGGGTGTCGTGCGCGGCGGCGGGCTGCGTCGAGGACAGGGTGGTGTCCTGCGACGCCTCCAGGATCTTCGTCGTCCGGCCGGCCTTCGGCAGCCGTACGAGCTGCGTCGGGGCGGGGACGACCTGCCCGTCCTTCGTCTTCACCGCGACCATGTAGTAGTACGCGCGCCCGAACGGGTCCGCGTCGTCGGCCTTGGTGGGGACGGCCGTGGTGTCGGTGAACGCCGTCGTGCCCGCCGGGACCGGCGAGACGAGGGTCGAGGCGGAGGGCGTGAAGGTCTGGAAGACCGAGCGGTGGACCTGGTACTCGACGATGTCGTCGCCGGTGGCGACCGGGTCCTTGTCCTGGTACGCCGACCAGTTCAGCTCCGCGCCCGTGTCGTGGATGACGGACGGGGCGGCGAGGTCGACGCCCTGGCGGCCGAAGGTCACCACGAGACGGGGGTAGTTGGCGGTCTCGCCCGCGTAGGCGAACTCGCTGCCCTCGTAGCGCGGGCCGCCCTTGGGGCCGGTCGCGCTCTCGTCGCCGGCCTTGATGACGAAGCCGTTGTTGGCGTTCGTGCCGTCGATCCAGGACTGGACGGTCTTCGTCACCGGGAAGGAGTGCCAGGTGTTGAGCTCGCCGGCCTTCTTGGTGACCACACCGCCCTTGGTGAACCGGACGGCGTCCGCGATCACGGAGGTGGTCGCCGAGGCGGGCCCGTCACCGAGGACGATCTTGCCGAGGGTTCCCGCCTTGAACGGGTGGGAGCCGAGCGTCTTCCACACGCCGGCCGTGCCGGCCTGCTGGTTGACCGTGTACGTCTTGCTGCCACCGTCGTACGTGACGGTGTAGGGGGCGTTGGCGGCCCGGTCCGACGCGGGTATGTAGTGCGTCTCGACCTGGTAGGTGCCGTCCTCGGGGAGGCTGGGCTGCCAGGTGTACGTGTCGCCCGCGACCGAGTCCTTGTTGTACAGGTAGTCCTGGTTCACCGCGTACTGCGTGTACGCCGTGTTCCCGGAGGCGGGCCAGGCGCCGACGGCCGCGGTGCGGCCGGTGTCGCCGTCGTCGACGACGACGGCGGTGCCGGACAGCTCGCCGGTGATCGCGTTGGCGCTGTTCCAGGTCGCCGTGGACTCGGTCCAGGACTGGGTGGCGCGGTGGGCCTCCAGCTGCACCTCGGTGTCGCCCGTGGTGTGCGTCTGGTCGTAGTAGAGCCGCAGGTCGGCGGAGTCCACCGTGGTGCCCGCGGGGATGCCTCCCAGCGGGAACCTGACCAGGGCGCGCGAGGCTCCGGTGCTGGTGTTGCCGACGGACAGCCGCCAGTTGTCGTCGTAGTTCGTCGTCGGACCGTCCGACGAGATCATCACGTCCTGGGCGGTCGTCGGCGTCGGTGCGATCGAGATCGTCGGATCGACCGTGACCGGATACGTCCGCTCGGGGGCGGCCAGCCACTTCGCGTCCGGCGTGACCGTCAGCTTCCAGCCCTTGCCGGCCCGCGTGAGCTTCTGCTCGACGGCCGTGCTGTAGGCGGCGCCGTACGGCGAGGAGGCGTCCTTCTTCGCGTCCGTCATGAACGCGGCCGGGATCACCAGGACCGGCTGCGCGGCCTCGCCGTAGAAGGCGACCGAGCCGTCCTCGGCGGCCTTCGGCGTCAGGCCGCCGGCGTCGAGGGTGAAGGTGAACGAGACCGGCCCGGCGGGCCGTTCGTCCAGGACGATGTTCTCCTTGACCCGGCCGGGGCCGACCTCGTACGACAGGTCGGCGCCGGCCACCGCGTCCTTGTAGGTCACGGTGCTGCCCTGGGCCGTGGGCGCCAGCTTGCCCGCGCCCTCCAGGCCGAGCGTCACCGCGTGCCCGTTCCCGGCCTCGAACCTCAGCAGCCGGTGCGCGTCCGAACCGAACCAGCTGCGCGCCGCGTTCGTCGTGTTGCCGAAGGCGAAGCCGCCGTCGGCGGTCGCACGGACCGTCGGATCGATGTCCTGCCAGGACTTCCCGGCGCGGTACGCGGTCGGTACGGCCGACACCTCGGCCTGCACCCGGCCGTCGGACAGCTTCCAGTACCGCGCGTTCGCGGTACGGCGGTCCTTGAGCTCCGCGACGCGCTTCGCCTTCGGTGCCGCCTTGCCCTTCGGCAGCGTCTCCCTGGTCGGAAGCACGGGGGTACCGCCGGTCGAGACCTGCGGTGCCCGGGCGTCGCCCGCGTCGTCCTCGTCCGAGAACCAGCCCTTGAACGTGTCGAATACGCCCTCGTCACCGCCGTCCGACGCCGGCGCGGCAAATGCCACGCCCGGCATCATCGAGGCGGTGACCGCCGAAACCACGAGGCAGGCCAGAGCCCGCCCGAATCTCACTTTCACGCCATTCCTTTCGTTCGCGCCCACACGCGCACACGCGAAATGGGTGCACCGATACGCCGGCTCGGCTTGATCCGTCCGGTCGCACTGAGCTGTACCGGAGCGTTTTCGGGCACGCCGAATGAGACCTGCTCCGGTCCTGGCCGGAGGTTTTTAACCAAATACGGAGAGCAGTGTCAACCGACTTCAGAATTAGGACATTTGACGGCGTGAGACAGGCGAGTAGGGCACGTTCGCCCGAAATGGCCGCACCCTTGCATTCACCGGTCCGAACGGTGTAGATGCCTACCGAATTCTCGTCATCCGATTGCGGATTTGCGTATATCGCGGGTGTATCGAGAAGCGCATACGCCGCCGCGACGGCCTTCCGTCTTCCATGGCGGCATGAACCACGACACGCCCCTGTCCGCACCGCCCCGCCGGATCGCGCTCCTCCCTCTCGCGGTCCTCGGCCTGGGGAGCGCCCTGTTCGCCATGAGGCGGCCGCTCGTGATGTCCGCTCCGAGGTGCCTGGCCGGGCGGTGGCACGGCTGCCTCGACACGTTCAACGGCGTCGTGCTCCTCGCCCTGGCCGCGCTCCCGCTGTCCGCCCTGGCGGTGTGGGCCCTGGCCCGCCGGCGGCGGGCCGCCGGTGCCGGGGCGGCGTGGCGGAGGTCTCTGGCCGAGGTGGGCCTGGTGCACGGGACGGTGCCGTTCCTCTGGCTGACGCTGATGCCGGGCGCCGGGGCCGGTACCGTCCCCGGCCGGGTGAGTCTCGTACCGCTGCGGGACCTGGTCACGATGGGTCCGCTCGGGATCGCCGGGAACCTGCTGGTCTTCGCGGCGCTCGGGGCCTTCGCTCCGATGCGGTTCGCGGCCGTGGCGTCCGTACCGCGGATCCTGGCGCTCGGGGCGGGCTGCTCGGTCCTGGTCGAGACCGCGCAGTACGTCCTGCGGCTCGACCGGGTGTCGTCCGTGGACGACGTCCTGGTCAACGCCGCCGGCGCGCTGCTCGCCGCGCTGGCCACACGCCGCTGGTGGCGCACCGGGGCGGCGGAGGCGCCGTCGGACCGGACCCGCCCGGCGGAACCGGCACGGACGGCCTGAGCCGCGCGGCCGGCGCGCCCGCACCTCCTCATACGTCGGCGATACGTCGGGGTGCCTAGGCTTCGGCCATGCGCGTACTGATCGTGGAGGACGAGCCCTACCTGGCCGAAGCCGTACGGGACGGTCTCCGGCTCGAGGCGATCGCCGCCGACATCGCCGGCGACGGCGACTCCGCCCTGGAGCTGCTCGGCGTCCACTCCTACGACCTCGCGGTCCTCGACCGTGACATCCCCGGCCCCTCCGGCGACGAGGTCGCCCGGCGCATCGTCGCCTCCGGCAGCGGCATCCCGATCCTCATGCTCACCGCCGCCGACCGCATCGACGACAAGGCCTCCGGGTTCGCGCTCGGTGCCGACGACTACCTCACCAAGCCGTTCGAGCTGAGGGAGCTCGTGCTGCGGCTGCGGGCGCTCGACCGCCGGCGCGCGTACGCCCGGCCGCCGGTCCGCGAGATCGCGGGCCTGCGCCTCGACCCGTTCCGCCGGGAGGTCTTCCGCGACGGACGCTACGTCGCGCTCACCCGTAAGCAGTTCGCCGTGCTCGACGTCCTCGTCGCCGCCGAGGGCGGGGTCGTCAGCGCCGAGGAGCTGCTCGAACGGGCCTGGGACGAGAACGCCGACCCCTTCACCAACGCCGTCCGCATCACCGTCTCCGCCCTGCGCAAGCGGCTCGGCGAACCATGGGTCATCGCCACGGTGCCGGGCGTCGGCTACCGCATCGACGCCGGCGGGCACACGGATGTCTAGACGCCCGGGGCTCAGCGTCCGCCTGCGACTCACGCTCAGCTATGCCGGGTTCCTCGCCGTCGCGGGAGCGCTCCTGCTGGCCGTGGTGTGGGGCTTCCTGCTGCGCTACGTACCCGACAACACGCAGGGGCTGCTCGGGATCTCACCCAACCGCTACCTCCTGGTGCGCACCTTCGGCCCGGCCGCGGCCGTGGCGATGGCCTTCCTGCTCGTGTTCGGCCTGGTCGGGGGATGGTTCCTCGCGGGCCGGATGCTCGCGCCGCTCACCCGGATCACGGCCGCGGCGCGGACGGCCGGGAACGGATCGCTGTCCCACCGGATCCGCCTGGAGGGCCGCCAGGACGAGTTCCGCGAGCTCGCCGACGCGTTCGACTCCATGCTGGAACGGCTCGAGTCGCACGTCGCCGAGCAGCAGCGGTTCGCGGCGAACGCCTCCCATGAGCTGCGCACCCCCCTGGCCGTCTCGCGGACGCTGCTCGACGTCGCCCGCAGGGATCCGACGAGGGACCGGGAGGAACTCCTGGCGCGCCTCACGGCCGTCAACACGCGCGCGATCGACCTCACCGAGGCCCTTCTGCTGCTCAGCCGCAGCGACCGGGGCACCTTCCGCCGCGAGAGCGTGGACCTGTCCCTCGTCGCCGAGGAGGCCGCCGAGACCCTGCTGCCGCTCGCCGAGCAGCGCGGGATCACGCTCGACGTCACCGGGGAGGCGGCACGGACCAGCGGCTCCGCGGAGCTTCTGCTCCGGATGGTGACGAACCTCGTCCAGAACGCCGTCGTGCACAACCTCCCCGCCGGCGGCACGGTGACGGTCCACACCGGGACGCGGGGCGGCACGAGCCTCGTACGGGTCGAGAACACGGGCCGCCCGGTCCCGCCGGAGCTGGTGCCGACCCTCACCGAGCCCTTCCAGCGCGGTACGGAACGGGTGCGCACCGACGGGCACGCCGGCGTCGGCCTGGGCCTCGCCCTCGTGCACAGCATCGTCCGCGCCCACGGCGGAGCCCTCGACCTCGCCCCCCGCCCCGACGGCGGGCTCCGCGTCACGGTCCGACTCCCCGACGTGAACATGTGATGCAGGTCATATTCGACTCCTGTCAGGAATCGGGTCGCCGCCCCGGTCAATCCACCGAAGGCAAGCGAACCGACAGGAGCACACCATGAAGCACCGCATCGTCGTCCTCGGCGCCGGCTACGCCGGGAGCTACGTGGCAGGGAACCTCGCCCGACGGCTGTCCCCGGCGGACACCGAGATCACCGTGGTCAACGCCGTGCCGGAGTTCGTCGAGCGGCTGCGGCTGCACCAGGTCGCGGCCGGCCAGGAGATCGCGGCACCGCAGCTCACCGACGTCTTCGCGGGTACGACCGTGCGACTGCGCCTGGCCCGTGTCACCGCCGTCGACCCCGACCGCCGGGTCGTCACCGTGGCCGACGCCGACGGCGGCGGCGAGCTCCCGTACGACACCCTCTTCTACGCACTCGGCAGCCACGGCGACGACCAGCGCGTCCCCGGCGCCGCCGAGCACGCCTTCGACGTCAGCGGCCGGCCCGCGGCGCTGCGCCTGCGCGAGCGCCTGGACGGCCTGGGCGGGCGGAGCGGGGGCGGCAGCGTGCTGGTCGTCGGCGACGGGCTGACCGGCATCGAGACCGCCACCGAGATCGCCGAGTCCAGGCCCGGCCTCTCCGTGACGCTGGTCGCCCGCGGCGAGCTGGCCGCCCGGCTCTCCGCCGGGGCCCGCGACCACTTGCGCCGGGCCTGCGCCCGTCTGGGCATCACCGTCCTGGAACACACCACGATCGAGTCCGTCGAGGCGACGCGGGTGGTGTGCGCCGACGGCACCGCCCTGGCGTCCGACGCGACCGTGTGGACGGCCGGGTTCGCGGTCAGCCCCCTCGCGGCCGCGGGCGGGCTCGACGTCACCGAGGACGGTCGGGTCGTCGTCGACCGCACCATGCGGTCGGTCTCGCACCCGGACGTGTACGCCGTCGGCGACAGCGCGTACGCCCTCGGCGACAACGGCCTGCCCCTGCCGATGTCCTGCGCCTCGGCCGGCTACACCGGCATGCAGGCCACGAACGCGGCGGTGGGCCGCCTGACCGGCCGCACGTTCGGGAACACCAAGCTGGAGTACGTGGGCAACCACATCAGCCTCGGCCGGCGGGACGGGATCCTGCAGCTGGTCGACGGCGAGGGGCGAGCGAAGCCGAAGCACCTGGGCGGCAGGACGGCGGCCCGGGTCAAGGCGGGCATCCTCTGGATGTCGCTGTGGACCACCTCGCACCCGACCTTCGGCCTGCCCAAGCGCAGCCTCCGCGTCACCGCCGCGGCGGAGGGGTCCGCTCCGAAGACGGAGCCGTCCGCTCGGAAGGCCGTCGCGTAGCCCCCCGAGGACATCACCGTGGACAGCATCTCCATCGACGGCTTCGACACCGGCCGGTTCGAGGCCGGCCGGACCCGGCTGGCCTCCCTGGCGTACCGGATGCTCGGCTCCGCCGCCGACGCCGAGGACGCCGTGCAGGACGCGTTCCTGCACTGGCAGGCCGCCGACCGGCAGCGGATCCGGGTTCCGGAGGCCTGGCTCACGAAGGTCGTCACCCATCTGTGCATCGACCGGCTCCGCTCGGCGCAGGCCCGCCGCGAGCGCGCCGCCGGAGCCTGGCTGCCCGAACCGCTCCTGGACGGCGACCCGATGCTCGGCCCCGCCGACACCTTCGAACAGCGCGAATCGGTCTCCCTGGCCGTGCTGACGCTCATGGAGCGCCTGTCGCCCCTGGAGCGGGCGGTCTACCTGCTGCGCGAGGCGTTCTCGTACAGCCACGCCGAGATCGCCGAGATCCTCGACGTCTCCGAGTCCGCGAGCCAGCAGCACCTCCACCGGGCCCGGAGCCGCGTCACCGCCGCGCGACGGCGCGGCGGTGAGGTCGACCCGGCCTCCGCCCGCAGGCTCGTCGAGGAGTTCTTCGACGCCGCCTCGTCGGGCCGTACCGAACGGCTCGTGGCGCTGCTCACCGACGACGTGACCGCCGTCTCCGACGGCGCCGGGCTGAGCGAGAGGCTGCTGCGGTTCGACACCCCCCGGCGCGTCGCCGCCGTCGCCCGGGGCGGCTTCCGGCCCAGCCCCGCGAAACGGCGCCTCGCCGGTGGCACACCCGCAGTCCACACGGCACGCGTCAACGGCGCTCCGGCGATCCTGTTCACGCTCGGCGACCAGGTCATCGGCGCCGTGACGTTCGACATCGCCGGCGGCAGGATCGCCACCGTGCGCGGCATCGCGGCCCCGACCCGCCTCGTCCGCCTCAACGCGGCCTGGCGGCGCCAGGAGCCGGGCACACCGCTGGTCGCCCGATGGTGACTCGAACGCGATCTCGTCCCTCGGACAACAGAGCGATCGGTACCAGTCGTCCGAGGGAGCGCCCGGCGACGCGATCAAGCCGTTCCGGGAGCGCGGGGCATGGGCCGCCAACCCGTGGGGCACCGATCCCCGCGTGCCTCACACAGACGAGACAGAGCAGTTCACCGCCTTGTCGGCGCGGCTGACCGGCTTCGACGACGTGGACCTGATCGCCACCGGGCTCGTCGAGGTGTACCGCGCGGTGGCCGTGGAGCAGCTCGGCACGGAGCTGTACGGACGGCTGCTCGAACCGGCCGACGCGACGGACGACGCGTTGCGGGCGGCGGCCCGGGCGGTGACGTACCTCTGGTACACGGGCAGTTGGCCGGGCCCGCCGCCCGGGCTGGTGTCCTCGCGGGCGTACGCGGAGGCCCTGGTCTGGAAGGCGGCCGGCCTGACGGCTCCCGCCGCCGCCCCCGGAGGGTACGGGAGTTGGGCCGAGGTGAGCGACCGGTGACGCGGTACGACGTGATCGTCGTCGGCGCCGGTGTCGCGGGCTCGCTCGTCGCGCATCGGCTCGGGCGGGGCGGACGGCGACGGGTCCTCGTTCTCGAGGCGGGCGCCGGTGCCCCTGAAGCAGCCGCCACCGCCCCGCTCACCGAGTACCTCAGGGCGTCCGCCAGGCTGCCGGGCTCCCCCTATCTGCCCCATCCGGCGGCCCCCTGGCCGGAGATGACGGACCTCGCCGGTACCGACGACGGGACCCCCGGCTTCCGGGCGGCCGGGCATCTGCGGCAGGACGGCCCGCTCCCGTACGCCAGTGGATACGTCCGCGTCAACGGCGGCACCGGCAACGTCTGGACCGGTCTCGCACCCCGCATGCTGCCGGAGGACTTCGACACCGAGTCCTTCGGGTACGGCCGTCGGTGGCCCCTCGGCTACGACGACCTCGAACCCCACTACCGGGCGGCCGAGGAGCACCTGGGGGTGGCCGCCGACGCCGACGAGCAGCGCGCGCACCTCGGTCTGCGCTTCCCCGACGGCTACGTGTTCCCGATGCGGCCGCTACCCGCCGCCCGACTGGACCGCCTGCTCTCGGACCGTCTCGACGGGCGGCGCGTCGAGGACCCCGTCGCCCGGGGTGAGGTCGAGCTGAGGGTGGTCGGCACCCCGCACGCACGCAACGGCGTCCCGGACCCCCGGTACGACGGCGGCCGCGGCTTCGTCCCGCGCGGGCGGGACGGGCGGCCCGATCCGGACAGCCGGTGCGTGGGCAACGCGACCTGCATCCCGCACTGCCCCTCGTACGCGAAGTACACGCCGCTGAAGACGCAGGGGCGGTGGAGCCCGTCGGTCACGCTCCGGGACCGGTCGGTGGTGAGTCGCGTCCTCGTCGACGGGCGGGGGCGCGCCACGGGCGTGGAGTACCGCTCGTACGACGGCGAGGTGTCCGTCGCGCACGCCGACGTCGTCGTCCTCGCCGCGCACGCGGTGGAGAACGCCCGGCTGCTGCTCCTGTCGGGGCTCGCCGGCCGCAGCGGCCAGGTCGGCCGCAATCTGATGGACCATCCGGTGCTGCTGACCTGGGGCCTTCTGCCCGAGGGCGAGCGGGCCGGGTCGTATCGGGGACCCGGGTCCGTCTCCGGCTTCGAGGGCTTCCGGGCCGGTCCGGCGCGCCGGCTGCGGGCGCCGTTCCGGGTCGAGTTCGGGACCTGGGGCTGGATCTGGGCGAAGGGCCCCGTCGAGACGGACGTGGACCACTTCCTCCGCGAACGCGGCCTGCTCGGCAAGGAGTTGAGGGAGGCCGTCGCGGACCGGGTGCGCCGGCAGTTCACCCTGCAGTTCGAGATGGAGCAGGGCGCGGACCCCGCGAACCGGGTCACCCTCCATCCGTCCGAGCGTGACGCGCTCGGCCTGCCCCGGCCGCTGGTCACCTACGACCTCGACGAGCACGTCAAGGAGGGCATGGCCGCCGCCCGCGCCGTCTCGGACCAGGTCTTCGCGCTGCTCGGCGCCGAGGACCACACCGACTACGCGCCGTCGGCGGCCTGGCCGGGCCGGTTCGAGCACCGCGGCCGCACGTACGGCTATCGCGGGGCGGGGCATGCCGCCGGAACGCACATCATGGGCGACTCCCCGGACACGTCCGTGGTGGACGCCTGGCAGCACTGCTGGGACCACCCCGGTCTGTACGCGGTCGGCTGCGGCAGCATGCCCTCGGTGGCCACCTCCAACCCGACGCTGACGATGGCCGCGCTCGCGCTGCGCAGCGCGGAGCGCATCGAGGCCGATCTGACGGCCCGCGACCGCCCCCTCTCCCCCGTGGCCACCACGACGACCGCCCCGACCACCCCAGGAGCCCCCGCGTGACCTCGCTGCCCCTGCCGCCCGTGCCCGAGCCCTTCCGACTGCCGTTCCACTACGGGGCCCTGCACCAGATCGGCGTCGACTGGCTGGTGGACCCGCGTCCCGTCCGCCAGTTGCTCGCCAAGCACCACCCGGACCTGACGGCGGCCACGTTCGACGACGGGCGGGCGCTGGTCTCGCTCAACTACCAGCTGTACTTCGCGCAGTACGCGTTCGGCGGCGGCGTCACCCAGGAGATCGAGTTCAACGTCATCGCGTTCCCGACGGGCGAGGCGGACCGTCTGCCGCGGCTTTCCTACGCCCAGTACGCGCAGGGCTGGGACCAGACGAAGCTGCTCGGCATCGCCCGGCTCCACGTCGTGTGCGACAACCCGTTCGCGATCAGGGCGGGGCGCGAGCTCTACGCGGAGCCCAAGTACCCGGGCTGGTTCGAGGTCGGCCTGCCGTCGCTGAACGGACCCGAGGGCGCGACCTGGACCGTACGGTGCAAGGCGGCCGAGGTGGGGCCCGACGACGCCCTGGAGCGGGGGCAGGCCCCGCTGCTCGACCTCACGGCGAGGCTGGACGGCCTGACCTCCGTCGCCGCCAACTCCGCCCCGGTCACGGGTTACGGAACGGACCGCGAGGGCCGGCTGCTCGCCGGACCGATGAACGTCTACCAGCCGTACGGCTGGTACGACCTGGCCGCCCCCGAGCACTCCGGGCGCACCCGTCTCGCGGTCCACGCCCCGGACGGCGACCTGGGCCGCGACCTCCGGGCCCTCCTGCCCGACGGCACACCGGCCGCGGGCGCCTGGACCTTCCAGTCGCCGCCGGTCGCCGCCCACAACCGCCCGTACTACCTGCCGACGGGTCCGCGCGTCTGAGGGCGGCCGGGCGTCAGAGGGCGTCGGCGATGCCTCCGGCCAGGTACGGGATCCGGTGCGCGGGGACGCCCGCGATGTTGATGCGGCCCGCGGTCGTGCCGTAGATGCCGGACCGGTGGCGCATCCGGCGCATGCCCTCGGGGGTGAGGGGCAGCATCGAGAACATGCCCTTCTGCCGGGCGAGGGCGCTCGCCTGCTCCTCGTGGCCGAGGGCGCCCAGGTGGGCGACGAGGTCCGTCCGGTTGGCGGTGATGCGCCGGCGCATGACGTCGAGTTCGGCGAGCCAGAGGGCCCTGAGGCGCTCGTCCTCCAGGACGGTGGCGACGACGGCGGCGCCGTGGTCGGGCGGCATGGAGTACAGGGTGCGGGCGGCGTTCTGGAGCGCGGTCTCGACGTGCCGGAGCGCGCGGGCCGAGGAACCGAGGACGATGGCGCAGCCGGTGCGGTCGCTGTAGAGGCCGAAGTTCTTGGAGCAGCTGACGGCGATCAGCACCTCGGGGAGCCGCTCGGCCAGCATCCGCGTGGGGGCGAGGTCGGCTTCGAGGCCGTCGCCGAGGCCGTGGTAGGCGAGGTCGACGAAGGGGACCCAGCCGTTCGTCGCGGCGAGCGCGGCGAGCTCCTCCCAGGTCTCGGCGGTGGGGTCCGCTCCGGTGGGGTTGTGGCAGCAGCCCTGGAGCAGCACGACGTCGCCGGGGCCCGCCGCGCGGAGGTCGTCCAGCATCCCCTCGGGGTCGAGCCAGCGGAACGTGCGGACGGTGAGGCCCGCGCCTTCGAGGATGGGGCGGTGGTTGACGTACGCGGGGTCGCTGATCCACACCGTCGTGCCGGGGCGCGTCTGCCGTACGAGGTCGGCGAGGAGGCGCAGGGCGCCGGTGCCGGCCACGGTCTGGACGGCGGTCGCCCGTGCGGTGAGGGCTTCGGTGCCGAGGACGGTGGTGAGCATCGCGCGGTTGAAGGCGGTGTTGCCCGACAGGCCGAGGTACTCCTTGGAGCCGGAGCGTTCCGCCAGGCGTATCTCGGCCTCCTTGACGGCCGCCATGACGGGGGTGACGCCGGTGTGGTCGCGGTAGACGCCGAGGACGAGGTTGAGGCGCTCGGGGCGCGGGTCGGCGGCGTACTCGGCCGTCAGGTCCCACAGCGGGTCGGCGGGCGGGGCGGGGAGGAGCTCAAGCATCGGCGGAGACCTTGGTTCGGGCGGGTCGGTCGGCGGGGGTTCCGGAGAGGGAGCCGTCGGCGGACGCGACGGTTCGGGGGCGTCGGTTGGCGAGGGCGACGCCGAGGGTGATGAGGGGGACGCCGACGACGACCGGCAGGGTCGGCTTCTCGTCGAGGAGGGGCATGGCGAGGAGGACGACGGCGACCGGGCTGAGGCTGCCGACGACGGAGCTGCGCTCGGGGCCGAGGCGGCGGATGGCGAACGCGTACATGAGGCCCGCGCACAGGCCGACGCCCAGGCCCTGGACGACGAGGAAGAGCGCGATGTCGCCGCCGGCCGCGTGGGCGATGCCGGTGGGCAGGACGCCGGTCAGGACCAGCAGCGCGATGACGGCGAAGGAGGGCAGGCAGAGCAGTCCGATGGACCCGATCGGGTCGAGGTCCACCTCCCGCAGGCCGACGGTGTAGAGGGCCCACAGGCCGCTGGCGACGAGCAGCGTGCCCGTGCCGAGCAGGACGTCCGAGTCGAAGGCCGCGGTGTAGCGCCAGACCAGGGCCACGACGCCGGCCACGATGAGGGCGAGGCCGGCCGCCTGGGTGCCGCGCGGGGCGCTCTTCCCGCCGGCGACCATGAGGGCGGAGACGAACAGCGGGACCATGCCGGGCACGATGGCCCCGACGAACGCGGCCGAGGTCAGCGAGCCGCCGTACATGGCGGCGAGGAAGAACGGGACCCCGGCGCCACAGATGATCTTGGCCGCGGGGGCGAACCTGACGGCGGCCAGCCGGTGCCTGCGCCGCCACAGGGCGGGGGCCAGGATCACGAGCGGCACGCCGAAGCGCAGCAGCGCCGCGTCGGCGGGCAGCAGCGTGGAACTGCTCAGAGCACGGGCGCTGAGCGCGAAGGCGGCCCAGACGGCCACGGTGAGCAGCAGTGCGAGCATGCCCACGGCCTGCGGGGAGAGCCCGCCGAACCGGCCGGCACGGGGCTTCCCCTCGTACCCCTCGGGCGGAGTGCGCGTCTCGCGCCCCTCCCCCGTTCCCGCCCCCACCGATTGCGTCGCGGCCACCGGCCGTACCTCCCACTCGAAGCCGTTCGGGCGGAGCCGATGTCCGGCTTCGCCCCGGTAAGCAACCGTAGAGCTTGGGCCGGGGCAGATGATTGCCAGTTCTGCCCTCCAGACATAGCGTGGAGGCAGAATCTGCCAAGATCTGCCAAGGAGAACCGATGGACGCCGTGGACTTCCAGATCATCCACGAGCTGCAGAGCGACGGCCGCCTCTCGAACCAGGACCTCGCCGACCGGATCAGACTGTCCCCGTCCCCCTGTCTGCGCCGGGTGCGCCGCCTGGAGGAGTCGGGGCTGATCGGCGGTTACACGGCCACCGTCGACCAGGTCGCCTTCGGTCTGCCGATCACCGTCTTCGTACGGATCCGCCTGGAGCGCCACACGGCCGAGGCGGTGAACGTGTTCGAGCAGCACGTCGGCCTCATCGACCACATCCAGGACTGCTATCTGATGGCGGGCAGCAGCGACTACCTGCTGAGGGTCGTGATCGAGAGCCTGGAGGCGTACGAGGCCCTCGTCCGCACGCGGATCCACGCCATCCCGGGCATCGCGTCGATCGAGTCGAGCTTCGCCTTCGGCAGCGTCAAGCAGTCGAAGGTCTTCCCGCGGCCGGGGGTCCCGTCGAAGCGGCCGGCCGAGGCACGATGATCCATGTCACGGGCGCCGGATCTTCAGCAGGCGGCGACTCAGCCCGTAGCGTTGCCGCGACGAGCCGGGCACGGTGAAGGGATCAGAATGTTCCGCAAGGTGCTGGTGGCCAACCGCGGCGAGATCGCGATTCGCGCGTTCCGCGCCGGCTATGAGCTGGGGGCGCGGACGGTCGCCGTCTTCCCCCACGAGGACCGCAATTCACTGCACCGGCTGAAGGCCGACGAGGCCTACGAGATCGGTGAGCCCGGTCATCCGGTGCGGGCCTATCTGTCGGTGGAGGAGGTCATCCGGGCGGCCCGCCTTGCCGGTGCCGACGCCGTCTACCCGGGCTACGGATTCCTGTCCGAGAACCCGGAACTGGCGCGCGCCTGCGAGGAGGCGGGCATCACGTTCGTGGGCCCGTCCGCGCAGACCCTGGAGCTGACCGGCAACAAGGCGCGTGCGGTGGCCGCCGCCCGCGAGGCGGGCGTGCCCGTGCTCGGCTCCTCGGCGCCCTCGACCGATGTGGACGAACTCGTGGCGGCCGCCGAGGCCATCGGCTTCCCGGTGTTCGTGAAGGCCGTCGCCGGCGGCGGCGGCCGCGGCATGCGCCGGGTCGAGGACCCGGCGACGCTGCGGGAGTCCATCGAGGCGGCGGCCCGCGAGGCCGAGTCCGCGTTCGGCGACGCCACCGTGTTCCTGGAGAAGGCCGTCGTCGACCCGCGCCACATCGAGGTGCAGATCCTCGCCGACGGCCGGGGCGACGTCATCCACCTGTTCGAGCGGGACTGCTCGCTCCAGCGCCGCCACCAGAAGGTGATCGAACTCGCACCCGCCCCGAACCTCGACCCGGCGGTACGGCAGCGGATCTGCGACGACGCGGTGAAGTTCGCCCGCCGGATCGGCTACCGCAACGCGGGCACGGTGGAGTTCCTCCTCGACCCCGACGGCAACCACGTCTTCATCGAGATGAACCCGCGCATCCAGGTCGAGCACACGGTGACCGAGGAGGTCACCGACATCGACCTGGTGCAGTCGCAGCTGCGCATCGCCGCCGGGGAGACCCTCGCCGACCTCGGGCTCTCCCAGGAGTCCGTCGTCCTGCGCGGCGCCGCCCTGCAGTGCCGGATCACCACCGAGGACCCGGCCAACGGCTTCCGCCCGGACACCGGCATGATCAGCGCCTACCGCTCGCCGGGCGGCTCCGGCATCCGGCTCGACGGCGGAACCACCCATGCCGGTACGGAGGTCAGCGCCCACTTCGACTCGATGCTGGTCAAACTGACCTGCCGGGGACGGGACTTCAAGACCGCCGTCGACCGGGCCCGGCGCGCGGTGGCCGAGTTCCGCATCCGGGGCGTGTCCACGAACATCCCCTTCCTGCAGGCCGTGCTCGACGACCCGGACTTCCAGGCCGGGCGGGTCACGACGGCCTTCATCGAGCAGCGGCCGCACCTGCTCACCGCCCGCCACTCGGCCGACCGGGGCACGAAGCTGCTCACCTACCTGGCCGACGTCACCGTGAACAAGCCGCACGGCCCCCGCCCCGAGCTGATCGCCCCGGCGACCAAGCTCCCCCGGCTGCCGGCCGGAGAGCCGCCGGCCGGCTCCAGGCAGCGCCTCACCGCGCTCGGCCCGGAGGGCTTCGCGCGGAGCCTGCGCGAGTCGCCGACCC
This sequence comes from Streptomyces sp. NPDC002463, assembly GCF_042889835.1. Classification (NCBI taxonomy): domain Bacteria; kingdom Bacillati; phylum Actinomycetota; class Actinomycetes; order Kitasatosporales; family Streptomycetaceae; genus Streptomyces; species Streptomyces sp. NPDC002463. The sequence goes on from NZ_JBIARL010000003.1 coordinate 235,917, forward strand.
TCGGCGTCACCGACACCACCTTCCGCGACGCCCACCAGTCCCTCCTCGCCACCCGGGTCCGCACGAAGGACCTGCTCGCCGTCGCCCCGGCGGTGGCGCACACCCTGCCGCAGCTGCTCTCCCTGGAGTGCTGGGGCGGCGCCACCTACGACGTCGCGCTGCGCTTCCTCGCCGAGGACCCCTGGGAACGCCTCGCCGCGCTGCGCGAGGCCGTGCCGAACATCTGCCTCCAGATGCTCCTGCGCGGCCGCAACACCGTGGGGTACACCCCGTACCCGACGGAGGTGACCGACGCCTTCGTGCAGGAGGCCGCCGCCACCGGCATCGACATCTTCCGGATCTTCGACGCGCTCAACGACGTCGACCAGATGCGGCCCGCCATCGAGGCCGTACGGGAGACGGGCACGGCGGTCGCCGAGGTCGCGCTCTGCTACACGTCCGACCTCTCCGACCCGGCGGAGAAGCTCTACACCCTGGACTACTACCTGCGGCTCGCCGAGAAGATCGTCGACGCCGGCGCGCACGTCCTCGCGGTCAAGGACATGGCCGGTCTGCTGCGCGCCCCCGCCGCGGCCCGGCTCGTCTCCGCGCTGCGCCGCGAGTTCGAACTGCCGGTGCACCTCCACACCCACGACACCGCGGGCGGCCAGCTCGCCACGTACCTCGCGGCGATCCAGGCCGGCGCGGACGCCGTGGACGGCGCGGTGGCCTCCATGGCCGGCACCACCTCGCAGCCCTCGCTGTCGGCGATCGTCGCCGCCACCGACCACTCCGAACGTCCGACCGGCCTCGACCTCCAGGCGGTCGGCGACCTGGAGCCGTACTGGGAGAGCGTCCGCAAGATCTACGCCCCCTTCGAGGCGGGCCTGGACTCGCCGACCGGCCGCGTCTACCACCACGAGATCCCCGGGGGGCAGCTCTCCAACCTGCGCACCCAGGCCGTCGCGCTCGGCCTGGGCGACCGCTTCGAGGACGTCGAGTCGACCTACGCCGCCGCGGACCGGATGCTGGGCCGTCTGGTGAAGGTCACGCCCTCGTCGAAGGTGGTGGGCGACCTCGCGCTGCACCTCGTCGGCGCCGGGGTGGCGCCCGAGGACTTCGAGGCGGCGCCGAACCGCTACGACATCCCCGACTCCGTCGTCGGCTTCCTCCACGGAGAGCTGGGCACCCCGCCCGGCGGCTGGCCCGAGCCGTTCCGCAGCAAGGCCCTCGAAGGCCGCGCCGGCCCCAAGCCGACGCCGGAGCTGACCGCGGAGGACCGCACCGGCCTGGCCGAGGACCGGCGCGCCACGCTCAACCGCCTGCTCTTCCCCGGCCCGACGAAGGCGTACGAGGCACACCGGCAGGCGTACGGCGACACCAGCGTGCTCGACAGCAAGGACTTCTTCTACGGGCTGCGCCCCGGAAAGGAGTACAGCGTCGACTTCGGGCCCGGCGTGCGGCTGCTCATCGAGCTGGAGGCCGTCGGCGAGGCCGATGAACGCGGCATGCGCACGGTCCTGTCCACCCTGAACGGCCAACTGCGGCCGATCCAGGTCCGCGACAACGCGGCGGCCGCAGACCTCCCGGTGACCGAGAAGGCCGACAGGTCCGACCCGGGCCATGTCGCCGCGCCGTTCGCCGGCGTGGTCACGCTGGCCGTCGCCGAGGGCGACGAGGTCGAGGCCGGCGCGACGGTGGCCACGATCGAGGCGATGAAGATGGAGGCCTCGATCACCGCCCCGAAGGGCGGCCGGGTGTCCCGCCTGGCCATCACCAGGATCCAGCAGGTGGAGGGCGGCGACCTCCTCGTCGAGATCCGGTAGTCCGGGAAACGGCCGGGACACCGAGCGAGGTGTCCCGGCCGGGGCCTACTGCTTCAGGTAGCCGAGGACGGTCATCATCCCGGACTCGGCGTGGTAGACGTTGTGGCAGTGGATCATCCACAGGCCCGGGTTGTCGGCGTCGAAGTCGACCTCGATCCGCTTCCCCGGCAGCACGATCGAGGTGTCCTTGCGCGCCCCGCCGTCCGCGTGCGCGTAGGTGTGCCCGTGCAGATGCATGGGGTGCCACATCGTCGTGTCGTTCACGAACGCCAGGCGGACGCGCTCGCCCGAGCGCACGGGGTAGCGCTGCGCGGGGTCGTACTTCTTGCCGTTGATGGCCCAGTCGTACTTCATCATCGAGCCGGTCAGGTTGAACTCGATGGTGCGGTCGGGCCTGCCCGGCTCCAGGCGCACCGATTCCGCCGCCTTGAGCCGGCCACCGTGCACGACCCTGCCGTCCAGCTCCTTCGGACGCGCGGAGGAGCCGGGCGCGGCTCCGCCGCCGGTGCGAAGGACGGCGAGGGCGGTGCGGCCCTTGCCCTCGGCGAGGGCGGTGAGCGGGAAGGCGCCGCTTCCGACGGTGACCAGGGCGTCGACGCGCTCGCCCATCCCGAGCAGCACCGCGTCCGCCTGCGCGTGCTCGACCGGGAAGCCGTCGGTGTGGGTGACGGTGAGCCGGTGCCCGCCGAGAGCGATCCGGAAGGCGGTGTCGCCGCCGGCGTTGATGATCCGGAGCCGGATCCGGTCGCCGGGCCTGGCGGTGAAGGTCTGCGGGTTCTGCGGCGTACGGCCGTTGACCAGGTAGTACGGGTAAGCGACGTCGCCCGCGTCACCGCCGAGGAGATCGCTGCTTGCGCCCATGAGCATGCGGGAAGGGCTGGAAGCCGACGGCTTCGGGGTGCTCATCGACATGTTGGACATGTCGTGCCCCTCCATGCCGCCGTGGTCCATGCCTCCCATGCCCTCGCCGAGCTCGGCGAGGACCGCGTCCGGGGTGGAGCCGTCGACGCCGTCGACCCAGTCGTCGAGGACGATCACCCACTCCTTGTCGTACTTCAGCGGCTCCCTGGGGTCCTCGACGATCAGCGGCGCGTACAGGCCGCGGTCCTGCTGGACTCCGGAGTGCGGGTGGAACCAGTACGTGCCGGGGTGGGAGACGGCGAAGCGGTACTCGAAGGAGCCGCCGGCCTTGACGTCACGCTGGGTCAGGCCGGGCACCCCGTCCATGTCGTTGCGCAGCGCGAGTCCGTGCCAGTGGACGCTCGTGGCCTCGGGGAGGTGGTTGGCCAGGGTGAGCGCGAGGGTGTCACCGGCGGTGACCCGCACCTCCTTGCCGGGGAGCTCGTCCCCGTACGCCCAGGTGCGGACGGTGCGCCCGCCGCCGAGGTCGAGCGGGGTCTCGACGGCGGTGAGCTTCACCTTCCGCTCGGGGCCGGGCTTGCGCAGCGCCTCGGTCGCCCCGATCTCCTTGCTGTCGGGGGTGATGTAGCCGGCGGCCGGCGTGGTGCCGGTGCCGCTCGTGGAATGGTCCATGCCGCTCATCGAGCCGGAGCAGGCGGTCAGCAGGCCGGTGCCGGCGACGGCGAGGCCGGCGCCGAGGACGGTACGACGGGTGGGTCGGTTCATGGCTGAGGAACCTCGAGACGTGGTCGTTGCAGGGGGGGCGGTTCTCCGCTCGCGGTGAGGAGCGGCCGAGCCCGCCTATATGCGCAACAGGGACAGGCGTGTCAGGAGGGAGCCGGGTGGGGCGGGCGGCGGGATCGCGCGGAGCGCGTACGCGAGCCGCGCCGTCGGCGGCGGCAGGTCGCGACCGGGCGTGCGCCGTCCGAGGGCGCGGGCCAGCAGAGCCACCCCGATGCCGGCGCCGAGCACGGCCAGGCAGACGGCGGCGGCTCCGGCGCCGTGGGCGGGTGCGGGGTGCGTCGAGTGAGGTGTCGGAGCGGCGGCCCGGTGCTCCGCCGATGCGGCCGCCATGACGTGGTCGGCGTGGGAGACGCGGCTGTCGGTGGTGGCGTGCTCGCCGGGGTGGCCGAGGGCGTGCATGAGCACGATGCCGAAGAGCAGCGCGACGGAGAGCAGGCACCGGCTCATCCAGGCTGTCTTCGGGCGTGCTGCCACGTCGGTCTCCTTCCTCGGTGCGACGCCGACGGGTCGGACGCAGCCGATGATACGGGGTGGGGGTATGAAGCCCGATCCGGCCCGATCAAGAAGGTGCCTGACAACAGGAGGCACGGATGGGGTTTACGGTGCACACTGGGCACGAAATGGCGTCGAGTCCTGCTTGGGGGCCGAAAGAGTGAACGGCGGCAGCGGCGGACGGCGCCTGCCCGGCCGCGGCTCGGCCGGGCAGGACCCGGCGGGAAGCCGCTCGACCAGGGAGAACGCCCGCTTCCGAAGAGGCAGAGGCGTTCTGCCACCGGACAGGTTCACCATGCGCAGCCGACTCGCATGGCTGAATTCCGCCACCACCAGGATCGGCACGACCCTGGACCTGGAGCGCACCGCGCAGGAGCTCGCCGAGTTCACCGTGCCCCGCTTCGCCGACGGGGCGGCCGTGGACATCCTGGAGAGCGTCCTGCGGGGCGACGAGGGCTCCCGGTGGACGGAATCGGGCATCCCCGCCATGCGGGCCACGGCGCTCTGCGCCATCGAGGAACTCACCTCCCTGGAGCCCACACCGGTGGGCGAGACCTTCGTCCATGCCGAGAAGCCGCACGAGACCCTGCTCCACCGGTACTGCCTCCGGCAGCGCAAACCGGTCCTGCTGAGCCGCATGCGCGACGAGGACTTCATCCGCGTCGCGCCGACCGCCAGCGCGGCGGAGAAGATGCGCGCCGCCGGTGTGCACAGCTATCTGGCCGTCCCCCTCATCGCCCGTGGGCTGCTCCTCGGCAGCGCCGACTTCGTGCGCGCCCCGGGCACACCGCCGTTCTCCTCCACCGACCTGGCCCTGGCGGAGCAGCTCGCCTCCAAGGCGGCCGTCTTCATCGACAACGCCCGGCTGTACGGGCGCGAGCGCGAGCACGTCGTCCAGTTGCAGCGCAGCCTGCTGCCGCGGGTGACTCCGGCGACGCCGGGCCTGCTGGTCCACGCCGAGTACGCGCCCGCGGCCGCGCATCACGGCGTGGGCGGCGACTGGTACGACGTGATGGCGCTGCCGGGCGGGCGGACGGCGCTCATGGTGGGCGACGTGATGGGGCACGGGCTGCCGGCCGCCGCCACCATGGGGCGGCTGCGGACCGTCGCCCGCACCCTGATGACCCTGGACACGGCCCCCGAGCGGATCCTGGCGCGGCTCGACCTGGCCACCCGCGACCTGGAGGACGAACAGGTCGCCACCTGCCTCTGCGCCGTGTACGACCCCGCCGACTCCAGCTACACGCTGGCGAGCGCCGGGCATCTGCCGCCCCTGCTCCTCGACGGGCAGGGCGGCGCCTCGTACGTCCCGGTGCCGACCGGCGCGCCGCTGGGGGCGGGAGTGATCCCGTACGACCCGCTGCGGCTGCGCGTCCCGGACGGCGCCCATCTCGTCATGTACACGGACGGCTTGGTGAAGTCGCGCGAGGAGGACGTCGACGCCCAGCTGGACCGGCTGCGGTCTGCGGCGCTGGGCCTCGCTCCCGAGGCGCTGGAGCAGGGCGGTCTCGTGGAGTGCGCTTCGGCCGCCGCCGCCCGCTTCGACGAGGCGGTGCTCCTGGTGACGGCGGACGCCCCGCTGCCGGCCGGCGATCTGCGGGTGTGGCGGCTGCCGCAGGACGGGCGGGCCGCCTCGGTGGCCCGGGGCCTCGTCACCGACCAGCTCGCCGTGTGGGATCTCGAGGAGCTGGCCGACGTCTCCGAGCTCGTCGTCTCCGAGCTGGTCGGCAACGCGCTGCGCTACGGGAACGGCCCGGGCGAGCTGCGGTTGCTGCGCGGGGAGCGGCTCGTCGTGGAGGTCTCGGACACGGGCCCCGACCTGCCGCAGATCCAGCACGCGGACCTCAGCGACGAGGGCGGCCGGGGGCTTCAGCTCATCAACATGCTGTGCCGCAGATGGGGTTCCTGTCGCACCGTCACCGGCAAGGTGGTCTGGGCCGAACAGAACATGCCGTCCTGAGGCGGGAGCGGGCCCCGGGCGGATGCCCGGGGCCCGCTCCCGGTCGTTCACCCCCGAGGGCGGACCGTTCGGCACCTACGCCCTGGTGACGCTCGGACAGGGGTCAGCGCACGGCGAGGGCGACGATCTGGGTGACCGCGTCCTCGGCGAAGTTGTCGTCGCTGACGAGGATCAGCGACCGCTCGCCCGACGGCAGCCTCGGGCCCCACGTCATGCCTTCGGTGTTGTCGACGGTGGAGAGGCCCAGGGTGTCGAAGTCCGCGACGAGCGTCTTGCGCATCGCCACGACCGGCTGCCCCGCGAGGGATTCCCTCGCCTGCACGTCGGTCGCACCGCGCGTGGTGGCGTCGAAGAGGCGGATCTTGTAGCCGGCGCCGGCGACCCAGGTGCGCTCGAGGACGAGGTAGCGGTTCGGGTCGTCGGGGAAGGCGAGGATCGACGGGACGCCGGTGTCCGGGCCCCAGGGGCTGTTCGGGTCGTTCACGGCGAAGATCTTCTCGAGGGGGTACGCGAACTGCCCGAGGACCTTGCCGTCGCGCGTCTGCTTCGTCACGCGGACGAGCGCGCCGTGGTCCACGTCGGGCTCCGGGCCGTCCTGGAGCAGCGGCCCCTCGACGGCGCTGGTCAGCACGCGGCCCCGGTCGCCGAAGGTGATCGCCTCGATCGCCTGGTTCCGGCGCGGCCCGCGCTCCTCCATCGTGATCTCGTAGTTCGACGGCAGCGGCAGCTGCCCGAGGTGGGCGCCGGTGGGGCCGGCGAACTGGATGGACGGCTGGATCACCGGCGGGCCGACCGTCTTGGGCCGGTCGCCCTCCTGCGCCCACCAGTAGTCGCAGGAGCGCGGGTCGACGCGGATCTCCTCCGGGTCGACGGCCTTGCCGTCGCCGACCGTCGGCGCGGGGTAGACCGAGCCGTCAGGCTGGAGGAAGGGGTGGGTACCGGTGAAGTCGACGGCGTGCACGCCGTTCGCGTCGACATCCAGCTTGGCGGTGTAGAAGCGGGCGGGCTGGATGTACGAGCGGTCGTCGCTGATGAACACGTACTCGCCGGTGCAGCGGTCGCGGTCGACGCCGGAGAGGCCGCCGACGGTGGTGCCCTGGAAGTCGAGCTTGTGGGGGACGATCTTCTCGCCGAGCAGACGGGCCTGCGCGGCCCGCACCGGCCGGTGGTCGTGTCCGCCCGGCTGGGCGGCGACGGCCACGGCGGGGGCCAGCGTCGAGGTCAGGAGCAGGGCCGCGGCGAGCGCCCGGCGCGTCAGGGATGAACTCATGCAGTTGATCTTGCCGTCGTCCGCCCCCGCGCCGCAGTCACCCATCCGGGTATTCCTGGCGACACGAGACCGACGGGCCCCGCCGTGACGGCGGGGCCCGAACTGGTCATCGGATCACATCATGTGATGATACGTCAGAGGACGTTGACCCCGGTCCAGGCCGCGGCCACCGTGGCGTACTCGGGGCTGGTCGCGCCGTACAGGTCCTTCGCCGCGTTCAGGGTCGCGGTGCGGGCGCCCTTGTAGTCCGTGGTGGAGGTCATGTAGACGGTCAGCGCCCGGTACCAGATGGCGGAGGCCTTCTGGTTGCCGATGCCGGTGACGGTGGAGCCGTTGTACGTCGGGCTGTTGTACGTGACGCCGTTGATCGTCTTGGTGCCGCTGCCCTCGCTGGCGAGGTAGAACCAGTGGTTGCCGACGCCCGAGGAGTTGTGCACGTCGAGCCTGCCGACGGACTTCGACCAGTAGTCGGCGGAGCGGCCGTCCAGGGAGGGCTTGTCGAAGCGGCGCAGCCACGGCGGGGTGGACTGGTCGCTGAAGAGGTAGTCGGGGGTGTCGATCGGGTTGTTGGCGTACCACTCGACCATCGTGCCGAGGATGTCGCTGGTGGCCTCGTTCAGGCCGCCGGACTCGCCGCTGTAGCGCAGGTTGGCGGTGGCCGAGGTGACGCCGTGGGTCATCTCGTGGCCCATGGTGTCGAGGTCGACCTGCTCGGGGTCGGTGGTGCCGTCGCCGTCGCCGGTCATCATGCAGAAGCAGGCGTCCGACCACTGGGCGTTGTCCCAGTTGGTGCCGACGTGGACGAAGACGGTGGCGCCGCGGCCGTCGTTCTTGATGCCGTTGCGGCCGAAGGTGCTCTTGTAGTAGTCGAAGGTCTTCGCCGTGTTGGCGTGCGCGTCGACGGCGGCGGTGGCGCGGTCGGTGGAGAACTTCTTCCCGTCGCCCCAGACGTTGTCGGCGTCCGTGTACAGCGTGCCGGAGGAGCTGTTCAGGGACGAGGACGAGACGTTGTGCGCGTCCTTGGTGATGTGGCCGCGGACCGGGTCGATCAGGGCGAAGGTGCCGTTGGCCTGCTGGGTGGTGTCGAGGGTGATGTCACCGGTGTACTCGGAGTGGCCGGTGCCGGTCGACTCGCGCTCGGTGTCGTAGTTCTCGATCGCGGCGCCGGTGGTGGCGTCGGTGACGAAGACCTCGCCGTGCGGCTGGCCCTTGTCGCCGAGGCCCTGGACGGTGGTGCGCCAGGCGAGGCGGGGGGTGCCGTCGGCGGCCCACACGACCAGCTCGGGGGTGGACCTGGCGCTGCGCACGAGGCCGTTCGAGCGGTTCAGCGCACCGGCCGAGGCGCCCTTGGCGTCGACCGCCGGGGTGACGGAGCCGAGCGCGACCTTGTGGGCCTTGGCGTGGGTGGAGCCCTTGAGCGAACCGTCGGCCTTCTGGTGGACGACGAAGTCGCCGCCGACGACGGGGAGGCCGCGGTAGGTCCGGTCGAAGCGGACGTGCTGGGTGCCGTCGGCGTCGATGACGACGTCCTTGACCTGGAGCGCCTGGCCGGCCCCGAAGCCGAAGGTGTCGGCGTGGCGGGTCACGTTGGCCTCGGCCCGGGCTATCGCCGTGTCGCGGACGGAGGTGACGCGCTGGGCGGCGTCGGGCTGCGAGTACGCCGGTGCGGCGAGCGTGCCCGTGGTGATGACGGCGGCGGCGACCATCGTGGAGAGGGCCAGCAGAGGACGGGACATGACGGGGTGTTCCTTCGCTCGTCGTGGGGGGTGACGACGTCCTTGGACGTTGACGCGAAGTGTTCACCAGGTGACATGTTCCTGACGTGATCCCATATGGGATATAGCTGCGGAGCTATAGGGGGTGCCGTGCTGCGGCCTGCCCGGCCGCCGGGCCGCAGCCCCCGGGCCCGCCCCGCGGGACCCGTCAGCCGTCCGCGCCGAGCGCGAACTCGGCGCCGCCGTCCTCCCACCAGGCGAGGTACTGCGGCCGCTGCCGTACGAGCGACAGGTACTCCGCGAGGAGACGCCCGCCCACCGCGTCGGCGAGCTCGGGCGGGACGGACTCCGTGTTCCAGGCCAGCTGCAGCCGCCGGTGGAACGGGACGTCCACGAGCGGCCGCTGCACGGTGCCCTGGGCGGGCACGTCGGCGCTCGGCCACACCCCGCAGACGGCGCGCCGCCCGGCGACCAGGAGCTGCGCCACGGACAGGTCCGGCGTCACGTGCGCGATGCGCGGGGTGAACCCCGCCGACTGGCAGGTGAGGTGGAGATAGGCGTGCACCCCGCTCTCGTCGGCCTCCGGCATGACCCACTCCTCGCCGTGGAGGTCTCGCAGGAAGACCCGTTCCTGGCGCGCCAGCGGATGGTCCTCGGCGAGCAGGACGAAGACCGGTTCGCGCAGCAGCGTGCGCGTCGCGACCGACTCGCCGACGGAGAGCGGGAAGCCCGGGAACTCACCGAAGACCGCGATGTCGCATTTCGACTGGCTCAGAGCCTTCACCAGGGTGTGCACGGAACGGCGCGCGTCGATGGTGACCCGGTTCTCCGGGACGAGTTCGAAAAGGGCGGATACGAGCAGCGACACCAGGGGGCCGGCGGTGCCGCCCGCCCGCAGCGGCGCGGTGGTCCCCCGGTCCGTCTCGGCGGCCGATCGCGCGTGCTCGCGCAGCCGGTCGAAGCCGACCACGAGGTCACGTGCGCAGCGCAGGACGTACTGGCCGTTCTCGTTCGGTTTCACCCCGTCGGCGCTGCGGGTGAAGAGGGGGCCGCCCAGTTCCTGCTCTATCCGCTTCAGTTGAGCGCTCGTGGCGGGCTGGGAGAGCTGGAGGCGCGCGGCGGCTTTGCGGATGCTGCCGGCCTCGGCGACGGTGAGCAGGACACGGAGGTGCCGGAACTCGAGGTGCATGTACATTCCCCGCTCAGGGCGGAGGGCCCTTGCGCACCCCCCGTGACCAGCAGTACCAGCTGCCCCGGGGGCATGGTCACCAAGCCTCTGACGGGCCTGTCGGGGCGGCAACCACGGGAGGGCAAAATCTACGTGCCCATGCCAGGCTTTGCAGCGGCACCGCGCGCCCGGGGCCGGGCTGGGTCCGGTCGGGAGCGGCTCGTTAGAGTAGGTGCCATGCCTCGCACCTCTCCCTCGGTCGCGCTCGACGCGATGCTCGCCGGCAACCGGCGTTTCGTCGCCGGTCAGCCGAACCACCCCAACCAGGACGCCGCCCGCCGCGCGCAGCTCGCACCCGGGCAGGAGCCGTTCGCGGTCATCCTCGGGTGCTCCGACTCGCGGCTCGCGGCGGAGATCATCTTCGACCAGGGGCTCGGCGACCTCTTCGTGGTGAGGACCGCCGGGCACGTCCTGGGGGCCGAGGTCCTGGGCAGTGTCGAGTACGCCACGAGCATGCTCGGCTGCCGCCTCGTCGTCGTCCTGGGACACGACTCGTGCGGTGCCGTCGCGGCGGCCCGCACCGCGGTGGAGGACGGACTGCCGGCGGCCGGATTCGTACGGGACGTGGTGGAGCGGGTGACGCCGAGCGTCCTGGCCGCCCGCGCCGCCGGTCTGACCGAGGACGCCGACATCATCGACGAGCACATAAGGCACACCGTGCAGCTGCTCATGGACCGTTCCCGGGTCCTGTCGGAGCAGGTGCGGACGGGCGAGGTGGCGGTCGTGGGACTCGCCTACCAGCTCGCCGAGGGCAATGCCCGCCTCGTGACGTCCCACGGCGTCGAGAGCGCGGAGTGAGCGACCCCATGGCACGGCGTTTCGACTGCTCGGACCCCTCGGCCCGCCGGGCCGGCCTCGACGCGGCGGTGGCCGCCCTCGGACAGGGGCGTCTCGTCGTCCTCCCGACGGACACCGTCTACGGGATCGGCGCCGACGCCTTCGATCCCCGGGCCGTCGCCGGTCTGCTCGCCGCGAAGGGACGGGGCCGTCACAAGCCCTCCCCCGTGCTCGTCGGCTCGAAGGACGCGCTCGACGAGCTGGTCGGGGACCTTCCGCGGACCGCCGAGGACCTGATCGGGGCGTTCTGGCCGGGCGGTCTGACCCTGGTGCTCCGCCACCGGCCCTCGCTCTCCTGGGACCTCGGCGAGACAGGCGGGACGGTGGCCGTGCGGATGCCCGATCACCCCCTGGCGCTCGACCTGCTGGCCGAGGCCGGCCCGATGGCCGTCTCCAGCGCGAACCTCACCGACCGGCCGTCGCCGGAGGACTGCGACGCGGCCTTCGGGATGCTGGGCGACTCCGTGGCCGTGTACCTCGACGGGGGCAGGACCGCGGGTCCGGTGTCCTCCTCGATCGTCGACCTGTCCGGCGACACCCCGGTCCTCGTACGGGAGGGTGTGCTGTCCGCAGCGGAGCTTGCGAAGGTCGTCCCCGGGCTGATCGTGCCCTGACCGTCTTCCCCGTCACCGGCGCCGCCGTCCCCTCCTCCCGGGGGCGGCGGCGCCGTCGTTTCGTCGGGAAGAAGTCCCGTCACCTTCCCGGTGAGCGGGAACCGCCCCCTGCGCCGGGGCGCCTCCCCCTGCCAGGCTCCGACCCGCTGTGGTTCCACCGCCCGCGCCCCGCCCGGGGGAGGGCGGTGCAGCAGGGAGGACGTGACAGATCATGAGGGGCGCGCAGACCATCGCCCGACTCGCGGACTGGGCCGCGGAGCGCTACGGGGATGAGGAGGCCCTCGTCTTCGGCGAGGAGCGCTGGACGTTCGCGGAGCTCCGCGACCGGGTGGACCGGGCGGCACGCGCGGTGATCGCCCAAGGGGTGCGCCCGGGCGACCCGGTCGCCGTGTGGGCGCCCAACAGCGCGCGCTGGGTGGTGGCCGCGCTCGGCGCGGTGGCGGCCGGCGGGGTCCTCGTCCCGGTGAACACCCGCTACAAGGCCGCCGAGGCCGCCGACATCCTGCGCCGCTCGCGCACCCGGCTGCTCTTCACCGAGCACGACTTCCTCGGTACGGACTACCGGGCGCTGCTCGCGGACTCGGGGGAGGAACTCCCGCTCCTGGAGCGGACGGTGGCCCTGCACTCGGCGGACTGGTCACAGTTCCTGTCGGGTGCGGAAGGGGTGACCGGGGAGCAGCGGCTCGCCCGTACCGCCGCCGTGAGCCCGGCCGACACCGCAGACATCCTCTTCACCTCCGGCACCACCGGCCGCCCGAAGGGCGTGCCCACCGCCCACGGCCAGAACCTGCGCGTGTACGACGCCTGGGCCCGCACGGTCACCCTCCGGCGCGGCGACCGGTACCTGCTCGTCAACCCGTTCTTCCACACCTTCGGCTACAAGGCCGGCGTCCTCGCCTGTCTGCTGCACGGGGCGACGATCGTCCCCGAGCAGGTCTTCGACGCCGACGCCGTGCTCGGCCGGATACGCGACGAGCGCATCTCCGTCCTGACCGGCGCTCCGACCGTCTTCACCTCGCTCATCCACCACCCCGAGCGGGAGGCGTACGACCTGAGCTCGATGCGCATGGCGGTCACGGGCGCGGCGAACATCCCCACCACGCTGATCGAGCAGATCAGGACGTGCCTCGGCGCGCGGAGCGTCAACACCGCGTACGGCCTGACCGAGTCGACGGGCGTGGTCGCGATCTGCCCGCCGCACGAGTCCCCGGAGACCCTGGCCCGCACCTCGGGGACGGCCCTGGAGGGGACGGAGCTGCGCATCGACGCCCCGCCCGGGGAGCCGGGCGAGATCCTCACCCGCGGCTACCACGTGATGCACGGCTACCTCGACGACCCCGAGGCCACCGCCCGGGCCGTCGACGCCGACGGCTGGCTGCACACGGGGGACGTCGGGGTGCTCGACGAACGCGGGTTCCTGCGGATCACCGACCGGCTGAAGGACATGTTCGTCGTGGGCGGGTTCAACGTGTACCCGGCGGAGGTGGAGCAGGTGCTGCGCGGCCACCCGGCCGTCCGGGACGCGGCGGTCGTCGGCGCGCCGGACGCGCGGCTCGGGGAGGTCGGCGTCGCGTACTGCGTGCCGGAGGACGGGGCCGTCATCGACGCGGCCGAGCTGACCTCGTACACGCGTGAGCGACTGGCGAACTTCAAGGTGCCGCGCGCCTTCCGCCCGGTGCCGGCGCTGCCGCACAACGCGGCGGGCAAGGTCGACAAGAAGGCGCTGCGGCGGTCGGCGGGGAACACCATCACCATTCGATGAGGAGAGTACGAACGTGAACGACAGCAACACCGAGTCCCCCGACGTCGTCGACGTGGTCGTCGTCGGGGCGGGCGTCACCGGCCTCTACGCGGTGCACAGGCTGCGCGGTCTCGGCCACAGCGTGCGCGGCTTCGAGCGCGGGGACGACGTGGGCGGCGTCTGGTACTGGAACCGCTACCCGGGCGCCCGCTGCGACGTGGAGTCCGTGGACTACTCGTACTCCTTCGACGAGGAGCTCCAGCAGGAGTGGGACTGGAGCGAGAAGTACGCGACGCAGCCGGAGATCGTCCGCTATCTGCGGCATGTGGCCGACCGCTTCGACCTGCGCCGCAGCTACAGCTTCGGCACCTCGGTGCTCTCCGCCGAGCTGGACGAGGAGACGCTGCGCTGGACGGTCCGCACGGACGGCGGCGAGGTGGTGTCGGCCCGGTACTGCGTGTTCGCCGTCGGCTGCCTCTCCAGTACGCACGTACCGGACATCCCGGGCGTCGGGGAGTTCGCCGGCGCCACGTACCACACGGGTGCCTGGCCGCACGAGGGCGTGGACTTCGACGGGCTGCGGGTCGGGGTGATCGGCACCGGGTCCTCCGGCATCCAGGCCGTCCCCCTGATCGCCGAGCAGGCGGCGCACCTCACGGTCTTCCAGCGCAGCGCCAACTTCAGCATCCCCGCGGGCAACGCGCCGCTCGACGAGGAGACCCGCCGTCGGCAGAAGGCCGGCTACGCCGAGCGGCGGCGTCTCTCGCGGCTCAGCGGCGGCGGCTCGCCGCACGCGGCGCACCCGTCGGCGACGTTCGACGTGTCCCCCGAGGAGCGGCGGGCCGCGTTCGAGGAGCGGTGGGAGCTGGGCGGCGTGCTGTACTCCAAGACCTTTCCCGACCAGCTCACCGATCCGGCGGCGAACGAGGCGTCCCGCGCGTTCTGGGAGGAGAAGGTCCGCGCGCTCATCGACGACCCGGCCGTCGCCGACCTGCTCGTGCCCACGGACCATCCGATCGGCACGAAGCGGATCGTCACCGACTCGCACTACTACGAGACGTTCAACCGCGACGACGTGACGCTCGTGAGCCTGCGGGAGAACGCGATCGAGCGGATCGACGCCACCGGGATCGTGCTGGCCGACGGCAGCCGGGTGGAGCTCGACGCGATCGTGTTCGCGACCGGTTTCGACGCGATGACCGGGGCGGTCGACCGGGTGGACGTCCGGGGGCGGGGCGGCCGGAGGCTGAAGGACGTCTGGAGCGGGGGTCCCCGCACCTATCTGGGCCTGGGCGTCGACGGCTTCCCGAACCTGTTCAACCTCACCGGCGCCGGCAGCCCGTCGGTCATGGCGAACGTCGTGCTCTGCGCCGAGCAGCACGGCGACTGGCTCGCCGACTGCCTGCGCCATCTGGACGAGCACGGCTACCGGGCGATCGAGGCCAGCGAGGAGGCCGTCGAGGGATGGGTCGCGCAGTGCCGCGACCGGGCGGCCGCCACGCTGTTCCCGGCGGCGAACTCCTGGTACCTGGGGGCCAACATCCCCGGGAAGCCGCGGGTGTTCATGCCGTTCATCGGCGGCTTCGGGGTGTACGGGGAGATCATCGCGGACGTCGCTGCCTCGGGCTACAAGGGGTTCGCGCTGATAGGCCCCTGACACGCCTGCGCCCCGGGAAGGCGCACCGCCCCCCACCCGACCGGGTGGGGGGCGGTCGTCCGCGTACGCGCCGGTCAGTCCCGGGCGAGGGCCTCGCGCAGGGCGGCGAAGGCGGTCTCGCGGGCCTCGTTCGCCGCGGGCAGGGCGCCCGCCATGGAGAGGAAGCCGTGGAACATCCCGGCGTGGTGGTGGGCGGTCACGGGGACGCCCGCGGCGGTGAGGGCCTCCGCGTACGCCAGGCCGTCGTCCCGCAGCGGGTCGAAGCCGGCGGTGACGACCTGGGCCGGCGGAAGCCCGGACAGGTCGGCGCCCGCCAGCGGGGCCGCGTAGGGGCTGGTGCGGTGCGCCGGGGCCTGCAGATAGCCGTCCCAGTACCAGCGCAGGTGGTCGGCGGTGAGGAAGTAGCCCTGGGCGTTCTCCCGGTGGGAGGGGCGGGAGCGGGTGGGGTCGAGCATCGGGTAGTAGAGCGCCTGGCAGGTGATCCCGGGGCCGCCGCGGTCGCGGGAGAGCAGGGTGAGGACGGTGGCGAGGTTGGCGCCCGCACTGTCCCCGGCGACGGCGATCCGCCGGCCCGGGTACGTCGCCGCCGCCCACAACAGGGCCGTGTAGGCGTCCTCGGGGGCGGCGGGGAAGGGGTGTTCGGGGGCGCGGCGGTAGTCGACGGAGACGACGACCGCCTCCGTGGCCAGGGCGAGGAAGCGGCAGAAGCCGTCGTGGCTGTCGAGGTCGCAGAGGACGAAGCCGCCCCCGTGACAGAACACGATCACGGGGGCGGTCTCGTGGACACCCGGGTCGTAGACGCGGACGGGCACGCCGTCGGCGTCCTCGTCCGTGACGCGGGCGACGGGCGGTGGTGGGACGGCCGGCCCGGGGCGGGCGGCGAAGAAGGCGCGCACCTCGGTGATGTCGGTCATCTCCGTCGCCAGCGGGGGAAAGCCGGCGGTGGCCAGGTCGATGACCGCCTGGACGTCGGGGTCGGGTCGGTTCACGTGTCGGCTCCGTTCGGGGTGAGGAGCGGCATGCGGCCCGCCGACGCGCCGCCGTCCACGGCGAGTTCGGCGCCGGACAGGTAGGAGGAGTCGTCGGAGGCGAGGAAGGCGACGAGGTGCGCGACCTCCTCGGGCTCCCCGACCCGTCCGAGCGGGGCGCCCGGATGCTCCTTGGTGCCGAGGTGGGCGGTCATGGCGGTGGCGATGGCTCCCGGGTGGACGGAGTTGACCCGGATGCCGTCCGGTCCGAGTTCGAGGGCGGCGGTCCGGGTGAGGCCGCGGAGCCCCCATTTCGCCGCTCCGTACGCGCCGTGCCCCCAGATGCCCTGGAGGCCGGCCTGCGAGGAGATGTTCACGATGGAACCGCCGCCGCCCGCCCGCATCGCGCCGGCGACGGCGCGGACGCCGAGGAACGGGCCGATCAGGTTGACGCGGAGGATGGCCTCCAGGCGGGCCGGGTCCTCCTCGGTGATGGGCGAGGTGGAGTAGACGGCGGCGTTGTTGACGAGGACGTCGAGCCGGCCGAAGGCGTCCACGGCGGCGGCCACGGCGGTCGCCCAGGACTCGTCGTCGGTCACGTCGTGGCGTACGAAGCGGGCGGCGGCGCCGAGGGAGGCGGCCGCCGCCTCTCCTTCCGGTTCCAGGACGTCGGTGAGGACGACCTGCGCGCCGAGGGCGGCGAAGAGGCGGGCCTCGGCCTCGCCCATGCCGCGGGCCGCGCCGGTGATCAGTGCGACCTTTCCGGTGAGATCGACGGGCATCAGGGGTTCTCCTCGATCGGTCGGAGGGCCGGGCCGGTCGTCCAGCCGCCGTCGACGGCCAGTTCGGCGCCGGTGACGTACGAGGCGGCGTCCGAGAGCAGGAAGGCGACCGCCCGCGCGATCTCCTGGGGCTCGCCGACCCGGCCCATCGGTGTGTTCGGGTACTTTCCCTCGCCGCGCTCGATGCCCACGTGGGCGGTCATCGGGGTGTGGATCATGCCGGGGTGCACGGAGTTGACGCGGATCCGGTCGGCGCCGAGCTCCACCGCGCCGAGCTTGGTGAGCCCGCGCACGCCCCACTTGGCCGCGCCGTAGCCGGCGGTCCTGGCCAGGCCCATGAGGCCGGCGGCGGAGGAGATGTTGACGATCGAGCCGCCGCCGCTCTTCCGCATCGCGGGGATCACGGCGCGCATGCCGAGGAAGACACCGGTGAGGTCGACGTCGACGACGCGTCGGAACGCCTCGGCCGTCTGCTCCTCCAGGAGGTGCGAACCGCCGGAGATGCCGGCGTTGTTGACCAGGCCGTCCAGCCGGCCGAAGGTGGCGACGGCGAGGTCGACGACCTCGCGCCAGTCGTCCTCCGAGGTGACGTCGTGGCGGACGAACCGGGCGTGCGTGCCGAGCCGCTCCGCCGCGGCCCGTCCCTCCTCCTCCCGGAGGTCGGTGAGGAGGACGCGGGCGCCGGACTCGACGGCGGCCCGGCCGGCCTCCGCGCCGATCCCCCGCGCCCCGCCGGTGATGATCACCGTCCTGCCGCGCAGGTCCGTCATCGGGCCGGTCACCGCGCCTCGGCGGAGCGCGTACGGGCGATGTGGCCGGCCGCGAGCCAGCTGAAGGTCATCGCGGGGCCGATGGTCGCGCCGGGTCCCGGGTAGGTCTCGCCCATGACGGCGGACGACACGTTGCCGGAGGCGTACAGGCCGTCGATGGGTGTGCCGTCCTCCCGCAGGACGCGGGCGGTGGCGTCCGTGACCAGGCCGCCCTTGGTGCCGATGTCACCGGGGTGGACGGGGATCGCGAAGTACGGGCCCTTCTCCAGCGGCGCCAGGTTGG
Source organism: Streptomyces sp. NPDC002463 (assembly GCF_042889835.1). Taxonomy (NCBI): domain Bacteria; kingdom Bacillati; phylum Actinomycetota; class Actinomycetes; order Kitasatosporales; family Streptomycetaceae; genus Streptomyces; species Streptomyces sp. NPDC002463. The sequence goes on from NZ_JBIARL010000003.1 coordinate 253,683, forward strand.
GGTTGGGGAGCGTCGGGTCGCCGTAGTAGCGGTCGTAGACGCTGTCGCCGCGGTGGAAGTCCTCGTCCCGGCCGGCGCGGGCGAAGCCGTTGAAGCGGTCGACGGTGGCGCGCAGCCGCTCCGGTGCGACGTCGATCAGGGCGGCGAGGTCCTCGACGGTCGGGGCCTTCTTGACGAAGCCGCTCTCCAGCCACGGCTTCGGGAAGGACTGGCCCGGGAAGAGGCCCATGAAGATGTAGCGGGACTTGGCGGTGGCGTCGAGGATCAGCCAGGAGGGGACGGTGGTCGCCCCGGGCTTGTCGTTCGCGTACATGGCGTCGACGAACTCGTGGTAAGGGGCTGCCTCGTTGGCGTAGCGTTCCCCTGCCGCGTCGACGATCACCATGCAGGGGATGCCGCGGTCGGCGACGAGGAAGAACGGCTTGCCCTCGGGAGGCACCACCGACGGCGCGCCCCAGACCCGGTCCATCAGGTCGGTCGCGGCGCCGAGGGCCATGGCCGGCTCCAGGGCGTCGCCGGTCTGGCCGTCGGACGCGGAGCTCCACTCGGTGGAGGTGGGCCCCGGCAGGTACTTCTCGCGGAGCTTCTGGTCATGGGAGAAGCCTCCGGAGGCGAGGACGACGCCGCCGGTCGCGCGGACGGTGAGCTCGCGGCCGTTCCGGGTGATCCGGACGCCGGTGACCCTGCCGTCCTCCTCGACGAGTCCGGTCAGCGGGGCGGAGAGCCACAGGTCGGCGCCGAGGGCGTCGAGGGAGTGCCGCATGCGGGCGATCAGCGCCTCGCCGAGGGAGAGCAGCTCCTGGCCGGAGAGCCGGGCCTTGACCGCCTGGGCGCCGACCTTGACGGCGGTGCGGCGGCCGGACCAGGTGCGTCCCACCATGTTCAGCTGCCGGAAGTCCTTGGAGGTGATGGTGAGGCCGTACGTGGGCAGGCCGGCGCGGCGCATGGTGGCGCGCTGCTCGGGGCAAAGCTTTTTGAAGTCGAAAATTCGCGGTTCAATCGAGCGGCCCTGCGGGTAGCCGCCGAGCCGCTCGGGGTAGTAGTCGGAGTAGCCGGGGGTGTAGACGAACCTCACGGCCGTGCGGTCGTGGAACTCCCGTACCATCCGCGGCCCGTGGGCGACGTAGGCGTCCTTGCGCTCGGCGGGGACCCGGTCGCCGACCGTGGCGTCCAGGTAGGCGCGGGCCTTCTCGGGGGTGTCGCCGAGCCCGGCTTCGTCCAGGTGGAAGTTGTCCGGGACCCAGATCGCGCCGCCGGACAGGGCGGTCGAGCCGCCGTAGACGTCGGTCTTCTCCAGCACCAGGGCGGTGAGTCCGCGCAGCCGGGCGGTGATGGCCGCGGCCATGCCGGCGGCGCCGGAGCCGACGACCACCACGTCGTACGTGTGGTCCCACTGGTCGTTCATCGCGTTCTCCCTGGTTGTCTCGGGTGGGTCGGCGGCCGGGGCGGGCCGTCCTCCGCCCCGGCCGCCGGGTCGTCGCGCGCGGTGAGCCGCGCGTCGGTTCAGCGGGCGGTGATCCGCGCGTCGGTGAGGACCGGTGCGTCCCCGCGGTTCGCGGCGGTGGCCGTGAGCCGGTAGCCGTCGGGGGTGTCCCAGACGCGCAGCCTCAGGGTCTCGCCGGGGAAGAAGACTCCGGCGAAGCGCGTACGGCAGCCGGCGACCGCGCTCGCGTCGCCGTCGAGCAGCCGGTCGGTGACGGCCTTGACCGCCATCCCGAAGGTGCAGAGCCCGTGCAGGATGGGGCGGTCGTGGCCGGCGCGCCGGGCGGTGGCGGGGTCCGCGTGCAGCGGGTTCCAGTCGCCGGTGAGCCGGTAGAGCAGCGCCTGCTGACGGAGCGTCGGGATCTCGGCCACCAGGTCGGGTTCCCGGTCGGGCGCGGGGAGGCGTTCGGAGGGGCCTCGGTCGCCGCCGAAGCCGCCCTCGCCGTGGACGAAGATCTGGTTGCGCTGGGTGATCAGCGGCTCGCCGTCCTCGCCGGTGAGGGTGGACTCCTGGACGATGACGGCGGCCTTGCCCTTGTCGTGGACGGCCGCGACCCGGGTGGCCGCGGTCGCCCGGGCGGCGGTGGGCAGCGGGCGGTGGACCGTGATCTCCTGGCCGCCGTGGAGCACGTTCGCCAGGTCGATGTCGACGCCCGGCAGGTCGAAGACCTGGAAGCCGACACCGCCGGTGCCGCCGGCGACGACTCCGAAGGTGGGCAGGACCTGGAGGCCCCGCTCGTGTCCTTCGTACGTGTAACGCAGTTCGCGCGGGTCGGTCTCGGGGACGCCGGCGCCGAGGGCCAGGTGGTAGAGCCGTACGTCGCGCTCGTCCCATCCGGCCTCGGTGCGCACCGGCGGCGCCGAGGTCGCCTTCTCCACGTCGATCGGCATCAGAACGCGCCCACGGCGTAACGGCTGCGGAAGAAGAGCAGCGGCCGGCCGTCCTCGCCGGCGTCGAGCGCCACCACCTGCGCGGTGACCAGGTGGTGGTCGCCGGCCTCGTAGACGGCGTCCAGCTCGCACTCCACGTGGGCCAGGGCTCCGTCGATGCGTACGGTGCCGTGCTCGCCGGTGCTCCAGGGCACCCCGGCGAACTTGTCGGGGCCGCTGCGGCCGAGCGCGGCACAGGTGTCCCGCTGGTCCTCGGCGAGGATGTTGACGCAGAAGCGGCCCGCGCGCTCGATCCTCGGCCAGCTGGTGGAGTTCTTGCCGACGGCCAGCATGACCAGCGGGGGGTCGAGGGAGAGCGAGGCGAAGGACTGGCAGGCGAAGCCGACGGGCTCCACGGCGTCGGCGTCGAGCGTGGCGACGACCGTGATGCCGCTGGCGAACCGGCCGAGCACGTCGCGGAACTCGGAGGGCGGGATCAGCCGTTCCACTGGTGGCCCCAGAAGCTGTCGGCGGTGATCTCCTTCGCGACCCAGGTGGCGGGGTCGACGACGAGGCCGTCCCAGCCGTACTCGACCTGGAAGCCGCCGGGGGCCTGGGCGTAGAAGGACACCATGCGGTCGTTGGTGTGGCGGCCGAGGCTGGACGCGATGGGGATGCCGGCGGCGTGCATGCGGTCGAGGCCGCGGCCCACGTCGTCGAGGGTCTCCAGCTCCACCATGAAGTGCACGATGCCGGGGGGCAGCGCGCCGGGGTAGAGCCCGAGGCTGTGGTGGCGGCGGTTGGGGCTGAGGAAGTGCATCCAGTGGAAGTCCCGCTGCTCGGTGGCGGTCGGGACGGCCTGCGGCGGCAGCTTCATGGAGTCGCGCAGCTGGAAGCCGAGCAGGTTCTCGTAGAAGTCGAGGGCGGCCTCGATGTCCGGCACGGGGAGCACGACGTGGCCGAGGCCGAGGTCTCCGGTGACGAAGCGGTTGCCGTACGGGGTGCCGAGCGCGGTGTGGTCCTGCGCCTGGCCCCAGTAGATCTCCAGCGGGTTGCCGCCCGGGTCGGTCACGTGGATGAGGCCCTGGACGCGGCGCTCGGTGAGTTCGGCGGGGTCGGCGGCCTTGACGGCGACGCCGGCCTCCTCCAGTTCCTCGGCGACGCGGGCGAGGGCGGCGGCGTTCGCCACCTCCCAGCCGGCGGCGAGGAGCCGGTCGCTCTCGCCTGCCTGGATGACGATGCGGTAGGCGCGGTCGTCCAGGCGGAGGCAGAGGGTGTCCTCGGTGGTGCCGGATGCCTCCACCATGCCGAGGACGTCGAGCGCGTAGCGGCGCCATTCGTCCAGGGTGGTGGTCTCCAGGCGGAGGTAGCCGAGAGCGCGGATGTCCATGGTGTGCACCCCTTCTGTGGAGGGTCTCAGTGGGAGAAGAAGTCGACGGCGAGGCGGTTGAACTCGTCGGCCCGCTCGGTCTGGGCCCAGTGGCCGCAGTGCGGGAAGACGTGCAGACGCGCGTCGGGGATGGTCCTGAGGGCGACGAGCGCGCCGTCGAGGGGGTTGACGCGGTCCTCGCGGCCCCAGGTGAGGAGCACCGGGTGGGTGATCCGGTGGGCCTCGCGCCAGAGCATCGTGTCCTCGGCCCAGGCGGGGTCGGCGAACGAGGCCCCCATCCGGGCGCCGCCGAGCCGGGTGTCGGGGTCGGTGGCCGAGGCCCAGCGCTCCTCGACGAGTTCGTCGGTGACGATCGACTGGTCGTACGCCATGACGCCGAGGAACGCCCGCATCTGCTCCCGGGTGGGCTCGGGCGAGGCGTTGAACTCGAAGAGCCGCTTGATGCCCTCGGTCGGGTCGGGCGCGAAGAGGTTGACGGAGACTCCGCCGGGGCCCATCAGGAGGAGCTTGCCCACCTTGTCCGGGTGGTTGAGCGCCATGCGGACGGAGGTGCCGCCGCCGAGGGAGTTGCCGATGAAGTGCGCCTGCCGGATGCCCAGTTCGTCCATGAGGGCGGCGACGGCGTCGGCGCTGAAGCTGAAGTAGTCCTTGTCGAGCTCCGGCTTGTCCGAGCGGCCGAAGCAGGGCTGGTCGACGAGCAGCGTGCGGAAGTGCTCGGCGAAGACCGGGAGGTTGCGGCCGAAGTTGCTCCAGGCGGAGGCGCCGGGGCCGCCGCCGTGGAGCATGATGACGACGGGGGCCTCGGTGGCCCGGTCGGCGGGGGCGGCCTCGTGGTAGTGGAGGGTGAGCCCGGCCGCCTTGGCGGTGCGGGAGGTCGACTCGTACGTGAGCTCTGCCATCGTCGGCGCCTCTCAGGCCATGGTGTCTTGGATGTCGATGCCGAGCGCGCTCTGCCCGTACATGACGAGGGCCCGCTCGGGGTCGTTGGCGGCGTGGCCGCGACCGGTGTGGGCGTCGCGCCAGGCGCGCTGGACGAGGCCGGGGCCGGTGCGCATGGCGCTGCCGCCGGAGTTCTCCATGAGCAGGTCGACCGCCGCGACGGAGCGCTCGGTGGCGAGCACCTGGTCGCGCCGGGTGCGCGTGCGCAGCTCCATCGGGATCTCCTCGCCGCGCTCGGCGAGGGCGTACATCTCGCCGATGTTGCGGGTCAGCTGCAGCCAGCTCGCGTCGATGTCGCCGGCGGCGCGGGCGATGCGGACCTGCGCGAAGGGGTCCTCGGCGACCTTCTGCCCGTACGAGACGCGGAACCGCTGCCGGGTGGCCTCGGCGTACGACTCGAAGGCGCCCTCCGCGATGCCGACGATCGGAGTGGAGATGGTGGTGGTGAATACCCCGGCGTAGGGCAGCCGGTACAGCGGCTCGGGGTTGACCTCGTGGCCGGGCACCTTCAGGGCGGTGACCGGGCCGAAGCTCAGGGCGCGGTGCTCGGGGACGAAGACGTCCTCGACGACCACGTCGTTGCTGCCGGTGCCGCGCAGGCCGACCGTGTCCCACACGTCGTCGACGCGGTAGTCGGAGCGGGGGATCAGGAAGGTGCGCATGTCGACCGGGTTGCCCTCGCCGTCGGTGACGAGGCAGCCGAGGAGCGCCCAGCGGGCGTGGTCGCAGCCGGAGGAGAAGTGCCAGCGGCCGGAGAGCCGGAAGCCGCCGTCGGCGGCGGTGGCCTTGCCGGTGGGCGCGTACGAGGAGGCGATGCGGGTCTTGGGGTCCTGCCCCCACACCTCCTGCTGGGCGCGGGGGTCGAACAGGGCGACGTGCCAGGGGTGGACGCCGACCACGGAGGCGACCCAGCCGGTCGAGCCGCACGCCTTGGCGATCTCCTTGACCGCCGAGTAGAAGACCACCGGGTCGGCCGCGCGGCCGCCGAAGGCCTTGGGCTGGAGCAGCTGGAAGAAGCCGGTGTCCTCCAGTTCCTTGACGGAGGCGTCGGGCACCCGGCGCAGCGCCTCCGCCTCGGCCGCGCGGTCGCGCAGGGCGGGGGCCAGGTCACGGATCGCTGCCAGGACGTCATCGGCCATGGGGGCATCCCCTTTCGGGTCGTGGTGGGGGAATGCCAGGACCGTACGGCGTGCCGTACGGCAGCGAAATGCGCTGCTCCCACTGAGCGGGAACCCTCGTGCGGGAGGGCCCCGGCGGGGCGGAGCGGGGGCGGGACGCCCGTCAGACCATCGGGTCGTGGACGTCCATGCCGAGGGCGTCCTGGGCGTACAGGACCAGGGCCCGCTCGATGTCGTTGGCGGCCTGGCCGCGGCCGGTGTGGAGGTCGCGCCAGGCCCGCTGCAGGACGTCGTCGCCCACGTGCAGCGGTCCCCGGCCGGCGTTCTCCATGAGGAGGTCCACGGCCGTGAGGGCGCGTTCGGTGGCGAGCGCCTGGTCGCGGCGGGCGCGGGCGCGCAGCTCCCTCGGGATCTCCGCGCCGGCGCGCGCGACCGCGTACAGCTCCGCCATGTTGCGGGCGAGTTGCAGCCGGGCGGCGTCGATCTCGCCGGCGGCGCGGGCGATGCGGACCTGCGCGAAGGGGTCCTCGGCGGCCCTCCTGCCCCGGTCGTTCCGCAGGCGTGCGCGGGCCGCGCCGAGCTGGTCCTCGTGGGCGCCCTCGGCGATGCCGACCATCGCGGTGGAGATGGCGGTGGTGAAGACGGCCGCGTACGGCAGCCGGTACAGCGGTTCGGGGTGGATCTCCTGTCCGGGGCAGCGCAGCGTGGTCACCGGGCCGTAGCCGAGCGTCCGGTGGGCGGGCACGAAGGCGCCCTCGACGACGAGGTCGTTGCTGCCGCTGCCGCGCAGGCCGACCGTGTCCCACACGTCGTCGACGCGGTAGTCGGACCGGGGGACCAGGAACGTGCGCATGTCCACCGGCCGGCCCTCGCCGTCGGTGACGAGCCCGCCGAGCAGGACCCAGCGGGCGTGGTCGCAGCCGGCGGAGAAGCGCCACCGTCCGGAGAGCCTGAAGCCGCCCTCGACGGGAGTGACCTCGCCCGTGGGGGCGTGGGAGGAGCAGATCCGGGTGGAGCCGTCCGCGCCCCAGACCTCCTCCTGCGCCCGTGGGTCGAACTGGGCCACGTACCAGGGGTGGACGCCGAGGACGGATGCCGCCCAGCCGGTCGATCCGCACGCCTTGGCGATCTCGTGCACGGCGGCGTAGAAGACGGCGGGGTCGGCGGCGAGTCCGCCGTACGCCCCGGGACGGAGCAGCCGGAAGAAGCCTGCGGCCTCCAGCTCCTGGACGGAGGCGTCGGGCACCCGGCGCAGCGCCTCCGCCTCGGCGGCGCGCTCGCGCAGGGCGGGGGCGAGGGCGCGGACCGCCGCGAGAACGTCCTCGTCGCGCATGGGTGCCCCTCTCGGAATCCGGTCTCGTCGTGCCGTGACGACAGGGAACCTACGCGTTACTGTTCCGAGACGGAACTCCCTCTTCCCAGCGCCTGTCATCCTCTGGCAATCTCCACGCAATACCGGAGATTACGGACTCGGCCAGGGGCCATTCGGCTGTGCCGTCCGTGTGGGAGGTGTCGATGACGACCCATGCCGTCGAGGCTGTCGAGGCCGGGATGCCGCCGCTGTCCCTGCTGGAGAAGGCGGCGAAGGTGCTGAGCGCCTTCGAGAGCGCGGGCCCCCGGCTCACCCTCACCGAGGTCGTGCAGCGCTCGGGCATCCGGCGCTCCTCCGCGCACCGCATCCTCGACCAGCTGGTGCAGCTGCGCTGGCTGGAGCGCGAGGGCCGCGACTACCGGCTGGGCATGGGCATGCTGGAGCTCGGGGCCATGGCCTCGCACCACAACCGGCTCCGCAGGGCGGCCCTGCCGCATCTGCACGCGCTGCACGAGTCCACCGGGCACCTGGTCCACCTGACCGTGCTCGACGGCTCCGAGGTGGTCTATCTGGAGCGGATCGGCGGCTCGGACGACTCCGTGGTGCCCTCGCGCACGGGCGGCCGGCAGCCGGCGTACTGCACGGCCTCGGGCAAGGCGATCCTGGCCTTCGGCGACAGCGGGCCGATCGAGCAGGTGATACGGGACGGGCTGCGGCCGCGTACCCCGCGCACCCTCACCCGCCCCGAGTCCTTCCGCCGTGAGCTGGCGATGACGCGGGAGCGCGGCGTCGCCTTCGACCACGAGGAGGGATACCGGGGGGTGTTCTGCGTGGCCGCCCCGCTGCGCGGCGCCGGCCGGGCCATCGCCGCGGTCTCGGTCAGCGGCCACGGCGTCCACCGCGAGATGGAGCGGCTAGCCCCGGCCGTGCGCGGCTGCGCGCGGTCGGTGTGGCAGGCGATGTTCGGACCGGGGCGGCAGTCGGAGAAGCGCGCGAGGCCCGAGGGGTCCGGGGCGGGGATCCCTCAGCCCTCGATGGACAACATGATGGCGTGGCTGCGGTTCAGCGACTGGATGTAGCCACTGGAGGGACGTGACGACGCCGTCCCCGGAGTCCGTACGGGCTCCGGGGACGGCGTGCTTTCGGCTACCAGGTGCGGTCGCCGCGGAGGACCGCGTCGGCTCCCCCGTCGGCGAAGACGACCTGCCCGGTCACCAGGCTGTTCTCGGGCGAGACGAGCCATGCGAGGAGCGGGGCGATCTGCTCGGGGCGGGCGTGGCCGTGCAGCGGCATCGGCACGCTCTGCTCGACGAGCCCCCGCATCTCCGGGTCGTCGAGCAGCGGCCGGGTCAGCGGTGTGACGACGACGCCGGGCGCCACGGCGTTCAGCGGGACGCCCGCGCCGGCCCACGCGTCGCCGGGGGCGGCGCGGCGGACCCAGCGGGAGATCGCCGCCTTGGACGAGGAGTACACGAGGTGCCCCTCGCCCCGGTCGACGGCCGCCCGCGCGGCGGCCACCGCGCCCTCCTCGTCCCCGGCGAGCGCGGTGTCCACGATCGCGGAATCGACCGGGTGGACCGCGTCGACGGAGCCGACGACCACGGCCCGCGGCTCTGTGCCCGCCGCGAGCAGCGGACGCAGTCCGTCGAGCGTGGCCACGGCGCCGAAGTGGTTGACCTTGATCGTGAGGGGGTCGAAGTGCGCGACGCCCGCACAGGAGACGACGGCGTCGAGACGGCCGCCGGTCAGCTCGCGGGCCCGGGCGACGAGTTCGGCCCGGCCCTCGGCCGTGGACAGATCGGCGCGGATGTCGCCCCCGGCGAGGTCGGCGCCGATGACGGTGTGGCCCCGCCGCCGCAGGAGGGCGGCGGTGGCCTCGCCGATGCCGGAGGCGGCTCCGGTCACCAGGCAGGTACGGGACATGGCGGTGCCCTCCTCAGGAGTAGGTGATCTCGACCCGGTCGGTGAGCGGGAGGGCCTGGCAGGCCAGGACGTACCCCCCGGCGATGTCCTGGTCGTCCAGGACGTCGTTGCGGAGCATCTTGACCTCGCCCGCCACGACCCGGCAGGTGCAGGCGCTGCAGGCGCCCTCCCGGCAGGAGTACGGGGCGTCCACGCCGGCGGCCAGGAGCACGTCGAGCAGGGGCGCCGCCGGCGGCCAGGCCACGGTGTGGGTCTCGCCGTCGAGCTCGACCTCGGCCGTACCGCCGCCCGCCGCCTCCGTGTCCACCGGAACGGCCGGGGCGTCGAAGACGTCCGCGCCGAGGGAGAAGAACCGCTCCCGGTGGATGCGGTCGCCCGGCGCGCCGAGCGACCGCAGGGCCTGCTCGACGGCGTCCATGAGCGGCTGCGGGCCGCAGACGAAGGCCTCACGGCCCGCGTACGGCCCGAGGACGGCGGCCAGCCGGTCCACGGACGGCAGGCCCTGGAGCGACTCCAGCCAGTGGTGCACGAGCAGTCGGTGCGGATGGTCCTGGGCCAGGGCCCGCAGTTCGTCGCGGAAGACGACCGAGGACTCGTCGCGGTTGGCGTACAGCAGCACCACCTTGCCCCGGCCGGCGGCCAGGGCCGATTTGGCGATCGACAGGACGGGGGTGATGCCGCTCCCCCCGGCGACCAGCAGCAGGTCGCCGTCGAGGGAGTCGGGGGTGAAGGTGCCGGCCGGGGGCAGCACCTCCAGCTCGTCGCCGGCCGCGAGGCGGTCGCAGACCCAGTTGGATCCGTACCCGCCGGCGACGCGTTTGACGGTGATCTTCAAGGGCTCGCCGGTGTGGGGCGAGCTGGCGAGCGAGTAGCAGCGGGCGGCGGGCCGCCCGTCCGCACCGGGCAGCTTCAGGGTGAGGAACTGCCCGGGGCGGTACGCGAAGCGGTCGGCGCTCTCCGCCGGCGCCTGGAGCACCAGGGAGTGCGCGTCGGCCGTCTCGACGACGACCTCGACGACCCGCAGCCGGTGGGTACGGGCCCCGGTCGTGGGCTCAGACATCGACGGCCTCCGGGGTGCCGGGCGCCGGGGCGCCGAACGGCGGAGTGCCGGCCTCCGGGTCTCCGGGACCGGGGACGACCGGATCCGGGGTGTGAGACCCCGGGGTTCCGGACTCCCGGGCTCCGGCCGTCGGGGTTTCCGGCTCCAGGGTGCTCACCGTCAGGCTCCCGTCCTCCACCGCGCGGGCGATGCTCACCCGCAGGGACCGGCAGGTCCGCATCCGGGCGGTGGTCACGCCCGGGCTCACCCGGTCGCGGAACTCCGCGCAGGCGACGGCCGCGTCGGCCGTCCACTGCACGGAGGTGTGGGCGACGCTGAACTTCTCGCACAGGACCTGGTTGCCGCAGGCCGCGCACTCCACCGCTCGCATCTCAGGCTCCGGTTTCCGTCTCCGCCGCGCGGCGCGCGAGGTTCTCCTCGACCTCGGCGCGCCAGGCCGTGTTGGCGCGCTGGGTGTCGATCTCGAACTCGAAGCGGCGGGTCATCTCGTCCTTGACGTCGGCGACGTCCACGTAGAACTGCTCGTACCAGCGGCGCAGCTGGTAGACCGGGCCGTCCTCCTCGGTGAGCAGGGGGTTGTCGATCCGGGTCTTGTTCCGCCAGATCTCCACGTCCTGCTCGAAGCCGACGGTGGCGCCCTCGGCGGTGAGCCGCGCCGCCTCCGTGGCCTGCTCATCGGTCATCCCGGGCAGCCGCTTCACGATCGCCCCGTACTGGAGCAGGAAGCTGTTCCCGTCGATCGGGTAGTGGCAGTTGATGAGGACGATCTCCATCTCCACGCCGCCGCCGACGTCGCTGTAGAGGTTGTCGATCATGTAGGAGGGGCCGAAGTAGGAGGCGTCGGAGCGCAGGCGGCCGGAGCTGAGGGTGCCCAGTTCCATGTCGCCGCGGGGGCTGCTCTCCATGTACTGCGTGGCGACGTGGCCGTCGAAGACGTTCTTGAAGTACTCGGGGAACGCGTAGTGGACGTAGTAGAAGTGCGCCATGTCCACGACGTTGTCGACGATCTCGCGGCAGTTGGCGCCCTCGACCCGGAGGGTCTTCCAGGTCCAGTCGCTCCACTGGTCGGCTTCCGGGCCGTGGATGCCCGCGATCTCGGGGACGGTCACCTCGGCGGGCGGCGGGTTGCCCTCCGGGTCGTTCCACACGAAGAGCTGCCTGTTGCGCTCCAGGGAGATCCAGGCGCGGGTCCTGGCGCGGGGCGGGACGCGTCGGGCGTACGGGATGCCGGCGCAGCGGCCGTCGCCCGACCAGCGCCAGTCGTGGAAGGGGCAGGCGACGGCGTCGCCCTTGACGGTGCCCTGGGCGAGGTTGCCGCCCATGTGGGGGCAGTAGGCGTTCAGGACGTGCAGCTGTCCGTCGTCCTCGCCCTGGAAGACCACCAGCTTGGTGCCGAAGGCCTCGATCTCGTGCGGCTTGCCGTCCTTGAAGCCGTCGGCGAGGCCGAGGCAGTGCCAGCCCCGGGCGAAGCGCGCCGGCGGCCTGCCCGTCTCGATGACCCGGACCTCGTCGTTGAGAGCAGTCATCTCGTCCCTCCTGGTTTCTGTCGGTTCAGTTCTGTGCGGCGAGTTCGACGGCGATGTCGATGAGCTGGTCCTCCTGGCCGCCGACCAGGCGGCGCTCGCCCGCGCGCAGGAGGATCTCGGCGCCGGAGACGCCGTAGCGCTCCGCCTGCCGGTAGGCGTGCTTGAGGAAGCTGGAGTAGACGCCGGCGTGGCCCATGAGCAGGGCGAGCCGATCGAGCCGGCACTCGTCGTCCATGACCGGGCGGACCACGTCCTCGGCCGCGTCGATGATCTTCAGGACGTCGATGCCGGTGCGGATGCCCATCTTGGCGCAGACGGCGACGAGGGCCTCGACGGCCGTGTTGCCCGCGCCGGCGCCGAGCCGGCGGGTGGAACCGTCGATCTGCAGGGCTCCGGCCCTGATCGCGGCGATGGAGTTGCCGGTGCCGAGGGCCAGGTTCTCGTGTCCGTGGAAGCCGACCTGGGCGTCGTCGCCGAGCTCGGACACCAGGGCCTCGACCCGGGCCGTGACGTCGTCCATGACCATGGCGCCGGCCGAGTCGACCACGTACACGCACTGGCAGCCCGCGTCGGCCATGATGCGGCCCTGCCGGGCCAGCTTCTCGGGGGTGGTGGAGTGGGCCATCATCAGGAAGCCGACGGTCTCCAGGCCCGTCTCCCGGGCGAGTCCGAAGTGCTGGTCCGCGATGTCGGCCTCGGTGCAGTGGGTGGCGATGCGGCAGATGCTCGCGCCGTTGCCGTGGGCGGCCCGGATGTCGTCCTTGACGCCGAGCCCGGGGAGCATGAGGAAGGCGATCCTCGCCCGCCGCGCGGTGTCCACCGCGACCTTGATCAGCTCCTGCTCGGGGGTCTTGGAGAAGCCGTAGTTGAACGAGGACCCGCCGAGCCCGTCGCCGTGCGTCACCTCGATGACCGGGACGCCGGCGTCGTCGAGGGCGGCGACGACGGACCGTACGTCGTCGGCGGTGAACTGGTGCCGCTTGGCGTGCGAGCCGTCGCGCAGCGAGGAGTCGGTGACGCGGATGTCGAGGGTGTCCGAGTAGGCCATGCGAGGTGCTCCTTACGCGCCCGGGGCGAGGATCGCCTTGGCGAACTCCTCGCCGACCTTGGTGGCGGCGGCGGTCATGATGTCGAGGTTTCCGGCGTAGGGCGGCAGGTAGTCGCCCGCGCCCTCCACCTCCAGGAAGATCGCGACGCGGGCCATCCCGTCGTTCTCGGGATTGGGGTATCCCCTGCTCGAGCGAAGCCGAGAGCTTGGGGAAGGGTCGTCGAACTGCGGTTCGGCGCGCAGCCGGTAGCCGGGGACGTACGAGGCGACCTGCTCGGCGATCTCCTTGACGGAGAGCGAGATGGCGTCCCGGTCTGCGTCCTCGGGGATGGCGCAGAAGACGGTGTCGCGCATGATGACGGGCGGCTCGGCCGGGTTGAGGATGATGATGGCCTTGCCGCGCGCGGCGCCGCCGATGGTCTCGATGCCGCGTGAGGTGGTACGGGTGAACTCGTCGATGTTCGCGCGGGTTCCGGGGCCTGCGGAGACGGAGGCGACCGAGGCGACGATCTCCGCGTACGGCACCGGGGCGACGCGGGAGACCGCGTACACCATGGGGATGGTGGCCTGTCCGCCGCAGGTGATCATGTTGACGTTGGTCTCGTCGAGGTGCTCGCGGAGGTTGGCGGGCGGTACGACGGCGGGGCCGACGGCCGCCGGCGTCAGGTCGACGGCCTTGATGCCTAGCTCCGCGTAGCGCGGGGCGTTGGCCCGGTGGACGTAGGCGCTGGTGGCCTCGAAGACGATGTCGGGCTTCTCGTCCTGGGCGAGGAGCCAGTCGACGCCTTCGTGGCTGGCTTCCAGGCCGGCGCGGGCGGCGCGGGCGAGGCCCTCGCTCTCGGGATCGACGCCGATCATCCAGCGGGGCTCGACGTGCTCGGAGCGCAGCAGCTTGTACAGCAGGTCGGTGCCGATGTTGCCGGAACCGACGATGGCGGCGGTCGCCTTTGTCTTGATGGTCATGATCACCTCAGATGAACGAGAGGGAGACGGAGCCAAGGCCGGTGAACTCGGCGGTGAAGGTCGCCCCGGCCGCCACGTCGACGGCCCGGGTGCACGAACCGGGCAGCACGACGTGCCCCTTCTTCAGGGACACGCCGAAGCGGGCGACGGTACGGGCGAGCCAGGCGACGGAGCGGGTCGGGTCACCGAGCACGGCGTCGCCGCGACCCTCGGCGAGAAGCTCGCCGCCGGCGGTCAGCCGCGCCTCGATGGCCGTGAGGTCCAGCTCACGGGGGTCCCGCCCCTCGCCGATCACATAACCGGCGGAGGAGGCGTTGTCCGCGATGGTGTCGGCGATGGTGATCCGCCAGTCCCGGATCCTGCTGTCGATCAGCTCCAGGGCGGGCACGACGCGTTCGGTGGCGGCCAGGACGTCAGCCGGGGTGCAGGTCTCGCCCGGCAGGTCGTCGCCGAGGACGAAACCGACCTCGACCTCGACGCGGGGGGCGCAGTAGCGGGCGGCGGTGACGGGGACCTCCTGCCGGAGCTCCATGTCTCCGAGCAGATGTCCGTAGTCCGGTTCGTCGACGCCCATCATCCGCTGCATGACCGGGGACGACAGGCCGACCTTGTGACCGCGCACCTCCGCGCCGGCCGCGAGGCGGTGGCGGATGTTGACGAGCTGGATCTCGTACGCGTCCTCGGTACCGATGCCGGGGAACGCGTCGACGAGCGGGGCGATCGGGGTGACGTGGTCTTCGGCGGAGCGGAGCAGCTCGGCCGCCTCGAGTCTCTGGCGGTCCGTGAGCATGGCGGGTCCCTCCTGCGGGGCGGTTGGGGCTGTGCGGGGAGGCTAGGCCGGGGCGGTCGGCGGCGGGGAGCGCCCGTTCCCGGTGAGCGGGAAACCCCCACGGGCCCCACCGCCTGTTGCGGGCCGCGCCCCGCCCCGTTGTGGGCAGTCGTCCAGCCCGGCGCGGGCCCGTACGGGGCGGGGCGAAGCCCCGGGCAGGCACCGCCCCGGCGGGCGCGGGCCCACACAGGGAGAGGCGAAGCCCCGGGCCTGGGCGTCGCCCCGCCGGATGCGGGCCCGCGTGGGGGCGTCAGCGGGTGCCGTACGCCGGGTGTGGCGGCTCCGCGGACGCCAGGAGCTTCAGGGTCGTCTCGCCCGCCTCCGTCGGCGTCCAGCGCGCCCCCTTGTCGGCCGTCGGGCCCGGCCGCCAGCCCTCCATGACCGTGATCCGCCCGGCCTCCGCCTCGAAGACGCGGCCGGTGACCCCGGCCGAGGCCGCGGAGCCGAGCCAGACGACGAGGGGGGAGACGTTCTCGGGGGCCATCGCGTCGAAGGCGGCGCCGCCGGGCGCGGCCATCGTGTCCGCGAACGTCTGCTCCGTCATCCGGGTCCGGGCCGCGGGCGCGATCGCGTTGACCTGGACCCCGTACCGGCCCATCTCGGCGGCGGCGACGAGCGTCAGACCGACGATCCCGGCCTTGGCCGCCGAGTAGTTGCCCTGGCCCACGCTGCCGAGCAGCCCCGCGCCGGAGCTGGTGTTGACCACCCGCGCGACGGGCTGCCGCCCGGCCCTGGCCTCGGCCCGCCAGTGCGCGGCGGCGTGCTTGAGCGGCAGGAAGTGGCCCTTGAGGTGGACGCGCATGACGGCGTCCCAGTCGTCCTCGTCGAGGTTGACGAGCATGCGGTCGCGCAGGAAGCCCGCGTTGTTGACGAGGGTGTCGAGGCTGCCGAACGTGTCCACGGCCGTGGCGATCAGCGAGGCGGCGCCGTCGGCGGTGGCGATGTCACCGCCGTGGGCGACCGCCTCCCCTCCCGCCGCCCTGATCTCGTCGACGACCTGCTGCGCGGGCCCCGTGCCGCCCCCCGTGCCGTCGAGCCCGACGCCGAGGTCGTTGACGACGACCTTGGCGCCCTCGGCGGCGAAGGCGAGCGCGTGCGCGCGGCCGAGACCGCGGCCGGCCCCGGTGACGATGACGACCCGTCCGTTGCACAGTCCTGTCATGGTGAATCCCTTTCGGTGAGTGGGTCGAGCCGGTTCAGTGGTTGACGCTCGCCGCGTCCAGGAACGCCGGCCGTTCCCCGCCGCCGTGCACGAGGAGGCTGGCGCCGGTGATGTACGCGGCCCGGTCGGAGGCGAGGAAGACGCAGGCGTCGCCGATGTCGGAGGGCTCGGCGAGCCGGCCCAGGGGCACGGTGCGGCCGACGGAGGCGACGCCGTCCTCGTCCCCGTAGTGCAGCCGGGACAGTTCGGTGCGCACCATGCCGGGGACGAGCGTGTTGACCCGTACCAGCGGCGCCCATTCGACCGCCATGGACCGGGCGAGGTTGTCCAGGCCCGCCTTGGCGGCGCCGTAGGCGGCGCTGCCCGGTGAGGGGCGGGTGCCGCTGACGCTGCCGATCATGACGATGGAGCCTCCCCCGGGCTGATGCCGCATCACCTCGTACGCGGCGAGGGAGGCGGTCAGCGGCGCGACGAGGTTCAGCTCGACGACCCGGGCCTGCCGTGCGGCTCCTCCCTCGTCGAGCATCCGGAAGGGCGTTCCTCCGGCGTTGTTGACCAGGACGTCGAGGCGCCCGTGGTCGGCCCGTACCCGGTCGAAGAACTCCGTGACGGCGGCCGGGTCGCGAAGGTCCACGGGGAGGAAGCGGGCCGTGCGCCCCGCCGCCTCGACGGGCTTGTCCGGGGGCCTTCGCGCGCAGGTCACGACCTCCGCTCCCGCTTCGAGCAGAGCGCGGGCCATCCCGGCGCCGACGCCCCGTGTGCCGCCGGTGACGACGGCGACGGAACCCGACAGATCGATGGTGACTGGCAAGGGACACCTCCCGCAGCGCGCGAACCGCTGCTATCTTCCACCTAACAAACGTTTGGTGGAAAGGTAGCTGATCTGCTCATGGGTGTCTCCACCTCCGCCCCGGACAAGGGCATCGCCGTCGTCACCGTCGACTTCCCCCCGGTCAACGCCCTCCCCGTACAGGGCTGGTACGACCTCGCCGCCGCGGTGCGCGCCGCCGGAGCCGATCCCGAGGTGCGCTGCGTCGTGCTCACCGCGGAGGGCCGCGGCTTCAACGCCGGCGTCGACATCAAGGAGATCCAGCGCACGGCCGGGCACGACGCCCTCCTGGGCGCCAACCACGGCTGCTACGAGGCCTTCGCCGCCGTCTACGACTGCGAGGTGCCGGTGGTCGCCGCCGTGCAGGGTTTCTGCCTCGGCGGCGGCATCGGCCTGGTCGGCAACGCCGACGCGATCGTCGCCTCCGAGGACGCGACCTTCGGCCTGCCCGAGCTGGACCGGGGCGCGCTCGGCGCGGCCACGCACCTGTCCCGGCTCGTCCCGCAGCAGTTGATGCGGGCCCTGTACTACACCTCGCGCACGGTCACCGCCGAGGAGCTGCACCGGCACGGCTCGGTCTGGCGGGTCGTCCCGCGCGAGGAGCTGCTCGACGCGGCGCTCGAACTCGCGCGGGAGATCGCAGCCAAGGACGGCCGGCTGATCCGGCTGGCCAAGGCCGCGATCAACGGCATCGATCCGGTGGACGTCCACCGCAGCTACCGCTTCGAGCAGGGCTTCACCTTCGAGGCCAATCTCAGCGGCGTCGCCGACCGGGTGCGCGACGCCTTCGGCAAGGAGAACGCCATCAAGGCAGACAAGGAGCAGCAGTCGTGAGCAGGGACAAGACGATGACCGCCGAGGAGGTCGTGGGCCGGCTCCGGAGCGGGATGACGATCGGCATCGGCGGCTGGGGCTCGCGGCGCAAGCCGATGGCCCTGATACGGGCGCTGCTGCGCTCCGACATCACCGATCTGACCGTCGTCTCGTACGGCGGCCCCGACGTGGGCCTCCTGGCCGCGGCCGGGAAGATCCGCAAGCTGGTCGCGGCCTTCGCCACGCTCGACTCCGTCCCCCTGGAGCCGCACTTCGGCGCGGCCCGGCAGCGCGGCGACTTCGAGCTGGTGGAGCTGGACGAGGCCATGGTGATGTGGGGCCTGACCGCCGCCGTGCACCGGCTGCCCTTCATGCCCATCCGGGCCGGGCTCGCCTCGGACGTGATGACCGTCAACCCCTCGCTGCGGACCGTCACCTCCCCGTACGACGACCGCGAGGAGCTCGTCGCCGTCCCCGCGCTGCACCTGGACGCCGCGCTGGTCCACCTCAACCGGGCCGACGCGCACGGCAACGGCCAGTACCTCGGCCCCGACCCGTACTTCGACGACCTGTTCTGCGAGGCCGCGGACGCCGCGTACGTCTCCTGCGAGCGGATCGTCGAGACCCCGGAGCTGCTCAAGGACGCGGGGCCGCAGTCGCTGCTGCTCAAGCGCGCGTTCGTCGACGGTGTCGTCGAGACCCCGAACGGCGCGCACTTCACCTCCTGCGCGCCCGACTACGACCGCGACGAGGCCTTCCAGCGCGCCTACGTCAAGGCGGCCCGGGACCCGGAGGCCTGGCGGGAGTTCACCGCGCGGTTCCTGTCCGGCGACGAGGACGCCTACCAGGCCGCGGTCGCGGCGTTCCACGAGGAGGAAGCATGAGCGACACCCTGACGAACGCGACGAGGGCCGAGTACTGCGTCGTCGCCTGTGCCGAGGCCTGGCGGGACGCGGGCGAAGTCCTGGCCAGCCCGATGGGCACCGTCCCGATGATCGGCGCCCGCCTCGCGAAGCTCACCTTCTCCCCCGACCTGCTGCTGACCGACGGGGAGGCGCTGCTCATCGCCGACGTGCCGGCGGTCGGCGCCGCGCCCCGGGTGGTGGAGGGCTGGCTGCCGTACCGCCAGCACCTGGCCATGGTCGCCACCGGGCGCCGTCACGTGATGATGGGCGCGAGCCAGCTCGACCGGTACGGCAACCAGAACATCAGCTGCATCGGCGACTGGGCGCGGCCGAAGCGCCAGCTCCTCGGCGTGCGCGGCGCTCCCGTAAACACCCTGAACAACCCGACCAGTTACTGGGTCCCCAAGCACTCGACGCGGGTCTTCGTCGAGCGGGTCGACGTGGTCTGCGGCGTCGGCTACGACCGGGCGGCCGAGGCCGGCCCCTCCGCGAGCCGCTACCACCGCCTCCCGGACGTCATCAGCGACCTGGGCGTCTTCGACTTCGAGACCCCGGACCGCACGATGCGGCTGCGCTCGCTGCACCCCGGCGTCACGGTCGAGGAGGTCGTTGCGGCGACCGGCTTCGCGCTGACCGTCCCCGACGAGGTGCCGTACACCCGCGAGCCGACCGCCGGGGAGCTGCGGCTGATCCGCGACGAGATCGACCCGAAGGGGCTGCGCGACCGGGAGGTCCCCTCATGAGCGACGCCACGATCGCCACGCCGCTCACCGAACTCGTCGGGGTGCGGCACCCCGTCGTGCAGACCGGCATGGGGTGGGTGGCCGGTCCCCGCCTGGTCTCGGCCACCGCGAACGCCGGCGCGCTCGGGATCCTGGCCTCGGCGACGATGAGCGTCGACCAGCTGCGCTCCGCCGTCCGCGAGGTGAAGTCCCGCACGGACGCACCCTTCGGCGTGAACCTGCGGGCGGACGCCGGGGACGCGGGCGAGCGCGTGGGGATCATCATCGACGAGGGCGTGAAGGTCGCCTCGTTCGCGCTCGCGCCGTCCCGTGAGCTGATCGCCCGGCTCAAGGACGCCGGGGTCGTCGTCATCCCCTCCATCGGGGCCAGGCGGCACGCCGAGAAGGTCGCGGCCTGGGGCGCCGACGCGGTGATCGTGCAGGGCGGGGAGGGCGGTGGCCACACCGGCAGCGTCGCCACCACCGTCCTGCTCCCGCAGGTCGTGGACGCCGTGGACATCCCGGTCGTCGCGGCCGGCGGCTTCCACGACGGGCGTGGCCTGGTCGCGGCGCTCTCCTACGGCGCGGCCGGCATCGCCATGGGCACGCGCTTCCTGCTCACCTCCGACAGCACGGTCCCCGACGCGGTGAAGGCCCGCTACCTGGCCGCGGCGGTCACGGACGTCACCGTCACCACGAAGGTGGACGGGCTGCCGCACCGGATGCTGCGCACGGAGCTGGTCGACGCGCTCGAACGCTCGGGCCGGGCCGCCTCGCTGCTTCGGGCGGTCCGGCACGCCGCTGCCTTCCGGTGCGAGTCCGGCATGAGCTGGCCGCAGATGGTCCGGGACGGCCTGGCGATGAAGCACGGCAAGGACCTCACGTGGAGCCAGATCCTGCTGGCCGCCAACACCCCGATGCTGCTCAAGGCTTCCATGGTCGAGGGCCGTACGGATCTCGGCGTGATGGCCTCCGGGCAGGTCGCGGGGCTGATCGACGACCTGCCGTCCTGCGCCGAGCTGGTCGACCGCCTCATGGCAGAAGCGCGGGCGACGCTGCGCGCCCTGCCGTCCACGGACTGACCGGGCCCACGAACGCACAGGTCCGCCGGGGTACCTTCGCCCCGGCGGACCTGTGTCTCGACCGCACCTCCTCCGCACCCACTCCGAACGGAACCACCATGCCGATCCAACGGCTGAACCACGCCGTCCTCTTCGTCTCCGACCTGGAGCGCAGCCTCGCCTTCTACCGCGACGTGCTCGAGTTCCGCCCGCTGCCGCAGGCCTTCCCCGGGGCGGTGTTCCTCCAGGCGGCGGGCTCCGCCAACGACCACGACCTCGGCCTGTTCCAGTCGCCCGGGCCGGGCTCGGCGCAGCGCACCGGGAAGGTCGGCCTGTACCACCTGGCGTGGGAGGTGGACACCCTGGCCGAGCTGGGCCGGATGCGGACCCGCCTCGCCGAGGCCGGGGCCCTGACGGGGGCGAGCAACCACGCCTCGACCAAGGCCCTCTACGGCCGGGACCCGGACGGCATCGAGTTCGAGGTGTGCTGGCTGGTCCCGGACGCGGCCGTCGCCGGGGAGCTCTCGGCGATGACCTCGCCGACGCGTCCGCTGGACATCGACGCCGAGATCGCGGTCTACGGTGCGGAGACCCCGGGAGGCCCCCGCACCGATCACGCCGTGTGGCGCGAGATCTTCGCGCGCGGCGTCACAGACGCTCGATGATCGTCACGTTCGCCTGACCGCCGCCCTCGCACATGCCCCCCCGAACGGCCCCCTCGCACCGCTCGGCCCAGGGGCCTCTCGGGCTTCGGAAGCCTGCGCCGGCCTCCGGCCGGACGGTCGGGGGCCGGTGTCCGTCACAGACGCTCGATGATCGTCACGTTCGCCTGACCGCCGCCCTCGCACATGGTCTGGAGGCCGTAGCGGCCTCCGGTGCGCTCCAGTTCGTGGAGGAGGGTGGTCATCAGCTTGGTGCCGGTCGCGCCGAGCGGGTGGCCTAGGGCGATGGCACCGCCGTTGACGTTGACCTTCTCCGGGTCGGCGCCGGTCTCCTTCAGCCAGGCGAGGACGACCGAGGCGAAGGCCTCGTTGATCTCGACGAGGTCGATGTCGTCGAGTGTCATCCCGGCCTTCTTCAGCGCGTACGCCGTCGCCGGGATCGGCGCCGACAGCATGCGGATCGGGTCCTCCCCGCGCACGGACAGGTGGTGGACCCGGGCGCGGGGCGTCAGACCGTGTTCCCGTACGGCGCGTTCCGAGGCGATCAGCATCGCCGAGGCCCCGTCGGAGACCTGCGAGGAGACCGCGGCGGTCAGCCGGCCGCCCTCGACGAGCGGGTTCAGGCCGGCCATCTTCTCCAGGGTGGTGTCGCGGCGCGGCCCCTCGTCGGTGGTGACGTCCCCGTACGCGACGATCTCGCGGTCGAAGCGGCCCTCGTCGATGGCGCGGGCGGCCCGCTGGTGCGAGCGGAGGGCGAACTCCTCCATGTCCCGGCGGGAGATGTCCCACTTGGCGGCGATGAGCTCGGCGCCGTGGAACTGGTTGACCGGCTGGTCGCCGTAGCGGGCGCGCCAGCCCTCGGAGCCGATGTACGGGCCCTCGGTGAGCCCGAGCGGGTCGGCGGCCTGGCGGCTGGCGAAGGCGATGGGGATCATCGACATGTTCTGCACGCCGCCCGCGACGACCAGGTCCTGGGTGCCGGACAGGACGCCCTGCGCGGCGAAGTGCAGGGCCTGCTGGGAGGAGCCGCACTGCCGGTCCACGGTCGTGCCGGGCACCTCCTCGGGCAGGCCGGCGGCCAGCCAGCAGGTGCGGGCTATGTCTCCGGCCTGCGGGCCGACGGTGTCCAGGCAGCCGAAGACGACGTCCTCGACGGCGGCCGGGTCGGCGCCCGAGCGCTCCATCAGGGCCTTGAGCACATGGGCTCCGAGGTCGGCCGGGTGGACGGCGGACAGTCCGCCGTTCCGCCGGCCGACCGGGGTGCGTACCGCTTCGACGATGTAGGCCTCGGCCATGACCGCTCCTTCTTTCTCTGTCCACGATGTCATGTCATATACGGGTGGCCGGGGCGATGCCTTCGAGCACCATCGACAGGTACTGGCGGGCGATCTCCTCCGGGCTGTGCTGTCCGCCCGGCCGGTACCAGGACGCGGCGACCCAGACGGTGTCGCGCACGAAGCGGTAGGTGAGCCGGACGTCGAGGTCGGTGCGGAAGGCCCCGGCGGCGACGCCGCGCTCCAGGGTCCTGAGCCAGGCCTCCTCGAACCTCCGCTGGGAGCCCGCGAGGTAGCCGAAGCGCGGCTGCTCACGCAGGTGCCTGGACTCCTTCTGGTAGATGGCGACGGCGGCGCGGTGCCGGTCGATCTCCCGGAACGATTCGGTGACGAGGGCCTCCAGGGTCTCCCGGGGGCCGAGCCGCGCGGCGAGCACGGCGCCGTACCGGGCCCACAGCTCGTCGAGGAAGGCGCGGAGGATCTCGTCGAGCATCGACTCCTTGGAGTCGAAGTGGTAGTAGAGGCTGCCCGCGAGCAGGCCGGCCGCGTCGGCGATGCGGCGGACGGTGGTGGCGTCGTACCCCTGGGCGGCGAAGACCTCGGCCGCCGTGTCCAGGATCTCGCGGCGCCGCCGGGGCGCCGGTCTCACGGGTGCTGGCTGCTGACGGAGAGGACCTCGCCCGTCAGGTACGAGGAGTAGCCGCTGGCCAGGAAGACGATCACGTTGGCCACCTCCCACGGCTCGGCGTAGCGTCCGAAGGCCTCGCGGGAGGTCAGTTCCTCCAGGAGTTCGGGGGTGGTGACCTTCACGAGGTGCGGGTGCATGGCCAGGCTCGGGGAGACGGCGTTGACCCGCACCCCGTAGTCGGCGGCCTCCAGGGCGGCGCAGCGGGTGAGCGCCATGACGCCGGCCTTGGCGGCCGCGTAGTGGGCCTGTCCCTTCTGGGCGCGCCAGCCGATCACGGAGGCGTTGTTGACGACGACGCCCCCGGCGCCGGCGGCCTTCATGCGGCGCAGTGCGGCGCGGGTGCAGCGGAAGGTGCCGCTCAGGGTGACGTCGAGGACCTTGTCCCACTGTTCGTCGGTCATGTCGACGAGGTCGGCGGTGCCGCCGAGGCCCGCGTTGTTGACGACGATGTCGAGGCCTCCGTGGTGTTCCACGGCGAGGTCGAACAGGGCCGCGACCTGGGTCTCGTCGGTGACGTCGCAGGGCAGGGCGGCGACGCGGTCGGCGCCGAACTCCGCGGCCAGCTCGGCCTCGGTCTCCTTCAGCCTGCGGGCGTGGGCGTCGGAGACGACGACCCGCGCGCCTTCCTCCAGGAGCCGCCGGGCGGTCGCGCCGCCGATGCCGGCGCCCGCTGCGGCGGTGACGACGGCGCCGCGGCCGGCGAGCAGACCGTGGCCCGGCACGTAGGGGGGTGGGGTGCCGGTCATGGGCGGACCTCCTTGGGCAGGCCGAGGACGCGCTCGGCGATGATGTTCCGCTGGATCTCGTTGGAGCCGGCGTAGATGGTGTCGGAGCGGGAGAAGAGGTAGAGCCGCTGCCAGTCGGTGAGGTCGTACGGTTCGCCGTCGGCCAGCATCCCCGCGGCTCCGCAGACGTCCATGGCGAGTTCGCCGAGCTCGCGGTGCCAGGTGGCCCAGAAGATCTTCCCGATGGAGGCCTCGGGTCCGGGGGCTCCGGCGGCGACGCCGTCGAGCATGCGCAGGGCGTTGAACCGTATGGTCTCCAGGCCGATCCAGGCTCGGGCGATGCGGTCGCGGATCAGCGGGTCGGCGGCGGCGCCGTTGCGCTTGGCCAGGTCGATGACGGCTTCCAGCTCGCGGCGGAAGCCGACCTGCTGGCCGAGGGTGGACACGCCGCGCTCGAAGCCGAGCGTTGCCATGGCGACCCGCCAGCCGTCGCCGGGGGCGCCGACCACGTGGGAGGCGTGGGTGCGGGCCCCGTCGAAGAAGACCTCGTTGAACTCGGACGTCCCGGTGAGCTGGACGATGGGCCTGATCTCGACCCCGGGCTGGTCCAGGGGGACGAGCAGGTACGACAGGCCGTGGTGGCGGGTGGATCCGGGTTCGGTGCGGGCGACGACGAAGCACCAGTCGGCCTCGTGCGCGAGTGAGGTCCACACCTTCTGTCCGGTGACCACCCACTCCTCGCCGTCCCGTTCGGCGCGGGTGCGGACGTTGGCCAGGTCCGAGCCGGCGTCCGGCTCCGAGTAGCCCTGGCACCACTGCTCCTCGACGCTGACGATCCCGGGGAGGAAGCGCTCGCGCTGTTCGGGGGTGCCGAAGGCGATGAGGGTGGGTCCCAGGAGCTGTTCGCCGATGTGGCTGACGCGGGCGGGTGCGTCGGCGAGCGCGTACTCCTCGTGGAAGGCGACCTGCTGTTCGAGGCTCGCGCCCCGGCCGCCGTACTCCTTGGGCCAGCCGACGCAGGTCCAGCCCGCGGCGGCCATGTGCCGCTCCCAGGCGAGGCGTTCGGCGTGTGCCTCGTGTTCCCGTCCGGGGCCGCCGCGCCCGCGCAGGGCGGCGAACTCGCCCGTGAGGTTGGCGCTCAGCCAGCCGCGGACCTCTCTGCGGAACTCCTCGACGTTGCTCATGGCCGTACGTTAACCTACCAAACACTTGTTAGGGAAGGAGGGCGGATGTCCGCTGCCCGCACCGCGTCCACCACGGCCCCGGTCCGCTACGAACGCCTCGGCCCGGTGGCCGTGGTCACGATGGACCGGCCCGATTACCGCAACGCCCAGAACTCCGCGATGACCTACGCCCTCGACCGCGCCTTCTACCGCGCGGCCGACGACGACGAGGTGAAGGTCGTCGTGCTCGCCGGAGCGGGGAAGCACTTCTCCGCCGGCCATGACATCGGCACCCCCGAGCGGGACGCCCACCTGCCGTTCGACCGGCGCGCCGGACTCTGGTGGGACCACTCGGACAAGCAGGGCGCGGAGAGCCGCTTCGCCCGCGAGTCCGAGGTCTACCTCGGCATGTGCCGCCGTTGGCGCGAACTGCCCAAGCCGATGATCGCGTCGGTGCAGGGCGCCTGCGTCGCGGGCGGTCTGATGCTCGCCTGGGTGTGCGACCTCGTCGTCGCCGCCGAGGACGCCTTCTTCGCCGACCCCGTGGTCCGCATGGGCATCCCCGGCGTCGAGTACTTCGCCCATCCCTGGGTGATGCCGCCGCGCATCGCCAAGGAGTTCCTCTACACCGGCGACCGGATGGACGCCCGGCGCGCCTACGAGGTCGGCATGGTCAACCGGGTCGTGCCACCCGGGGAGTTGACGGAACGGACCATGGAACTGGCTTCCAGGATCGCCGAGATGCCCCGCATGGGCCTGGCCCTGACCAAGCGCGCCGTCAACCAGGCCGAGGACCTCCAGGGCCTGCACACCGGCATGGACTCGGTCTTCGGCCTCCACCACCTCGCGCACGCGCACAACGCGGAGACCGCCCCCGACGCGCTGGGCGGCATGGACATAGCCTCGATGAAGGCGGCAGGTGCCTGATGGACCTCGACTTCTCCGCGGCGGAGGACGCCTTCCGGGCCGAGGCCCGCGCCTGGCTCACCGCCCATGTGCCCGACGTCCCGCTGCCCTCCCTGGAGACGGAGGAGGGCTTCGCCGCCCACCGGGAGTGGGAGCGGACCCTGTCCGCCGACCGCTGGTCGGTGGTCTCCTGGCCCGAGGAGTACGGCGGCCGGGGCGCCTCGATCCTCCGGTGGCTGATCTTCGAGGAGGAGTACTACGCGGCCGGCGCCCCCGGCCGGGTCAGCCAGAACGGCATCAACCTGCTGGCCCCCACCCTCTTCGAACACGGCACCGACGAGCAGCGCGCCCGGATCCTGCCCTCCATGGCGAGCGGCGAGGTCATCTGGGCGCAGGCCTGGTCCGAGCCGGAGTCCGGCTCCGACCTCGCCTCGCTGCGCTCCACCGCCGAACGCACCGACGGCGGCTGGCTGCTGCGCGGCCAGAAGACCTGGTCGTCCCGGGCGGCCTTCGCCGACCGCGCCTTCGGCCTCTTCCGCAGCGATCCGGACTGCGCGAAGCCGCACCAGGGCCTGACGTACCTGATGTTCCCGCTGGACGCCGCCGGGGTGACCGTACGGCCCATCGGGCGGCTCGACGGCAAGCCCGCCTTCGCCGAGCTCTTCCTCGACGACGTGTTCGTGCCCGACGAGGACGTGATCGGCGCCCCCGGACAGGGCTGGCGGGTCGCGATGAGCACCGCGGGCAACGAGCGGGGACTCACCCTGCGCAGCCCGGGGCGGTTCACGGCCGCCGCCGAGCGGCTCACGGGGCTGTGGCGGGAGACCGCCGACCCCTCGGACACCGCCCTGCGCGACCGGGTCGCCGACGCGGTCATCGCCGCCCGCGCCTACCGGCTGTCCGCCTACGCGGGCGCCTCGCGGCTCGCCGCCGGGGGCTCGATCGGCGCCGAGTCCAGCCTCAACAAGGTCTTCTGGTCCGAACTCGACATCGCGCTCCACGAGACCGCCCTCGATCTGCTCGGCCCGTACGGCGAACTGGCCGACGGGGCGGCGGACGCGCCCGCGCACGGCGGCTGGGCCGAGGGCCACACCTTCTCCCTCGCCGGCCCCATCTACGCCGGCACCAACGAGATCCAGCGCGACATCATCGCCGAGCGGCTGCTCGGCCTCCCGAAGGGACGCCGGTGATGCGGTTCCTCCTCGACGACGAGCAGCGGGAGTTCGCCCGCTCCCTCGACTCCATGCTCACGGCGTCCGACACCCCCGCGGCCGTACGGGCCTGGGCGGCCGGGGAGTCCGCACCCGGCCGCGCGCTCTGGTCCCGGCTCGCGGAGGCCGGCGTGTTCGCCCTCGCCGTCCCCGAGCGGCACGACGGACTCGGCCCGCTGCCCGTCGAACTGGCCGTCGCCTTCGCCGAACTGGGCCGGCACGCCGTGCCGGGACCGCTCGTGGAGACGGTCGCCGCAGCCGCGCTCCTCGACCGGCTCGACGATGCCGCGGCCACCGCGTGGCTGCCGCAGATCGCCTCCGGGAAGGCGGTCGTCTCCCTGTGCGTACCGGCCGCCTGCAGCCCCTACGCCCTGGACCCGGACGCCGCCGACGCCGTGCTCGTCGTCGAGGGCGACACCGTACGCCTGGCGGAGACGGCCGGCCCCGTCCAGCCCTCGGCCGACCCCGCGCGCCGGCTCGCCCGCCCGCTCGGCGGCACCGTCCTGGCACGGGGCCCGGCGGTGACCGCCGCCACCGCGCACGCCACCGAGGTCGCCGCCCTGGCCACCGCCGCGCAGTCCCTGGGCCTCGGCCGGGCGCTCCTCGACCGGACCGTGCAGTACGTGAAGCAGCGCACCCAGTTCGGGGTCGCCATCGGCTCCTTCCAGGCGGTCAAGCACCGCCTCGCCGACACGCTCCTCGCCCTGGAGTTCGCCGAGCCCCTGCTCCACTCGGCCGCCCTGGCCCTGGCGGATGGGGCGGATCACGCCTCCGCCGAGGTCGCCGCGGCGAAGGTCACGGCCGGCGAGGCCGCCCACGCCGCCGCCCGCACCGCCCTCCAGCTCCACGGGGCCGTCGGCTACACGGAGGAGCTGGACCTCGCCCTCTGGATCCGCAAGGCCCGTCCCCTCCGCGACGCCTGGGGCACCCCCGCGGCCTGCCGCGCCCGCGTCCTCGCGTCCTGAACCGCCGCCCGCTGCCCCGGGCCGGGCAGCGGGCCCCTGCCGGCCCTCGTACCGCTCGTCAGTCCCCAGCACACCTACCGCACCCGGGAGTCAGCGTGTCCCCCGCACCGTCCCCGCACACCCCCGAGAGATCCTCCGACCCCGCCCTGCTGCGCAGGGTGGCGCTGTCGAGTCTGCTCGGCACCGTCATCGAGTACTACGACTTCCTGCTGTACGGCACGATGGCCGCGCTCGTCCTCGGCGAGCTGTTCTTCCCCGAGTCCGATCCCACCGTCGGCACGATCGCCGCCTTCGGGACCCTCGCCGCCGGCTATGTGGCGCGCCCGCTCGGCGGCGCCGTCTTCGGCCACTTCGGCGACCGGCTCGGCCGCAAGTCCATGCTCGTCCTCACCATGGCCCTCATGGGCGTGGCGAGCTTCCTGATCGGTGTCCTGCCGACGTACGGGACGATCGGCGTCGCCGCTCCCGTGCTCCTGGTGCTGTTCCGCGTCGTCCAGGGCGTCGCCATCGGCGGCGAGTGGGCCGGCGCGACGCTCATGGTGGTCGAGCACGCCGACCCCCGGCGCCGCGGCCTGTGGAGCGGCGTGATGCAGATGGGCTCCCCGATCGGCTTCCTGCTCTCCACCGTCGCCGTCACCCTCGCCTCGCTGCTCCCCCGCGCGTCCTTCCTCGCCTGGGGCTGGCGCGTCCCCTTCCTGTTCAGCGCGGTGCTCCTCGGCATCGGGCTCTACGTGCGCGTCAGCATCAGCGAGAGCCCTCTCTTCCGGCGGGCGGCGGAGTCCCGGGACGCCGGGTCGGCTCCCGGCGTCCCACTGGCGCAGGTGCTGCGCAGGCCCCGCAACCTCGTCCTCGCGTGCGCCGTCGGCATCGGTCCGTTCGCCCTGACGGCGCTGATCAGCACGTTCATGCTCACCTACGCCACGGCCATCGGGTACGCCACCTCCGAGGTGATGACCGGGCTCCTGTTCACCTCGGTCACGGGCCTCGTGTCCATCCCGCTGTTCTCCGCGCTCTCCGACCGCGTCGGCCGCCGGGCCGTCGTCCTCGGCGGCGCAACCGGCGTCGCCCTGCTCGCCTTCCCGGTGTACGCCCTGGTCGACACCCGCTCCCCCGCTCTGCTGATCCTCGGCATGGTGATCGGCCAGGTGGTGCAGTCCGCGATGTACGCGCCGCTGGGACCGCTGCTCTCGGAGATGTTCGGCACCCGCGTCCGCTACACCGGCGCCTCGCTCGGCTACCAGCTCGCCGCGCTGATCGGCGGCGGCTTCACCCCGATGTTCGCCGGCAGTCTGCTCTCCCGCTCCGACGACATCCGCAGCACCCCGCTCGTGGTGCTCGCCGTCGTCTGCGGGCTCGTGACCGCGCTCGCCGTCTGGCGCACGGCCGAGACCCGCGGCCGTGACCTGTCGGACGAGGACCCGTCGGCACCGGCCGAGCAGCCCCGTACCCGTCCGGCATCGAGAGGAGCACAGGCATGAGGCTGACGGAGGAACAGGAAGAACTGCGGTCCGCCGTGCGGGCCGTGCTCGGACGCCATGCGGACGGCGCGGCCTGGCGGCCGCTCACCGAGCAGATCGGCGTCGCCGGCCTCGCGATCCCCGAGGAGTACGGGGGCGCCGGGTACGGGGCCCAGGAGGTCCACGTGGTGATGGAGGAGCTGGGACGGGAGCTCAGCCCCGTCCCGTACCTCGGCTCCGCGGTGCTCGTGGCGGGCGCGCTGCTCGCCTCGGACGACGCGGCGGCGTGCGCGCGGCTGCTGCCGGATCTTGCCTCGGGTGCCGTGGTGGGCGCCCTGGCGTGGGCCGAGCTGGGTTCGTGGGACCCGTCGGCCGTACGGGCCGAGGCCGCCCCCGGGCCCGGGGGGAGCTGGCGGATCACCGGCGCCAAGGAGCACGTGCTCGACGGCGCGGAAGCGGCTGTCCTCCTCGTGGCGGCCCGTTCCGGAGCGGGGGTCTCGCTCTTCGAGGTGCCCGTGGACGGCGCGGGCGTGCGCCGTGAGGCGGCCGTGACGATGGACTCCACGCGGGCGCAGGCGCGCGTGGAGCTCGCGGAGGCGGAGGGCCGGCTCGTCGGAACCGAGGGGGCGGGCGACCTGATCCTCTCGCACGTCCTCGACCTGGCCTGCACGGCACTCGCCGCCGAGCAGGTCGGCGCCGCCTCCCGCTGCCTCGACGTCACGCTCGCCTACGCCGGGGAGCGGGTCCAGTTCGGCCGGACGATCGGTTCCTTCCAGGCGGTCAAGCACCGTCTCGCGGACGCGTACGTGCTGGTCGAGTCGGCGCGGTCGGCCGCGCTCGGCGCGTCCCTCGCCGCCGCCACGGGCGACCCGGAGCTGAGCCGGCGCGCGGCCGCCGCCAAGTCCGCCTGCTCGGAGGCGTTCTCGGCGGTGGCGGGCGAGATGATCCAGCTGCACGGCGGCATCGGCATCACCTGGGAGCACGACGCCCACCGCTACTTCAAGCGGGCGCACGGCTCGGCGCAGCTCTTCGGCCCCCCGGCGTGGCACCGCGCCCGTCTGGCGGCCGACTTGGGCCTGATCGCGGTCTGAGGAGCGAGGCGGAGACACCCACGTCACCCATCCGTCCGGAGTGATCGTTTCTTCCTACTCCGGACGGATGACCTGGTGTGTTCGCGCCCAACTCCCCGCGGAGGAACGCCCCGACGAGGAGGTGCGGCATCGTGTGGGAACGGATGCGCCCGCCGCGGGTCCGCGGCATCCGGGACGGGACGTCGCTCGCCGCGGCGGGGATCACGCCGGGCGTGTGGCAGCCGGCTGCCGACATGCCGTACGCGGGGTTCTGGGCCCAGCCGTCCGACGCGGCGGCCGTCCTCCGCGACGACGAGGTCCTGATCGCGGGCGGCGAGGACGGGCGCCGGCTGCCGACCGACGGCAGCATGGTGCTCACCGTGTCGACCGGCGTCTGGACGTCCACGCCACCGCTGCGGCAGGCCCGCCGGCTGCACACCCTGACACGCCTGGAGAACGGCCAGATCCTCGCCGTCGGCGGTATCGGAGCAGGCCCCGGAGTACCTCCCGTCGGCCTGGCCACGGCCGAGTTGTACGACCCCGCCGGCGGCGGCTGGGTCCCCGTCGGAGGGCTCTCCGAGGGCCGCTTCTCCCATTCGGCGACCGCCCTGAAGGACGGCCGTCTGCTCGTCGCCGGCGGCTGCACGGCCCGCGACGACCACTCTCTGCGCACCCTGCGCACCGCCGAGCTGTACGACCCCGGCACCCGGCGGTGGACGCCGGTGCGCGCCCCGATGACCGACGCCCGGTTCGGGCATCCGGCGGTGCGGTTCGACGACGGCCGGGTGCTGCTCGTCGGCGGGGCGCTCGCGGTGGGGCGGGGCGGTTACGCGGCGCTCGGCCACTGCGAGCTGTTCCAGCCCGGCGACGCCACCTGGACGCCGACCGGCACCTTCGCCACGGCCCGCAAGGGCCATCAGGCCACCCTGCTCCTCGGCGGCGGCGTGCTCGTCACGGGCGGGTCCTGGTCGCGGGCGGACAGCGGCCGCGCTCCGCCCACGACATGGTCACCCTCGCCACCGCCGAGATCTTCGACCCGGTGCACGAGACCTGGACGCCGACGGGCGCCATGACCATGGCCCGCTGGGGCCATGTGGCGGTGCCGCTGCCCGGCGGCCGCGTCCTCTCCGCGGGCGGGATGGTCGGCACCGCACGGTACGGCGCCAGCCCGTCCCTCGGCCTGTGCGAGGTGTACGAACCGGGGAGCGGCACCTGGCAGCCGACCGGGTCGCTGCGCGCGGCCCGCGCCCTGCACACGGCCGTGCCGCTCCCCGACGGTTCCGTGCTCGCCGTCGGCGGGGACCCCGGCCGCGCCTCGGACGACGCCCGCTTCCACCCCTACAGCCTGGCGAGCACCGAGATCTACGACGTGACGACCGGCGTCTGGCGCCCGGGGCCGCCGCTGCCGTGGGGGCGCTCCTACCACCGGGCTGCGGCGACCGAGGACGGCGTGCTGGTCTTCGGCGGCACCGAGAGCGCCTGCCTGCACACCGGGTTCGCGAGCACGCTGCGCCTGCGGGACGGCGCCGGGCACTGGGAGGCCGCGGGACCCCAGCTCACCGGCCGGTGGTCGTTCGGGGCGACCGTGCTCGGGGACGGTCGGGTGCTCGCGGTCGGCGGGGTCTCCCGCATGGACGCCGCCGCACCCCGGACCGGCGAGGGCGTCCCGGCCCGCTCGGCGGAGGTGTTCGCGCCATGAGCCGAGGGCAGTGGGCCCCGGCCGGCGAACTGCCGTGGGAGCGGAACCTGTTCGGAGCGACGAGCGCGGCCGTACGGCTCGAGGACGGGCGGGTCATGATCGCCGGCGGCGGCGACGACCGGCTCGGTCCGCAGGACGGGACCCCGCTCTTCGACCCGCGCGCCGGGGTGTGGACAGCGGCGGCGCCGCTGCGCGAGGCGCGGCGGATGCACTCGACCACGCTGCTCGCCGACGGACGCGTCCTGGTGGCCGGCGGCTCCGGACGGACCTCGGGCTATCCCGTACAGCCGCTGGACGGCGCCGAGGTGTACGACCCGGCCGAGCGGCGCTGGTCGGACGGCGGGCGGATGGGGCAGGCGCGCTGCGGGCATTCCGCGACCCTCCTGCCGGACGGCCGGGTGCTCGTGGCCGGCGGCACCACGGCCCGCTCCGCCGACAGCGAGCGCTCCCTCGCCGTACCGGGGCACGCCTTTGTCGGTCTTCCGGGTGATGGCGGGCAGCCCCAGGCTCCAGCCGAGGCCGAAGGGCCCGTTGCCCGCGCCCGAGTCGTAGGCGAGTACCGGGTCCGGTCCGAACCCCGAGCGCCCGGGGGTGGCCGCGACCGGCACGGTCAGGGCACCGGCGCCGGTGACCGGATCGGCCGCGAACTTCTCGCCGATGCCCTTGATCGCCCCGCCGCCCTTCGGCAGGGACACCGTGGGCGGAGCCTGCGGTGGGGGGACGGACGTGGGTGCGGGTACGGGCGTGGGCGCGGCCGGGGTGACGGCCCCGCCGCCGGTCGCGCCCGTCATGGATTCGCTGCTGACGGCCACCACAACCCCCACGTGATCATCGACTGGGGTGCTCGGAAAGCTAGTACACCGATGCTTTCTGCCGCATCCCCGACATATACGCCATTCGAAGCACTCCGCTCGCCTCGGGCGCCGAAGTGCGCCGCACGCGCCCCGCCCGCGTCAGCCGGTGGACCGCGTGCCGATGTGGGCGAGCAGCGCCGCGGCGCCGTCCTCCGCGGCGAGCCCGTGGGCGAGTCCGGCCGCGCGGCGGCGGTGGGACGGGTCGGACACACAGGCGGTGATCGCGTCGCCGAGGTCCTCGGCGGTCAGGTCCGCGAAGGGCACGGGCCGGGGGGCCACTCCGAGGGCGTGCAGCCGCGACGCCCAGAAGGGCTGGTCGTACATGACGGGGACGGGCACGGCGGGTGCGCCGGCCCGCAGTCCGGCCGCGGTGGTGCCCGCCCCGGCGTGGTGGACGACGGCGGCGGTGCGGGGGAAGAGCCAGTCGTGCGGAACGTCCCCGACGGCCAGGACGTCGTCGGAGTCGGGGCCGACGAGCCCGGCCCACCCCGCCTGCACCACCGCGCGCACGCCCGCGCGCCGCACCGCCCCGCCCACCAGTTCGCCGAGCCGCTCCCCCTGCCCCGCCGCCATGCTGCCGAAGCCGATGAACACCGGCGGCGGACCGGCCTGGAGGAAGTCGACGAGCTCGGCGGGGGGTTGCCAGCCGTCCGGCCGCGCGGGCCACCAGTACCCCGTGACGTGGACCCCGGACGGCCAGTCCTCGGGGCGCGGCACCACCAGCGGACTGTAGCCGTGGAAGGCGGGCCGGATGTCCCCTGCCGCCGAGGGCGTGCCGGCGGGCAGCCCGAGGCGGTCGCGCAGCCGGGCCACGGCGCCGGCGAAGACTCCCTCGGCGCGCTTCAGCACGTCCCGGCCCGCGGCGAGGTTGCCCTCGGGGTCGAGGCCTTCGGCGTTCCGCGCGTGGGGCAGCGGGAACTCCCGGGTGGCGAACGACGGTACGAGGTAGGTGCCGACGACCGGGACGCCGTAGGCCGCACCGGCCGTCCGGGCCAGCGGCGCCGGGCCGTGCGCGGTGAGCAGCAGATCGGCGCCGCCCGCGACGGCGTCCGCCACCCCGTCGGCGAGCCCGTCCGCGTACGCCCTGGTCAGGGCCTGGGCCTCCGCGCGCGAGGCCGCCCGGGACCAGTCGCGGATCAGCGCTTCCGGGTCCCCGGGCACGGTGCGGTGCTCGAGACCGCACCCGGCGATCAGCGCGGCGAAGGAGGGGTGGGCGGCCACGGCGACCTGGTGGCCGGCGTCGAGCAGGCGCCGGCCCAGGCCGGTGAAGGGGGCGACGTCTCCCCGGGATCCGGCGGTGATGATCAGAATGCGCATGGCGCCATCCTCCTCCGGGCCGGCGTCGCCGACGCTCGGATTTCAGCTCTGGTCGAGTGTCAGAACCGCCTTGCCGTGGAGGTCTCCCGCGAGCAGGGCGGCGACCGCGTCGGCGGCGTCGGCCCAGCCGCCCCGCCAGGTGATGCCCGGGTCCAGGGTGCCGTCGGCGACGCGGTGGGCGAGCCAGCCGAGGTCGCGGTCGAGGCCGGAGCAGGAGAGGAGGAAGAAGGTCACGACGGACCGGTCGTGGCGGCCCTGGTCACCGAACAGCGCCCCGAACGGGAAGTCCTCGCCCGTGCCGGCGGAGTGGCCGAGGGCGACCAGCGTGCCGCCCTCGCCGAGGGTCTCGTACGCGTCCACGAGGAGCGGTCCGCCGACCAGGTCGATCACTCCGTCCACGGGCCGGGAGACCTCCTTCGGCACGCGGACCACCTCGTGCGCTCCGAGACCCCGCAGGAGCGCGCCGTTCGCGGCCGGGGAGCTCGTCGACGCCACGACGCGGGCGCCTGCGGCCCGGGCGAGCTGGACGGCGTACCGTCCGACGCCGCCGGTCGCCCCGGTGATGAGGACGTCGCGTCCGAGGAGCGGGCCGAGGCGGTGCAGGGCGCGCAGGGCGCTGGTGCCGGCGACGGGGACGGTCGCGAGGGCGGCCGGGTCGGCCCCGGCGGGGGCGACGCCGATCAGGGCGGTGTCGACCGCGCGGAGTTCGGCCCAGGCGCCGTCGGGCATCAGGGTCACCACGGGGGTGCCGGCGGCGGGTCCTGAACCGTCCGCGGCGGCCCGCTCGACGACGCCGGCGGCGTCCCAGCCGAGGACCGAGCCCGCCGGGGCGGCAGCGAGGCCGAAGGCCATCTCGCCGGGGTTGAGCGAGGTCGCGGTCACGCGGACGAGCGCCTGGTGGGGGGCGGGTTCGGGGTCGGGGGCGGTGCCGAGGCGGAGACCGCCGGGGGCGGAGGGGTCGACGAGAAGGGCGCGCATGGAGGACCTCCGAGAATCTGCCACTGAGTGGCATAAGCCTATAGGTGGCGTTCGCCGCTCGGATACAGTGATGGAGATGACGGCCGAGACCTCCCCCACACCCCCCACGCTCCCGCTGCGCGAGCGCAAGAAGCTGCGCACCCGGCAGACGCTGATCGGCACCGCGCTCGATCTGTTCGGCGCCCACGGCTTCGACGGCGTGACGCTGGACGGGCTCTGCGAGGCCGCCGAGGTGTCGAAGCGGACGTTCTTCCGCTACTTCGACAGCAAGGAGGACGTCGCCATGGCCCCCACGCAGGACCTGTGGGCGGCCTTCCTCGACGTCCTGGAGACGTGCCCGTCCGACGGCCGGCGGCTCCTCGCGCTGTTCGAGGACGCCCTCGCCGTGGCCGTCGACCGGATGCCGGCCGACGGCTGGGCCGAACGCGTCCTGGCCTCCCGCCGCCTCGCGGCCCTCACGCCCTCGATGGACGCACACGGCCTCGCCTTCTGCGACCGCACGACGCGCTCCGCACTCGCGGTGGTCGAACGCCGCTTCACCCTCCCCGGCCCCGACGGCCGGCTGCACGCCCGCCTTGCGTTGGACCTGCTCGTCGTCCTGTTCCACCGAACACTGGACGCCTGGGTGGCCCAACCGAGCGGCCACACCCCCGACGACCTCGTCCGCCGCCTCCACGCGACGGCGGCGCAACTCCCGTCGGCACTGACCGCGACGACGGGTCCGCAGGCCTGAAACCGCACCTGACGTGCGGCGCACCCGTGGTGCGGGTCAAGGACCGCCCGGCGGACCGGGTCGTGTGCGTACCGTCCAGGCGATCGCGCCCGGCCGACGCCGCCCCTCGAACGCCTCCCTCGAAGCGGCCCTGAAGACCACGCCCCGGTCCAGGCGTCCTGCGTGATCGTTTCTGGAGGGATGTTCCGCACGGTGACGGTGTGGCAGACCTCCGGAACCGACGTGCAGCTCACCGTCGACCTGCCCCACGGCGCCGGTCCGGCACGGTTGAACCCCGGCGTGAACGCGGACAGCCCGCGCTTCCTCCAGCCCTCCAAGGAACTCGGCCGCTCCGTCGGCATGAACCGGACGGGCGTCGCTGGAGGCAACCACCTCGGCCGCCGACCTGGTCCGGTCCGCAGGCCTTCAGCGCAGATGCACGGCGACACCGCACAGGCCCAGCCCCCGGCGGACAGCCGTGCGCCAGGCCCGCAGGGGGCCGTCGAGGACGGACTGCTCGTTCTCGGTGCAGTCCAGATCCGGTCGGGCGCGGTCGGCTCGCATCGCGGGGAGGAGGCGCGGGGAGAGGTCGGTGATGACCTGATCGGTGTGACCGCCGATCGCCCACGCGCTCATGAATCCCACGTCCGGGACGCTACCTCCCGGCACCGACAAGGCCGTCGAGCCGCTTGGCCATGACGACCACGCCCGGGCCCGTGTGTTCGTCCGCGGGGAGGCGGAGTTCGGCGACCGGGTGGAGGCCGGACTGTTCGATCAGGTGGACGAGTTGTTCCGGGCGCCACTGGTGGGTCGTCCAGCGGATGGAGTCGGTTCCGTACGCCTCGGTGCGCAGGATGTCCTCGTCGCCGACGTGGGTGGCGGCGATGAGGTGACCGCCCGGCTTCAGGGAACGCGCGAACATGCCGAGGACCTGCGGGAGCACCTCGCGGGGGAGGTTGAACAGCGACCACCAGCCGAGTACGCCGCCGAGGGACTCCTCGGCGAGGTCGAGTTCCGTGGCGGAGGCGACGTCGAAGCGGCACTTCGGGTACAGGCGGCGGGCGTTCTCGATCATGCGCGGGGAGAGGTCGACCCCGGACACGTCGAGTCCGCGCTCGGCGAGGTACGCGGTGACCGTTCCGGGTCCGCAGCCGACGTCGAGGACGGGGCCGAGCTGCCCCACGGTGTCGGCGAAGGCGTCGATCGACGCCTTGAGCCACGGGTGGCGGCGGATGTCCCCGATTCCCGTCGTCGTCACCATGTGGGCGTAGTTGTCCGCCACGCGGTCGTAGGACGCGCGGACCGTGTCGAGGTCCGCCGGGCGGTCGATGCTGTGGGCGCTCATCGGCCCATGCTAGGACGCCCCTGACCGCCGGGCCGCCCACCGTGTGGACCTTGTGGGGATCGGTGAAAGGTCTTGCACCGAAGCGGACGACGGAGGGGCGTCCCCGGGCCGTCCTGGCAGCCGGGCCCCGCTCGCCCGCGCGGTGTTCATCGCCCGATTCACCGTCAACCGGGGCGCACACTTGCCGCGTTGCCGACGTTTCGGGCACGGTTGCGCTCCTCTCCGGCGTTCTGGAACCCTCCGTTCGACTTATCTGACACACCGACAACGGAGGCAATCTCCCATGCCCTCACGGCGCATACGCCGCGCCTGGCTCACGGCGGCCGTCGCGGCCTCGCTCGCCGTCACCGGTCTCGTCGCTCCGGCCCAGGCCCAGGACGTCCCGACGGGCTCCTCGGACCCCACGGTCCAGGAGCCGCTCACGACCGTGGCCGCTCCCTCGGCCCTCACGGCCGCCGGCTGGACCTCGCCCGGCGGCACGGCCGATGCCGGTGACTTCACGATGTCGCCCGGCGCGCTGAACTCCGAGACCACCACGCGGGTCGCCCGCCTGGACTCCGTACTCCCCAAGTCCGGCGTGCAGAACCTCCTCGCGGGGGCGAACCGCACCGTGACGCCCTGGTGCTCCCGCGACCCGTTCGGCACCGCTCCCGACCCCGACATCAAGTACTGCCTGCAGAGCGACGACTCCACCTCGCCCGAGTGGATCCCGCAGGGATTCACCGGTGTCTCCGACGCCCAGGACGACGAGTTGTGGGGCACGGCCGGGAACATCCAGCTGTTCGCCTCGTACGACGGCTCGGACCCGGGCCGGGAGACCGACCCGGACCCGGCGACCGGCGACTGCACCGAGGCCGAGCTGGCGGCCGACGACGCCTGCAACCAGAAGGGCGTCCGGATCACCTTCGTGCAGAGCCGGACCAACCCGGCGACCGGCAGCCCCGAGATCAAGTACCGGCACGTCCTGCTGGGCTGGACGTACATCAACTCGGCGGACCACGTCTCCTTCGACGGGCTGCACGCCTCCGAGTACCCGATCCAGAAGGGCGTCCACGCCGGCGGCATCGTCTGGTACGGCAACTACCTGTACGTCGCCGACACCCGTAACGGCCTGCGCGTCTTCGACATGCGCTACATCATGGACCTGGACCCGGACGGCGACCCGAGCACGCACGACGCGATGGGCGCCGACACCGACGGGGTGAAGACCACCGCCGACGTGCAGGACAAGACGAAGGTCGGCCGGCACGACAACGTCTGGTACAGCTTCGGCTACCGGTACGTGATGCCGCAGGTCGCCGCGTGGAAGTTCAAGGCGGCGCAGGGCAACCCGGCGGGTTCGTACGCCTGCGTCCCCACCGGCGCCCCGAAGGCCTCGTACATCTCGCTGGACCGCAGCACCACCCCGGACCGTCTGATCATGGGTGAGTACTGCCGTCCGGCGCCCGGCTACCCGTCCACCGGCCGCGTCTCCTCGTTCGAGATCGCCGCCCTGGAGGGCCGCACCGCCGACGTCACCTCCGAGGGCTGGGCCAACTACCTGCCGTTGACCAACGGCGGCGCGCAGGGCGCGACCGTCCACGACGGCACCATGTACGTCAACGAGTCGAAGGGCACGGACGAGCCGGGCCAGCTCTGGCGCTACACCTGGGACGTCGACAAGAAGCTGACCGCGAACAACCGTCTGCCGATCAAGACCGCCCGGGGCGCCGAGGACCTCTACGTGGATCGCGGTACGGGCCGGCTGTGGTCCCTCTCCGAGCACCGCCCGGGGTCGGCGACCGACTGCACCGCGAACCGGGACGCGGCCGATCCGGTGGGCACGGACTACTGCCAGCGGGTGCTCTACGGACACAAGCTGAGCTGGCTCGACGGACAGCCGTAACCACGGGGACCCACCCCTGTCGTACCCGGACGGAGCGCCGTTCCGTCCGGGTACGGATACGGCCAAGTGGACGGTCGCGCTCCGAGCGCGCGGGGTGCTCCCTCCGAAATCGCCGTGGGGCCTGCCCTGGAGGGCGATCCGCAGAGGCCTACGCCCGTCGCTGTCGCAGAAGGATCGTCCCGCTGTCACAGTGCCGTCACACCGTCATCGTCGCCCCGTCGCACCCGCGGCCCGCACGATGGCCTGAAACCGTACGACTGAACGCCCCTTCCCCGAAACGCCGTTGATCACGCCTGTGTCGCCTCACATACTGCGCTGACCGACGGCGGGTGCTCTGACACCGCCGGCCGGATCCGACCACCCGACCTCGTCCCGAGCTCCTGGGGGAGACTTGCGCGCACACGTGCACAGAGCACGCGCCTTCACCGTCGCGGCGGCCACATCGGTGGCCCTCGTCGCAGGCATGACCGGCCCCGCGACGGCGATCGCCGTCCACGCGACGACCGCATCCGACACCGCCCACCGCGTCGACGGCACCGAGCGGATCCCGCTCGTCACCGGCGACCGCGTGGTGGTGAACGCCAAGGGCCGCATGGTGGGCTTCGAAGCCGCCAAGGGCCGTGAGCACATACCCGTACAGATAGAGCGCACCGGGGACCACACCCTCGTCGTGCCCGCCGACGCCCGGCGCCTGATCGCCACGGGCCGCCTCGACCAGCGGCTCTTCGACCTCGACGTGCTCACCGACCCCCGGCTGCGCAGGAGCCAGCGCGCCGGGCTCAAGCTGATCGTGCGGTACGAAGGGGCTGCCGGCGCCGCTCGCGCCGAGGTCCGCGCGGCCGGCGACACCCAGGTGCGGCGCACGTTCCCGACGATCAACGCCGATGCCGTCCGCACCTCCCCGGACGACGTCGCCCGGATCTGGGAGGCGCTGACCGACCGGCAGAACACCGGCGCCCGCATCGCCGCCTCCGGTATCTCCACGGTGTGGCTGGACGGGGTGCGCGGAGCGCGCCTGGACCGCAGCGTCCGGCAGATCGGCGCCGACAAGGCGTGGGAGTCCGGCTTCGACGGCACGGGCGTGAAGATCGCCGTCCTCGACACCGGCGTCGACAAGACCCACGCCGACCTGAAGACGCAGGTCGTCGCCGAGAAGAACTTCTCCGCCTCCGCCGACGCCGTGGACCGCGTCGGGCACGGCACGCACGTCGCGTCCATCGCCGCCGGCACCGGCGCCGCGTCCGGCGGCCGGTTCAAGGGGGTCGCGCCCGGCGCGAAGGTGATCAGCGGGAAGGTCCTCGACGACGAGGGGTACGGGGACGACTCCGCCGTCATCGCGGGCATGGAGTGGGCCGCAGCCGAAGGCGCGGACGTCGTCAACCTCAGCCTCGGCGGCCCCGACAGTCCCGGCACCGACCCGCTGGAGGCGACGGTCGACCGGCTCTCCGCCGAGAAGGGGATCCTGTTCGCGATCGCGGCGGGCAACGAGGGTGAGTCCGGTCCGTCGTCCGTCGGTTCGCCGGGCACCGCGGACGCCGCGCTGACCGTCGGCGCCGTCGACAAGGACGACCGGCTCGCGCCCTTCTCCAGCACCGGTCCGCGTGCCGGTGACGGCGCCGTCAAGCCGGACCTGACCGCGCCCGGCGTCGGCATCACCGCGGCCGCCGCCGCGGGCAGCATCATCGACACGCGCCCCGGCACGCCGCACCCCGCGCCGGGCTACCTCCAGATCGACGGCACCTCCATGGCCACCCCGCACGTCGCGGGCGCCGCCGCGATCCTCAAGCAGCGGCACCCCGACTGGAAGTCCGCCGAACTCAAGGGCGCGCTGACCGGCTCCGCCGAGGGCGGCGCCTACACCGCCTTCCAGCAGGGCACGGGGCGTGTCCAGGTCGACCGGGCGCTCGCCCAGAGCGTCGTCGCCGAGCCGGTGTCGCTGAACTTCGGTACGGCGCTCTGGCCGCACGCCGACGACAAGCCCGTGACGAAGAGGATCGCCTACCGCAACCTCGGGACCACGGACGTCACCCTCGACCTGTCGGTGTCCGCGCTCGACCCGTCGGGCAAGCCGGCTCCGGCCGGTTTCTTCGCGCTCGGCGCCTCGAAGGTGACCGTGCCCGCCGGCGGCACGGCCGAGGTCGACCTCGTCGCGGACACCCGGATCGGCGACGCCGACGGCTCCTACTCGGGTTACGTCACCGCCACCGGGGCGGGCCAGTCCGTCCGTACGGCCGCGGTGGCCGTACGGGAGGCGGAGTCGTACGACCTGACGGTCCGGACCCTCGGCCGCGACGGCGCCGACGCCCGGTACTTCGCCAACACCCTCACCGGTGTCGGCGGGCCCGCCACGGGCTTCCAGGCCCGCGTCGACAACGAGCCGGGTGCCCACACGATCCGGG
Source organism: Streptomyces sp. NPDC002463 (assembly GCF_042889835.1). NCBI lineage: Bacteria > Bacillati > Actinomycetota > Actinomycetes > Kitasatosporales > Streptomycetaceae > Streptomyces > Streptomyces sp. NPDC002463. Next base: position 294,945 of record NZ_JBIARL010000003.1, read on the forward strand.
TGCCCAAGGGCACGTACACGTTCAGCACGGCCGTCTACCAGGACCCGTCGGACTACGCCGCGGGCACCGACTGGGTCGCCCAGCCGAAGCTGGACGTCTCCGCCGACACCACGGTCGTCGCCGACGCCCGCACCACCAAGCCGGTCGACCTCACCGTGCCCGGCATCGACAAGGCCGACTACGCGGGGACGTACTACGAGGTCGGCTCCCCCCTCGGGCGCGTCGGCAACGGCTGGGTCCTGCGGGGCTTCACCGGCTTCCGCACCGCGCACCTGGGTCCGGCCGTCACCGACGGCTCCCTCCTGCAGACCTGGGACGCGCACTTCCTGAAGGGCGACACCAGCCAGTACTCGGTGGCCTTCGGCGGCAAGGTCGGCACGGTCGCGACGGGTTACACCCGGCACGTGAAGGCGGGCGAGTTCGCCACGCTCAAGGTCGGTCTCGGCGCCTCCGCCCCCGGGAAGACCGCGCTCGCCTCGCCGTACGCCCATCTGCCGGGTGCGCCGGAGGGCAACGGCTTCTCCGCGCGGCAGGCCGCGCCGGGCACGCGCACCTTCTACGTCTCCACCGCCGACGGCGCCCAGTGGCTGACCCGGTTCAACCAGCTGGGCGAGCCGGACCAGTGGGGCTACCCGGCCTTCGAGGGCGGGTACGAGATGGCCCGGCCGAAGCGCTACGAGGCCGGCCGGACGTACCGGGAGAACTTCAACACGGGTGTCTTCGGCCCGCTCCTGGGCGAGGGCACGGGTGTCTTCCGTACGGCTCCCGACCCGGCCACGGGCGAGCAGCAGCTCGTCGGCTCCGTGCCGCTGTTCGCGGACGGCAAGGGGCACCCGGGGTCCGTCCCGTACACCTCGGCCAGGACGACGCTGTACCGCGACGGCGTCAAGGTCGCCGAGAACGACGATCCGCTGACCGGCTCGCAGCCCTTCACCGTCGACGGCGGCGACGCCCGGTACCGGCTGACGACGTCCGTGGAGCGCGAGGCGAAGGTCGCCGCGGCCTCCACCCGGATCGAGGCCGGCTTCACCTTCCGCTCGAAGCAGGTCGCGGCCACCACGGCGCTGCCGGTGTCCACGGTCCGCTTCGCGGCCCCCGTCGACCTCTCCTCACGCCTCCCGGAGGGCACGACGGTCCTGGTCCCCGTGACCGTGCAGGGCGCGGCGGCCGGTGCGAACCTCGGGTCGCTCGCCGTGTCGGTGAGCTACGACGACGGGAAGACCTGGCAGTCCGTGAAGGTCGTCGGCGGTCTGATCTCCGTGAAGAGCCCGGCGAAGGACGCCGCGGTCTCGCTCTCCGCCGAGGTCAGGGACAAGCAGGGCAACACGTCGACGCTGACCGTCCACAACGCGTGGTTCGGCAAGTGACGACCGGCCGGTAACCGGTCGCGCCACTCGGCGGAGGGTCAGCAGGCCGGCCCTCCGCCGAGCACGCGTACGGCTTCCACGATCAGGTCCCAGAACGCGTCCGCGTCGACCTCCATGCCCACTTCCGTGTCGGCGGGCCGGTCGGTCACCCCGTGCAGGTCCACCACTGTCGCGCCCCGGGTGTGCGTGCCGTTCAGCTCCACCGTCACCGCGGCCCGCACCAGGCTGACGAGCGACGGGTTGATGAGGTGGGCGACGGTGAGCGGATCGTGCAGCGGGGGCGCGTCGAAGCCGTACACCTCGCGGTACGTGGACGCGAAGTAGGTCAGCAGGTCGACGCAGAGCCCGGCCAGCGGGGTGCCGAGCGCGGCGATCCGGGCGACGACCTCGGCGGTGGCCCGCACCTGGTGGGTCGCGTTGAGGCCGAACATCGTGACCGGCACACCGCTGCGGAAGACGATGTCGGCCGCTTCCGGATCGCACAGGATGTTGAACTCGGCCGCGGGCGTGGTGTTGCCGCGCTCCGTCGAGCCGCCCATGAGCACGATCCGCTCGATCCGCCCGGCGAGCTCGGGGTGGGCGAGGAGGAGGACCGCGATGTTGGTGAGCGGCCCGGTGGGCACGAGCGTCACCGGCGCCGGGTGCGCGAGGAGCGTGTCCCGGACGAGGGCGAGGGCGTTGCGCGGGTCCAGCGGCACGTCGGGCTCGCCGACGCCGAAGCCGGGGCCGTCCAGGCCGGAGTCGCCGTGGATGTTCTCGGCGATCCGGGGCGGGCCGTGCAGCGGGCGGTCGCGGCCCGCGGCGATCGGGACGCCCCGGATCCCGGCCACCGAGCAGACCCGGCGGGCGTTGAGCGTGGTCTTCTCCAGCGTCTGGTTGCCCGCGACGGTGGTGATCGCGAGCAGGTCGATCGCGGGGTGCGCGGCGGCCAGGAGGATGTTGAAGGCGTCGTCGTGACCGGGATCGCAGTCGAGAATCACGGGAACCGGCATGCCCTCACCGTGCCACATGCGGCGCGGTACGCGAAGACGCCACCGCCTTCCAGGCACGGTCGGCGGGCGCCGGATGCCACCTCGTCCACGGCGCACGGACCGACGGCGAAACCGGTCGTCGCGAGGCGAAGGGGCATCCGGACGGGGCTCAGCGCAACGGCCCGCCGCGATCGCTCTCCGCGCCCGTGCTCTCCCTGCGGGCGATCGCCAGGCCGACGGCTCCGACCAGGAGCAGGACGGCGACCGTGCCGAGGGTGAACGCCTCGAACGCCGCCCGGGACATGCCCCAGATGTCGTCGAAGGCGTACTCGATGCCGAAGAGCGCTTCCAGGGTTCCGGGGAAGAGCGCGCACCAGGAGCCGACGAGGATCCAGCCGTAGACGAGGGCCGCGCAGGTCATGAAACCGCGGTCGCCGAAGGGGACCCGGTAGGGACGTACGACCTCGGGCCGGCGCAGCCGGAGGAGGACGAGCGCGGGGACGATGACGAGGTACGACAGCAGCAGGGTGGTGACCGCCACGGTGAGGACCACGGCGAACACGGCACCCGCGTCGCCTTCCGCGACCCGCATGGCCACGATCATGAAGACGGTGGCCACCGCTCCGGAGAGCAGGTTGGTGCGGACGGGCGTGCCGAGACGCGGATGGAAGGCGCCGAGCCTGCGGGTGAAGGAGCCGCCGTCGGCGGCGGCCATCGCCTGCATGCGGTCGCTGACGATCATCCACGCGCTGCCCTGGGTGAGGAGGGCGAAGACGAACATGACGGCGGTGAGCGTCAGGAGCGGGCCGGCCGCGCCGCCGTAGATGCCGAACACGAGGCGGGCGCCTTCCATGAAGCCGCCGATGCCGGTGACCTGGTGGGCGGGGACGACGGCGAGCAGCGCCAGGACCGGCAGCAGGTAGCAGCAGGCTGCGACGGACGCGGAACGTCCGAGGGCGGCGGGCACGTCGCGCTGCGGGTCGTGCATCTCCTCGCCGGCCGCGTTGGGGGCCTCGAAGCCGACGTACGCGAAGAGGAGGATCGGCACGAGGGCGAGGAAGCCGGCCGTGGTCGGGGTGAAGTGGGCGTCGGTGAGTCCGTGGAAGCCGTGTTCGAGCCCGTAGAGCAGCGCGGTCGCGGTGAACACCGCGAGGGTGAGGACCTTCACCGCGGCACCGAGGGTGGTGATCCATTTGCCGCGGCGCAGGGAGACGACGGCGGTGAGGATCGCGGTCCACACGAACAGCAGCTTGAACGTGTAGTCGGCGAAGGTGCCCGAGCCCAGGTGGAAGACGAAGCCGTCCCAGGTCTCGGCGGCGAGGAAGACCAGGGAACCGCCCAGCCAGATCGGGTTGGTCACCCAGTACAGCAGGGTGGTGAGCGCGGCCGCCGAGCGGCCGAGGGTGAGCTTGACCCAGACGTACGGGCCGCCCTCCTGCGGGAACGCCGCGCCGGTCTCGGCGAACAGCAGGGCGTACGGGACGAGGAAGAAGAGCGCGAGGGCCGCCGTCCAGGTGGCGGCCTCGCCGCCGCCGGTGGCGATCTGCCCCACGGTGTCGAAGGAGATGACGGCGGCGATGCCCAGGGCGGTGATGTCGAGGCGCTTCAGGCTGCGCCGCAGGCCGGACGTGGTGTGGGGGGCACGCGAGTCGGTGGCGGGGAGAGGGGAGGACACGGGCAGTTCCTAGCGGGGAGAGGGGTACTGCGAGCAGGCGCGCGCGAGCGCGGTGACGGAGTGGCGTCCGTGTCGGGGAGGCCCGGCGGGGCACCGGGCCTCCCGGGCGTCGTCAGGCGGGGCGGATCTCACCGGTGGGATCGGTGCGCTCCAGGACACCGCGCAGTGCGGTGGCCACTTCCTTGGCCTCGGTCTCCGTCATGACGAGCGGCGGGGACAGGACCAGGCTGTGGGCGGAGTCGCGGACGATCACGCCGGCCTCGCGGCGGATGACGTCGTGCGGCATCCGGGCCGGGTCGAGGGGCAGGGGTGCGCGGGTGGTGCGGTCCTGGACCAGTTCGACGGCCAGCATCATGCCGACGGAGCGGATCTCGCCGACGATCGGCAGATCGCCCAGCTGTGCCTTCAGTTCGTCGTGGAGGAAGGAGCCCAGGCTCGTGGCGCGGGCGAGCAGCCCTTCCCGCTCGATGATGTCGAGGTTGGCGGTGGCGACGGCCGTGGCGACGGGGTGGCCGTTGTACGTGTAGCCCATGGGGAAGCCGTGGTCGCGCAGGAGCACCTCGGCGAGCCGGTCGCTCACGAGGAGCGCGCCGAGCGGGACGTAGCCGGAGGTGATGCCCTTGGCGGTGACGATGATGTCCGGGGTGACGTCGAAGTACTGGGCGGCGAACCACTCCCCGACCCGGCCGTACGCGGTGACGACCTCGTCGAAGACGAGCAGGATGCCGTGCCGGTCGAGGACCTCGCGCACCCGGGGCCAGTAGTCGGCCGGCGGGACGAGCATGCCGCCGACGCCCATGATGGGCTCGCCGATCATCGCGGCGATGTTCTTCGGCCCGATCTCGGCGATGCGCTCCTCGAGTTCGCGGATGAGGAAGTCGGTGACCTGCTCGGGGCCGAGCGGCTCGTCGCCGTACAGCTCGCTGCGGTACGGCCACGGGGGCGTGAGGTGGGAGACGTGCGGCATCATCGGGGCGAAGCCCTCGTGGTAGACGGGGAAGCCGGTGGCCGAGCCGCCTCCGTAGCCGATGCCGTGGTAGGCCTTGCTGCGCGCGAGGATCCAGGTCCGGCTGCCCTCGCCGCGCCGGTGGTGGTAGTAGCGGGCCATCTTGATGGCGGCCTCGTTGCCCTCGGAGCCGCCCGAGGTGAAGTAGACGTGGTTGAGCGGCTCGGGGGCGATGTCGGCGAGGCGGGCGGCGAGCTTGATGGCCGGCTCGTTGGAGAACTCCCAGAAGCTGGTGAAGTACTCCAGCTTCTTCATCTGCTCGTGGGCGATGTCGGCCACCTCCTCGCGGCCGTGTCCGATCTGGGCGAGCCAGAGGCCGCCGGTGGCGTCGAGGTAGTCGCGGCCCTCGGTGTCGGTGAGCCGGCAGCCGGAACCGGAGGCCATGATCACGCGCTCGGTGGCGGTGCCCGGCAGGTAGGGGTGGATGATGTGCGCCCGGTCGAGGCGGATCAGGTCTGCGGTGTCGCTGGTCATGGTGGTGAGTCCCTTGCTGGGGTGAGGGTGGGGGGTCGGTTCGGGTGCCGCGCCGGCGGGGTCAGCCGTACGCGATCCAGGTCGTCTTCAGGCCGGTGTACTTGTCGAAGGAGTGCAGGGAGAGGTCACGGCCGTGGCCGGACTGCTTGAACCCGCCGAAGGGGGTGTACGGGCTGAGCGCGTCGACCGTGTTCACGGACACGGTCCCGGCGCGCAGGGCGTCGGCCACGCGGTGGGCGCGGCCGAGGTCCCGGGTCCACAGGGAGGCGGCGAGACCGTAGGCGGAGTCGTTGGCGAGGTGGACCGCCTCGGCCTCGTCCCGGAAGGGGAGCACCGTGAGGACGGGACCGAAGAGTTCCTCCCGGACGAGCGGGGCGTCGGGGCCGAGGCCGGTGACGACCGTGGGGTCGAGGTAGGCGCCGTCCCGGTCGGGTCGCGTGTCGCCGCAGACGACGGTTCCGCCGGATGACCGCACGGCTGAGAGGACGCGTTCGACCTGGGCCTCGTCGACGAGCGGTCCGAGTCGGGTCGCGGGGTCGAGGGGGTCGCCCGGCAGCCAGGTGCGGGCGTGCTCCGCGACGCGGGCCGTGAACTCCTCGGCGACGGAGGCCTCGACGAGGAGGCGGGTGTTCGCGGAGCACACCTGACCGGCGTTGTAGACGAAGCCCCAGGCCGCGCGCTCCGCCGCCGCGTCCAGGTCGGCGTCGGCGAAGACCACGTTGGGGCTCTTGCCGCCGGCCTCGGGCCAGACCTGCTTCATGTTGGACTCGGCGGAGTAGGCGAGGAAGCGCTTGGCCACGGCGGTGGACCCGGTGAAGACGAGGGTGTCGACGTCCGGGTGGAGTCCGAGCGCCCGCCCGGTGGTCTCCCCCGGCCCGGGGACGACGTTCAGCACGCCGTCGGGCAGGCCGGCCTCCGCGGCGAGCTCCGCGAGGAGCAGGGCGGAGAGCGGGGACTGCTCGGCGGGCTTCAGTACGACGCTGTTGCCCGCGGCCAGGGCGGGTGCCAGCTTCCAGCTCGCGAGGTCGAGGGGGAAGTTCCAGGGCACCACCGCGCCCACGACCCCGAGCGGGGCGCGGCGGACGAGGGCGAGGTTGCCGGGCGGGGTCGGGGCGGCCTCGTCGTAGAGCTTGTCGACGGCCTCGGCGTACCAGGTGAAGACGCCGGCCGCGCCGGGGACGTCGGTGCCGTGGGACTCGGCGATGGGCTTGCCCATGTCGAGGGTGTCGCAGAGGGCGAGCTCCTCGCCGTGCTCCTCGATGAGGCGGGCGAGGGCGAGCAGGACCCGCCTGCGCTCCGCGGGCGCGGTGCGCGACCAGCGGCCGTCCTCGAAGGAGGTGCGGGCCGCGGCGACGGCCCGGTCGACGTCCGCGGCGGAGCCGGCCGCGACCTGGGCGGTGGTCTTGCCGGTCGCGGGGTTCACGGTCGGGAGCCAGTGGTCCTCGACGGGGTCGGTCCACGCTCCGTCGATGAACAGGCGGGTGCGTGGGGTGAGGTCGGCGGCGCGCTGCCGCCAGTGGGCGTACGTCTGCATGGTGTGGCCTTCGATCGCGTCGTGGGACGTCTGCGAGCCGGTGCCCGTTCGGGGGACGGGGGAGGTGCGGCCCGGGCTGTGTGCGGGGGCGGCGGAGAGGGAGAGGAGCTCGGCGGGGATCGTCCGCACCGACTTCTTTGAGTTGGGATTCAAACAATTGGTGAAGCAGCCGTCAATGCTCTGGGCGAGAACTTCTTGCACAACCTGATCCAGGCATCAGAGAATGGGTGCCATGAGGAAAGCAGGCAGACCACGCGACCAGACGGCACGCCGAGAGGCCCTGGTCACCGCAGCGGGGCGGGCCATCGCGGAGCGCGGCCTCGAAGCCCTGCGCATCAAGGACATCGCGGAGGCCGCGGGCGTCTCCCAGGGCTCGGTGCTGTACTACTACCCCGAGCTCGACGACCTCGTCCTGGAGGTGCACCGGGGCGCCGTGGAGAGCTACCTGGCCACCCGGCAGCAGGCCTACGACGAGGCTCCCGTCGACGATCCGGCCGCGCGGCTGCGGGCCCTGCTGAACAGCGGTCTGCCGAGCATGGCGGACGACCCGCTCCACGGGCTGCTCTACGAACTGCACCGGCGTGCGGGCCGCAGCCCCGGGCACGCCGAGCTGATGGCCTCGCTCTTCGCCCGGGAGGTCGCGCTCTACACCACCGCCCTCGCGGTGGGCGCCGCGACCGGCGGGTTCACGCTCGCCGCGGCGGCGCCGGACCTGGCGCACGGACTGGTGGCCCTGGAGGACGGCTACGGACTGCACATCGTCAGCCGCAACGCCGCCCTGCGCCCCGACCGGGCCCGTGAGCTGATCCTGGCCCACGCCCGGGCGGTGACGGGCCGCGCCGATCTGTGAGGCCTCAGGCCCCCGCGGGCCTGCCGGCGATCTCTCTCAGCAGGTCCATGACCGCCCGGGCGCGGGCGGTCTGGGTCATGCTGCGCACCGAGGCGATCTTGACGTCGAGCGGCGGTCCGCCGTCCCGGAGCCGGAGCTCGGCGACCTCTCCGCCGCCGTACGTCTGACTGGTCGCCGGCCGCTGGTTGAGCACCGAGTAGCCGAGCCCGCGGGCCACCAGGGAGCGCACGGTCTCGTAGCTGCCGGTGCGGTAGCGCACGTCGGGCGCGGTGCCGGTGGCGGCCACCAAGGAGCGGAAGTAGTCGCGGCTGTGGGGCAGGTCGAGGAGGACCAGCGGCTCCGCGGACAGCTCGGCGAGCTCGACGCCGTCCCGTCCCGCCAGCGGGTGGTCGGCCGCGACGATGACGTACGCCGGGGCGCGGGCGACCGTCTCGCCGTCCAGGTCCGGCTCGGCCGCGAGACCGAGGTCGTACGTGAGCGCGAAGTCGACCCGTCCCGCCGTGAGGGCCTGGACGAGCTGGTCCGCCTCCGCCTCCACGACGTCCAGCTCGATGCCCGGATGGCGTCGGGTGCACTCGCTGAACAGGGCCGGCAGGTAGTGGGGCGCCAGCGTCACGAAGCAGCCGACGGCCACCGGCCCGGAGAGGGACTCGCCTCCTCCCCTGGCCTCCTCCGCGACCTCCCGGGCGCGGGCGAGGAGTTCTTCCGCCTGCTGCCGGAGCCGCTCCCCCGCGGGTGTGAGGGTCAGGCCCCGGCCCCGCCGGCGGATGAAGAGCTGGACCCGGAGGTCCTGCTCCAGGTTGTGGACGGCCGTGGACACGGCGGACTGCGCGATGTGCAGCTCCGCCGCCGCCTCCGTCATCGAGCCGCGTTCGGCGGCGACGAGGAAGTAGCGGAGCTGGACGAGTGTGAAACCCACTGGTGACGTCATGCGTGGCCCTCGTGCCTGGTGGTCCGGTCGCCTCCGACCCTATGCGGCACCGGCCGGGATGCCGTCAGAGGGCGGGCAGACCGGTGAGGGCCGCGGGGCTGAGGAGCGCGTCGAGTTCCGTCTCGGTCAGCAGCGCCCTCTCGCGTACGAGGTCGAGCGCGGGCCTGCCGGTGTGGTGGGCCTCGACCGCGAGCGCGCAGGCGGTCTCGTAGCCGAGCGCGGGACCGAGCGCGGTGACGAGCCCGGTGGAGGCGGCGACGGTCTCGGCGAGCCGTTCGCGGTTGGCGGTGATGCCCCGCACGCAGTGTTCGGCGAGGACGCCGATGCCCGCGGTGAGGTGGTCGAGGCCGGCGCTCAGACTGCGGTGGATGACCGGCCCGAAGGCGTTGAGCTGGAGCTGGCCGCCCTCGGCGGCGAGGGTGACGGTCACGTCGTTGCCGATGACCTCGAAGGCGATCTGGTTGACCGCCTCCGGGATCACGGGATTGACCTTGCCGGGCATGATGGACGAACCGGCCTGACGTGCGGGCAGGTTGATCTCTCCGAGTCCGGCCTGCGGTCCCGAGGAGAGCAGACGCAGGTCGTTGCAGATCTTGGACAGCTTCACGGCGACGCGCTTGAGCACCCCGGACAGGTGCACGAAGACGCCGACGTCCTGGGTGGCCTCCACGAGGTCGGGCGAGGACACGAGCGTCGGGATCCCGGTCAGCCGTCTGAGCTCCGCCACCGCTCGCTCCCGGTAGCCCGGGCGGGCGTTGAGGCCGGTGCCGATCGCCGTACCGCCGAGGCCGAGCTCGTGCAGCAGCGGTCTGACCTCGGCGAGCCGCTGCTCGTCCTCGGCGAGGGTGGCGGCGTACGCCCCGAACTCCTGGCCCAGCGTCATGGGCACGGCGTCCTGGAGCTGGGTGCGTCCCATCTTCAGGACGTCGGCGAACTCGGCGGCCTTGTCCTCGAAGGCGCCGCGCAACCCGGCCAGGGCCGCGAGCAGTTCGACGACGTGCGCGTCCAGGGCCAGCTTCAGGGCGGTCGGACAGACGTCGTTGGTGCTCTGGCCGAGGTTGACGTGGTCGAGCGGGTGCAGCACCGCGTACTCCCCGCGGGAGCGGCCGAGGAGTTCCAGGGCGCGGTTGGCGATCACCTCGTTGGCGTTCATGTTCGTCGACGTGCCCGCGCCGCCTTGGATCAGGTCGACCACGAACTGGTCGTGGAGCGCCCCGTCACGGATCTCTGCGCAGGCGTCCGCGATCGCCGAGGCGAGCGTGGTGTCCAGGGCACCGACCTCGGCGTTGGCCCGGGCCGCGGCGCTCTTGACCGCCGCCAGGGCGCCGATCATGTGCGGGCGGGAGGCGAGGGTCTCCCCGGTGAGGGGGAAGTTGGCCAGCGCCCGCGCGGTGTGCGCCCCGTAGTAGGCGTCCGCCGGGACGTCGACGTCGCCGAGCATGTCGTGCTCCGTCCGGTGCCCGTGGTCCGGCGGCACGGGGCGGCGGGGGTCGGATGTCGGGGTCATCGGGGTCCTTCGATCGGTCGGGGAGGGCAGGCTCGGTCCACGCCGGTCCAGGCCAGGGCGATCGCCCCGTCCAGCAGGGCCCGCTCCGCCGTGCCGCCCACGCAGTACGCGGCGAACTCGTGCTGGTGGTTGGTGGCGGGCAGGGAGCCGATGCCGATGTACGGGTGGATGGCCGGCACGACCTGGGAGACGTTGCCCATGTCGGTGGAGGCCCGGTTCATCCGTGCGGCCTGGCCGGACGGTGCGAACTCCCGGCCCAGGGCGAGGGCGTTCGTCCGGTAGTGGCCGAGGGCGGTCTCGTCGGCGCGGAACTCCGCGTACGGCTTGCTCTCCGGCTCGATGCGGAGTTCGCAGCCCGTCGCGAGGGCGCCGGCCTCGAAGGCCCGCAGGACGCGTGGTTCCAGTGCGGCGAGTTCGGCGAGCGTCTCGGCCCGTACGTACCACCGTCCGGTCGTCCGTTCCGGGATGGCGTTCGGGGCGTCCCCGGCATGGGTCACCACGCCGTGCACCCGGGCCGAGGCGGGCAGTTGCTGGCGGAGCAGGCCGATCGCGACCTGGGCCACGGTGAAGGCGTCGGCCGCGTTGACCCCGGCTTCCGGATAGGCCGCGGCGTGCGCGGACTTCCCGGTGTAGGTGATCTTGGAGTGGCTGACCGCGAAGGGGCGGGCCTCGGCGACGTCGACCGGCGCCGGATGCACCATCATCGCGAGGTCGACCCCGGCGAAGGCGCCCCGGTCCAGCAGCTCGATCTTCCCGCCGCCGCCCTCCTCGGCCGGGGTGCCGTAGACCTCGACGGTGAGACCCGCGTCGTCGGCGACGGCCGCGAGGCCGAGCGCGGCCCCGACGGAACTCGCCGCGATGAGGTTGTGCCCGCAAGCGTGCCCGAGGCCGGGCAGCGCGTCGTACTCGGCGCACAGGGCGATCCGTACGGGCCCGCTGCCGAACCGGGCGTGGAACGCCGTCTCCAACCCCAGGTAGGACGAGGTGATGTCGAATCCGGCCCGGTCCAGGAGCTCCGGCACTGCGGCTGCGGCCCGGTGCTCCTCCCAGGCGGTCTCCGGGTCGGCATGCAGGCGCTCGGAGAGGCCGACGAGCTCTTCGGCACGGCGACGGACCGCCTGCCGGGCCGCTTGCTTCGTGTCCGCTGTCACAGGTCCCCCGGGACGCCGTACGAGGGGGCGGAGGCGGGGTCGAGTCCGCGCCGCACGTAGTCGTCGCGCTGCGGCAGCCAGACGTCGAGGAGTTCGCCGAGCCGGTCGACGGGGTCGTCGGCCCAGTCCACCCGCAGATCGGTCACCCGCCAGTCGACGTCCGCGACGACCGCGAGGCCCGCGGAGTGCACCGGCCCCTCCTCACCACCGGCCGCGACGGCGGCCCGGAGGGCGGCGAGGAGACGCTCTTCGAGTTCTCCGGTGGCGGCGGCGTAGGCGTCGAGGAGCACGCCGGGGATGTGCGTGCCGGACAGCATGTTGCCGGCGGCCACCGCGCCGTCCGCGGTGGCCGAGGCGTACGTGCCGAGCGTCCGCGCGCCGCTGTGGGCGAAGCCGGGACCGGAGCGGCCGAGCACGGTCAGCTGCCGGTACGCGATCGTCGTGGCGTTGACAGCGGCACCGGTGACCTCGGCCAGGGCGCGTTCCGGGTCCGCGTGCTCCGCGAGGCCCGCGAGGAGGCTCGTGCCGAGCGTGGGGTCGGTGATGTTCTGCGAGGCCGCCGCGCCGACGCCGGGGCGCAGGTGGGCGACCCGGGCGAAGACCGCCGGACTCGACGAGCTCGCCACGACGCCGAACCGCGCACCGTCGCGTACGAGGAGGGAGAAGGTCATGCCGATCCCTCCTGCGGGATCACGGCGATCGCGTCGATCTCGCACAGCCACTCCGGCCGGGCGAGCGCGGAGACGACCAGACCGGTGGAGATGGGGTGCACGCCCTTGGTCCAGCGGCCGACGGTGCGGTACACCGCCTCGCGGTAGCGCGGATCGATCAGGTAGATCGTCAGCTTGACCAGGTGCTCCATCCGGCTGCCCGCCTCTTCGAGCAGCATCTTGATGTTGGCCATGGCCCGCTCGGCCTGGGCCTCGGCGTCGCCGGTGCCCACGGACTCGCTGGTGTCGAGGTCCTGGCCGATCTGGCCCCGGACGTACACGGTGTTTCCGGCGACGACGGCCTGGCAGAGGTCGTTGTCGAGGTTCTGCTCGGGATAGGTCACGCGGGTGTTGAACGGACGGATACGGGTGTGCCCGCCGGCGACGATCGGGGCCTTGGGGTTCGTGGAGGTCATGATCCGCTCCTCAGTTCTTCCGGTCGGTGGGGTCGTACGCGAGATAGCCGCGCTGCCGTGCGATGTGGTCGGCGACGTACCGGGCGTCGTGCCAGACGCCCCAGATGAAGCTCGACCCGCGGCGGGACAGCCAGGGCAGGCCCAGGAAGTACACGCCGGGCTCGACGGAGACACCGCGCCGCTGGTCCGGCCGGCCGTCCGCGTCGAACGCGTCGACGTCGAGCCAGCCGTAGTCGCTCGCGAAGCCCGTCGCCCACACGACGGAGGTGACACCGGCCTCGGCGAGGTCCAGCTCCAGACGGGGGCTCGTCACGCACTCCGGGTCCGGCCCGAGGACGTGGGCCTCCGGCTCCTCGGGGAGGTCGAGGCCGTTGCGCTCGACGTACGCGTCGGCGGCCCGGAGGAACTCCAGGTACTGGGCGTCGCCGAAGGCGATGTTCGCGGCGAGGTCCGGCGCGAAGCGCAGCACGCCGTCGTCGTAGGACCTGGTCAGGCCGACGAGTTCGATGCCGGAGGCGGCCAGGTCCCGGAAGTCCACGGTGTGACCGCCGCGTGCGCCGCTGACCGCGATGGTGACGTGCTCGGCTCCCTGGGGAGGGGTCTGCGCGTCCCAGATCCCGAGCACACCGAGCCACCAGCAGAAGTCACGTCCGCGGTACGCGCGGGGCGGACGGTCGTGCGGGCCGACGGAGAGGAACACCCGGCGCCCGGAGCGGCGCAGTTCGTCGGCGATCTGGACCCCGGAGGATCCGGCCCCGACGACGAGGACCGCGCCCTCGGGCAGCTGCTCCGGGTTGCGGTAGCCGCTGGAGTGGATCTGCGCGGGGACGGCGCCGTCCGGCACGACGGGCGGGATCACGGGCCGCTGGAACGCCCCGGTCGCGGCCACGACGAAGCGCGCGTCGATCGTGCCCTCCGGCGTCTCGACGCGGAATCCGGGCCGGCGGGCGAGCCTGCGCACCGAGGTCACCTCGACACCGCTGCGGACGGGGGCGCCGATCTTCTCGGCGTACGCGACGAAGTAGTCGGCGACCTGCTCCTTCGACGCGAAGGCGTCGGGGGCGACGTCGGCGAGTTCCAGGCCGGGGAAACGGTCGTGCCACGCGGGCCCGTTCGCGACCAGGGAGTCCCAGCGTTCGGAGCGCCACCGCTCGGCGATCCGGTGCCGCTCCAGGACGAGGTGCGGGATGCCGTGGGCGCCCAGGTGCTCGCTCATCGCGACGCCCGCCTGGCCCGCCCCGACGACGACTACTTCGGTCTCTTCATGCGGCATGTGTGCCTCCGCTCTCGTGGACTGTGCAACCGCACGGCCCATCCTTGGAGCGGCCCGTGGAACTGTCCAACAGATGTTTTCGTTGACAGTCATCTGATGAGGAGATGCACGCAGCTCGGGCGGCTCTTGACCTCGGTGATCGCCGGGCATTAATTTGCAGCCTCGACCCATGACGACCGAGAGGAGGCGACCGGCGGATGAACACCAGCTCCGATCTGAGTCGCCTCGCCCACACCACGGTCTGGGTTCCGGGTCGCATCGCCCACGGCTGCTGACGAAGCCGTTCCGCCGTGCCCGTCCGCGGGCACGCCCCCGGTTTCCCCGGTTCCCCTTCACCGCTTCCCGGCACGCCCCTGTCGCGTGCCGTTCCGCGCCCGCTTCTGTGACGCGGCGCGTCTGAACACAGAAAGCTGCCCGACATTGGCGAACATGATGAACCGACCCATCGCGCACGGAATCGAGGGCCCGTCATGGTAGCGGCGCGCATCACCGTCAACGGCGAACAAGCACCCCTCGCACCGGCCCCGGCCCACACCACCGTCCTCGACTTCCTGCGCGAGCGGGGACTCACCGGCACCAAGGAGGGCTGCGCCGAGGGCGAGTGCGGCGCCTGTTCGGTCCTGGTGGCCCGCCCCGGGGTGGACAAGCCCACCGACTGGGTGGCGGTCAACGCCTGTCTGGTCCCGGTCGCGGCGCTCGACGGCCAGGAGGTCGTCACCTCCGAAGGCCTCGCCACGGCCGGCGCGCCCGGCACGCCGCCCACCCTGCACCCCGTACAGGAGGGGATGGCGGTCCGCGGCGGATCCCAATGCGGTTACTGCACACCGGGGTTCGTGTGCAGCATGGCCGCCGAGTACTACCGCCCCGACCGCTGCGCCCACGCGGCCACCGAGGAGGGATCCGACGCCGAGCACGGTCCGAACGGCTTCGATCTGCACGCGCTCAGCGGGAACCTGTGCCGCTGCACCGGCTACCGCCCGATCCGCGACGCCGCGTTCGCCGTCGGCACCCCCACCGAGGACGACCCCCTCGCGCAGCGCCGCGAGCAGGCCCCGCCCGCGCCGGTCGCCACCTCGTACGTCCAGGACGACAGCGCGTTCCTGCGGAGGAGCAGCCTGGCCGAGACGCTGCGGCTGCTGCGCGAGCGGCCCGACGCCGTGGTGGTGGCCGGGTCCACCGACTGGGGCGTGGAGGTGAACATCCGCTCCCGGCGGGCCGGTTGCGTGGTCGCCGTCGACCGGCTCCCCGAACTGCGGGAGCTGCGCGTCGAGTCCGCCGCCATCGAGATCGGCGCGGCGCTGACCCTCACCGAGATCGAGCGCCGTCTCGACGGTCGGGTACCGCTGCTCGCCGAACTGTTCCCGCAGTTCGCCTCGCGGCTCATCCGCAACGGCGCGACCCTCGGCGGCAATCTCGGCACCGGCTCCCCCATCGGCGACAGCCCACCGGCGCTGCTCGCGCTCGACGCGTCGGTGGTGCTCGCCGAAGCCGACGGGGAGCGCGAGGTCCCCCTCCGCGACTACTTCACCGGCTACCGGCAGAGCGTGCGCCGCCCCGGCGAGCTGATCCGCGCGGTGCGCGTCCCGCTGCCGCTCGCGCCCGTCGCGGCCTTCCACAAGATCGCCAAGCGGCGCTTCGACGACATCTCCAGCGTGGCGGTCGCGTTCGCCCTGGACGTCGAGGACGGGATCGTCCGCACGGCGCGGATCGGCCTCGGCGGCGTCGCCGCCACCCCGGTCCGCGCGCTCGCCACCGAGGCGGCCCTGGAGGGCAGGCCGTGGACGGCGGAGACCGTCGAGGCCGTCGTGCCGGTACTGCGCAACGAGGGCACGCCGATGGACGACCACCGGGCCAGCGCCGCGTACCGCTCCGCGATGCTCGGGCAGAGCCTGCTGAAGCTGTACACGCGAACCACCGAGGCGGTGTCGTCATGAGCCAGTTGTCCCAGCGCCCCGAGAAGTCCGTCGTGGGCCTCTCCCTGCCGCACGAGAGCGCCGTCCAGCACGTCACCGGCACCGCGCTGTACACCGACGACCTGGTCCACCGCACCAAGGACGTGCTGCACGCCTACCCGGTCCAGGTCATGAAGGCCCATGGCCTGATCACCGCGCTGCGCACCGGACCGGCGCTCGCCGTGCCCGGCGTGGTCCGCGTGCTGACCGGCGCCGACGTGCCCGGCGTCAACGACGCCGGGATGAAGCACGACGAGCCGCTCTTCCCCGACGAGGTCATGTTCCACGGGCACGCGGTCGCCTGGGTGCTCGGCGAGACGCTGGAGGCCGCCCGGCTCGGCGCCGCGGCCGTCGAGGTGGAACTCGACGAACGGCCCTCTCTGATCACCCTGCCGGAGGCGATCGCGGCCGGCAGCTTCCACGGCGCCCGCCCCGTGATGGTGACGGGCGACGTCGACGCCGGGTTCGCCGAATCCGCGCACGTGTTCACCGGGGAGCTGCACTTCTCCGACCAGGAGCACTTCTATCTGGAGACGCACGCGGCGCTCGCCTACGTCGACGAGGCCGAGCAGGTCTTCGTCCAGAGCAGCACCCAGCATCCCTCCGAGACGCAGGAGATCGTCGCGCACGTGCTCGGGCTGCACAGTCACGAGGTGACCGTGCAGTGTCTGCGGATGGGCGGCGGCTTCGGCGGCAAGGAGATGCAGCCGCACGGCTTCGCGGCCGTCGCCGCGCTCGGCGCCAGGCTGACCGGCCGGCCCGTCCGGGTCCGGCTCAACCGGACCCAGGACCTGACCATGTCCGGCAAGCGGCACGGCTTCCACGCCCGGTGGAGGATCGGCTTCGACGCCGACGGCCGCATCCAGGCCCTCGACGCCACCCTGACGGCGGACGGCGGCTGGAGCCTCGACCTGTCCGAGCCGGTGGTGGCCCGCGCGCTGTGCCACATCGACAACACGTACTGGATCCCGAACGCACGGATCACCGGCCGCATCGCCAGGACCAACAAGGTCTCCAACACCGCCTTCCGCGGCTTCGGCGGCCCCCAGGGCATGCTGGTGATCGAGGACATCATGGGCCGGTGCGCGCCGCTGCTCGGCCTGGACCCGGCGGAGCTGCGGGAGCGCAACTTCTACGGGCGGGGCCAGTCCACGCCGTACGGGCAGCCGGTCGTCCAGCCGGAGCGGATCACCGCCGTCTGGGAGCAGGTCATGGAGAACGGCGGCATCGCCGACCGCCGCCGTGAGATCGCCGCCTTCAACGCCGCGCACCCGCACACCAAGCGGGCCCTCGCGCTCACCGCCCTCAAGTTCGGCATCTCCTTCAACCTCACCGCCTTCAACCAGGGCGGCGCGCTGGTGCTGATCTACAAGGACGGCTCCGTCCTGATCAACCACGGCGGCACCGAGATGGGCCAGGGCCTGCACACCAAGATGCTCCAGGTGGCGGCGACCACGCTGGGCATCCCGCTGCACAAGGTGCGCCTCGCCCCGACGCGCACGGACAAGGTGCCCAACACCTCCGCCACCGCGGCCAGCGCGGGCACGGACCTCAACGGCGCGGCGGTGAAGAACGCCTGCGAGCAGCTGCGCGAGCGGCTGCTCCAGGTGGCGGCGACGCGGCTCGGCACGAACGCCTCGGACGTCCGCGTCGTCGAGGGCGTCGCGCGCGGCCTGGGCTCCGACGAGGAGCTGGCCTGGGACGAGCTGGTGCGCACGGCGTACCTCCAGCGGGTGCAGCTGTCGGCGGCCGGTTTCTACCGCACCGAGGGGCTGCACTGGGACGCGAAGGCGTTCCACGGCTCGCCGTTCAAGTACTTCGCCCACGGCGCCGCCGCGGCCGAGGTCGAGGTGGACGGCTTCACCGGCGCGTACCGCATCCGGCGGGTGGACATCGTGCACGACGTCGGCGACAGCCTGTCCCCGATGATCGACATCGGTCAGGTCGAGGGCGGCTTCGTGCAGGGCGCGGGGTGGCTGACCCTGGAGGACCTGCGCTGGGACGCCGGTGACGGACCGCACCGGGGCAGGCTGCTCACACAGGCGGCGAGCACGTACAAGCTGCCCAGCTTCTCGGAGATGCCCGAGGAGTTCCACGTCACCCTCCTGGAGAACGCCGCCGAAGAGGGCGCCGTCTACGGGTCCAAGGCGGTGGGTGAGCCTCCGCTGATGCTGGCCTTCTCCGTACGGGAGGCGCTGCGGCAGGCCGCCGCCGCGTTCGGGCCCGGCGGGATCAGCGTCGAGCTGGCCTCGCCCGCGACGCCGGAGGCGGTGTACTGGGCGATCGAGTCGGCTCGCGACAGGGTCGGGACCGGTGCGGAAGCGTCGGTCGGTGCCTGACATGACGTGGTTCGCCGCGGTCGCGCGGCTGCGGGCACGCCGGGAGTCCGGCGTGCTCGTGACCGTCGCGACCGTGCGCGGCCACGCCCCGCGCGACGCCGGCGCGAAGCTCGTGGTCGGGCACACCGAGACCTGGGGCTCGATCGGCGGCGGCAACGTGGAGGCCGTCTCGATCGACCGGGCCCGGGAGATGATCGCCGCGTCCGCTCGGGAGCCGGAGCTGATCGACTTCGCGCTGAACGACAAGGTGACCAACCGGCACGGTGTGCAGTGCTGCGGCGGCACGGTGTCGGTGCTGCTCGAACCGCTGCCGGTGGTACGGGCGGTGGCGGTCTTCGGCGTCGGGCACGTCGGGCTCGAACTGGCGCGGATCCTCGCCCGCCAGGACCTCGACCTCCATCTGGTCGACTCCCGCGCCGACACCCTCGCCGAGGGGCGCCTCGGCGTGCTCGCGGACGCGGTGGCCCGGGTGCGGGTGCACCACACGCCGCTGCTGCCCGAGGAGGTCCTGGAGGAGCTGCCGCCCGGCACGCACGTCCTGATCATGACCCATGACCACGCCGAGGACGCCGCACTGTGCGACGCCGCCCTGCGGGCGCCGCACCTCGGCTCGATCGGTCTGATCGGGTCGGCGGCCAAATGGGCGCGGTTCCGCAAGCGGCTCGCGACCGAGGGCGGTCACGACGAGGCCGCGATCGACCGGATCAAGACGCCGATCGGTCTGGCCGACATCACCGGCAAGGAGCCCGCGACGATCGCCGTGAGCGTCGCCGCGGACCTGCTGCGCGCCTTCGAGGCCGAGGACGCCTGACGGTGTCCCGCACGCGCGCGTGCGGGACACCCTCGCATCGGTGGCGGTCACGGGCCGCGCCGGTGAACAGCGGCTCGTCGCCGACGTCCTGGGAGTCCTGTCGCTCGGCTCACCGCCTCAGCTTGAGCCGGATCGCCTCCGCGTCGTCGTGCCGGAGCCCGTCGAGCAGCTCCCAGGCCTTCTGCCACGCCTCCCGCGCCTGCTCCGGCCGGCCGGCCGCCGACTCGGCGTCTCCCAGGTGGTCGAGCGAGAGGGCCTCGTTGTACGCCGCACCGACCTCGCGCAGACCCTCCGCCGAGATCCGGAAGCACTCCGCCGCCCGCTCCAGGTCGCCCGTCTCCTGGTGCACGACGCCCAGGCTGTCCCAGGTGAGGGCAAGGCTGCGCAGGTCCCCGATCTCCTCGAAGACCCGGCGGGCCGCGTCGCACATGGCCAGCGCCTCGGCGTGGTTGCCGAGGAGGGCCTGGAAGTAGCCCACGTTGTTGAGGGCCTTGGCCTCTCCGCCCCGGGTTCCGAGCTCCCGGAAGAGCCCGAGTGCCCGCTCGTTGTGGTGCAGCGCCCTCTCGGGCCGCTCCTGCTGCTCGTACCGGCTCGCGAGGTCGAGGTGGACGTCGGCCTGGCCGAGCAGGTCCCCCTCGGCGGTGAACAGGTCGAGTGCCCGCCGCAGATGCGTCTCGACCTCGGCCTCCCGGCCGCTCCAGCGCAGGGTCACGGCCAGGCTCCGGTGCGCCCGGGCCCGGGCCGTCGGGTCGTCGAGCCGCTCCGCCGCCGCCAGGGCGGCCCGCTGGACGGTCTCCCCGTCCGCCCAGTGGCCGGCCCAGTTGAGGTACGTCTTCAGTGCGTGGGCCAGCTGCGAGCACTGCAGGTCGAGACCGGCCGCACCGGACCGGACGACGG
Source organism: Streptomyces sp. NPDC002463 (assembly GCF_042889835.1). Lineage (NCBI taxonomy): Bacteria > Bacillati > Actinomycetota > Actinomycetes > Kitasatosporales > Streptomycetaceae > Streptomyces > Streptomyces sp. NPDC002463. Next base: position 314,809 of record NZ_JBIARL010000003.1, read on the forward strand.
TCTCCACGAGGGCCGTGTGTTCGCCGGTGAACCATTCCCGCGCCTCGCCGATGTCCGCGAGGTACTCGGGGCGCACGCCCCGACCCGCCTTCGGAGGCAGTTCGACGGGGGCCAGCTGGGGGTCCATGAGCAGCGCGCCGCGCTGCGCGGTGTGGAGGTAGTGCTCGGTCATCCGTCTCAGGGCGCTTCCGCGGCTCGTGGCGGAGTCGGTTCTTTCGCCGAGCTCCCCCGCGTAGGCGCGCAGGAGGTCGTGGAAGGAGTACCTGCCGTCCTCGCCCTCGGTGACGAGGTTGGCCTCGGCCAGCTCGGTCAGCAGGGTGTGCGCCCGGGCCGGCGGGAGCGCCGCGAGGCTGCCGGCCACGGAGACGGTGATCCCGGGCCCGGGGTGGACGGCGAGCAGCCGGAAGAGGCGTGCGGCGTCGGCGCTCAGCGTCTCGTACGACCAGGAGAACACGGCGCGGACGTCGCTCCAGGCGTCGCTGCCGGTGAAGGCGTCGAGACCGCGGGCGCGACGCAGCCGCTCGACGAGCCGGGTCAGGCTGAGGGCGGGGGTGACGGCCGCGCGGGCGCCGACGACGGCGAGGGCGAGCGGGAGTCGGGCGGCCAGTTCGACGGCCTCGTCGACGGCACGGGGGTCCGCCGTGACGCGGGCGCGGCCGACGCGCGCGGTGAGGAGCTCGCGCGCCTCCTCCGGCGAGAACACGTCCAGGGCGACGGGCTGGGCGTCCTCGACGGCGACGAGGCCGAGGAGCTGGTCCCTGCTGGTGACGACGGTGAGGCTGGTCGCGGATCCGGTCAGCAGCGGGCGTACGTGGGCGGCGTCGCGGGCGTTGTCGAGGAGGATCAGGTAGCGGCGTCCGTCCGTCAGCGTGCGGTAGAGGGCGGTGCGGGCCTCCTGGGAGGCGGGGACGCGCGCACGTGGTACGCCGAGGCCTTCGAGGAGGCTGCGCAGGGCGCTGTCGGTGGTGACGGCGGATCCGTCGGGTGCGAAGCCGCGGAGGTTCAGGTGGAGTTGACCGTCGGGGAAGTCCGTGCGGACGCGGTGCGCCCAGTGGACCGCGAGGGTCGTCTTGCCGACCCCGCCGGGGCCTGAGATGACGATGGGTCCCGTGCCGGCGTGGCTGCGCGCGTCCTCCAGGAGGGCGTCGAGCCGTGCCAGGGCCGCCCGGCGGCCCGAGAAGTAGCGCGAGAACGGGGGCAGTTGGGCCGGGACGTGGACTCCGGAAGCCTTCTCGGGCACGGGCGCGACCGCGGGCACGGTCGCGGCCGCCGGGAGCCTCCTCGCGGACTCGCCGTGGCCCTGGAGGATGTCGGCGAGCGCCTCCTGCACGGCGCGGCCGGGCGAGACGCCGAGCTCGTCCGCGAGGATCTTGCGGAGCCGGTGGAAGACGGCGAGGGCCTCCGCCTGCCGGTCGGTGCGGTGCAGGGCCACCATGAGGTGGCGGTGGAATCCCTCGCGCAGGGGGTGCTGTTCGGTGAGCGCGTACAGCTCCGCCGCCAGGCCGTCGTACCGGCCGAGCCGCAGGTCGGCCTCGCAGCGCCACTCCAGGGCGACCAGCCGTGCCTCGTCGAGGGCCTGGAGGACCGGCCCGTACAGCAGGCCGTGGTCGAGTCCGGGCAGGTCCGCGAGCGGGTTCCCGCGCCAGAGGCCGAGTGCGCTCGCGCACGAGCGTCGTACGGTCTCCCAGTCCTCGCGGAGCCGGGCGGTACGGGCGTTGCCGAGGAGTTCCTCGTGCCGGTCGCTGTCGAGGGCGCCGCGGTCCACGTCCAGGAGGTATCCGGGCGGCACCGAGCGGAGCCGGCCCGCACCTTCGGCTCCGAGCGTCCTGCGCAGGCGGGTCACGTGGTTGTGGAGGGAGCTGGAGGCCGTCGCGGGCAGGTCCGTGCCCCACAGGGCGGCCTTGAGCTCGTCGGAGGAGACCACCTGACCGCGTTTCAGGAGCAGGATGCCGAGCAGGAGCCGGACCTTCGTGCTGCCTATGACGAGAGGGCCGTCGGCGTCCTGCGCCGTGAGTGGGCCGAGCAGACCGAAACGCATCTGTGTGACTCCAGGGCTCGGTGGATTCAGATGGCCGCGTACGTCGGCGAACGGGCCGGTCACAGGTTGTACGCCACACCTCACGCCCCAGGCGAACCAGACACGCGTTCGTGTCTCGAATTTGCTTTCAGACAAAGGTAGTTGGCCCGTCGATCCAGCAGCCGGACAACGCCCGAAGAAGACCGGAGGGTCTTGATCCGATACGCGGCCCGACGCGGGTCCTCCACCCGAGGGCGAACAAACGTTTCCGTTGTTCCGTGCCGTGACGTGCCGGGCGATGATGCCGTCAAGGACCTCGTCGGCCCGCTCCTGACGATGACCGTCCTGCTGCTCCCCTTCGTCCTGGTCACCGCCAACGGCTCGTACGGCAAGGCCGAGGTCGCCTCGCGGGGTTGAGGCCCGGGCGCTCGACCAGCTCGTGGAGACGGCCGAGTACGCGCCGCAGGTGCAGCGGGCGCGGATCCAGGCGGACGCCGTCCGCTACGCCCGAGCCGTACGCGAGCAGGAATGGCCGGCCATGTCCGACGGCCACGGATCGCCGGCGCCCAGCGTGTGGTCGACGGACTTCCGCCTGCCCCGGAAGAACAACCTCGGCCGGTTGACCACCCTGACGGTGATCACCGCGCTCCTGACGACGATGCTGATCATCATCCGGGACGTCGGCCGGCCCTTCGGCGGCATCATCAACGTGGAGCCTACGGCGATCACCGAGGTGGAGCGGCGGGCCACCCGCGGCTTCCTCGCCCACAACCCGGCCACCGGCCTGCCCTGCGACGACCGGGGTACCCGGCTCGCCCGACCACCGCCGACCGAGTGCGGGGACCACTGGCGCCGCGCACCGGTGGTGTGTTCTCCTGAACCCATGAGCCTTCTCGTGACGCGCCGACACGTGGACTACGTGCGCGTCACGACCATGGCGTGTTCCCGCTGACACCGAGGCCTCGACCCGGCGTCCGGCTCCCGACGCGCATGCCCAGGCGGCTCCTGGGCGCCTCCTGACGGCCTCGTCCTGCCCCGCGCTCCGTCTCCCCCGCCCTCGGCGGGCTACGCGGCCGCGCGCATCACACCATCCCACCGCAGCAGGAGGAGACGCATGAGCGTCCGCGACACATCCGTTCCCGATCAGGAGGTCTTCGCCGAGGAGTGGGAGGCCTGGCATCGCGACAAGGACGCCCGGCTCGCCTCGGAGCACGGCTTCCTCGCGATCACCGGACTGCACTGGCTGTCCGCCGAGCCGCAGACGTTCCCCGGCGTGCCGGGGGCCTGGTCGACGGGTCCCGAAGGGGTCGTCGTGGAGCTCGACGAGGGCGAGGAACTCGTCGTCGACGGCGTGGCCGTACGGGGACGGCACCTCTTCGGCGTCATCCCGGAGCGCGGCGGCGTCGACGCCGTCCGGGGCGACACCGTCATCGAGGTCGCCAAGCGCGGCGGCAACGACATCGTCCGGCCCCGGCACCCCGGCCACCCGCTGCGGACCGCCTTCGCCGGGACCCCCTCGTACGCGCCCGACCCGCGCTGGGTGGTCACGGGCCGGTACGAGGCCTTCGCCGAGCCGCGGCCGACCACGGTCGGCGCCTCCGTCGAAGGCCTCAAGCACGTGTACGACGCTCCGGGCCGGGTCGTCTTCGCCCTGGACGGGCAGGAGTTGAGCCTGACCGCGTTCAACGGGCACACGCCCGGCAGCCTCACGCTGCTGTTCACCGACGCGACCTCGGGCGTCACCACGTACGCGGCCAACCGGAACCTCGGCGTGGCGGCCCCCGGGCCCGACGGCACGGTCGTGCTCGACTTCAACCGGGCGACCAATCTGCCCTGCGCCTACACCGACTTCGCGACCTGCCCGCTCCCGCCGGCCGAGAACCGGCTGCCCGTCGCGGTCGAGGCCGGGGAGCGGATCCCGCACGAGCGCCTCGCCCAGCGGTAACCCGCCGCTGTTCGTTGCGGCGGTGTGACGGCGTCGTGGCCACTCCGTGGCGATCCCGTCCGCCGCACCACGGCGCCCTCCGGCGTCACCCGGCATCCAGGGAAACGGTCCTGCCGCCGCTGCCGCGGGGCCGTTTCCCGTCATCCCCGAGGACAGGTTCCCATGGGCATTTCCCACACCCTCAGCGTCGACGAAGCACTGCCACGGCTGCCCGGACTGCAGGTGGTCGACGTCCGTACCCCCGGAGAGTTCGCCTCCGGCCGCCTGCCCGGCGCCGTCAACGTGCCCCTGGACCGCATCGACGGCAGTCTGGCGGACCTGCGGCACGCCGCCGAGACCGGACCGCTGCTCCTGGTGTGCGCCTCCGGCGCCCGCTCCGGCAAGGGCGCCGAGGTCCTCGCCTCCCACGGGATCGCCGCGGCGAGTCTGACCGGCGGCACCCGGGCCTGGGCCGACGCGGGGCACGGGCTCGAGTACCCGCCCGGCCCGGTGCGGGCCGTCTGGGGGATGGAGCGTCAGGTGCGCTTCACCGCCGGGGCCCTTGTGCTCCTCGGCCTGGTGCTCGGGCTGCTCGTGCATCCGGCGTTCCAGCTGCTGTCGGCGGCGATCGCCGGAGGCCTCGTGTTCTCGGCGCTCACCGACACCTGCGGCATGGCGGTGGTCCTCGGCCGGCTCCCGTTCAACCGGCGTGGCCCGGCGCCTCTGGGGTGACGGTCTCGCGGTCGCTCCGCCCGAGGAGCGCGCTGAGGAGAACGGCCGTGAGCGTTCCGGCGACGACGCCGCTGCCCAGGATCGTACGGGCCAGGGCGGGGAACCCCGCGTACAGGTCGGGGCTGAGCAAGGGCAGCAGCCCCGCGGTGAGCGCGAGCGCGGCCGTCAGCGAGCCCGCTCCCGTTCCGGACAGATCGGCCCGGCGCAGCATCTCGACGCCCATCACGGCGATCACCGCGTAGACGACCAGGGCCGAGCCGCCCACGACGGCCTCGGGGATGCCGGCCAGGGCCCGGGAGACGGGCGTGGCCAGGCCGAGGACGACCAGGAGCGCTCCGGCTCCGGCGGTCACGAAGCGGCTGCGGACCCCGGTCAGCCGCCCGATGCCGATGTTCTCGGCGCTGGTGACCATGAGCGAGGTGCCGAACAGGCCGCCGGCCAGGGAGACCAGGGCATCGGCGCGGGCGACACGGGGGACGTCCCGCTCGGGGGCCGGAGTCCGGCCGACGGTCTCGCTGTTGAGCACGGTCTGTCCGGTGATCTCGGCGAGCGTGGTGAGGCTGAAGAGGAGCAGCGGCAGCGCGGCCACCAGGTCGAACCGCGGTGCGCCGAAGGGAAGGAACACGGGCAGCGCGAAGCCGCCGCCGGCCGCGGGACCGAAGGACCCCAGGCCCGTCCCCACCGCGATGAGGGTTCCCGCCGCCATTCCGATGAGGACGGACGTCTGTCGCCAGACGCCGCGCAGGAACACGTACGCGGCGACGGTCGCCGCCACGGTGAGCGCGGCGAGGAGCACCGCGCGCGGCTCCCCCGTGCCGTCGGGTCCGGTGACCAGCCGGGCGGCGACGCGGATCATCGCGACCCCGATGAGCAGCACGGTCACGCCCATGACCAGCGGCGGGAAGAACCGTACGACCCGGGCGTACAGGGGAAGCACGGCGAGCAGCAGGGCGGCCGCGAGGAGGACGGCGCCGGTGGCGGTCGGCGCGCCGTGCTCCTGGGCGATCTGGAGGAACAGCGCGGTCGCGGCGCCGCCGGGGAGCATGACGAACGGCAGTCGGCCGCCGATCCGCCACACGCCGAGGGACTGGAGCAGGGCGCCGGCGCCGCACAGCAGCAGGACGGTGCTGAGCAGGGAGGCCGTCGCGCCGGGTGACGTCTTCAGGCTGCCGGCGACGAGGAAGACGGTGGAGACGGGGGCGGCGATCATCGCGAGGACGTGCTGGGCCGCCAGCGGCACCAGGCGCCGCAAGGGGACGCGCGCGTCGACGGCTTCGGGGGTCGGGGTGGATGCGGTCGTCATGCCGTCGTCTCCAGCCACGGGATCTGGGCGGGGGTGTAGCGGTAGGCGCGGAAGACGGCGTTGGGCTGGGACGGGAAGAGGCTGCGGACCTCGCTCTCGCCGTAGCCGGCGAAGTACGGGACGACGTACTCCCAGCACAGGTAGCCGTCCTTCGTCACTTCGAAGAGGCGGCCGGACGGGGAGTCGGTGACGAGCGTGTTGCCGTTCGGGAGGCGCTGGGCGGAGCCCATGAAGGGCGCGAAGAAGAACTCGCGGGCCGGATCGTGGTACTCCCACACGATGTCGCCGCCGGTCCGGTCGATCTCGATGACCCGGGAGTACGGGACGTCGTGGCCGGGCCGGAAGACGCCGTTGTCGAAGACGAGGAGCCGGCCGTCGTCGAGTTCGGTGGGCGCGTGCTGCTGGCTGACCGTGCCGGGGCGGCTCCGCCAGAGGATCTCGCCGGTGTCGCGGCTGATGACGACGACGGCCGAGACGCTCCGCAGGCTGGCGAGGACGTTGCCGTCGCGCAGGGGTGTGACGCTGTTGATCAGCGGCCAGTGCTCGCGGGCGTAGGCCTCGTGCAGCGGGTAGGCGTCGCGGTCGAGGTGGTCCGCGGCGCGCCAGGACCAGAGGAGTTCGCCGTCCGGGCCGACCTCCTTGATCGTGTCGGCCCAGACCAGGCCGCCGGCGGCCTCGGAGCCGGGCACTCCGCCCCGTACCGCCGCGGCCTCGGTCCCGGCGAGGGGTTCGAGGGCGGTGTAGAGGATGCGGCCGTCGTCGAGGTGGTGGGCGTCGTGGTGCTGGAGTGGGTCCCGGTGCTCCCGCAGCACGGTTCCGTCGGGTGCGGCGTGAAGCATGACGCCGCCCCGGTACTTGTGCCACATCGGGAAGAGGGCGTCCTCGCCCGGGAGCACGCCGTTGTAGGCGAGGGTCCCGTCGGCGAGGAGCCGGGCGTGGCGGCCGGGGCGGTACGGAAGGTCCCACCGGTGGACGGCACGGCCCTGGAGGTCGATCAGATACACCTCCCCGGTGCCGGTGAGCGGTGCGTAGAGGGTGTAGCCCTCGGACGCGGCCGTGGCGTCGAGGGCGATGAGGCCGGTGGGACGGCGGCGGCGTGAGTTCTGGTCGATCGCGGGCACGTCGGGTTCCTTCACACTTTTCACGTCGGGCTTCTTCAAACTTTCTTTGATGAGAACAACCGACTTTGACGTTAGGGACGTTGTGTGACGGGCGTGTGTCGGCAGTACGAAACCGTCTCCGGGTTTCCGCACCGCGCCGCGTAGGGTGCCGTCAGGCGCCACCGGGCGCCGGAGGGGAAGGACGGGACGACCATGGAGGCCGCGAACACACCGAGGGTGGGCGCCGCCGTACGCCGCCGGCGACGGGCACTCGACCTGACGCTCGCCGAGGTGGCGCGGAGCAGCGGGCTCTCCTCCCCGTTCCTCAGCCAGATCGAGAACGACCGGGCGCGCCCCAGCATGCGCTCGCTCCAGCGGATCGCGGACGCCCTCGGGACGACGGCGGTGCAGCTGCTCGCGGCCTCGGACGAGACCCGCACCGTCGACGTGGTGCGCGCGGACGACGACAGCGGCCTCGACCGGGAGGCCCGCGTCCGCCCCGTGGTGCGCGGCCGGCATCAGCTGCACGCCCTCGAGTTCGTCGGCGCGCACGAGGCGGACCGCGAGTTCCGGCACCGGAACGACGAGCTGCTGTACGTGGCGGACGGCTCGGTGGAGGTGGAGGCCGACGGCCGCGTCCACCGGCTCGGCCGCGGTGACACGCTGCTCCTGTCCGGCGGCGTCCGCCACCGCTGGCGCACGACCGAACCGGGCTCGCGGGTCCTGGCCGTCGCGATCGGCGACCACGTGGAAGTACTGGAGAGCCGATGACCTGGAAGGCACCGTCGGTGGAGCGCAGCCGAAAGCTGGGCGACCTCGGCACCGTGACCGAGCGTCGGATGCTGGAGGGCTGGCTCGCCTGGCACCGGGAGACGCTGCTCGCCAAGTGCGCCGGGCTCGACCCGGCGCAGCTGGCGCGCGCGACGGTGGAGCCGTCGGACCTCACCCTGCTCGGCCTGGTCCGGCACATGGCGGAGGTGGAGCGGTCGTGGTTCCGGCGCGGGTTCGCGGCGGAGACCGTCGGCGAGGTCTTCACCGGCCCGTCGGACGGGAACGAGGGGCTCGACGGGGTCGAACCCGCGGACGCGGAGCGGGACTTCGGGCTGTACCGGGCCGAGGTCGAGGCCTGCGACGCGGCGGCCGCCGGGCACGGCCTCGACGAGACCTTCCTGTCCTCGCGCGGGGTCACCCTCAGCCTGCGCTGGGTCTACATGGTGATGATCCAGGAGTACGCCCGGCACAACGGCCACGCCGACTTCCTGCGGGAGCGGACGGACGGGGTGACGGGGGACGGGTGACGTCCGGTACGGCTGCCGCGTCGCCGTACCGGACGGACAGGCCCGCCTCAGGCCTCGCGGGCGCCCTCGTACATGGCCTCGACGAGCTCGGCGTACTCGCGCTCCACGACCGGCCGCTTCACCTTGAGGCTCGGGGTGAGCTCCCCGTGCTCGACGTCGAGGTCGCGGGGCAGCAGCGAGAACTTCTTGATCGTCTGCCACCGCTGCAGGTCGCCGTTGACGCGCTGGACGAACCCGTCGATCAGCGCGTGCACGTCCGGCGAGGAGACGACCTCGGCGTAGCCGCGGCCCCCGAGGCCGTTCGACGCCGCCCAGGGCATGACGACGCTCTCGTCGAGCGAGATCAGGGCGGTGCAGTAGTTGCGGCCGTTGCCGATGACCAGGATGTTGCTGACGAACGGGCAGACGGCCTTGAACCGGCCCTCGATCTCCGTGGGCGCCACGTACTTGCCGCCCGAGGTCTTGAAGAGGTCCTTCTTGCGGTCGGTGATCCGGACGAAGCCCTCCTTGTCGATCTCGCCGATGTCCCCGGTACGGAACCAGCCGTCGCTCTCCAGGACTTCGGCGGTCTTCTCCGGAAGGTTGTGGTAGCCGCGCATGATGCCGGGCCCCCTCAGGAGGATCTCCCCGTCCTCGGCGATGCGGACCTCGGTGCCCGGCAGGGGCCGGCCGACCGTGCCCACCCGGTAGTCGTCGACCGGGTTGACGGTGCAGGCCGCGCTGGTCTCCGTCAGGCCGTAGCCCTCCAGGACGGGCACGCCCGCCCCGGCGAAGAAGTAGCCGATGTCGGGGGCGAGCGCGGCGCTGCCCGAGGCGCTGCCCCGGAGCTCACCGCCGAACGCCGCCCGGATCTTGCCGTAGACCAGCTTGTCGGCGAGGGCGTGCTGGACGCCGAGCCACAGCGGCACCTTGCGGCTCCCCGTCGCCACCAGGCTCTCCTGCCCGGTCCTGGCGTGGTCGCGGGCCACCTGCGCCGCCCACCGGAAGATCCTGTACTTCGCTCCGCCCTCGGCCCGCGCCTTCGCGGCGATGCCGTTGTAGACCTTCTCGAAGACCCTCGGCGCGGAGGCCATCACGGTGGGCCGGACGACGGGCAGGTTGGTGACGATGCGGTCGACGCGCCCGTCGACCGCCAGCACGTGTCCGGTCTGGATCTGACCGGATATCAGGGCCTTGCCGAAGACGTGGGACAGCGGCAACCACAGGAACTGCACGTCGTCGGGTTGCAGCAGCCCGCTGACCTCCTGTGCGGCACCCTGGTAGGACCAGCAGTCGTGCACCAGACGCACGCCCTTGGGGCGGCCGGTCGTCCCGGACGTGTAGATCAGGGTGGCGAGTTGCTCGCGCTCGATGGACGCGACGGTCGTCTCGATCGCTTCCGGATGTTCCCGGAGGTATGCCCGGCCGCGTTCTTCGAGCGCGGCGAGGCTCAGCACCTCGAGCCCCTTCGCCTGGGGGAGATCGGCCTCCGGGTCGAAGACGACCGCGTGGTCCAGCTCGGGCAGGCGGTCCGCGTGTTCGACGACCTTGGCCAGTTGGGCGGCGTCCTCGACGAAGATCGCCCGGCTGCCGGAGTCGGCGAGGATGTACGCCGTCTCCTCGGCGTTGGTGCTCGGGTAGACGGCGGTCGCGGCGGCGCCCGCGCACATCACGCCCAGATCCGCGAAGATCCACTCCACCCGGGTCGAGGAGGAGATCGCCACCCGTTCCTCGGTCCGCAGCCCGAGGGAGAGCAGCCCGGCGGCGATCGCGGTCACGCGATCCGCCGCCTGGGCCCAGGTCAGCGACCGCCACTCCTCGGCGCCGGGCGCGCCCCGGCCCACCGCCACGGGGTGGCGGTAGGCCTCGCGGTCGGGTGTCGCCCCGACCCGCGAGAGGAAGAGGTGCGCCACCGAATGCGGCCGGCTTTCGAGCAGGTCTTGCGCGGAACTCATGGCAACCTCCGGGCCCACTACGCCCGTCAACACATATTGACCGGCGGGTAACTTACGAGCAGTGGTGTGAGGCTAAGGGGAAACCCACCGCCGCGTAAGGGGAGCCGGGGAGGAAATGCCCGCGCGCAGGCAGGACTTACGGCCGGAACCCCCAGTCCTCCGGGCCCCGGTCGCCGAGCAGGGCGCAGACGAACTTCTCCTCGGTGGCGCGCAGCCGGGCCAGCAGGGCCGGGTCCAGCGTGGCCTGGCTGGTGATGGAGACCGTCACCGTGCGCCGGCCGTCGCGCGTGGCCGCGGCGAACTGCGTGTAGCCGGGGGTGTTGCCGGTGTGGCCGAGGACCGTGCCGCAGCGTGTGGTGTACCGGAAGATGCCCAGGCCGGCCGCGTTGACGCCGGGGCCGGCCGGTTCGGAGGAGCCGCCGGGGAGGAAGTCCTGCTGGGCATGACGGGTGGCGGGGCTCAGCAACTCCGGTCCGGCGTAGCCGCCGAAGAACCGGCTCAGGTCGGCCGGGGTGGAGACGATGCCGCCCGACGCCCAGGCGCCGGAGGCGCTGACCGCCTCGCTCACGTCCTCGGGCGGCTCGCCGGGGGCGGTGAAGTAGCCGTGCAGGAACGGGCGGGGAAGCAGGTAGCCCTGCGGGAGGCTGGTCCTCTTCAGATCGAGCGGGCCGTACACGAGCTGCCGCAGCAGCGACTCGTACGAGCGGCCGGTGGCCTGCTCTGCCATCAGGGCGACCGCGATGTTGTCCGAGTTGGAGTAGGCGTAGCGGCTGCCCGGCGGGAAGCCGAGCGGTTGGCCCGCCACGAAGTCGAGGAGGCGGCGGGAGTCGAAATGGTGGCGGGGGTCGGCGCGGACGATGTCCTGGAACGCCTGGCTCTTGCTGTAGTCCGGGAGACCGCTGGTGTGCTGGAGCAGCTGACGCAGGGTCACTGCGTGCCAGGCGGCGGGCAGTCGGGGCAGGCGCCGGCCGATCGTGTCGTCCAGGTGCAGGGCCTGCCGGTCCACCAGGCTCAGCGCGACCGCGCCGCTGAAGGCCTTGGCCACACTGGCGATCCGCATGTGGTCGTCGGGTTGGGGCGGGCGCCGCGTGCCCACCTCGGCCGTACCGGCCCGGTAGACCTGCCGGAGACCGTCGCGGGTCAGGATCGCGATCGCACCGGGCGGGCCGCCGGGTGCCGCCACCAGGTCGGCGAGGGCCCGCTGGAGCGCCTGGTCGCCGGGGCCGCCGGGGCCGTACGGAACCGGACCGGGCGGTGCCGCCGCGACCGGCGTGGTCGCGCCGCCGCTCAGGACCGCGGCCGCCACCACCGCCCCGACGGCCACCGTACGGAACCGGCGCCTCGGGCGCGGTCCGGTGCGGCCACGGGCGGGGCTCGTGGAATTCCGGCCGTCGTACGCGGCGGGGACACGTCGGGGCATGCGCTACCTCCTCGGATACGGAACGGGGAACGGCGGGCGGGCCGCGGGGCCCACAGGTCCGGATCCGGTCGGGCGACCGGCCGTCCGGGCGCCGGACCGCCCTGTCCCGGACTGCGGCCACCGTCTCGCGGACCGCGCTCCCCCGCGCGCCGCCTGCGCCATCCGGCCCACACGCAGGAGGTGTGACCGCCCCGGCGCCTGCGCGCGTACGGGGGTGGCACCGCCCCCGAGAGCGGCCGCTCTCAGCGGGTCGACGCGGACCCGGTCCGGTATCCGGCGGTGACCAGGCCCGTCGCGACCAGGACGACCGCGCCCACCGTGCGCAGCGCCGGACTCATCGCGTCGGCGAAGGCCGCCGTACCCGCGGCGGCGCCGTGCACGGCGAGCACGGTGCCCGTGACGGCCACGCCGAGGGCTGCGCCCATCTCCCGGGCCGAGGTGCCGAGCCCGGAGCCGAGCCCGGCCTGGTGCGCGGGCAGGGCGGAGACGACGCCGACGGTCAGGGCGGGCATGCACAGGCCGGTTCCCGCCGAGATCACCAGCAGCCAGCAGGCGTACAGCGCGTACGGGGTGGCCGCGTCGGCGGTGGAGGCGCCGAGGAGTCCGGCGCCGATGAGGAACAGCCCGGTGGTGACGGCGGGGCGCGGCCCCGAGGCGGCCTGCCAGCGGGTCGCGACCTTGGGGAAGAGGGCCATGCCGATCGTGAGCGGGACGATCGCGAGTCCGGTGACGGCGGGGCCGTACCCCTTGACGTACTGCAGGTACTGCGAGTTCGCGTAGAAGAGCGAGAAGAGGCCGAAGAACCCGGTGGCCGTGCCCAGGACGGCGGCGCGCAGCTGCCGGGAACGGAAGACCCGCGGGTCGAACAGCGCGGCCGGCGAGCGGAGCGCGTACCAGGTGAAGAGCCCGGCCAGCACCGCGCCCACCGCGAAGAGGACGAGGATGCGGGGCGAGGTCCAGCCGTACGCCGGGCCTTCGATGATGCCCGCGAGGACGGCGACGAGGGCGGCGACCAGCAGCACGGTGCCACGGGGGTCGGGGCGCCCGTGCGGGGAGCGCTCGGTGCGCGGAACGGTGACGGCCACGGCGACGGCGAGCAGCGCGGCGAGGGGGACCATCAGCCAGAACAGGGCGCGCCAGGACAGGAACTGGCCCGCCGCTCCCCCGCCGACGTTGCCCGCGAGCCCTCCCAGGCCGACGGCGAGGGTCCAGGAGGCCAGGGCCCTGGCCCGGCCTTCCGGTCCGGCGAGTTGCACGAGGATCGACATGGTCGCGGGCATGATGCAGGCGGCCCCGGCGCCGGACACCCCGCGGCCGGCGATCAGCAGCGCGGGCGACGCGGCGAGGGCGCTCAGCGCCGCCCCGGCGGCGAACAGGGCGAGACCGGCGAGCAGCACCCCCTTGCGGCCGCGGCGGTCGCCCAGTGCTCCGGCGGGGATGAGCAGTCCGGCGAAGACGATGACGTACGCGTCCACCGTCCACAGCAGCTCGGTGGAGGACGGGTGGAGGGCGGAGGCGGCCAGTTGGGGGATGAGGAGGTTGATGGCGGCGACCATGCTCTGCGCGACGAGGACGCAGGCGCACAGGGCGAGCAGGGTCGACCGCCCGAGCGCGTTCGGCGCGATGCCGGCCGGAGCGGCCGGGGGCGGTGAGAGGGCAGCGGAAGACATGGCTCCTCCAGGGAGCTTCGCGGTGAGGGGATGTGCGTTCACCGTAGGCTCGGCCCGTGGATTACTTCCAGTGCATCTTTTGCAAGGAGTGAGTGCGTGTGACGCAATCCGTTGACGCCGGCGGCCTCGACCTCAACCTTCTTCTCGCCCTCGACGTCCTGTTGGAGGAGCAGAGCGTGCGGGGAGCGGCCCGGCGGCTGCATCTGTCCGAGCCGGCCACCAGCCGCACGCTCGGCCGGATCCGCAAGGCGCTCGGCGATCCGATCCTGGTGCGCGCCGGGCGTGCGATGGTGCCGACGCCCTACGCGCTGTCGGTACGGGCCGAGGTCGGCGCGGTCGTGGAGCGGGCCAGGGCGCTGTTCGCGGCCTCGGGTCCGACCGACGTCCGGACCGTCGCGCGGACGTTCACGGTGCTCGGGCAGGACTCGCATCCGGCCCTGCTCGGCCCCGCGCTCCTCGCGCGCGCCGGCCGCGAGGCCCCGCGGGTGCGGCTGCGGTTCCTGAACGAGAGCCACATCGACGCGCCGACGCTGCGGGAGGGCGTCGCCGACCTGGAGATCGGGGTCATCGACACCGTCCATCCCGAGGTGCACACCGAGCACCTCCTGGACGACCGCATGCTCGCGGTGGTCCGCGCCGGGCACCCGCTCCTGCGGGGGCGCCCGACGCCGCGGAGGTTCGCGGCGGACGCGGACCATCTGGTGGTCTCGCGCCGGGGAAGGCTGCACGGCCCCGTCGACACCGCGCTGGCCGAGCACGGCCTGCGACGGCGGGTGGTGGCGAGCGTCGGCACGTACCCGGCGTCGCTGTTCATCCTCCGCGACACGGACCTCGTCGGCCTGATCAGCGCACGGAGCCGCTCCCTGGCCGAGTCTCTCGGGCTCGTCGCCTTCGACGTCCCCCTCGACCTGCCGCCACTGCCGGTCGGCATGGCCTGGCATCCGCGCCACGACGCCGACCCGGCGCACGCGTGGCTGCGCGGATGCGTACGGGACCTGATGCTGGGCCGGTCCGGGTGATCCCGTCCGCCCGCCCCCCGTCACGGCGGGCGGATGACGCTAGTCGGCGTCGGCGGCCACCCTGAAGCCGATGTTGCCGGTGGAGCTGTCGGGCGTGTTGGAGCTCCGGGCGGCGACGCGGTACCGGTTGCAGTAGGAGTCGTGGCACAGGTACGAGCCGCCGCGCATCGCCCGCGCGGTCCCCTCGCCGGGGGTGAACGGGTCCGCGCTCCACTCCCAGACGTTGCCGACGGTGTTGTACAGGCCGAAGCCGTTGGGCCGGAAGGACTTCACGGGGGCCGTGCCCGCGTGCCCGCCGCCGGTGGGCAGGTCCGGGAAGTCTCCCTGCCAGATGTTGCACAGGGGGCGGCCGTCGGCCGTGAGCTCGTCACCCCACGGGTACCGGCGCTGCTCCAGGCCGCCGCGTGCCGCGTACTCCCACTCCGCCTCGGTGGGCAGCCGGGTGCCGGACCAGGCGCAGTAGGCCTGGGCGTCGTGCCAGGACACGTGGACGACGGGGTGGTTCTGCCGGTCGGTGACGTGGGAGCCGTGGCCTTCGGGGTGGCGCCACGAGGCGCCGTCCACCGTCCTCCACCACGGAACGCCCGGCACGGGCGGGGACACGGCCGCCACCTCTTTCTCCAGGAAGGCCCCGAAGGCGAAGGAGAAGCCGAAGCGCTCGGCGTCGGTGACGTGTCCGGTGGCTTTGACGAAGGTGGCGAACTGCGCGTTCGTCACCGTCGTGGCCGCGACGCGGAAGGGTTCCACGGCCACCTCGCGGACCGGGCCCTCGGCGTCGACGGGAAAGCCGTCCGGGTCGTCGGTGCCCATCAGGAAGCGCCCTCCGGGCAGGGAGAGCAGCTGCCGGACCGCTCTGGAGGCTCGGGCCGGAGGACGGGGCGGGGCGGGGGTCAGGACAGGGAGGTGGGCGTGACCTGGGGTGCAGCATTCGGGCATGACGACTCCGGCGGAATCGGAAGGATGGGCGGCCGGCCCCGTGCGTCGCGGCGCGGGGCCGGCCGGCAGTGCTGTGGTGCGGGTCAGGCCACGCGGTCGGCGGCGAGCTGCGCCGCGAGGGCGGGAATGCCCAGGGCCTGCTCCTGGGCCGGCGTGGCCTGGTAGAGCTTGTTGGTCAGCTGGTACGGGTCGTTCACGAGGTCGTAGTACTCACGGAACTTCACCTGCCCGGTGCCGGACACCGTGCCGTTCCCGTCGGTCGTCAGGTCGTAGTACTCCGTGTACTGCTTGTCCTTGGCGACGTACGAGGACCAGGTGGGTGCGCCACCGGTACCGGTGCCCTGCTTCCACCACTCCACCAGGAGGTGGTCGCGGCTGTGTCCGGAGAGCAGGGAACGGCCGTCCTGCGCGGCGTCCGGGGTGATGCCGGCCGCGTCGAGGATGGTCGGCGCGATGTCGATGTTGGCGACGATGCGGTTGTCCTGGGTTCCCGCGCCGAGCCCGCCCGCCGGCCAGGAGAGGTAGAACGGCACCTCGTGCGCGGGGCGGTAGGGCACCGACTTGGCCGTCCAGCCGTGGTCGCCCCAGCTGAAGCCGTTGTCGCCGATGTAGATGACGAGGGTGTTGTCCAGCTGCCCCAGGGCCTGGAGCTTGTCCTTGAACGCCTGGACGGCGTCGTCGACGGAGAGCAGGGTGCGCAGCTGCTCGGCACGGATGGTCTGGCCGTCGGCGAGGGTGCCGGTGGCGTTCTTGATGTACGCCGGCTTGTCACCGCGGTCGTTCTCGGGGACCGAGGGGCGGCCGTTCCAGTCGGGCACGGGCGTGCCGGCGTACTTCGCCTCGGGGGTGCGGGGCCCGTGGGAGGCGTAAGGGGTGACGTACGCGAACCAGGGCCGGGTGTCGGTGGCGGCCTTGTCGAGGAAGTTCAGGGTGCGGTTCTTGACGATGGTCGTGGTGTAGCCGTTGATGGTCTGGACGGTGCCGTTGACGTTCCACTGGGCGTCGACGTACGCGGGCCGGAGGAGGGCGAACTCCTCGAAGTGCGGCGGATTGTCCGCCAGGGTCCAGGAGTTGAGGTACTTGCCGAACAGGCCGGTGCGGTAGCCGGCCTGCTTGAGGTACCTCTGCAGCGTGGTGCTCTGGTCGAGCGCGTACGAGGCCTTGTTGTTGCGCACGCCGTGGTTGTGGGCGTGACGGCCGGAGAACACGCTGGAACGCGAGGGCGCGCACAGCGGGGTGGTGACGTGGCCGTTGGTGAACTTCACGCCCTGGTCGGCGAGCCAGGCGACGGTCTTGGGCAGGGCCCATTCGGTGTGCTTGGGCTGGTCGTCGGTGACGATCAGCAGGATGTTCGGCCGGCCGGCGGCAGCGGCGGGGCCTGCGCCGGCGATCTGTCCGAGTGCGGGTACGGCGGTCGCGGCCGCGACGGCGGCGGCGCCGCCGAGGAAGCCTCGTCGGCTCACCTGCGGGCGTCGGTTCTCGCTCATGATGTCCATTCCTCTGGGTGCGGCTGCACTAGGGGGCACGGCGGACGGACGCACGGGGAACGTGCCGTCGGGCCGCCGCGGGGAGGGGAAGAGACGGGAGTCGGGCGGGGGCGCCAGGTGGGGATCCCGTGGGGGAAGGGGCGCGTTCAGCGCGCCGGGGCGACCGTACACAGGGCGCTCGCCAGGTGCCCTTGGTCGACGTGGCGGCGCGCAGTGAGGATTCCTGCTGCCATGCGCACGACAGTATGCGGAGTGGTTCCGCGGTTCCATGTACGGCGGATGAAATGGCGGACGGCGGTGTCCCCGATGAGCGGGAGGCGGTGTCCCCGACGGGCGGGAGGCGGTGCCCGGTGCGAGGCTGAGGCGTACAGGACCGCGAAAGGGAATCGTCATGCTCTCCACCGCCTTCGTACCGGGCTCCCCCTGTTGGCTCGACCTCGGCGCCCCCGACGTACCGGCCGCCGCCGCCTTCTACGGCGGTACGTTCGGCTGGGAGTACGAGTCCATGGGCGAGGGGCAGGACGCGGAGGGCGGGATGTTCCGGAAGGACGGGAAGATCGTCGCCGGGCTCGGCAGGCTCACCGAGCCGGGGGCCCGCTCGGCCTGGATGATCTACTACGCCGTCACCGACGCGGACGAGACGACCCGGGCGGTGGAGCGCGCCGGCGGCACGGTACGGGTGGCTCCCAGGAGCTTCGGCGAGCAGGGCCGGATGGCCCAGTACAGCGACCCGCTGGGGGGACAGTTCGCCGTCTGGCAGGCAGGAGAGACCACGGGCTTCGAGCTCGTGGACGCGCCCGGATCACTGAGCTGGACCGAGCTGTACACGAGCGACGCGGCGGCCGCGAAGGAGTTCTACGGCGAAGTCCTCGGCTGGCAGTACGCCGACATGGACCTGCCGGGCGGCACGGGCACCTACACCCTCATCACCCCCGCGGGACTGCCCCAGGAGCGCATGCACGGCGGTCTCATGCAGGTGCCCGCCGACGCCCTCACCCTCGCGAGCGGACGGCCGTACTGGCACCCCGTCTTCGACGTCGAGGACTGCGACGCCACCCTCACCAAGATCACCGCGATCGGCGGCGGGGTGCAGATGGGGCCGCAGGACATGGAGGATGTCGGCCGGCTGGCCGTCTGCCTGGACCCCTCGAACGCCGATTTCGTGGTCCTCACCCCGCCGTCCGACTGACTGATCGCCGCTCTGGCCACCGGACCGCGGTCACGTGAGAATGCCCCCATGACCGATGCATCAGCGACACCGCCGGAGCAGGACGCCGTCCGCGTCGAGCGCGACGGGCCCGTGACCACGGTGGTCCTGTCGCGGCCCGCCGCCCGCAATGCCGTGGACGGACCGACGGCTCGTCGACTCGCCGCCGCCTTCCGGGCGTTCGAGGCGGACGAAGAGGCCTCGGTCGCGGTGCTCTGGGGCGAAGGCGGCACGTTCTGCGCGGGCGCCGACCTCAAGGCCATCGGCACCGAGCGCGGGAACCGGGTGGCGCCCGACGGCGACGGCCCGATGGGGCCGACCCGGCTGCGCCTGACGAAGCCGGTCATCGCGGCCGTCAGCGGCCATGCCGTGGCCGGCGGCCTCGAGTTGGCCCTGTGGTGCGATCTGCGCGTGGTCGAGGAGGACGCGGTCCTCGGAGTGTTCTGCCGCCGCTGGGGAGTGCCGCTCATCGACGGAGGCACGGTCCGGCTGCCGCGGCTGATCGGCGAGAGCCGCGCCATGGACCTGATCCTGACCGGCCGGCCGGTCCCGGCCTCCGAGGCGTACGAGATCGGCCTCGCCAACCGCCTCGTCCCGCCGGGCCGGGCGCGCGCCGCCGCGGAGCAGCTCGCCCGGGAGATCGCCGCCTTCCCCCAGCTGTGCCTACGCCACGACCGCCTCTCCGTCCGCGAACAGCACGGCCTCCCCGAACCGGAGGCCCTGGCGGCCGAACTCCGTCACGGCATGGTGCCCCTGACGGCCGGCGAGACCCTCAAGGGCGCGGCCCGCTTCACGTCCGGCGCGGGCAGGCACGGCTCGTTCACCGCCTGAACCGTCGCCTCCCCCGGGGAGGCCGGTCCGTGTCATTCGCGCATCCGGTAGAGCCGGATGTCCCGGTTGACGAAGAGGTGGACGTAGCCGCACGTCCAGCAGATCAGGCCGGTCGCCGACTCGTTCGCCCAGGCCATGTTGAAGAACTCCATGCCCGTGCTGTTCAGCTTCACCTCCCGCTCACGGAAGGTGTCGTTGTCGCACACCTGGCAGCGGATCTCCTTCTGCCCGATCGCCGCGTGCACCGGCTTGGCCATGCCGTGTCTCTCTTCCTCCGCCGGTTCGGGCGGTGTCCTGGGACGGGTGCCGCGCGTCCGTCGCGCGGGTGATCGCCGTCTCGACGGCCGCGATGCGGTCGGCGAGCAGGGCGAGGGCGGCGACCGCGCGGGTCCGCGGGTCGCCTCCGGTGCCCCCGAGCACGCGGGCGCGGTGGTGGGCGGCGCTCAGTTCCGTCCGGCGGGCGGCCTGTGCCGGGGTGAGGGTGCCGCGCAGGGCGGCGAGGGTGAGGAGGTTGGACTCGGCCCCGGTGGTGAGCGTCCGGGCCTCGGCGGTGTAGTGGTCGTCGATCAGGGCGGCGAGTTCGGCGTCGTCCATGACGGGCGAGATGCGCGCCGTGATCTTGTTCATCGTACGGTACGACCCCTGGAGCCTGAACGGCGGTTCCGTGCGGGCCTCTTCGGCGGTGGCGGCGGACGCGATGTACTCCTCGTTGACGGCGAGGACCGTCTCCCGGGCGGTGAGGACATGCCGGAGGACGGCGAGGACCTGGTCGAGTTCGGCCGGGGCGTACGGGTGGGTCAGCCGGTCGCGGCGCGCGCCCGGGTCACCGGCGGCCAGCCTGGTCAGGAGTTCCAGGTCGGCGCGGTCGCGGCCGGCGAGCGGGGCGAGGAGCGGGTGGGAGGTGAGGGCGTTCTCGACGAAGCTGAACGCGAAGGCCTCGTCCTTGCCGGTCAGTACGTCGCCGAGGTTCCACACGTCGGCCCGGTCGGCGAGCATGTCCGGCACCCGGAAGGCACGTCCCGACTCGGTGTACGGGTTGCCGGCCATGCAGACGGCGAAGCGCTTTCCCCGCAGGTCGTGCCCGTCGAGGGTCCGGGTGGCGTCGCAGAGGGGGATGAACCTCTGCAGGAACTCCGGCGAGGTGTGCTGGATGTCGTCGACGTACAGGAGGACGTTGTTGGCGGCGGCCAGCGCGAAGGCGATCTTCTCCAGCTCCCGGCGGGCGGCGGCGTCGGGCGCCGCGTCGGGGTCGAGGGAGGTCGTGCGCTGTCCGAGGGCGGGGCCGTCGACCTTGACGAGGAGCAGGCCGAGGCGTTCGGCGACGTACTCGATCAGGGTGGTCTTGCCGTAGCCGGGCGGGGAGAGGAGGAGCAGCAGCCCGTGGGAGTCGCTGCGTTTGGCGTCTCCGGCCGCGCCGAGCTGCTTGGCGAGGTTGTCGCCGACGAGCGGGAGGTAGACCTCGTCGACGAGCCGGTTGCGGACGAAGGACGACATGACCCGGGGGCGGTGGGCGTCCACGCGGAGCCGGGCTCGCTCGGTGGTGAGGAGTTCCGTCCGCTGCCGCTGGTAGGCGCGGAAGGCGGGCACGTCGACGGCGGCGAAGTCCCCTGTTCTGGTGAGGAATTCGTCGAGCCGCAGTTCCAGCGACCGGGCCTGGACCCGCGGGTGGCCGCCGAGGAGTCCGGTGACCGTGGCCGTGGTGGGGGCGGGGACCTGGTAGCGGTCGAGCTCGGGGCACAGTTCGACGGCGACGGCCTCGGCGAGCACGCCCGCGTCGTGACGCCCACCGGATGCCGTGGCGTACGAGGTGAGCCAGGCCTCGACGAGCTGGCGCCGCGCGCCCGGCTCGGTCAGGGCGGCGAGGCCGTCGGTATAGGCGGTGTCGGCGGAGGAGGAGACGGCGCTGCGGAACGCGTCGAGGAGCGTGCGCGCCTCATCCGATGCGGCGAACCCCTCGGGTCCGGCGGCGAGTTCGTCGATCAGGTACGCGGCCGCCGCCGCGTCCCCCGTCGCCTCGGCGAGCTCGCTCCTCAGCCCGTCGAGGGCCGAGTCCGTGCCGAAGAGTTCGCGGGCCCTGGTCAGCGAGACCGCCCGGTGGGTCCACTGTGCGCGGGTCTCGGCGGTGGTGGAGCGGGCCCAGAAGATCTGGGCCGCCGCGCGCGCCTCCCCGGAGTGGCGCAGCGGTCCCGCGCCTTCGCTCAGGGCCAGTACCGCTTCCAGGATCAGCGCCGCGTCGTGGTCGTGGACGCCGCGCTCGTAGCCCTCGTCGTAGGCGCTCTCCGCCGCCTGCCGCGCGAGCGCCGCGAGGTCCGCCCCGGCCAGGCCCTCCGGGCCGTGCTCGGCCAGGAGGCGTGCGGCGAGGTGTTCGGCCCGGTAGACCTCGGGCGACTCGGAGGGCAGGGTCCGGCCCCAGAGCGGGCGGGTCGCGGCGAAGGCGGGGTCGGTGACGGGCGCGCGGTAGTCGGTGCCGGTCAGGGCGAGTGCGAGGACGTCCTCGTGGGGTACGAGGGTCAGCTCGGGGGCCTGCCGCGTGACGGCGAAGCGGTGCCGGCCGAGGCGGATCGTGGCGCCGCCGTCGGAGAACAGCTCGGTGCGGTCCCGCAGGGCCCGGCCTGCCTCCTGCCGGGCGGCGCCGAGGCGGCTCTCCAGCTCCTCCGCCCTTACCTGGTCGCCGAGTTCGCGCAGTTCGGCACCGGTGCGGCGGACCCGGATGACCATGGGGTCGGAGGCGAAGTAGGTGTGCACCTCGTCCAGGTCGGTGAGGGTCGCGGCCCGACGGGCGACGGCCTCCAGGATCCGGCCGGCCGAATCGGCGAGGCGTTCGGCGCGGCGGGCGCGGGCGTCCTGGAGGGCCTGCTTGCGCGCGGTGAAGGCGTCGTGGATCTCGGTGCGCCGCTCGGCGATGCCGGTGAGGAAACCGTCGTGCTCGGCGAAGCGGGATTCCAGGTTCTCCAGCTGGAGCAGGAGCCGGCCGAGCTGTTCGTCGCAGCGGTCGGGGGTGTCGGCGGCGGCCAGCGCGCCGGTGACGGCCTGGCCGAGCAGGGCGAGTTCGGCGGCGAACTCCGCCCGGCCCTCCTGGTCGAGGAGGGCGGCGCGGCGGGCGGCGAGGAGGGCGCGGGCGCGGTTGAGCGCGCCCAGGACGTCGGCGATCCGCGCGAGGATGGAGGCGCGGACGGTCGCGTCGCCGACGTCGAGGCCGGTGATGACCTCGCTGAGGGTGCGCAGTTCGTGGGTGTGGGCGTCGATGCGCTCGCCGACGGGGCCGGTCTCGGCGACGGTGGACAGCGCCTCGGCCTCGGCGGCGAGGCGTTCCGCCGCGGTGTGGTGGGCGGTGAAGGCGTCGTCGCCCTTGAGGAAGGCGACGGCCCGCCGGGCGGCCGAGACGATGTCGGCCTCGACGTCGGCGGCGAGGGTGTCGATACCCGCCGTGTCGGCGTACCGCATGTCTCGCAGGGTCACCAAGTGGCCTTGCGCACGCCGGAGTTCGGTGATGCGGGAGATCCACTCCCCTGCCGTGGCCGGCGCCGCGCCGCGGATGCGCCGGACGAGGCGGCTGATCTCCTGGGCGGACTCGGCGAGGGCCTCGGCGGCCTGCCGGGTGAGCGCGGTGACGGTCCCGAGCTCGTCGAGTACCTGCGCGGCCGTGGCCTTCAGGGCGGCCAGGGGTGCGCCCAGGCCGCCGGCTTCCGGGTCCCCGAGCCAGTGGTGGACGTCGCCCGCGCGCTCGCAGGCGGCGACGAGCGCCTCGTACAGCTCGCCGGCGGGTGACGGCTCGGTGGCCTGCCGGGCGATCGACAGGCAGTCGGCGATGCCGCGGACGAGGTCCGCGTTGCCGATGCGGGCCAGCGGGCCTGCGGGCGCGGGGCGCCGGTGGGTGTCGGAGACGTACGGCGTGCGCCAGATCTGTACCGGGTGGACCCGGCCGGGCTCGCCGGGCTCGCCGCGGAGCACGGCCATCGTCCCGTCGTCGAGGAGCGCGTATCCGCCGCAGACGACCGGGTTCGCGATCTCCTTGCCGATCACGTCGTACGGGAGGAGCAGGGTCCGGCCCCCGGTACGGGCGCGGAAGACGAAGAGGAGGTCCTCGCCGTCGGGCGAGCGGACCGCCCGGTCGAAGGCGAGGCCGGCCGTGTCGGTGCCGAAGGTCTTCACGGTGCCGGAGGCGAGGCAGTAGCCGCCGGGGAACACGATCCCCTCGTCCTCGGGCAGCCGCAGGCAGGCCTGTCCGATGCCGTCGAGCCTGACGACGGTGCCGGTCAGGGTGTTGAAGACGAGGTGGCGGCGGACCTCTTCCTTGTACGGGCGGACGCGCACCAGGATCAGGGCGCCGACGACCGCGTACGCCACCTCGGCGTCGGCGAGGGACTGCAGCGGCTCGTCGACCGGCTCGGTGTGGACGGCCCCGGCCGTGTCGGTGTCGTCGTCCGTCCTGACCGTCAGCGTCCCGCCGACCGTGGAGACGAACAGCCGGCCGCCGAGGGAGATGTGCGGGTGCCGGCCGGGGACGTGGTCGTCGCGGGTCGTCTCCACCCAGGCGAGGTCGTCGGAGGGAGGGAAGACGTGGTCGCGCTCGCCCTGGGCGTCGAGGAACCGCGTCTCGCCGGAGGGCCCGACGGACCAGCGCAGGACCCGCAGGTCGTCGCCCTGTTCCCCGGTGCGGAAGACGGCGAGGATCCGGCCCTCGGTGCGCCGCAGCCGGAGCAGGCGCGCGCCCCGGTAGTAGCGGTGCAGCGCGGAGAACTCCCGTACGAAGCCTGGGTCGTCGAGGAGTCCCGGCACCGCCTCCGGGGGCAGTGCGTTCAGGTCGCGGTCGTGGAGGGTGAGGACGTCGGCGACCGGGACCTCGGAGGGCCCGGTGCCGGCGGGCTGGGAGCCGAGGAGGAGCAAGCCGTCGCCGACGGCGACGACGTCCTGGGGCACGCAGGCGCGCTCGGTGGTGATGCGGCGGGTGTCGGTGAGGGCGAGCTCGCCGGTGCCGAAGGCCGCGACCCGGGCCTCGTTGAGGGTCCCGGCTCGCCGGGCCAGTTCGGCGGCCTGCGCGGCGAGCCGGTCGCGCAGCACCGTGTACGTGTCCTCGTCGATTCCGGCACCCATCTCGTCCCGCTCCTTGTACCGTGGTGAGTACGGGTCCGGTGCCGCCAACTCCCCCGTTTGCCGGCACCGGACCCTCTGTGACCGCTCCCCCCCGGGGCGGTCAGCTCTTGGCGGCGCCGTTCAGCGCCGTCGTGTCCGCCGGGGCCGCCGTGGCCGGTCCGGGGACCTGCGCGGTGAACTCGCCGGAGTTCACGGCCCTCGCGAGGAGCGCGGAGGCGGCGCTGAGGTTCTGCACGTCGGTCGTGGACAGCGAGCTCAGCACCTTGGTCAGGTCCTCCGTGAAGGAACCGGAGCCGTCCAGCCAGGGGCCGGCGAGCGCCTGCGCGGTCCGGGAGTTGTCGATGAACCCGTCGACCGACCTGCCGAGCGCGATCGACTGCACCAGACGGTCGAGGAAGACCGACTCCCCGCCGACGATGTTGATGTCGGCGTTCTCCAGACCGGTCGCGAGGACGGTGGCCTGCGCCTCGGCGACCTGTCGCTGGACGTCGAGCCCGGCGAGCCGGATCTCCTTCTCGGCGGCCAGACGCAGCCGGTACTCCTCGTGGGTGCGCGAGGCCTCGTCCAGGGCGGCCATCGCCGCCGCCTTCTCGGTCAGACCGGCCGCTTCGGCCTTCAGCTTCTCGCCGATCGCCGTGGCCTCGGCGAGCGCCTTCTCCCGCGTGCCGACCGCGTCGGCCAGCGCCTTCTCCCGTGTGCCGGCCGCTTCGGCGCGCAGCCGTGCCTCGGTGGCCTCCGCCTCGGCGCGGCCGGTCTTCTCGATGACCTCGGCCTCCATGTCGCGCACCCGCACGGCCGCGAGGCCCTCGGCCGCGGCCTCGGCCTGGATGCCCTCGGCGAGGCGGATCTTGGCGCGGGCGTCCATGTCGGCGGCCTTGTTGCGGGCCTCCGCCAGGGTGAGCTCCTCGGCGGCCCGGTGGACGGCGGCCTGCTCGGCCGCCTCCGCCGCCTTGATGTCCTTGACGAGCTTCTCCTGCGCCTCGGCCTCCGCGGCGATGACGACGGCCTGCCGGGTGCGCTCGGCCTCCTCGACCATGCGCAGCCGCTTGATGGACTCCTCCTGCTCGGCGACCGTGCGGTCCACCGCGACCCGCTCGCGGATGACCTCGGCGATCTCCCGGCGCTCGGCCTCGACCTCCTTGTCGGCCGCGATACGGGTGAGCTGGGTCTCCCGTTCGCGGGCGATGACCTCCAGCAGGCGGTCCTTCTCGATCCGCTCGTTCTCGACGGCGATGACCCGCTCGCGGTTCTTCTGGGCGACCGCGACCTCGCGGGCCTGGTTCTCCCGCTGGACCCCGAGCTGCTCCTCGGTCCTCAGGAAGGCGCTCTGCGACCGCAGCCGCTCCTCCTCCACCACGCGCGCGGTCTCGGCCTCCTCGCGTGCCCGCGAGGTCTCGATCTCCCGCTTCTGCTTGATCTCCGCGTCGGCCTGACGCCGCTCCAGCTCCAGGATGGCCTCGCGGGCGTCGACGTTCTGCCGGGTGATCTCCTTCTGCTCGTTCTGCCGGTACTCGTTCGTCCGGATGTTCTCCACGGCCGTCAGCTCGGTGATCTTGCGGATGCCCTGGGCGTCGAGGATGTTGCCGGGGTCGAGCTGACTCAGCGGCGTCTGCTCGACGTGGTCGATGGCGGCGTCCTCCAGGTGGTACCCGTTGAGGTCGATGCCGATGAGCTCGATGATCCGGAACCGCAGTTCCTCGCGCTTGGTGTAGAGGTCGGTGAAGTCGAGCTGCTTGCCGACGGTCTTGACGGCTTCGGAGAACTTGGCGTGGAACAGCTCCTCCAGGGTCTCCTGGTGGCTGGCCCGGGCGGTGCCGATGGCCTGCGCGACCTTGATGACGTCCTCGACGGTCTTGTTGACCCGTACGAAGAACGAGATCCGGATGTCGGCGCGGATGTTGTCCCGGCAGATCAACCCGTCCCGGCCCATCCGGGAGATCTCGAAGGTCTTCACCGAGATGTCCATGACCTCGGCCTTGTGCAGGACCGGCAGGACGATCTGCCCCGTGAACGTGACGTCCACCTTGCGCGTCCTGGAGACGATCAGCGCCTTGCCCTGCTCGACCTTGCGGAACAGCCGGCCGGCCACCAGGAGCACGGCGACCGCGACGAACAGGACCACGGCGATCAGCACGCCGATGCCCCCGGTGATGGCATCCATGAGGAACCCCCGCATGTTTCTGTCTCCCGGCACCGGACCGCGGCCCGTGCCCTCCCGTGGGGCCATCCTGAGGCAAGATCACTCGTCCGGCATTGCCGTGACCCGGCAGTCTTCGGCACCTCCTCGATGCCGGTTGCGGACCCCCGCCGACGGCATGTCACCCTTGATCACCGCGCGTCAAGGACGCATCAGGGACGCGTCAGGACGGGGGAGGAAGCGTGACGGAGCGGGAGTCGACCGAGGAGTACCTGGAGGGGTACGCCGAGATCCTGGCGGAGGCGTGCGCGACCCGACGCAGGCTCACCCGGGAGGAGCGCGAGGCCCTGAGTGCGCGCGGGGAGCGGGCCGCGGAGGCCGGCATCGGACTGCGGGCCCTCGTCCGGGCCCATCTCGCCGCCGCCCGGCGGGTGCGCCCCGGCCTGTCGCAGGCCGCCGCCGACCACCTCCTGACCACCGTCGAACAGGCTGTGGACGCCTTCGCCGAGGGCCACGAGCGGTCCCAGCACCTGGCGGTACGCCAGGAGGAGGCGGCACGGCGCGAGTTCATCGACGACCTGCTCCACGGCCGGAGCGGTCTGGGCCGCCTGGCGGAGCGGGCCGAACACTTCGGGCTGCTCCTCTCCCACGCGCACGCCGTGGCCGTCGCCCAGGGCCCGGAGCAGTACGGCGACGGCTACGCGGTCACCCGTACCGTCACCGCCTCGCTCGTCGCCCGGTTCGGCAGCCGCCGCATCCTGCTCACCACCAAGGACGGACGGCTGATCTGCGTCGCACCGGCCGACGAGCCCGAGGTGCTCGCCCACTTCGCCAAGCAGGCGCACGCGGCGACCGACGGCGGCCAGGTGGCCATCGGCCGGCCGCACCCCGGCGCGGGCGGTGTCGTCCACTCGTACGAGGAGGCACTCAACGCGCTCGCGCTCGCCGCCCGCATGAATCTGGACGACCCGGTCCTGCACGCCGCCGACCTGCTCGTCTACCCCGTCCTCACCCGCGACCGGCAGGCGATGGCCGAGCTCGTCGGCACCGTGCTCGGCCCGCTCCGCGACGCCCGCGGCGGCGCGAAGCCCCTCCTCGCCACGCTCACCGCGTACTTCGACTCCGGCTGCGTCACCGCACAGGCGGCCCGCACCCTGAGTCTCAGCGTGCGGGCCATGACGTACCGCCTCGACCGCATCCACCGTCTGACCGGCGCGGACCCCGCCGATCCCGTCCAGCGCTACACGCTCCAGACGGCCGTGATCGGCGCCCGTCTCCTGGACTGGCCCGATCAGCCGCTGTGACACATCGGACGGCGGTCACCGGAGGTTCCTTCTGTTTCGGGAGTGGACACGAACCGACCGTTGATCCGGGATAGTTGAACGGTTTCCGGTCGTCTCCGGTGGGCAGGTTTGCAGAGCCGCGGACCGGGCATCGTCCGGCCTCGCGGCACAGCGATGCGGACCGGAGTAAGAAGGAGGTCGGTCCCATGACCGTGCGTGCCGTCGAGCTGCCGCAGCTGTGGATGCCCTACGCGCTGCGGGTGAATCCGTATCTGCCCGCCCTGCACGAGGAGAGCGAGTCCTGGGCGCGCGGCATGGGGATGCTGGACGACGATCCGTGGTCCTCGGCGGGGCGGCCGGCGATATGGACCCGGTCGAAGTTCCACGCCATGACCGTCGACCAGCTGACCGCCTGGACCCTGCCCGACGCCTCCTTCGACGCCTTACGGCTCAATCACCGGTTCAACATCTGGGCCCTCGCCTGGGACGACTACTTCGCGGCCGCCTTCAAGCAGACCGGTGACCTCCCCGCAGCGCGGGCCTTCACCGCCCGGCTGCACGCCTTCCTGCGGCCCGAGCCCGGAGCCCGGCTGCCGGAGCCGCTGAACGCCGTCGAGCGGGGGATCGCCGATCTGCAGCAGCGCCTCTTCCCCCCGCGCCTCGCGCATTGGCGCGCGGAGTTCAACCGGGCCCTGGCGCGCTATGTCGACGCGGGGGTCGAGGAACTCGTCAACAGCCAGAGCGGCCGCATTCCCCATCTCATCGATTACGCGCCGTTCCGGCGGGAGAGTTTCGCCGCCTATACGGCCCCGTACTCCGTCGAACTGGCCACCGGCGCCCGAATACCCGAACAGATACGGCACACGCGTACCGTCCGCGCCCTGCTCGACGCCTTCATGGATTTCATGGGGCTGGCGAACGACATCGCCTCCTACGAGAGGGAGGTGCACGAGGAGAAGGACGTCAACAATCTGGTCCTCGTCGTCGGGACCTCCCTCGGCATCTCCCTCCACGACGCCGTGCCCGCCGCCCTGAACCTGGTCAACGCCCGGCTGCGGGACTTCGAGCACATCCGGCAGAGCGAACTGCCGCCGCTCGTCCGGCGGTCCGGCCTCGACGGCGACGAGCGGGCCGAACTGGAGACCTGGCTCCGGGGAGCCTGCGGCTTCCTCTCCGGCCTGCACGCCTGGTACACCGGAGCGCCCCGCTACGCCGCCGGGGACGAATCGTTCCCGGAGTGAGGGCAGCGGGGTCGCCCCGGTGCGGGCCTACTTCCCGAACAGGAAGCGCCTGACGCGCGTCAGCCACGAGGCACGCGGCTCGGGACCTCGTGCCGTCCCGGAGCCGGTCGCCTGCACCGGCAGCGGGGGCGGCGCGGGCCTGCCGGTGCTCTGGGCCGGCGGGGCCGGGAGCGGGGCGGGGACGTCGTCGGCCTGGGGCGGGCGGGCGGCGAAGGTCACGGGCAGGGCCGTGAGGTGCCGGGCCCAGGTGGAGGAGCGCCAGCCGAGGCTCTCCTCCGGGACGGCCAGGGCGATGTCGGGAAGCCGGGTGAGCAGGATGTCGATGCCCGCGTCGGCGATGATGCGGCCGATGTCCTGGCCGGGGCATTCGTGCGTGCCGGCGCTGAAGGACAGGTGGGCGCGGTTGTGGTGCACGGGGGTCTCGGCGTCCGGGCGGATCGCCTGGTCGACGTTGCCCGCGGCCAGACCGAGGAGGAGCATGTCCCCCGCCTTGATCTGCTGCCCCCCGAGGGTCGTGTCGTCGTTGGCCCAGCGGCCCGGGCACACCATGAGCGGCGGCTCGTCCCAGAGGACCTGCTCCACGGCCTCCGGCAGGGTCATCTGGCCGCCCGCGAGGGATCCGCGGAAGCGGGGGTCGGTGACGACCATGCGCAGGACGTTGGACATGAGGTTGGCGGTGGTCTCGTAGCCGGCGAGCAGGATGAGCCGCAGGTGGTGCTGGACCTCATCGTCGGTGAGTCCCGCGGGATGGGCGAGGAGCGCGGAGGCGATGTCGTGCCCCGGCCGGACGTGCTTCTCGGCGACGAGCTGTTCGAGGCACTTGAGCACGAAGTCGTTGCTGGCGAGCGAGGTCTCGGTGGCCTTGAAGAGGTCGCGTGCGGCGTGCACCAGCTGGGGGGCGGCCTCGTCGGACATCCCCAGCAGATGGCTGAGGGTGAGCATGGGCACGGCCTCGGTGAACTGCTCCACCAGTTCCGCCTCGCCGTTCTCGCAGAAGGTGTCGATCACCTGGTGCGCGAAGCGGGTGATGTGGCGGCGGACGCCCCGGTGGTCGAACTGGTTGAGGCCTGCGGTGACCGCGCCGCGGAGCCGCTGGTGCTCCTCGCCGTCCGCGCAGACGCAGTCGGGGCGCCAGCCGATCATCGGGATGAGCGGGGAGGTGGCGGGGTCGATCTCCCCGCTCCGCCAGCCGTGCCAGACGCGGGGGTCGCGGGAGAACTGGGTCGGGCGGCTGGCCACGTCGCGGTTCTCCAGGTAGCCAAGGACGAGCCAGGCGCGTACGTCGCCGTCGAGCAGGACGGGCGCCACCGGGCCGTGGGCGGCGCGCAGCTCCTCGTACAGGCCCATGGGGTCCGTCGCCGCGGCGGGTCCGTAGAGGCGGGTGGCTCCGCCGGGGCCGTCGCCGATGTGGGCCGGGCAGCCGGGCGGCGGGACCGCGCCGGGCTGCGCGGTGGCGTGTTCGGTGGGTGGGACGGTCATGCGGTCTCCTGGGCGGCGGCGAGGGTGTACAGGTAGCCCATGAGTGCGAGCAGGGCGTCGCGGCAGGACGCCCGGTCCCGTGCGTCACAGGTGACGATGGGCACGGTTTCGCTGAGGGCCAGAGCGGTGCGCAGGTCACCGAGGGGGTACTGCGGGGCCTCCGGGAAGGCGTTGACGGCCACGACGAACGGGACGCGGCGGTCCTCGAGCCGGGTGATGACCTCGAAGGAGACCTCGATCCTGCGGGTGTCGACGAGGACCACGGCGCCCAGGGCGCCTTCGAAGATGCCGTTCCACAGGAACCAGAAGCGCTCCTGTCCGGGGGTCCCGAACAGGTAGAGGATCAGCTCCTCGTTGATGCTGATCCGTCCGAAGTCCATCGCGACGGTCGTGGTCTTCTTGTCCTTGGCACCGGGGTTGTGGTCGATCCCGACGCCCGCCTGCGTCATGGTCTCCTCGGTGGTCAGGGGCGGGATCTCGCTCACCGCCCCGACCATGGTGGTCTTGCCGACCCCGAAGCCGCCGACGACCACGACCTTGACCCCTCTGGCCCCGTGGGACAGCAGCAGGTCGCCGTCGTGCCGGACGGCCTCGCGTACGTCAGAGCTTGCGTAGTCCATGGATCACCGCCTCCAGTAGGCCGCGTTCGGGATATGCCGCCACCGGCACGGGTGCGATCGCCTCGACCCGCTCCTCCTCGACGAGCGTGGAGAGCAGCACGGTGACGACGCTGAAGGGGAGGCTGAGGTATGCGGAGACCTCGGCGACCGAGAGGGGGTACGAGCACAGGTTGAGGATGGAAGCCTGCTCGGGCTGCATGGCGGGGTCGGGCTCGGATCTGGTCGCGATGAGGGTGACGAGGTTGAAGGTCTTGGCCGAGGAGTCCTGGCCGCCGGTAATGACGTAGAGCGGGACGGGTGTGCCTTCATTCCAGGGGCCCTGGTTCTCCGATGTCACATCGCCTGCCCGACGTCCTCACGGGGAGGGCTGGTCATGTGCTGGCCGATCCGGATCACCAGCGTCCGCATGCGGTCGCCGAGGAGTCCGGCGTCCACCTCCGGGTCGGCGAGGACCGCGAGATAGGCCCCGGGGCCGGCCGCCATCATGGAGAAGTAGCCGCCGTCGGCCTCGATCCCGACCATCCGCGTCGATCCGTCCCCCTCCGGGAACATCTGCGCGATGGCCCGCGCCAGGCTCTGGATGCCGGAGCAGGCGGCGGCGATCGCGTCGGCGGTGTCGGGGGCCGTGTTCGCCTGCCCGATGCACAGGCCGTCCGACGACAGGACGACCACGTGTCGCACGTACGGGACGCTGCCCACGAGCTCCGTGAGCATCCAGTCCATGTTCGGCAGTGGCTGCATGTTACTCGTCCTCATCTGACGGATCGCTGGGGGAAGAAGAAGGGTCGGCGACCGGTCTCTTGTCGCCTCGCTTGTCGCCTTGGAACGCCTCCCACATCAGGCCCGGCTGGCGGGCGCCGGCGGAGGTGCCCTTGGAGGACGCCGGATCGGCGGGCGCGGGCCCCGTCTGGACGACGGGGGTGGGGACGGGCGACTCGCGTCGTCGCTGCGGGAGCACGGGGGACTCCCGTCGTCGTTGCGGGAGTCCGTTGGCGGTCTTCCTGACCTCGGCGGTTCCCGTGGCGGCGTCGCGCGGCGGTGTCGGCCGGGGCAGGACGGGTCCGCCGGCGGTGCGCTTCCGGATGTGGTCCGGGATCCGCAGGGCGGACGGCGGGACGGTGGTGATCAGACGGCGGGGCACGAGCACCACGGCCCGTACGCCTCCGTAGGCGGAGGTGCGCAGGTCGACCTCGCAGCCGTGCTCGCGGGCCAGCCGGCTGACGACCGGGAGGCCGAGCTGGGTGAGCTCGCCCAGGCCCGAGAGGTTGATGCCGGTCTGCGACTGCGCCATGACGCGCTCGACGCGCTGCCTGACCTCTTCGGTGAGTCCGACGCCGCGGTCCTCGATCTCGATGGCGATGCCGGAGGGCACCTCGCTCGCGGTCACCTCCACGGGGGTGTGCGGAGGCGAGAACGTCGTGGCGTTGTCGAGGAGTTCGGCGAGCAGGTGCATCAGCGGCTCGGCGCCGGGGCCGATCACCGCGACCTCCGTCACCGACGTCAGCTTCACCCGGGGGTAGTCGACGATGCGGGACATGGCCCCGCGCAGGACGTCGTAGAGCGGGATCGCCTTCGACCACTGGCGGCCGGGTCGGGCGTCGCCGAGGACCGCGATGCTGGCCGCGAGGCGGCCGATCAGGGCGTTGCGGTGGTCGACGTCCTGCAGGCCGCGGGAGACCACGAGGTCGTTGCCGTGCAGGATCTGCATGGCGTGGAGGTCCTTGGCGAGCTG
Organism: Streptomyces sp. NPDC002463; assembly: GCF_042889835.1. Taxonomy (NCBI): domain Bacteria; kingdom Bacillati; phylum Actinomycetota; class Actinomycetes; order Kitasatosporales; family Streptomycetaceae; genus Streptomyces; species Streptomyces sp. NPDC002463. Next base: position 347,273 of record NZ_JBIARL010000003.1, read on the forward strand.
GTGCACGATCGCCTGGACCCGGCGCGCGACGGCCACGAGGGCGCGCTGGGAGGCGTCCCGGGTGTGCTCCTCGGCCTCGACGGCTTCGAGGAAGGTCCGCATGGCCCCTCCGAGCGCCTCGGTGTAGTCCGGGTCGAGGTGCTTGCCGAAGGTGATGGCGCGCAGGATCTCCGAGGAGGGGTCGCCCTTCTGCAGCCGGGCGACGGTCGCGGGCAGGAGCTCTTCGGCGAGCCAGACGACGGTGGCCCGCTGGTCGGCCAGCCGGCCGAGCAGCTCGGCCTCGCGCTGGGCGTGCCGCTCCGCCGCCTCGGCGCCCGCCCGGGTGTGACGGTCGGCTTCCGCCGCGCGGGTTCGGCGCGCGGCCACGGCCGAGGTGAGAGCGGTCAGGAGGACCGCGGCGAGTCCGCACCAGGCGACCGGTGTCCGTATCTGCGCGGGACAGACCAGCAGCGCTACGGCGGTGGCCGCGGCCAGAACTCCGGGAGGGAGGAGCCATACCCGGGCGACTGCGGTCGGCCGGGGTCTGGAAATTGAACCTGCACGAACCATCAAGGGGTCCCTAAACCGTCTGAAATGAACGGACCGAGGTATGCGATGCGCCGACGGGTCGCTTCGAGATCGCGTCGATGGCCGTTTTCTTCACAGCCGCGCTCCGTCCGTGCGCTCGCAGCGTTCATGACTCGCTGTGAGCGCTCCGCAACACATCGGGGAGCATAGTCAGTTCGGGTTCGCCATGTGACCTTGCTGGAAGGAAGGCCTCCACCGGTCATTCCGTGCCCATAAAAGCGACCACCTGTGGCATGGAAAATGCAATAAACCGATCACGTTCTGACTTCAGCCGCACAAAGGAGTGGCCGCCACCCGGACGTCCGGGTGGCGGCCACTCCTCACCTGGGAAAGCGGCTCGGCGATCAGGCCGAGGTACGGACCCTCCTCGCGCGTCGGCGCAGATGGACCGCCCCGCCCGCCACGGCGCCGGCGAGCAGCACGCCGCCCAGGGCGAGGGGGTTGCCGGTGATGTCCGTCGCGGGTTCCCCGGCGGGGGCCGCGGCGGGACCCGGCGCGGGGGCCGCGGCGCCGGCCGCCCAGCCGAAGCCGGCCTCGACGCCGCCGTGGGGCCGGCCGGAGATGTGGTACGTGACGGTCTGCTTGATCCGCGGCGGGCACTTCAGGGTGATGGTGTCCGTGCCGGCGGCGGCGCCCTCCGGCACCACGAACCGGCCGACCAGGACACCCGCGCGGTCTCCCGGCAGGAGGTGGAACTTGCCACCCGCGTCCGACTCGCCCTTGCCGTAGGTCTCCTTGCCGCACGCGGTGGTGGTGACGGTGACGGTCGTGCCGGGCGAGGCGTTCATCGGGGTGATGCGGACATCGGGGGACCCGGGCGCGGCGAGCGCCGTGGGGGCGGACAGGACGACGGCGCCGACGATCAGGCTGACCTGCAGACCGGTGCGTGCGCGACGCATGCTTCTCTCCTTCGGTGGAGCTTTCCGGCCGGCTTCTTCGCGCGGCACCTGTGCTGTGCTCCGTGCACGAGGCAAAGGGAGGTGCGCGGCCCCCGCAATCCGGGGAGCACGTTCGGCCGTCGGCCGGTCGGACCCACGGCCGCCGCCGCCCGCGCCCGTCACGGCAGGTCACCGCCGTGGGCGTACCGCCCCCCGGGTGATCTCGTCCCGCACGCGAACGGACCAGTGCCCCCACGCCCGTGCGCCAGGGCCCCCGGTCGGCCCCGGCCCGCCCGGGGGATCAGCGGTGGCGGGCCGGAACGGGCGCTCATAACTTCGCGATATGACGAAACGACAGATCGCCCTCCTGGCGTGCACCGCGGCCCTCGCGGCCTCCGGGCTCGGCGCCGCCGCCCCCGCCGCGGCCGGCCGGTCGGTGCACCGGGTGAAACCAGGCGAATCGATCCAGAAGGCCGTGGACGCCGCGCGCCCCGGCGACACGATCGTCCTCGCCCCCGGCACGTACCGCGAGAGCGTCCACATCACCACCCCGCACCTGACGCTCCGTGGTTCGAGCATCTTCCCCACCGTCCTCGTGCCCCCCGCCACCCCCGGCACCGGTACGTGCGCCCAGGCGGGCAACGGCATCTGCGTCACCGGCACCCAGGACCGTCCCGTCGAGGACGTGACCGTGCGCTCGCTGACCCTCCGGGGCTTCGCGAAGAACGGCCTGTGGGCCAAGTGGACCGACCGCCTGGACGTCCAGCGGGTCACCGCCGAGTCCAACGGCACGTGGGGCATCGCCCAGGAGCGGTCCGTGCGCGCGGTGGTGCGCCACAACACCGCCCGGAACAACGGCGACGCCGGGCTGTTCCTGGCCAACACCGTCACCGAGGAGGGAGGCGCCACCGACACCCGGGGCACGGTCGTCAGCGGCAACCGCGTGTCCGGCAACCGGATCGGCATCACCGTGCGCCGGCTGCGGAACCTCACCGTCGACCACAACGAGGCGACCGGCAACTGCGCCGCCGTGTTCGTCGTGGGCGACGAGTCCACGCCGCGCGCCGGGGCGATGACCGTACGCCAGAACACCATCCGGGAGAACAACAAGTTCTGCCCCAAGACCCCGCGCCTGCCCGCCCTTCAGGGCTCGGGCATCGTGCTCACCGGCGCCGAGGACACCCTCGTCGCGCACAACACGGTCGAGGACAACGTGGGCGACACGCCGCTCTCGGGCGGCATCGTGCTCTTCAAGAGCTTCGTGGGCGTCCCCAACGAGCGGATCGAGATCCGCGACAACGTGGCGCTGCGCAACGGCGCCGCCGACCTCGCCGACCGCGACACCGCCAAGACCAACACCTTCCGCGGCAACACCTGCGGCGTCTCCCAGCCCGCGGGCATGTGCTGACCTCCCTCCGTCACCCGTACGGCACGACAGCAAAGGCAAGGCGAAACAGATGACGACCGTCGAATCCGCTCCCCCGCCGCCCATGCGGCTGCGAGAACTCGTCTTCGGCGCGGCGTGCGCCGCCGCCGTGCGCGCGGCCGCCCGCCTGGGCGTGGCCGACGCGCTGGGCGACACGCCCATGAGCGCGGAGGAACTCGCGGCCGCGGTGAAGACCGAACCGCGCACCCTGCGCAGGCTGTTGCGCGCCCTCGCCTGCCAGGGCGTCTTCACCGAGCAGCCCGACGGCACCTTCGCGCACACGGAGATGTCCCGGCTGCTGCGCGAGGACGACCCGCACAGCCTGCGCTACATCGCGCTGTGGTGCACCGAGCCCTGGACCTGGGACGTCTGGCCCAAGCTCGACGAGGCGGTGCGCTCCGGCCGCAACGTCTTCGAGGACGTGTACGAACGGGAGTTCTTCTCGTACCTCAACGAGGAGGCGCCCGAGTCCGCGTACGTGTTCAACCGGGCCATGACGACGTCGAGCCGCCAGTCGGCCGAGGACGTCGCCGAACTGCTCGACCTGCGCGGGGCCTCCTCCGTCGTGGACATCGGCGGCGGTCAGGGCCACGTCCTGGCGAGCCTCCTGGAGAAGCACCCCGGGCTCCACGGCACGCTGCTCGACCTGCCGGCGGTGGTCGGCAACGCCGATCCCCGGCTGCGGGAGGGCGGCGCGCTGGCCCCCCGGGTCCGGATCGTGCCCGGTGACTGCCGGGAGGACATCCCGGTCCGCGCCGACGTCTACGTCATCAAGAACATCCTGGAGTGGGACGACGACAGCACCCGCAGGACGCTTGCGAACGTCCGGAAGGCGGCGGAGCCCGGCGCCCGCGTCGTCGTCATCGAGAACCTCGTGGACGACACCCCGTCGATGCGGTTCACGACCGCCATGGACCTGCTCCTGCTGCTCAACGTGGGCGGCGCGAAGCACACCCGGCAGAGCATGGTGGACCGGCTCACGGACGCCGGGCTCGTCATCGGCGAGATCCGCCCGGTGAACGCGTACCTCCACGCCTTCGAGTGCACCGTGCCCGCCTGACCCGTCCGAACAGAACCAGGCCGCCCGCTCCGCGAATCTCGCGGGGCGGGCGGCCTCGGGTTTCGCCCAGGGTTCCCGGCTCAGGAGCCGGCGTCCCGCTCCCAGCGGTAGAAGCAGTGCGCCATGGCGTCCTTGGGGCTGCGCCAGGTCGTCGGGTCGTACGCGCTGACGTACGCCGACAGACGCTCGCTGACGCCGCGGAACTCGGGGTGTCCGGCCAGCCTGGCGACGTTCGGCGCCGGGTCCTGCTCGGACTCGATGAGGTGCAGGTAGACGTCGCCGAACTGGAACAGGCTGCGCCGCGCGACCCCCACCAGGTGCGGCAGCTCGCCGCGGTCGGAGTCGGCGAACACGTCCGCGATCGCGGGCGCCGAGCCGGGCGCCATACGAGCGACGATCAGTGCGTGGTGCATCGGTGTCCTTCCTCGGATGGTCCTGACGGGGTGCGTCAGACGGGCCTGACGGACGCGGTCCGGCCTTCGAGCGCGGCCTGCACGACCTTGTCCCGGATGAGGGCCATCTGGGTGCGCGAGTTGCGGTTGATGTTGTCGGTCATCCACTCGTCGTCGACGGGGGCGTCGGGCTTCATCGCGAAGTCCTGGATCCACCGCATCTGGACGCCGCCGGGCAGCTCCTCGTACTCCCAGGCGATGTCCATGTGCGCGAACGGCCCGGTCTCGACGCGGCGGGCGCGGACCCGGCGGTTCACCCGGTCCACGGTGCGCTCCGACACCCAGCTCCAGACCTTCCCGTTGTCGTCCGGGTGCATGGTCAGGCGGAAGGTGGTCGTGTCGCCCTCGCGCTCGAGGACTTCGACGGAGGCGTACTCGCTGAAGAGCCGCGGCCAGTTCTCGATGTCGTTGGTCATGTCCCAGACGAGGTCCAGGGGGGCGTCGATGGTGATGCTGTTGTCGGTGTGTCCGGACACGTCAGACTCCTGCGAGGGCGTTGTTGACGAGGGCGACGAACTCGGCGGGCGTCTTGCAGCGCTCGGCGTCGGTGGGCAGCGCCACACCGTGCCGGTTCTCCAGCTCGCCGACGATGCCGAGCAGGCCGAGCGAGTCGACGCCGAGGCCGCTGAAGGGGGTCTCGGGGGACTCCGCGAGCTGCTCCGCGGCGACGGTGACGCCGGCCGACTGCTTGATCAGCGCGGCGAGGTCGCCGTAGGTGAGTTCCGTGGTGATCATGTGCGTTCTCTCCTTCGCCGCCCGGTCCTACCGGGCGAGTCCGCCACCGCGGCGCACGACGAGCGCCGCGTTGGATCCCATGAGTCCCCTGCTGAGGACGAGGGCCGTGCGCAGCTCGGCGGGCCGAGCGCGGGACATCACCACGTCGAGGTCGCAGTCGATGTCGTACACGTGGGGGGTGGGGGGCACCAGGCCGTGTTCCATGGCGAGCACGGCGGCCGCGGTGTCCAGTACGGGTGCCCCGCAGTAGGCCCGGCCGTAGCCGGTCTTGGGGGCCGTCACCGGGACGCGCTTGGCGTGCGCGCCCAGGACGTCGGCGATCGCCAGGGCCTCGGCGCGGTCCGCCTCCGGTACGCCGAGGGCGTCGGGGAAGACGACGTCGATCTCCTCGGGGGCGCAGCCGGCCTCGTCGAGGGCGACCCTGATGGCCTGGGCGAGTCCCTCCCGGGACTCCTTCCAGCGGGAGGCGCCGGTGAAGGTGGCGCCGTGGCCCGCGACCGTGGCCCGCACGGTCGCGCCCCGGTCAAGGGCGCGGGTCTCGTCCTCGACGACGAGCATGGCACCGCCCTCGGCGGGGACGAAGCCGCAGGCCCTGGCCGTGAAGGGACGGTAGGCGCGGTCCGGGTCGTCGACGGTGCTGAGCTCGCGGTAGCCGAGCTGGCACACCATCGAGTACGGGGCGAGGGGCGCCTCGGCGGCGCCGACGACCACCGCGCCGGTCCCGCGCCGGACGGCGCGGGCGGCGTGGGCGACGGCGTCGAGGCCGCCGGCCTCGTCGCTGGCGACGACCCCGCAGGGCCCCTTGAAGCCGTGCCGGATGGAGATCTGGCCGGTGCTCGCGGCGTAGAACCAGGCGATGGACTGGTACGGGCCGACGAACTTGGAGCCCTGTCCCCACAGCTTCTGCAGCTCGCGCTGGCCGAACTCGCCGCCGCCGGATCCTGCGGCGGTGACGACGCCGACGTCGAAGGGCTCCTCGGGTCCCTCCTCGTGGCCGAGGCCGGCGTCGTCGAGGGCGAGCGCGGCCGCGGCCATGGCGTAGTGGGTGAACCGGTCGGTCTGGACGAGGAAGCGCTCGTCGATGAGGGCCGAGGCGTCGAAGCCCTCGACCTGCCCCGCGACCTTGAGGGGCAGGTGCTCACAGCCCTCGCGGGTGATCCGTCCGAGAACGCCGAGGCCTTCCCGGACGGACTTCCAGTACGCGTCGGTGCGCAGTCCGTTGGGGGCGATGACACCGATCCCGGTGACGACCGCCGGCCGTGGCCGCTGTGTGCTCATCGTGTCCTCCCGCCCGGCCCGGTCAGGAGCACGGCGGACTGGAAGCCGCCGAAGCCGCTGCCGACGGAGAGCACGTTCCTCAGCTTCCGGGGGCGGGCGGTGCGCGGCACGTAGTCCAGGTCGCACTCGGGGTCGGGGATCTCGTAGTTGGCGGTCGGGGGCACCACCTGGTGCTGCAGGGCGAGCACGCAGGCGGCGACCTCTATCGCGCCGATCGCGCCGAGCGAGTGGCCCACCATGGATTTGATGGAGCTCATCGGCGTGTCGTACGCGTGGGCGCCGAGCGACCGCTTGACTGCGGCGGTCTCGTGCCGGTCGTTCTGGCGGGTGCCGGAGCCGTGCGCGTTGACGTAGTCGATCGCCGTGGGGTCGATCCTGGCCTGGTCGAGCGCGGTGTCGATCGCCCGGGCCATCTCCAGTCCCTCGCCGGTCAGACCGGTCATGTGGTAGGCGTTGCCGTAGGTGGCGTAGCCGCTGATCTCGCAGTAGATGTGCGCGCCCCGGGCCCTGGCGTGCTCGTACTCCTCCAGGACGAGGACCGCCGCGCCCTCGCCCATGACGAAGCCGTTGCGGCGGTTGTCGAAGGGCTTGGAGGCGTGCTCGGGGTCTTCGTTGTCGGGCGACGTGGCTTTGATGGCGTCGAAGCAGGCCATGGTGATCGGGGAGATCGGCGAGTCCGACGCCCCGGCTATGACCACGTCCGCCCGGCCCTCCTCGATGGTGTGGAAGGCGTAGCCGACGGCGTCGAGGCCGGAGGTGCAGCCGGTGGAGACCGTCTGCACCGGGCCCTGGGCCCCGAACTCCTCGGCGACCACCGAGGCCAGCGTGCTGGGCGCGAACGCCAGGTGCAGCTTCGGATCGGCGGCGCGGTGGTCCACGTCCCAGCGCGCGCCGCGCTCGCTGACCAGGACGTAGTCGTGCTCCAGGCGGGTGGTGCCGCCGACGGCGCTGCCGAGGCTGACGCCGACGCGCCAGGGGTCCTCGGCGGCGGTGTCGAGCCCGGAGTCGCGTACGGCCTCTCCCGCGGCGACGACGGCGAACTGCACGTACCGGTCCGTGTGCCGGCTCAGTTCCGCCGACAGGCCGTGGGCGTACGGGTCGAAGTCGCACTCGGCGGCGATGCGGGAACGCAGACCGGCCGGGTCGAACAGGGTGATGCCGCGGGTCGCCGTACGCCCCTGGGTGAGGAGGTCCCAGAACGCCGCCGTTCCGGCGCCGCCGGGGGCGACCACGCCGATGCCGGTGACGGCCACGCGCCGGGTCACTCGAGGGCCCCCTCCCGCTCGCGCGCCCCCTCCGGCTCGGTCGCCTCGGTGTCGACGTGGCCGAGGCTCGGGTGCGGGGCGAGGGGGCCCAGGTGGAAGACCATGCGGGCCTCGACGTCGCCGACGTTCCGGAACCGGTGCCGGACGTCGATCGGGATGAGCAGCCCCTGGTCCGGGTGGAGCGTGTGCGTCTCGCCGTCCAGGTCCACTTCGAGCAGGCCCTGGACGACGTACACGAACTCCTCGGAGTACGGGTGGTAGTGCTCGCCGATGCGGTCGCCCGGCTCGATGAGGGCCAGCCCCATGAAGCCGCTGGTGGAGCCGACCGTGGCGGGCGTGAGCATGGCCCGCAGGTCCCCACCGCGTCTGCGGTTGGGTTCCGTGTCGCTCAGGTTCACGATGCGCGGACGCTGCTGGAGCATGGTTGATACCTCCGGGTGTGGCGATGAGATGTGACGCACGGTCGGGGGGCGCGGCCCCTGGGAGGGGGCCGGTGCCCCGGGTCCGTCCTCTCAGGAGTCGGCCGCGCGGCGGTCGGTGACGGGCAGCATGTCGGCGTGCGACAGGAGCCGGTTGAGATTGCGCTCGGTGTCCAGGGACCCCTCGACGCCGACCGCGGCGCCGTCGAGGAGACGCTCCAGGACCTTGGCCTTCCGCTCGCCCTTGACGCCGAGGGCGGCGACGGGATCGAGGTCGAGGTCGCCCTCGGCGTCGACGAGCCGCACCACGACGTCGTCGCGCTGGAAGACGGTGCTGCCGTAGATCGGGCTGTCGGGGTCGGCCGCCGCCTCCGCGTCCTGCTGGGCGAGCAGCCGGGCCAGGTCGGTGCCACGGCCCTCCTTGGCCGGGTAGTACAGGGCGTGGCGACTCAGGTCGGCCGGCTCGGGCCGGGCGGAGACCACGTGGTGCACGGCCGGGAGGGCCGCACGGGTGAAGAAGACGCGGGCCGACTCGGGGTCGGTGAGGTCCCGGTCCTGCTCCAGGTAGGGGTTGATGGCCTCCTCTACGGCCCGTACCCCGGGCTGCCGGGCGACGTGCCGCAGGGCGGACAGAAGGTCGCCCTCCACCTCGACCGCCCGCACGACGCGGTTGCCGTGCATGAACAGCGAGGTGCGGCGCAGTCGCGTGTTCTCGTCGACCTGGGCCTCGGGCGACTCGTAGCCGGCGAGGAGCTCCGCGACCTTCGACTCGGAGCCCGGCTTGACGGTGAAGGTGAGCGCGTGGCGCGTCACTCCGTCGCCGACACGGGCCGCGACCTGCTCGCCCGCGGCGGTCTCCGGGGTGAGCGGCCGCTGCGCGCCGGTCTCCCGGAGGATGCTGTAGCGCATGGACCGGGTGTCCCGGACGCAGCTGTGCATCGGCTTGACCATCTCGACGTGCTCCTCGCTGTTCACCCAGGCGAGGAAGGGCGGGGCGCTCTCCCATTCGCTGGTGATCAGCCACTGCGAGGGGTTCTCGATGGACTGGCACAGCTGGTCGCTGATGTGGCCGGGGACGCCGGCCACCTGCTTGCGCATCACCTCGTACGCTTCGAGGAACTGCTGCTGGGCTCCGTCGTACAGGTCGAGCAGCAGGATCACCCGCAGCCTGGACCCGTCGAACACCGACTGCGATATGCGTGCCGTGCTGGTCATACGGCGCACCTCTTCTCGTCTGCGAGAGCGGGGAAGGACTACCTGGCTCGGATGGCCGGGCTCGTCATGTACCGAACCTTCACGCGGGCCACACGTCGACGCGAGCCCCACGGGGCGGATGAGTGAACCGCGCGTCATTCGGGTGGCCCTCGCGCACGGTCCCGGGCTCTGCCGGGCAGGCATCTGCATCCCATCCCCGACCCGCGTCACCGGTGACGCTGGAGGCCATCGATGAACCGAAGCGAAACGACCGGTGAGATCGGACACCGCACGCCCGTCCTCATCGTGGGCGGCTCCCTGGTGGGCCTGTCCACCTCGCTCTTCCTGGGGCGTCTCGGCGTGCCGCACACGCTCGTCGAGCGCCATGCCGGCACCTCCGTCCACCCGCGGGGACGCGGGAACAACGTGCGCACGATGGAGGTGTTCCGCGGCGCAGGCGTCCGGCAGCGCATCCACGAGGCCGCGAAGGTCCTGTCCTCGAACAACGGGATCCTCCAGGCGCCCAGCCTGGTGGGCGACGCCGGCGAGTGGCTGTTCCGGCAGATCGACCCCGGCGGCGGCCTCGCCCGGTTCAGCCCCGCCGAATGGTGCCTGTGCAGCCAGAACGACCTCGAACCCGTGCTCCTCGAAGCCGCGCGGGAGCTGGGCGGCGACCTGCGGTACTCGACGGAGCTGATGTCGTTCGAGCAGGACGCCGAAGGCGTGACCGCACGGGTCAAGAGCCGGGAGACCGGCGAGCACACCACCGTCCGGGCGGAGTACCTCGTCGCGGCGGACGGCCCGCGCAGCCCGATCCGCGAGCAGCTCGGCATCGGGCAGACCGGCCCGGGCGACCTGTTCCACAACGTGAGCATCACGTTCGAGTCGCGTGACCTGGCGGCCGTCGTCGGCGACCGGCGCTTCATCGTCTGCTACCTCACCTCCCCGGAGGGGGACGGGGCGCTCCTGCCGGTGGACAACGGCGAGCGGTGGGTGTTCCACGCCCCCTGGCACCCCGAACACGGGGAAACCCTCGAGGAGTTCACCGACGAGCGGTGCAGGGAGCACATCCGGCGTGCCGTGGGCGTACCGGATCTGCACGTGGAGATCACGGGCCGGGCGCCGTGGCACGCGGCCGAGCGGATCGCCGAACGGTACGCGGACGGGCGGGTGTTCCTCGCCGGCGACTCGGCCCACGAGATGCCGCCCACGGGTGCCTTCGGCTCCAACACCGGCATCCAGGACGCCCACAACCTCGCCTGGAAGCTCTCCGCGGTCCTCGACGGCTGGGCCGGTCCCGGGCTCCTCGATTCGTACGACGCGGAGCGCCGGCCGGTCGCGGAGGCGACCAGCGCCCGCGCCTCGACGCGTTCGGTCGAGCACAGTCACCCCGGGTACTCCCCCGAGCCGGGGGCGGGCGGCCCCGGCGGGAAGCGGGGCGGCATCCTCAACGTCGCCCTCGGGTACCGCTATCCGCGCGGCGCCGTCCTGGGCGCGGACCCGGCGGTTCCGGTCGTCCCGGACGGACTGCGCCTGACGGGCGAGCCCGGCAGCCGCGCGCCGCACCTCTGGCTGGACCGGTCGGGTGACCGGATCTCCACCCTCGACCTGTACGAGCGGACTCCCGTGCTGCTGAGTTCGGCGGGGGCGCTCGGCGGCTGGCACACGGCGGCGGCGCGCGTCGCCGAGCGCCTCGCGGTGCCCCTCGCCTCGTACCGCATCGGCGAGGTACCGGACGCGGAGCTCACGCCCGTCGACGGAGGGGACTGGTCCGCGGCCCACGGCGTCACCGTGGACGGTGCGGTCCTCGTCCGCCCGGACGGCTTCGTCGCCTGGCGGTCCGAAGGGACGTCGGAGGACCCGGAGTCGGCCCTCCGCGCGGCCCTCTCGGCCGTGCTCGACCTGGGCTGAGGCCCGGCTCCACCGGGACGGGCGGGGCCGACCCGCCCGTCCCGTGGCCCCGCGTTAGGGTGTGGGGTGCTTCCGCGAACCCTCCTCACCGGCCCGTCGCTCGCCGGCGCCGCCCTCCTCGGCCATCTGGAGCAGGGCCGGGAGTGGCCGCTCCTCGTGTGGGCCCCCGGCCCGGGCGTCCGCATGGTGTCGAGCGCGGTCCTCGGCGGAGGCATCGGCGAGCGGCGCTGGGTCGTCAACGCTCAGGTCCCGCCAGGCTACGCCCGGCTCGACCCCGTCACGCACCTCCGCGACCTGGCCTCCGGGGCGGGACTCGAAGGCGAGGGCGTCGGCCTCATGACCGCGGCTTCGGTCGCGGACCGGCGGCACGCCGCGGACGGCGGCGCGGAGGCCCTGGTGACCGCCGGGATCGGGGTACGGGGCTGGGCCGCGGCCCCGGGAGCCGGGGGCGTCGCCGCACCGCGGCCCGGAACGATCAACATCATCGTGTCCCTGCCGGTGCCGCTCACGGACGCCGCGCTGGTGAACGCGGTCGCGACCGCCACCGAGGCGAAGGTGCAGGCCCTGGTGGAACTGGGCGCCGACGCCTCCGGGACACCGACGGACGCGGTCTGCGTGGCGGCGCCGTCGCCCGTCGGAGCGGCCGAGCCCTTCGCCGGGCCGCGGTCCGTGTGGGGGGCGCGCCTCGCCCGCGCGGTGCACGCGGCGACGCGCGCCGCGTGCGCGGAGCAGCTCGTAATCCGCTGATGCCGGCTTCACCCGGACCGCCTGCGCGGAGCAGCACGCGACCCGCCGACCCGGCCCCTCCCGGACCACCTGAGCGAAGCAGCACATGACCCGCCAGCCCCGGCCCCTCCCGGACCACCTGAGCGAAGCAGCACGCGACCCGCCAGCCCCGGCCCCTCCCGGACCACCTGAGCGAAGCAGCACGTGACCCGCCGGCCCCGGCCCCTCCCGGACCACCTGAGCGAAGCAGCACGCGACCCGCTGATCCGGTTTCCCCGGCCCGGCTCAGCCGTGTGACAGCAGCGCCGCCGTGAGTTCGGCCGCGCGGCGGTGCCAGAGGTCTGCGCCGCGGAGCATGGCGTGGCCGCCCGTCGGCATCGGGATGCCCGCCGCGTCGGCGCCCGCCGCCTTCGCCCGGCGGACGAACTCCCAGGACTGGCGGGCCGAGGTGACCCGGTCGGTCTCGTCGTGGAGCAGGTAGAGGCGACGGCCGCCGAGGTGTTCGACGGGCTCGTCGGCGGGGCACCACGGTGCAAGGGCGACGACCCCGCGTACGGCGGGGTCGCCCGCCGCGCGGAGGGCGGCCCGGCCGCCCATGGAGTGGCCGACGAGCACGACGGGCACGGGCCCGGCCTGCTCACGGAGCCGCGCGAGGGCGGCCTCGGCGTCGCGGGCGGCGTCGGCGCGGTCGCCGTTCCAGCCGCGGTGGCGGTAGCGCACCTCGGCGACCAGCACTCCCCTGCCGCGGACGGCCCGGGCCACGGCCCCGGCGAAGGGGCGCATGCGGAGCGCCGGCAGGTTGAGCGCGGGCGGCGGCTCGGAGCCTTCGGCGCGGCCGCCGTGGAGCAGCAGCACCGCGGCGGTGGGCACGGCGGGCGCGCTGCGGACGACGAGCGCGGTCGGATCGGCACGACGGGCGGGGCACAGGTTCATCGCGCGGCCTTCCCGCTCGTCCCCCGGCACGGTGGCCGGGGGACGTACGCGCGCGTGCGGGCCGTGCGGGCCGGGTCACCGGGCCGCGGCACCATGGGGCCTCCAGGGGTCGTGTGGACGGGACGACGTGAGGGCCGCAGTCTGCCAGGCCGGACGGGCCTTCAGGTACACCGCCTGCCTCACTCCGGCGTGCCCCTCCGCTCGCACCCTCGGTTCGAACACGCACACCCGCACGGATGAGCCCCGCCGTTCCCCCGGCTCCGCTTGCGTGGCCGGGGGCGCGGGCCGTCGGAGAGTGGTCGCCCGAGCCGTCGTCCCGTTCGAGCAGGGAGCCAGATGGGCAGCCGCCTGATCCGTCGTTGCCGCACCACCTTCGTCGTCACGGTGCTCGCCGTCGTGACCGCCGCCGCGCCCGGGATGCCGGGGCCGCCGGGCACCGACGCCTCCGCCGCCGCGCTCCCCTTCGACCCGGGCCCGGCCCGGGCGGGCCTGGAGCGCCTGCTGCCCTCCCAGGCAGAGCAGTTCACCCTGGTCCCGGTCGGGGAACCGGCCTCCGGGGACTACTTCTCGGTTTCCGGCAGGGCGGGCTCGATCCAGGTGAGGGGCACCTCGCCGGCCACGCTGCTCACCGGCGTGGGCTGGTACCTGGAGCGGGTCGCGGGGGTCGACATCGGCTGGCCGGGCGACAGCCTCGGCCGGCTTCCGGCCACGCTCCCCGCGGTGTCCGGGACCATCACCCGGTCGGCCGCCGTACCGCACCGCTACGCCCTCAACGACACCGACGAGGGGTACTCCGGCGCGTACCGCGACTTCGCCTCGTACCAGCGTGACATCGACCTGATGGCGCTGCACGGGGTGAACGAGGTCTTCGTGCCGACCGGCGCCGAGTACCCCTACTACCGGGCCCTCCAGGAGTTCGGCTACGACGCCGCGGAGCTGCGCGCCTGGATCCCGGGACCGGCGCACCAGGCCTGGTGGCTGCTGCAGAACATGTCAGGTTACGGCGGTCCGGTGTCCGAGCAGCTGATCGAGGCGCGGGCCGCGCTGGGAAGCCGGATCGCGGCGCACCTGCGTTCGCTGGGGATGACGCCCGTCCTGCCGGGCTTCTTCGGCACGGTGCCTCCGGGCTTCGCCGCACGGAACCCCGGCGCCGTCACCGTCCCGCAGGGCAAGTGGGTCGGGTTCGCGCGGCCGGACTGGCTGGACCCGACCGGACCCGTCTTCGCGGAGCTGGCCGCCGCCTACTACCGGGCGCAGCAGCGCCGGTTCGGTGACAGCGACATGTTCAAGATGGACCTGCTGCACGAGGGCGGCACCCCCGGGCCGGTCGATGTGACGCGGGCGGCGGAGGCCGTGCAGCGGGCCCTGGAGACGGCGCGTCCCGGCGCCACGTGGGTGATGCTCGGCTGGCAGAACAACCCGTCCACGGCTCTGCTCGGCGGAGTGGACCGGAGCAGGGTGCTGATCGTCGACGGTCTCTCCGACCGGTACGAGGGGCTCGACCGCGAGAAGCAGTGGGGCGGCACGCCGTACGCGTTCGGCGCGATCGCCAACTTCGGCGGTCACACCAGCCTGGGCGCCAACACCGGCGTGTGGACGGAGCGCTTCCGGACCTGGCTCACCCGGTCGGACAGCGCGCTGCGCGGCATCGCCTACCTCCCGGAGGGCACCGGCGGGAACCCCGCCGCGTTCGACCTGTTCACCGAACTCGCCTGGGAGCCGGGCCCGGTCGACCAGCGCGCCTGGTTCGCCGCGTACGCGGCCCGGCGCTACGGCGGCGCCGACCCGCACGCGGCCGCCGCGTGGGAGCAGCTGCGCCTCGGCCCGTACAGCGGTGCTTCCGGTACGTGGAGCGAGCCGCAGGACAGCCTCTTCACCGCGCGGCCGAGCCTGACGGCGACGAAGGCGGCACGCTGGAGCCCCACCGCCATGCGGTACGAGGCCGGCACGGTGGAGCGTGCCCTGGCTGAGCTGCTCCAGGTGGCCCCGGCGCTGCGGGCCTCGGACGCGTACCGCCACGACCTGGTGGACGTGGCGCGCCAGGCGCTCACCAACCGCGGCCGCGTCCTGCTGCCACGCGTCAGGGCCGCGTACGAGGCCGGGGATCTGGAGCGCTTCCGAGCGCTGGTGCGCGAGTGGAACGCCTCGGAGGAGCTGCTCGGCCGGCTCGTCGCCTCCGACCGGCGCTTCCTGCTCGGTCCGTGGCTCGCCGCCGCCCGCTCCTGGGCAGCCGACGCGGAGGAGCGCGACCGCCTGGAGTACGACGCCCGCTCGATCCTCACGACCTGGGCCGACCGGGGGCCGAGCGATTCCGCCGGCCTGCACGACTACGCCAACCGCGAGTGGGCCGGTCTCGTGCAGGACGTGTACGCGCCGCGCTGGGCCGCGTACTTCGCGAGCCTCGACACGGCGCTCGTCCAGGGCACGGCCCCCGCCGCCATCGACTGGTTCGCCCGGGAGGACGCCTGGGCGCGCGGCCACCAGGCCTACCCGACCTCGCCGACGGGTGACCCGGTCGCCCTCGCGGGCGAGGTCGCGGCGGCTCTGGCCGTGGCGGGCGCGGCCGGGCGGTGACGCGGTGTGCGGCCGGGCCCCTTCGATGAGGTGGACCCGGCCGCCGTCGGTGCCCCGGCGGTCACCCCCGGCCGCGTGAGAACCAGTTCTTCCGCGGCGCGGCCCCGTCCTGCTTGTCCGGCCAGGCCGGGTCGCCCGGGGCGGCGAACGGGACGGGTACCGCCGCGCCCGGCGGGGCCGGGGGAAGGGGCCGGGTCGGCGGCTGCAGACGCTTCAGCCTCGCCCGCCACGGGCCGTCCGCCATCTCGAAGTGGACGATGAGCGGCCCCTCGGGAAGCGGAACGGTCTCGCGTCGCTTGCCGATCTCGTTCACCACGTTGTCGTACCGGGGCAGGGTCGTGTGGTCGTCGTGCCCCGTGAGCTCGTAGACGTGGACGATGAGGTTGTCGTCGCCGCGGTAGTGGACGGCCAGGTCCGCCACGCCTCCCGTGTGCAGCAGGACGTCGGGGCCGCGGAACTCCGCCTCCTCCTCCGTCAGGCGACGGGCCGCCGCCAACGGCGACACCTGGACCTGCCAGGGCCCCTCGGCCTGCAGCTTCAGACGCAGGGTGCCGTTCGCCGGGACCGTGGCGAGCAGCCGGCCCTGGAAGTCCTCCTCCGTACTGTTGACGAGGTTGTCCTCCTCCTTGTTGCGCCGGTTGAGCACCCAGAGGCCCGTGTACCCGTCGCCCCGGACGTCGAGCTGGACGACGACCGGCCCGGGCGGAAGCCCGGCCACGGTGATCACGTCGTTGTCCCGTCCCGTCTCGGTGTACGGCTCGAAGACGGGCCCGTACGTCCACCAGTCGGCGCCGCCGGGCGGGGCCGGGGTCACGGGCGGGACCGCGGCGGGAGGGACCGCTGCCGGAGCGCCCGCCGCGGGCGGAGGCGCGAATCCGGGTGCGGGAACCGCCCCGGCGGGCGGAGACGCGAAACCGGGCGGGGCAGCCGGCCCTGCCGACGGAGGCGCGAAGCCCGGTGCGGGGGCGACAGCCGGCCCTGCGGGCGGAGGCGCGAAGCCCGGCATCGGCGCGGGAGCCGCGACGGCGGGCGGAGGTGCGTAACCGGGTGCGGGAACCGCCCCGGCGGGCGGAGGGGCGAATCCCGGCGCGGGCGCAGGAGGAGCCACGGCCTGCGCCGGCACACCACCGCCGGGCGGCGCTCCGTTCCCTCCCTCGTCGGCCACGTCCACGCCGTGGTCCGTGGCCAGACCCGCGAGACCGCTCACCCATCCCTGGCCCACGGCGCGGAACTTCCATCCGCCCGCCCGCCGGTAGAGCTCGGCCAGCACCATCGCCGTCTCCCCGGCGGCGTCCGTGACGTCGTACCGGACCACCGAGGTGCCGTCGGGCGCGAAGGCCTCCACCGACAGTCCGGAGGCGTCCCGCATCGCGCCGCGCTCCGTCGAACCGACCACGAGGACGCGCGTGATCTGCTCCTCCACGGCGGTGAGGCCGACCTCCAGCCACGCCGTACCCGACCGGCCCGGCCCCGTCGCCGCCTCCGTCAGGCGGACGGCTCCGGAGGGATGCACCGGGGCTCCGTGGAAGACGACGTCTCCGTCGCCCCTGACCTTTCCGGTCTCCCCGAGCAGCAGCGCCATGGCGTCCACGCCACCGCGTACGGCGATCCTCAACGGCACCGACGGAACGAATCCGTTGCTTCCCTTGGTCATCTCCCCCACGGCAGCCCGACCTTTCCTTCTCCGCTCCCACCCGAGTCCCTCACAAAGAGGATCTTGCAGCCGTCGGCGCTTCCGGGACAAGGTCCCGGCCCTGCGCTGCCGCCGGTGCTCCGGGACCGCGCGGACCCGTCCGGCGTAGGCTTCCCTCCGACACGGACGGGGCGAAGAGGGGGGCGCATGACGGTCGGTACGGCGGGCAGGTGGGGGTCGAGCCTCGACTCGGTCGTGGTGTACGCGCAGGGTGCGCTCTGCCGGCGCCTGGCCCGGGGCGTCGTGCCGCCGGACGGCCGGGTACGGGTGACGGGGCTGCCCCGCGCGCTCGACCCCGGTTCGCTGCGGGCCCGGGTCCTGGGCACCTCCGGGGCGCGGGTGACCGAGGCGCGCGTGGAGGTCGAGGCGGAGCCGTACGACGACGGCGTTCCCGACGGACTGCGGCGCGAGGTGGACCGGCTGAGCGAGGCCCACATGGCGGCGCGGGCGCGCCGCGACCGGCACCAGGCCCTGATCGCGGAGATCGACGGTCTGCGCCCGATTCCGCCCGGCCGCAAGCGCGAGGACCCGCACCGGCGCACGCCGGTCGACGCCTGGCTGGAGCTCGCCGATTTCGTCGACGAGCGGCTGACGGGGCTGCACGCCCGGCTCGTCGAACTGGACGAGGCGGTACGGCTCGCCGAGCACGAGTGCGACGTCGCCCACGACAGGCTCCACCGCGCCTCCACCGACGCGCCGTCGGCTCATGTCGCGACCTCGGTCTGCGCCGTACTGACCCTCGAAGGCGGCGCCGGGTCGGAGGAGGTGGAACTGGAGCTGGAGTACGGCGTGCCCGGTGCCGTCTGGGTGCCGACGTACCGCCTCACCCACCGTCAGGGCGACGGCAGCGGGCAGCTGGTGCTGCGTGCCTCGGTCGCGCAGCGCACCGGCGAGGACTGGACCGGGGTGCGCCTCGCCCTGGCCACCGCCGACCTGCGGCGCCGCACCGATCTGCCGGCGCTCCGCTCGCTCCGGATCGGGCGGCGTCAGTCCGCGCCCGCGCCGTCCGGCTGGCGCGAGCCCCCGGCGGGGCTCGCCGATCTGTTCACCGGGTACGAGGCGGCCGGCCCCGCGCCGCTCCGTGGCGGCTCGGCGGTGGGGGGCGCCGTCGCCGGCTCCGCGTCCCTGCCCGTGGCGGCGCCCGCACCCGTGCCGGCACCGGCACCGCCCGCGCCGCCGGCGTTCACCGGTCCGCCGCAGCCCGGTGACGCGTACGGCTTCGCCCCGGAGTTCCTCGGGAGCGGGGCGCCGGACGCCGTGCGGGCGGCGGCGCCGCGGCCGGCCGGCCGTCCGCGCGCCGGTGGCCGGGGCGGCTTCGGATCCCGCCCGCCCCAGGCACCCGCGGCTCCCGGCGCGGCGGCACCCGCTGCGGCGGCTCCGGCTCCGCCGCCACCGCCGGCGGGTCCGCCGCAGCCGAGCGGCACCGAACTCGACTACGCCGCCCTCGTGCTGTCCGGCCCCGAGGAGCCGGGTGCTCGCCGTGGCCGGCTGTTCCCGGGCGCCTCCTCCGACGCGGTGGCCGACGAGTACCGGCGCCGCGCCGAGGCGGTGGCCGGTCTGCCGCTGCCCAGGCACGCGGTGCGCCCCCGTACGTCGGCGGGCTCGTTCGACCACCGCTTCGACGCGGCCGCCCGCGCCGACATCCCCTCGGACGGCACCTGGCACACCGTCACCGTCGGCGAGATCCCGGTCGTCCTGCACACCGAGCACATCTGTGTGCCGTCCGTGGACCAGACCGTGTACGCGACCCTCCTGGTCTCCAACACCACCCGCCAGGCGCTGCTCGCCGGCCCGGTCGAGGTCACCGTCGACGACGAGCACCTGCTGACCGCCGCCCTGCCCACGCTCGCGCCCGGCGGCGTCCGCCGCCTCGGGCTCGGGCCCGCCGAGGGCGTCCGCGTCACCCGCCGCACCCATCTGAAGGAGTCGACCGCGGGGCTGCGCAACCACGTCACCGTGCTCGACCACCGCGTCCACGTCGAGCTCGCCAACCGCCTCGCGGGGCCCGTCACCGTCGAGGTCCACGAGCGGGTTCCGGTCTCCTCCGAGCCGGACGTCCGCATCGAGGAGCGCGCCGACTGGTCGGCGCCCGAGGACGCCGCTCCGGAGCGGCACGCCCCGGGCACCCGCGTCTGGCGGGTGGAGCTGCCCGCCGGCGGCACCGCCGCGCTCGACGGCGGCTACGAGATCCGCATCCCGGCCGGCAAGGCCCTGGTCGACGGCAACCGCAGGAGCTGACACACGCCATGTCCACGGAACCCAGGCCGATCGCCCTTCCCGTCACCGCCGTCACCTGTCTGGAGGACCGCGCCCACGTCGAGCGCACCGCCGTGCTCGATCTGGAGGCAGGCGTGCAGCGCCTGCGCCTCGGGCCGGTCAGCGCGCTCGCCGTCGACCGCTCCCTCCACGCCGAGCTGGCCTCCGACCATCCGGCCACCGTCCTCGACGTGCGGGTCGTCCGCGACTGGACGCCGCCCGGGCCGGTGCCGCCCGCCGAGGGCGACTCCGCGCTCCGCCACCGCGCGCACGCCCTCGAAGAGGAGCGGCTCGCCGTCGAGCAGCGGCGCGACCGGCTGCGGACGCGCCTCGACCTGCTCGGCCGGCTCGCGGCCGATCTGCTGCGGGAGATCGGCGAGGGCGCCGGTCACGGAGAGTCCGAAGGGGCCCGCTGGGGCCGGGAACTCGACCGCGTGGACGCCGAGCGGGACACCCACGGTGAGGAACTCCGTACCGCGGAGGCCCGGTTGGCGGTCCTCACCACGGAACTCACCGAGACCCGGCGGGCCATGGAGCTCGCCGAGGAGGAGCCCGCCGAGCTCGTCGCCCATGTCGAGCTGACGGTGGACTCCACCGTGGCCGGGCCCGTACGCCTGCGGCTGAGCCACCTCGCGCCGTGCGCCCTGTGGCGGCCCGCGTACCGTGCCGTGCTCGACGGGGACTCCCTGACCCTGGAGACCGAGGCCGTGGTCTGGCAGCGCACCGGCGAGGACTGGTCGGACGTACGGCTGACGCTGTCGACCGCCCGCTCGGCGCTCGCCACCGATCCGCCGCGACTGACCGAGGACCGGCTGACGCTCAAGGACCGCACGGCGGCGGAGCGCCGCACGATCGACGTCGAGCTGCGCGAGGAGGAGATCGCGACGCTCGGACCGGCCCCGGCGCTCGGCCTGCCGGGCGTGGACGACGGCGGCGAGACGCGGGTCCTGCACTCCCCCGCGCCCGTCTCCGTGCCGAGCGACGGCCGCGCCCACCGGGTGCCGCTCTCCTCCTTCACGACGGCCGCGAGCAGCGAGTACGCCTGCTCCCCCGAACTCTCGCCGTTGGTCACGCAGTTGGTGCGGTTCGACAACCTGTCCGGGCACGCGCTGCTCGCCGGCCCCGTGGACCTGGTCAGGGGCAGCGGCTTCACCGGCCGCGGCACGCTGGACTTCACGGCGCCCGGCGCGGCCGTCGAGCTCGCCTTCGGCAGTCGCGACGACCACCGGGTGGTGCGGTACGCGGAGGAGTCCCGCGACACGACCGGCCTCACGCAGCGGACCGTGGTCACCCGCACGGTCCGGCTGCACCTGTCCCGGTTCTCGGCGCCCGGGGAGGCGGACGACCGGCTGGTCGTCCTCCGGGAGCGGATCCCCGTCTCCGAGGTCTCGGCGGTGGAGGTGCGCCTGCGCGGGGAGGCCTGCTCGCCGGCGCCGGACGCCGTGGACGACGAGGGCATCGTCCGCTGGGACGTCACGCTGCCGCCGGGCGGACGGCGTACGGTCACGCTGGTGTACGAGCTGTCGGCGACGTCCAAGGTCGCCGGGCTCTGAGCCGCGGAGGGTCACGGGGCCGGGCACTTTACCAGCCCGGCACCCTTCCCATCCGGAACTCCCCCTACTCTCCACAACCGTGTGGTTGCGTGCGGTAGTCATGAGGGCGGGAGGGAACACCTTGGTCTTCAGTCTGGGTCGCCGCCGCAAGGCCGCCGCTGTCAGCACTTGTCCGTTCACGTCCGCCCCCTCGTCCGGCGAGTGGCAGGGCCGACCACACACATCCGTACCGCAGGTGACGGACCGTCGGGAGGCGGAGAGCTTCGTCCGGCAGTTCCATCAGGAGCAGCCCGATGCCGGGGACGCGGAGCGCAGGGTCCGCGAGGTGCTCGCCGAGATCGAGCGGAACGGCACGTACGAGCACACCCCCGCCGAACTCTCCTTCGGCGCCCGGGTCGCGTGGCGCAACGCGGCCCGCTGCATCGGAAGGCTCTACTGGCGGAGCCTCGTGGTGCGCGATCTGCGGCACGTCGCCTCGGCCGACGGCATCGCCGCCGACTGCTTCGAGCATCTGCGGATCGCCGGGAACGGCGGCCGGATCCGCCCGGTGATCTCGGTGTTCGCCCCGGACCGACCGGGCCGCCCCGGGCCCCGGATCGTCAACGACCAGCTGGTGCGGTACGCGGGGCACCGCACCGCCGAGGGCCGCTGGATCGGCGACCCGCGCGCCGCCGCGTCGACCGCCCACGCCCGCGATCTGGGGTGGAAGCGGTCCGAAGAGGCCTTCCAGGTGCTCCCGTTGATGGTCCAGGAGCGTCCGGGCGCGCGACCCGAGTGGTACGAGCTGCCGGACGGTTCCGTGAGGGAGGTGCCGCTCCGGCACCCGGACCACGGATGGTTCGCGGAGCTCGGACTGCGCTGGTACGCGGTACCGGCGATCAGCGACATGACGCTGGAGATCGGCGGGGTGCGCTATCCGGCGGCGCCGTTCAACGGCTGGTACATGGGGACGGAGATAGGCGCCCGCAACCTCGCCGACGCCGAGCGCTACGACCTCCTCCCGGTGGTCGCCGACCGCCTGGGCCTCGACCGCTCCTCGGAGCGGACGCTGTGGCGGGACCGGGCGCTCGTCGAGCTCAACGTGGCGGTGCTGCACTCCTTCCAGGAGGCCGGGGTGACGATGGCCGACCATCACACCGAGTCCGAGCGCTTCCTGCGGCACATCGCGCAGGAGAGCCGGCACGGCAGGCCCACGCCCGCCGACTGGAGCTGGATCGTGCCGCCCGTGTCCGGCTCCACGACGCCGGTCTTCCACCGGTACTACGACCCGGTGGACACGTCCCTGCGCCCCGCGTTCCTCGCCCGGGAGCACTGAAGGCGCCCCGCCCCTCCCTCAGGCGGCGGGGCCGGGCGGCAGGTGGACGGTCATGATCAGGTGGCAGGTCGCCTCGCCCGCGCCGCGGTAGACGTGGGCGGCGCCGCCGGCGAAGGTGGCGCTCTGCCCGGCCTCCACGGTGTGTTCCGCTCCGTCGACGATCAGCGCCATCCGGCCGACGGTGACGCTGACCGTCTCCACGACTCCGGCCTGGTGGGGGCGGCTGGGGTACTCCTCGTCCGGTTCCAGGGTCCGGCGCCAGACCTCGACCGGCGCCGGGCCGGAGGTCGTGAGCATGAGCCGGGGCCTCGCTGCCCAGCCTCCCGGTCCGGAGCGGCGCGACGGCGTCGGCGGTCACGACGCGGACGCCGCCTTCGGCCGGGCCTTCGAGGAGGGCGGAGACGGAGACGCCGAGGGTGTCGGCGAGCCGGACGAGGGTGGCGAAGTTCGGGTTGCCCTGCGCCTTCTCCAGGCCCACCAGGGCGCCCTTGCCGACCTGGGCACGCCTGCCGAGCTCGTCCAGGGACGGGCCGGCCCGGTTGCGGGCCGTCCGCACGTTGCGGGCGAGGGCCCGCAGGGCTGCCTCCGTCTCGGTCAGAGGACTCCGCCGACGTCGCCCTCGAAACCCTGTCCCGCCTCGGCCCGAGTGGCCCGTCCGCCGGGTGAGGGGGACGCTGGAACTGAGCGCGTCCGGGGTTCCGGGCGCCCCGAGGGGAGCGCCCGCCCGGCCGGGAAAGGCCGCGTCATGCGCATGCTGCTGAAGGTTCAGATGGACACCACGGCCTCCAACGAGGCCATCAAGCAGGGCAAGCTGCTGCAGCTCATGGAAAGCGCGATGCAGGAACTCAAGCCCGAGGCGGCGTACTTCACCGTCGACAACGGCTGTCGGACCGCGTTCATCTTCTTCGACCTGGCCGACACCACCCTGATGCCGAAGATCTCGCAGCCGTTCTTCATGGAGATCGGCGCCAAGATCCACTACTTGCCGGTCATGAACCCGGAGGACCTCCGCAAGGGCCTTTCGGCGATCATGCCGTGAGCGGCTTCCGCCAGGTCAGGGAGTACCGGCGGAGCACGTGCCGGCGGTAGCGCACGCCGGGCAGCAGTCGTCGCGCCTCGGTGCGCACCTGCGCGTAGTTCATGCGCGCCTCGGCGACCGGCATTCCCTCAGGGGTCCGTGCGCCGCGCAGCGACTTGGTGATGCGGACGGCCGGCTGGGTGGCGATCCTGAACGTCCAGTCGGCGACGCCTTCGTCGAGGGCCAGGCCGACCACCACCAACGCGCCACCGGGACGCAGCAGTTCACGCATGCGGGTCAGGGCCGACCCGAAGTCCAGGTGGTGGACGGTGGTCACCGAGCAGATGAAGTCGTAGCCCTCGGCGGGCAGATCCACCGTGAGGAAGTCGCCTTCCACGAAGGTGAGTTCCGGACGGCCCGCGGCGGACTCGCGGGCGCGGGCGATCATGTCCGGGGACGTGTCCACCCCGGTGACGTGGCGCGCCCGCCCGGTGAGTCTCCGCGCCAGCAGCCCGTCGCCGCAGCCGACGTCGAGGGCCTCGCCGCATCCTGCGGGAACGGCACGCAGGATGCCCGCGTGGCGGGCCACGTTGGTGTTCCAGTACGGCTGCGAGTCAGGCTTGCGCATCGGGTCATCGTAGGCCCGGCACCGGGGTGAGACGGGCTCAGGCGGGTTTCTCCCGGCCCACGTAGCGGATGACCTCGCAGTCGTCGAGGATCACCAGGCCCTCCTCGACCAGCTCGTCGAGCTCCGGCAGGAAGGCGCGGATCTTCTCCTCGGTGTCGACGATGACCACGGCCACGGGCAGGTCCTCGCTCAGCGAGAGCAGCCTCTGCGTGTGGATCAGCGAGGACGCTCCGAAGCCCTCGATGCCGCGGAACACGCTCGCGCCCGCGAGACCGGCCTCGCGTGCCCGTCCGACGATCTGGGTGTACAGCGGCTTGTGGTGCCACAGATCGGTCTCCCCCACGAAGACCGTCACCCGCAGGGCCCTGCCCGTCAGCCTGGTCATCGCCGCCTCCAGCCGTGAACGCGGGGGCGCGGCACGCCCGTACTTCGAGTCTACGGTCGTGCCGCCGGGGGCCCACGGTCGTGCCTCCGGGGGAGGGGACCGGCCGGGGATGCCGGCCCCCTCCCCGAGCGGAGTCGGTCAGCAGCCGCTCGTGAGCCAGCGGCAGGCCGTGATCAGCGCGGCGGCGTGCTCCTCGCCGCGGGCGTCCTCGGTGCGGACCTCCTCGGGCAGGACCTGCAGGGCGTCGATGTCGAACTCGGTCATGACGGTCTCCTTCGATTGATGCGGATACTTCGGTGGATCGCCGGCGGCCTCGGGCCGCCGGACACTCAGGGGTGGGCCGGCCCGTCCTCGGGCAGCCAGGCCCGCGGGCCTCCGCAGCGCATGCGCAGCAGCAGGGAGAGGCTCCCGGCGAGGCCGGTGGCGTACTCGGCGAGGACTGTCCTGCGGTTCTCGTCGGGCACGAGGAGGCGCCCGTCGCGCAGCACGGCCTGCGCGGCCAGGTGCTCGACGAGGAGCTCGGCGGCGGCGCGGTGACTCTCGTCGCCCGTCCGGTCGGCGGCGTCGAGGAGGAACTCGGCGTTTCCCGCGAGGCCGTGGCAGGTGGCCGGCGAGTCGGTCACCCTGCCCGCCCGGACGGCGCGGGCCGCGCCGTCCACCAGGTCGCGCACGCGCTTGTCGGACGCGCCGGTCGCCGCCCAGAGCCGGACCAGGAAGGTGCCGACGCCGGAGGAACCGCTGCACCAGTGCCGGGCGAGCTCCGGGGAGTCGGAGAGGTGGCGGGCCCTGTCGACGGGCCAGAGCGCACCTGCCGGTCCGCTGCGCGCGGCGGTCGCGAGGGTGGCTCCCGCCTCGGTGGCCGCGTCGAGGAACCGTACGTCCCCGGTGGCCTCCGCCGCGAGCAGGAGGAACGTGCCGACCCCGGCCACGCCGTGCGCGAAGCCGTAGTGCCAGGCGCCGGCGAGCGCCGAGGCGAAGTCCTCCGGCACCGGCCAGAAGACCCCCTCCGGGGTGCGCCGCGCCGCGCCGAGCAGTCCGTCCGCGGCCTCGGCGGCGCGGTCCAGGAACCGGGGGTCTCCGGTCGTGCGCCAGAAGTGCAGCTGTGTCAGTCCGGAGCCGGCCACGCCGTGGCAGACGTCCGGGTTGGGGCCGCGCACGGGCAGGCCGAGGGCGAGCGCGACGGCCCGGTCCGCCAGGGCGGTGTCGTCCAGGACCCGTGCGGCGTCGAGCAGGGCCCAGGCCGTGCCCGAACGGCCGAAGTGCAGGCCGGGCGGGTCGCTCGGCAGGGTCTCCTGCCGCTCCAGGGTCCAGTGGGCGGCGGAGCGGAGGCCTTCGGCGAGCGCTTCGCGGGTCACGGGCGTCACGGTGCCGGTCTCCGGGAGGCCGAGCCCGGCGTCCCCGTGGCCGAGGGCCCGCGCGAGGAGGGCGACGCCGCCGGCCGAGCCGTGTTGCAGCGCCACCGGGTCGCAGGTCTCGCCGAACGAGTCCGAGGCCCACAGCCGTTCGGGGTCGTGCGGGCGCATCGTGGCCAGCAGGTGGGCGATGCCGTCGTGCAGGAGACGCGCCCGCGTCGCGACCGGGTCCGGGCGTTCGACGAGGGACCGATCGGCGTCCGGGCGTTCCACACGGGTCCGCTCGGCTTCCGGCCCCGCAGGTGTCCCCGACAGGAACTCCCTTGCCCGGTCCAGGCTCCATCGCTCCCCGGGTTCGTCCCGCGTCAGCCCCAGGATCAGCGGCGCGTGGCGTCGTACGAGTCCGTGGTCCCGGGCGAGCAGGTTCACGAGCTCCGCGAGGCGCCGCTCGTCCGGCCGTGCCGTCTCCCGCGGGAGGTCCTCCGCCAGCACCGGATCTGCGCCGCTCAGGGCGTGCAGGACCGTGGCGCCGAGGGCATAGAGGTCGACGCTCGGCGGCAGGGCGGGGGCCACCTGGTCGAGGGCGCGCAGCTCGGGGGCCGTGTAGCCGGGGGTGGCGCCGAGTATCCAGCGCTCCCCCTCCCGGGCCGCCATCTCCAGGTCGATGAGGACGAGCCGTCCGTCCGGGGTGACCATGACGTTGTTGGGGTTGAAGTCGTGCAGGGTGACGCCGAGTTCGTGGGCGGTGGCGACGAGATCGACGAGCTGTCGGACCCGTGACGCGGCCGTACGGTCGTCGGCGCAGGCCTCGCCGTCCCGGGCCACGTGCTCGGCGACGGTGCGCCGCAGCGTGGCCCCCGGAACCGCTTCGGTGGCGAGGAAGACACTGCCCTGCTGTTCGAACACCTCGACGAGCCCGGGGACCCGGTCGGGGCGCTCCCGCCCGAACCGTTCGA
Organism: Streptomyces sp. NPDC002463; assembly: GCF_042889835.1. Lineage (NCBI taxonomy): Bacteria > Bacillati > Actinomycetota > Actinomycetes > Kitasatosporales > Streptomycetaceae > Streptomyces > Streptomyces sp. NPDC002463. Next base: position 373,847 of record NZ_JBIARL010000003.1, read on the forward strand.
GCAGTGCGGCCTCGCGGCGCAACAGGTCCCGGACGTCCAGGCCTTCGAGGCCGGCCCCCACGTGGGGCCGCGCCTGCTTGACGACGACCTGTGCGCCGGTACGGGTGTCCTCGGCCCGGAACACCCCGCCCTTGTTGGAGTGCTGGATCGCGCCCCGTACGAGGAAGCGGTCGCCGAGCAGGACGGGCTTGGCCGTGGCGGTGCTGCGCGCGGGTGCGGCGGGGCGGTCGGGGAACGGGTCGCCGGCCCAGGTCGGCGGGCTGAACCAGGCGTTGCGCTCGTCGGCGACCGGCCGCCCCTCGGGATCGGTGAGACGGGCGGCGAAGGAGCCGTCGGCGGTCAGTTCCCGGACGCCCTTGAACACGCCGTACCGGTAGAAGAGCTGACTGCCGGGAAGATAGCGCCGGTCGGAGAGGACGGCGGGGCCCGGAAGTCCCTCGGTGGCGCGGTGGAGTTCCTCGGCGAGCAACCGGAACTGCTCGTCGTCGGCGGGGTACACGGTCAGGAACTTGCCGCCCCCGCCGCGTGCGAAGCGCCCGGACACCAGCGCGGCGACCTTGGCCGGGGTCCCGGCGAACTTGAAGGCCGCGCGGCGGGCGACCAGGACCTCGGCGGACCGGGCGAGCACCAGAGGCGCCGAGAGCGGGGTGGCCGGGACGTGCAGCTTCCATCCCTGGGCCCGTGCGACGGCGCCGTCGGGCACGACGTGGCACCAGAACTCACCGGGTTCGACGCTCCAGTCCGCCCTCGCCGGATCCGGCGAGGTACGGGCGATCACGGCGCGCGCGATGTCCGGCAACAGGGCCCGGTCGGCGGGGCTTTCGGCGCGCGACCGCCGGGGGCCGGGGCCGGACGGGGAATGCGCGGTGGGTGACGACACGCTCTTCGTCCTCGCGTTTCGCATGGGTGACGAGCAGGGGCCGGGTGTCCTGCCGTAAGGCCGGGTGTCCCCGCGGAAGGGACCGGTCGGTCCTACTGGAGGGGCCGGTCGTAGTCGTCGCCCCAGCTGGTGTCCAGGGGGTTCGCGGCGACCGTCCGCGTCGTCCCCGGTGCGTCGTCCGTCGTGGCGGCGGTCGCTCCGCCGGCGAGCAGGACGGCGAGGAGGAGAAGGCAGCGGACGGCAACGGACATGGTGCGGCTCCTGGTTCGGGAGTGGAGAGGGCGGCGGGAAGCTCCGTGTCTGGCGGGTTCACGCCGTATGTCGGCCTGATGGGGTTTCCCTCGGCCGGACACCACCAGTTCATCCCGGCGAGCCCGCTTGGTCCAGCGCCATGACCTGGCAATACCCTGCATGGCACGGAAGTAGCAGGGCCGCATCACGGGGGAAACAGGTGACTACTGGGGTGGATGTGGACGGAATGCCTCGGCTGGACGCCGGAGCCGTCGCCGTCTTCGCGTACGTACTGGAGCACGGCAGCCTCCCTGCCCTGCCGCGGGACGGGCTTCCGGCCCTCGGGCTGAGCGGGGCGGAGGTCGAGGCGGCCTGCCGCACCCTGGAGCGGCTGCGTCTTCTGCGGCCGGCGCCGGGGCACCCCGGGGAGCTGATCCCGGTGAACCCGGAGGCCGCCGCGGCGGAGGTGGTCGGGCCGGTGGAGGCACAGCTCGCCCGGGCCGCCGCGCACGCCCAGTCGCTCCGTGACGATCTGCACTCCCTGATGCCGCGGTACCGCGCGGCCCGGCGCGAACAGGGCCGCCGGGAGGGCCTCGACGTGCTGCCCGACATGGCGGCCGCCTCCGCGATGCTCACCGAGGAGTCGGCCCGTTGCCGGGAGGAGGTGTTCAGCATCCAGCCCGGCGGCGGGCGGGCCGCGCACCGGCTCGGGGACGCCGTCGAGCGGGACGTCGCGATGCTCAGCCGGGGCGTGCGGATGCGCACGCTGTACCAGCACTCGGCGCGGTCCAGCCTGTCGACCCAGGGGTACGTGGAGCGGCTCACCGAGGCCGGTGCCGAGTACCGGACCGCCGCCGAACTCCCCGACCGGGCCGTGGTGTTCGACCGTTCCGTGGCCTTCCTGCCCCGGCGCGCCGACGGCGGTACGGGCGAGGGCGCGGTCCTGGTACGGGACCCCGACGTGGTGGCGTACCTCTGCCGGGTGTTCGAGCAGCACTGGTCCGGAGCGGTCCCGTTCCGGGGCAGCAGCGAGGCGGCGTACAAGGAGGTCGGTCCCAGTCTGCGGCGGGCACTCGTGGGGCTGCTCGCGGAGGGCGCGAAGGACGAGGTGATCGCCCGGCGGATGGGGATGTCGCTGCGTACATGTCGCCGTCACATCGCCGATCTCCTGGAGGAGTTGGGGGCGGAGAGCCGCTTCCAGGGCGGTGCGCTCGCGGAGCGCGCCGGGCTCACGGGCACGGAGCTCGGCACGGACGCCACCGAGGGCGCGGCCCACCGGTAGGGTGCCCTCCGTTCAACAGTGTTCTGCGTGGGGAGACATGGGTTACATGGGCGGTCAGCAAGCGGACCGGAGCGGCTCCGAGATCTTTCAGCCGCTGGCGGCGGACGACCCGACGACGGTCGCCGGTTACCGGCTCGCCGCCCGGCTCGGCGCCGGCGGCATGGGCAAGGTGTATCTGTCGTACACGCCCGGCGGCCGGCCGGTGGCGATCAAGCTGATCCGTCCCGAGTTCGGCGAGGACGCCGAGTTCCGCCGCCGGTTCGCCCAGGAGGTGCGCTCCGCGCAGCGCGTCCAGGGACTGTTCACGGCGCCCGTCATCGACGCGGACCCCGAGGGCACGCAGCCGTGGCTGGCCACCGCCTACGTGCCGGGTCCCTCGCTCGCCGACGCGGTCGTGACGCACGGCGCGCTGCCCGTGGAGACGGTGCTGCTGCTCGTCGCCGGCATGGCCGAAGCGCTGCACGTGATCCACGGGGCGGGCATCGTGCACCGCGACCTGAAGCCGTCGAACGTGCTGCTCGCCTCCGACGGGCCCCGTGTCATCGACTTCGGCATCGCCCACGCGGCCGACGCGACCTCCCTGACGGGCAGTGGGGTCACCATCGGGACGCCGTCGTTCATGGCCCCCGAGCAGGCGGCGGGCAGCCGGGTCACGCCGGCCACGGACGTGTTCGCGCTCGGTCAGGTCGCGGCGTACGCGGCGACGGGCGTCCCCGCCTTCGGCGAGGGCACCGGGCACGGGGTGCTGTACCGGATCGTGCACGAGCAGCCGGACCTGAGCGCCGTACCGGAGCGGCTCACCGAGCTGGTCACGCGCTGCCTCGCGAAGGAGCCCGAGGCCCGGCCGTCGCTCTCCGAGATCATCCAGCTCTGCCAGGCCGCGAACGCGGCGACGGTGCTGCGCCGCCCCGAGGACTGGCTGCCGGGCGCGGTCTCCGCCGAGATCACGGCCCGCGCGGCGGCGCCCGCTCCCCCGCAGACGCCCCCGCCGCCGACGACCGCCCCCTCGGCCGCGCCGGCGGGGTACGCGCCGACGGCGCCGTCCGCGCCGTCGACCCCGCCGCCCGGCTACGGTCCTCCGGTCACCCCGCCGCCGAACACGGTCCCGGTCGTCCCGTCGGCCCCGGTCCCCGCCCCGGCCGCCGCCGCGCCCGCGCCCGGCTTCGCGTACGCGCCGACTCAGGGGCCGGGCGGTCCGGCGTACCCGCCGCAGGCCTACCCCGGTCAGCCGGGGCAGACCTACCCGGGCCGGCCCGGGCCGACCGGTCACCAGCAGCCGCAGAAGAAGGGCGGAGGGCGCGGGCTCGTGGTCGCCCTGGCCGCCGTCCTCGCCTTCGCCGTCGCGGGCGGCGTGACCGCCTACGCCGTCCTGAAGGACAAGGACGAGCCGACGTCCTCGAACGCCGGCGGGAAGCCGAACGGGAAGGGCTCGGCGAGCCCGCAGGGCTCCGGGGGCGCGGGTACCGGGACCGGGACCGGGAGCCCCGCCCCGACGCCGACGCCGACGAAGGCACCGGCCCCGCAGGCCGCCACGTACAAGGACATCGACCTGACGGCCGGCTACCACCTGACCCTCGGGGACGAGAGCGTGCGCCCGCAGGTCGGCGAGGACAACAACTACGACCTCTCCTACGACACGGGCGGGTACCTCGACGCGGAGAGCAGCGGCGGCAACCTGGTCCTGCTCGACCCGGGCCAGGAGGGCTCCCTCGAAGCGTGCCGCGCGGAGACCCGGTTCACCCAGAACATCTACGTGAACAAGCTGTCGCCGGGCCGTCAGGTCTGTGTCACGACGGGGACGGGCCACCTCGGCCTGGTCACCGTCAAGGCGTTCTCTCCGGAGGACTCGCCGAGCACCTACATGACGCTCGACCTGACGGTGTGGCGCAACGCGGCTCCCTCCGCGTCGTCGAGCTGATGACTTCTGATCACTTTCGATGCATATTCCGTGATCTGAATACCGATCCAATCAAGGGAGGTTCCTAACCGATCAAGATCGGATCTATAGTGCCGACGTTACGACTCCCCCGCGTGCCTGTTCCCGAGAGTCTGGTTGATGTCGGCGCCGTCCACCCCCTTCCGCCCTGCCCTGCTCGCCTCGTTGCTGACGGCCGCCGCGGGCGGTGCGCTCGCCGTCGCGGCGACCGCCGCCGCGCCGGCCGAGATCCGTCCCGCGCTCGGCTGGTTCGCCGGCGGCGGCGTCCTGCTCCTCACGGCCGCCGCCTTCGCGGTCACCTGGTACGGGCGGACCTCACGCTCCCTGAGCCGCCGGATCGAGGCGCTCACCTCCGAACTCGCCTCCCGTGAGAACCGCGCCGCACGCGAGACGGCGGCGCTGACGGAGCGGTACGAGACGGAGGCCGCCGCCTCGGAGGCGGCCCACGCGGCACGGACCGCCGAGCTGACCGAGGCCCGGGCCGTCGACGTACGGCGGCTCGAGGACCGGCTGCGGCGCGCCGAGTCCGGCCGGTCCGCCGCCATGGCCGCCGCCGCCAACGCGGCCGGCCGCATGCAGGCCCTGGCCACGAGCATGCTCGCCGACCTCCGGGAGATGGAGCACCGGCACGCCGACGAGGACGTCCTCGCCGACCTGCTCCACCTCGACCACCGCACCGCCCAGGCCGGCCGGCTGGCCGACTCCGTCGCCGTACTGACCGGAGCACGGTCCGGCCGGCGCTGGGCCCGCCCCATCGTCATGGAGTCGATCCTGCGCGGCGCCATGGGACGGATCGGCGGCTACCAGCGGGTGCGGCTGCACTCCAGCAGCGACGCGGCCGTCGCCGGGCACGCGGCCGAGGGCGTCATGCACGCCCTGGCCGAACTCATGGACAACGCGGCGAACTTCTCGCCGCCCACCGCCGAGGTCCACGTCTACGTGGAGGAGGTCCCGGCCGGAGTCATCATCTCCGTCGAGGACAGCGGCCTGGTCATGAGCGATGTCCAGCTGCGCCGCGCGGAGGCCGCGGTCGGCTCGACCGCGCAGGACCTGGCCGGTCTCTCCGGCACCCGGCTCGGCCTGGCCGTCGTCGGCCGGCTGGCCCGCAAGCACGGTCTGACCGTGTCGTTCCGCCCCTCGGCGCGCGGCGGCACGGGTGCGCTGCTGATGCTCCCCCAGGAGCTGATCAGCCACACGCCCGTCGAGCCTCCGGCCGCGCCCGACGCCGCCCTGCCGCCCGTGACGGGCCGCCGGCTGACGGCCCCGCCCGCCCCTGAACCGGCCGGCGAGCCCGAGACCACCCACGACACCGTGGCCGAGAGCATCGGCGAGAGCGGGCTGCCGCGCCGCCGTCGCGGCCGGGCGATGGCCGCCGCCCACCCCGACGGTCCGGAGGCCGCCGGGCAGCCCCGCCCGACGGGCCCGCGCACCGGCTCGGCGGCGGGCGCCGCCACCCGGTTCGGCAGCTTCCGCCAGGCGGTCCGCGGCGGGGGCGGCCCGACGGCGGAGACACGTACGACGACCGGCCACGAGCCCACCGCCGAACCCCCCGCCGCCGCGCCGAGCGCCGACGCACCCACCACGAACTCCCCGCACCCGGAAGGCACCCCGTCATGACCGGCACCACCACCGACGAGAAGCTCAGCTGGCTCCTGGAGGGCCTGCTGGAACGCACCCCGGGCACCCGTCACGCCCTGGTGCTCTCCCGGGACGGCCTCAAGCTCTGCCGTACGCCCGAGCTCTCCGTCGACCAGGCCGACCAGCTCGCCGCGATCGCCGCCGGCATCCAGAGCCTGTCGCACGGTGCCTCCGTGGAGTTCGGCGACGGCACGGGCGGGGTCCGCTCCGCGATGGCCGAGTTCTACGGCGGCATCCTGTTCATCGTGGAGGCGGGCGAGGGCGCCCACCTCGCACTGGTCGCCGACGAGGACGCCGACGCCGGACTCGTCGGCCACAACATGTCCGAGCTGGTGGAGCAGTTGGGCGAGCACCTGGTCGCGAGGCCCCGGGGATGAGCCGCGGCAGACCGGGACGGGACGACTCGCCCGACCGGCTCTACACCCTGACCGGCGGCCGCAGCCGCGCCGGGTCCGACGCCTTCGACCTGGTGACGCTCGTCGTCTCCGAGAGCGATCCGGTCGCCGGCATGCAGTCCGAGCACGCCGCGATCCTGCGCATGTGCCGTTTCCCCACGGCCGTGGTGGAGGTGGCGGCGGGACTCGGTCTGCCGGTGTCGATCACGCGGATCCTCCTGGCCGACCTGCACGACACCGGCCGGATCAGCGCGCGGCACCCCCGCGCCTCGTACCGCCTTCCCGATCACGACATCCTGGAGCAGGTGCTCGTTGGACTCCGCAACCTCTGAACAGCGCCAGACCCTGCGCAGCACCGCCGACAACGGACTGAAGATCGTCGTCGTCGGCGGTTTCGGAGTCGGCAAGACCACCCTGGTCCGCTCGGTCAGCGAGATCCGTCCGCTGAACACCGAGGAGACCATGACCCAGGCCGGCGAGGGCGTCGACGACACCGTCGGCGTCGCCGCGAAGACGGCCACCACGGTCGCCTTCGACTTCGGCCGGATCACGCTGGACGCGCACAACGTCCTGTACCTGTTCGGGGCGCCCGGCCAGGAGCGGTTCTGGTTCCTGTGGGACCGGCTGTTCTCCGGGACGCTCGGCGCGGTCGTCCTCGTCGACACCCGGCGGCTCGCCGACTCCTGGTACGCGATCGACCGCCTGGAGCACCACGGCACGCCGTTCGTCGTCGCCTGCAACGACTTCGGCGGCCCCGCCCACACCCCCGCGCAGATCCGCGAGGCCCTCGACCTCGCCGACGAGGTGCCGCTGGTCTTCTGCGACGCCCGGTCCCGCGAGTCCAGCAAGCAGGTGCTGATCTCGCTCGTGGAACACCTGCGGACCGTCGTCGCGGCCGCGCGGCCGACCCCCCACCCGATCCCGGAGCCCACCCCGTGACCCTCCCCGAGCCCCAGCCGGTCCCGCTGAGCGGACCCCGGTTCCAGACCGACCCCACCGAGCTGTACCGGCAGATCCGACGCGAGCACGGGACCGTCGCCCCGGTCGTGCTCGACGGGGACGTGCCCGCCTGGCTGGTCCTCGGCTACCGCGAGCTGCACCAGGTGACCAGCGACCCGGTGCTGTTCTCCCGCGACTCCGAACTGTGGAACCAGTGGGACGCGATCCCGGCGGACTGGCCCCTGCTGCCGATGATCGGCCGCAAGCAGCCGTCCATCCTCTACACCGTCGGCGAGCGGCACCGCGAGCGGGCCGGGGTCGTGTCCGACGCCCTGGAGGCGATCGACCCGTTCGTCCTGAAGGAACGGGCCGAGCGCTTCGCCGACGAGCTCATCGACGCGCTGTGCGGCAAGGGTTCCTGCGACATCATCGCCGAGTACGCGATGCTCCTGCCGGTACGGGTCCTCGCCAGCTGCTACGGCTTCGCCGACGAGCAGGGCCCCGGCCTCGTCACCGCCATGAACGACATGATCAACGGTCAGGAGGGCGCGCTCGAGGGCCAGCGGCACCTGGCCGAGTCGATGTTCGCGCTGCTCGCCGCCAAGGCGGAGACGCCGGGCGACGACGTCGCCTCCCGGATGCTCGCCAACACCGCCGGGTTCACCGTCGAGGAGGTCGCCCAGGACCTCATGGTGATGATGGCCGCGGGCCACCAGCCGACCGCCGACTGGATCGGCAACTCGCTGCGCCTGATGCTGACCGACGACCGGTTCGCGGCCTCGCTCGCCGGCGGCCGGCACAGCGTCGGCGAGGCGATGAACGAGGTCCTGTGGGAGGACACCCCGACGCAGAACGTCGCCGGGCGGTGGGCCTCGCGCGACACCCACCTCGGCGGACGCCGGATCGGCCGCGGCGACCTGCTGCTGCTCGGTCTGGCCGCCGCCAACTCCGATCCGCACGTGCGCACCGACTCCGGCGCGTTCACCGGCGGCAACAACGCCCACCTCTCCTTCGGCCACGGCGAGCACCGCTGCCCGTTCCCCGCGCAGGAGGTCGCCGAGACCATCGCCCGGACGGGCATCGAGGTGCTGCTCGACCGGCTGCCGGACGTGGATCTCGCGGTCGCCGAGAGCGCCCTCGCCCGCCGTCCCTCCCCCTGGCTGCGCGGCCTGACCGCGCTCCCCGTGACGTACACCCCGACCCCCGCCCTTGGAGCCCTCGGATGAGCTGCCCGTACGACCACACCGCCGCGTCCGGCACCGATGTGATCGAGCTTGACCCCTTCGTCGCGGACCTCGACGGCGAGAGCGCCCGACTGCGCGCCGCCGGCCCGCTGGCCCGTGTCGTCCTGCCCGGCGGGGTGGCCTGCTGGGCCGTCACCCGGCACGCCGAGGCGCGCAAGCTGCTCACGGACGCCCGTCTCGTCAAGGACATCGACGTCTGGGGTGCGTGGCAGCGCGGCGAGATACCCCTGGACTGGCCGCTGATCGGTCTCGCGAACCCCGGCCGGTCGATGCTGACCGTCGACGGCGAGGAGCACCGCCGGCTGCGTACGCTGGTCGCGCAGGCGTTGACGGCGCGCCGGGTGGAGCGGCTGCGCGCGGGCATCGAGTCCCTCACCGGGGGGATGCTCGACCGGCTGGCCGAGCGGCCGTCGGGCGAGGTCGTCGATCTGAAGGCGGAGTTCGCGTACCCGCTGCCGATGAACGTGGTGGGCGAGCTGATGGGCGTCGACCCGGCCGACCACCCGCGGATGAAGGCGCTGTTCGACAAGTTCTTCTCGACGCAGACGCCGCCCGAGGAGGTGCCGCAGATGATGGCGGACCTGGGCTCGCTGTTCGCGGGAATCGTGGCGGGGAAGACGGAGAACCCCGGCGACGACCTCACGAGCGCGCTGATCGAGGCGTCGGAGGGCGGCGACCGGCTCACCACGGAGGAGATCACCAACACCCTCCAGCTGATGGTGGCGGCCGGCCACGAGACGACGATCAGCCTGATCGTGAACGCCGTGGTCGCCCTGGAGACCCACCCCGAGCAGCGGGCGCTCGTGCTCAAGGGCGAGGTGCCGTGGGAGAACGTGATCGAGGAGACCCTGCGCTGGTCGACGCCCACCTCGCACGTCCTGATCCGGTTCGCCACCGAGGACATCGAGGTCGGCGACCGGGTGCTGCCCGCGGGCGAGGCCCTGATCGTGTCGTTCGGCGCGATCGGCCGGGACGAGGAGCAGCACGGACCGACGGCGGGCGAGTTCGACGTGACCCGGACGCCGAACCGGCACATCTCCTTCGGGCACGGCCCGCACGTGTGCCCGGGTGCGGCGCTCTCGCGTCTGGAGGCGTCGGTGGCGCTCCCCGCGCTGTACGAGCGCTTCCCTGAGCTGCGTCTGGCGGTGCCGCGCGAGGAGCTCCGCAACAAGCCGGTGGTCACGCAGAACGACCTGTTCGACCTGCCGGTCGTGCTGTCCTGACCCGACGCTCCTCATATGCCCCGTGGTCTCGGCCGCGGGGCATGTACGCTGGGGCCATGCATCTGTCGTCGTGCCTCAGCTGGTGGCGCTCCTCCTAGGAGCGGCCACTACTCGCGCACGACCGGGCCGTTCGGACGAACGGCCCTTTCGCGTTTCCCGGCTCTGGGTCCTGTCGTCCCGACGGCGCCACCGACCCAGACCAGGAGACCCGATGACCGTCCTCGCCCCCGCCGCCCCCTCCGCCGCCTCTGCCGACGACGCCCTCGGGACGTCGGCGGCACGTACGCGCAGTGCCGTCCTGGAGCGGCAGATCCTCGAAGACCCGGGGCGGTTCCGCGTCCTGACCGGCGACCGTCCCACCGGGCGGCTGCACCTGGGGCACTACTTCGGCACCCTGCACAACCGGGTCCGGCTCCAGGACCTCGGGGCGGAGCTGTTCGTGGTCGTCGCGGACTACCAGGTCCTGACCGACCGCGACGTCGCGGACAGCCTCCCGGAGCACGTCGAGGAGCTGGTGCTCGACCACCTCGCCATCGGCGTGGATCCGGAGCGCAGCACGATGTTCACGCACAGCGCCGTCCCCGCCCTGAACCAGCTGCTGCTGCCCTTCCTCAGTCTCGTGTCCGTGGCCGAGCTGAACCGCAACCCCACCGTCAAGGACGAGATCGCGCACTCCCGGCAGTCCGCCGTGAGCGGTCTGATGTTCACGTATCCCGTCCACCAGGCCGCCGACATCCTGTTCTGCAAGGCGAACCTCGTCCCCGTCGGGCAGGACCAGCTCCCGCACCTGGAGATCACCCGGACCGTCGCCCGCCGGTTCAACGACCGCTACGGCAGCGGCTCCGCCGTCTTCCCCGAGCCGGACGCCCTGCTGTCGGAGGCCCCGCTGCTGCTCGGCACGGACGGCACCAAGATGAGCAAGAGCCGCGGCAACTCCATCGCGCTGGCCTCCGGTGCGGACGAGACGGCCCGGCTGGTCAGGGGCGCGAAGACCGACTCCGAGCGTCACATCGCCTACGATCCGGCCGACCGCCCGGAGGTGTCCTCCCTCCTGCTGCTCGCGGCCCTGTGCCAGGGCCGTACCCCCGAGGAGGTCGCCGACGACATCGGCTCCGCGGGGGCCGCCGCACTGAAGCGGACGGTGACGGAGTCGGTCAACGAGTACCTGGCGCCGATCCGGTCCCGCCGCGCGGAGTACGCGCAGGACCGCGCGTACGTGCGCCGGATCCTGCGCGAGGGGAACGAGCGGGCCCGGGCCGTCGCCGACGCGACGCTGGCGGAGGTGCGGGCGGCGATGAACAGTCGCTACTGACGTATGTTTCCGGCATGGGATCGACGGAGGGGATCATGCGATGAGCGAGGCGATCGTGGACGCCATCGACCGGGCGCTGCTCGCCGAGCTCCAGCGGGACGCCACCCAGGCGTACGCGGTGCTGGGCAAGGCGGTCGGCCTGTCGGCGGGCGCCGCGCACGAGCGGGTGCGGAAGCTGCGGGAGCGGGGCGTCATCCGCCGTACCACCGTGGACGTCGATCCCGCCGCCCTCGGCCAGGACGTGCTGGCCTTCGTCATGGTCGACTCGTCGGCCTGGATCGGGGACTCGGCGGCGGCGTTCGCCGCGATCCCCGAGATCCAGGAGGCGCACGTCATCGCCGGCAGTGCCTCGGTCCTGGTGAAGGTGCGCACCACCACCACGGTCCGGCTGCAGGACGTGCTGCGCCGCTTGTACGCCATCGAGGGTGTGAGCGGCACGCAGGCGACGGTGTCCCTGGAGACCTTCTTCGAGCGGCCGGTCTCCACGGACTGATCCGGTGCCGTCCGGCGTCAGCCGGCGGCTCCGCTCTCCAGGATGCCCTTGAGGGTCATCTCGTCCTTCGGCATCTCCTTCCGCAGGTGCGGGCGGACGACGAGGGGGACGAGTGCCTTGCCGATGCCGTGTCCCTCGAAGTCGAGGGAGAGGGTCAGGCGGGAGCGCTCGCCGTCTTCGAGCGGCTCTATGGTGCCCCGCACGTCGCCGCGCACGGGGCCGTCGATGCCGTGCACGTGCCAGTGCCTCGGCGGCTCCAGCTCGATGACCTGCATGATCGCGGTGAACTCCCGCTTGCCGAGCCGTCGGGTGACGGCGACCTTGGAGCCGACCGCGAAGGGGGCGTCGCCGATCTTGCGGACCGAGACCGCGCTCTGCTGCCATTCGGGCAGATGCGTCGGGTCGGTCACGTAGGAGAAGACATCCGCGGGCGTACGGGCGATGTCGATGGATTCCTTGATGGCAGGCATGTCGCCTTCTTCGTTCGACGGGAGACCCCGCCGGAGGCCGAAGCGCCGAGGCGGGCCCGTAGTCGCTTCATACGAATCGTCCCACTCCGGGCGTCGGCCCGCCAGCCTCGGCCCGAGGAGCACCACCCGCTTGCCGGTCCTCCGGTTGCGGTTAATGTCGATATATAGGCGATATGTACATCCTCGTTCCCGCGCTCACGAGGTGAGGGAGAGGGGGAGTACGGAAGGAGCCTCCCATGACCCGTACATTGCGGAGCGCGATAGCCCTGGCCGGAGCCGCGGCACTCTCCCTGGGAGTGGCGGCGACCAGCGCGACGGCCCTGGGCGCGGGGAGCGAGAAGCAGGAGAACATCAAGATCGGTCTGCTGCTGCCGGAGAGCAAGACCACGCGGTACGAGAAGTTCGACCGGCCCTACATCGAGCAGAAGATCAAGGAACTGGCCCCGGACGCCCAGATCGACTACTACAACGCCGCGCAGAACCCCACCACCCAGCAACAGCAGGTCAACACCGCCCTCGCCAAGGGCGACAAGGTCATCATCCTGGATGCCGTGGATGCCAAGTCCATCCAGTCCTCCGTGCAGAAGGCCCATGACGCGGGCGTCAAGGTCGTCGCGTACGACCGTCTCGCGCAGGGCCCCATCGACGCCTACGTCTCGTACGACAACCACAAGGTGGGCGAGCTGCAGGGCAAGGCGCTCCTCGCCGCGCTCGGCGCCAAGGCCAAGAGCGGCGAGATCGTGATGCACAACGGGTCGCCGACCGACCCGAACGCGGCCGAGTTCAAGGCCGGCGCGCACTCCGTCCTCGACGGCAAGGTGAAGATCGGCAAGGAGTACGACACTCCCGACTGGGACCCGAACAACGCCAACCAGCAGATGGCCGGCGCCATCAGCTCCCTCGGCAAGGACAAGATCGTCGGTGTCTACTCGGCCAACGACGGACTGGCCGCCGGTATCGCCACCGCCCTCAAGGCCGCCGGCATGAACGTGCCGCTGTCCGGCCAGGACGCCCAACTCGACGCGATCCAGCGGATCCTGATCGGCACTCAGACCTTCACCGTCGAGAAGCCGTACAAGCCCGAGGCCGACATCGCCGCCACCATGGCCGTCAACCTGGCGGAGGGCAAGAAGCTCTCGTCCGACCTGGCACCCACCACCGTCACCAGCGACGGCGACCGCAAGGTCGCGGCCCGGCTGCTCAACCCGGTCGTGGTCAACAAGGACAACATCAAGGACACCGTCGTCAAGGACGGGCTCTACACGGTCCAGGAGATCTGCACTCCGACCTATGCGGCGGCCTGCAAGGACGCCGGTCTCGAATAGCCGGGGGCCATCCAAGAGCCGCGTATCGCGTCCGTCAGCCGCGCCCCTCACCGCGGGCGGCGTCGGAGCGGTCCGCGCGAGCGGAGGAGGCGGTTCCCTTGTCGGAGCCACCCGTGCTCACCCTGCGGGGGATCTCCAAACGGTTCGGCGCGGTCCAGGCGTTGAAGGGCTTCGATCTGGAGGTCCACGCCGGCGAGGTCGTCGCCCTCGTCGGCGACAACGGCGCCGGCAAGTCCACCGCCGTCAAGTCGATCGCCGGAGTGAACCCGCCCGACGAGGGCGTCATCGAATGGCAGGGCCGGGCGGTCAGCATCAACCGGCCCCACGACGCCCAGAACCTCGGCATCGCCACCGTCTACCAGGACCTCGCCCTGTGCGACAACCTCGACGTGGTCGGCAATCTCTTCCTCGGCCGCGAACTGCGCCGCTTCGGCGTCCTGGACGAGGTCCGGATGGAACAGCGCTCGCGCGAACTGCTCGACACCCTCTCCATCCGGATCCCCAGCGTCCGGATCCCGGTCGCCTCCCTGTCGGGCGGCCAGCGCCAGACCGTCGCGATCGCCCGCTCCCTGATCGGCGACCCCAAGGTCGTCATCCTGGACGAGCCGACCGCCGCCCTGGGCGTGGAGCAGACCGCCGAGGTCCTCGACCTGGTCGAGCGGCTCCGCGATCACGGTCTCGGCACCATCCTGATCAGCCACAACATGGTGGACGTGATGGCGGTCGCCGACCGGATCGCCGTCATGCGCCTCGGCCGGAACAACGGCTTCTTCGACAAGCGCTCCACGACCACCGAGGAGATCATCTCCGCCATCACCGGGGCCACCGAGAGCGCCGTCACCCGCCGCCAGGCCCGCAAGCGGCAGGAGGAGGAGCAATGAGACGGGACCGAGCCCCCGACAACGGCGCGCAGGAACCGGCGCCCGAGGCCATGCCGGCGGTCGACACCCGGCTGCTCGTCCGCGAGGAGGGCCTGAAGGGATACCTCGGGGAGTTCCGCCGCAAGCTGCACAGCGGGGAGCTGGGGTCACTGCCCGTCGTCGTCGCCGTGATCATCATCTGGACGGTGTTCGGCAGCCTCGACTCCACGTTCCTCTCCGCCCAGAACCTCTCCGACCTCAGTCAGCAGATCGTCGGCACCGGCATGATCGCCGTCGGCATCGTCTTCGTCCTGCTGCTCGGCGAGATCGACCTCTCCGTCGGCTCCGTCAGCGGCCTGTGCGCCGCCATCTTCGCCGTACTCAACGTCATCAACGGCATGAACCAGTGGCTGGCCCTCCTCGTCGCCCTCGTGGGCGGAGCGGCCGTCGGGCTCATCCACGGGTTCTTCTTCGCGAAGGTCGGCGTGCCGGCGTTCGTGGTCACCCTGGCGGGCAACCTGTTCTGGAACGGCCTGATGCTCCAGATCCTGGGCGCCAACGGCACGGTCAACATCCCGAGCGAGAGCATCGTCTCCAAGCTCTACTCGACGATCTTCCACAGCCCTGCCGCGGCCTATGTGACCGCGGCCGTGGGCGTCGGGCTCTTCCTCGCGGCCTCGCTCCTCGACGCCAGACGCCGCCAGGCCGCCCGGGTGCCGTTCCGGCCGGTCGCCGAGATCGTGCTCCGTACGGTCGTCATCGCCGCGATCGCGTTCGCCGCGGCGTACATCCTCAACCAGTACCAGGGGCTTCCGCTCGCGCTCCTCATCTTCCTGATCCTGCTCGTGGTCCTGGACTTCGTGCTCCGCCGTACGACGTACGGGCGGCGGGTCTTCGCCGTCGGCGGCAACATCGAGGGCGCGCGCCGCGCCGGCATCAGCGTGCCGTTCGTCCGGATGACCGTCTTCTCGATCTCCGGGCTCATGGCGGCCGTCGGCGGCATCTTCCTCGCCGGGCAGATCCAGTCCGCGAGCCAGACGTCCGGCGGCGGCAACCTGCTGATGAACGTCATCGCCGCGGCCGTCATCGGCGGCACGAGCCTGTTCGGCGGACGCGGCTCGGTCTGGTCCGCCCTCCTCGGCGCGCTGGTGATCGGGTCCATCCAGTCCGGCATGAACATCATGGGCGTCAGCAACGCCGTCCAGTTCATGATCACCGGATCGGTCCTGCTGGCCGCCGTCGTCGTCGACTCGCTGTCCCGCCGGAGCCAGAAGGCCGCGGGCCGCGCCTGATCCCACAGGGCTCCGGAAGGGGGACCTCCATGACGGCGGACGACCCGCACCCGCGGGAGGGGCTGCGGCACGGCCGGAACGAGACCGAGATGGAACGGGCCGACCGGCGCTGGACCGACATCATGCAGGAGATCCGGGTGGCGCAGACCGGGGTGCAGATCCTCCTCGGCTTCCTCCTCACCGTGGTGTTCACCCCGCGCTTCCAGGACCTCCAGCAGACCGACAAGACGGTCTACATCGTCACGGTCGTCCTCGGATCGCTGGCCACGGGCGCACTCATCGGCCCCGTCGCCTTCCACCGGATCGTGTCGGGGCGGCGGCTGAAACCCCAGGCGGTCGTCTGGGCCTCCCGGCTCACCTTCACCGGTCTGATCCTTCTCCTCGCGACCCTGACGTCCGCGCTCTTCCTCGTCCTGCGGGTGGTCACGCACGACGACCCGTACGTGCCCTGGCTCGTCGCCGGCGTCCTCGCCTGGTACCTGCTCTGCTGGTTCGCGCTTCCCCTGTGGGTCCGGTTCCGCTACACCAGCGACGACTGACGCGGCCCTCCGGCCGTTCAGAGCACCGGCGAGTCGGTGAAGAGTTCGTTCACCCAGAGGGCGCTCGCCTCGGCGCACCCCGTCGTCGGCGTTCCGGGGAAGAGGCGGAACCAGGAGACCGCCCTGCCGAGGGCGGCGAGCCGGACGGCGAGCGACGCCGCGCGGCGCAGCTCCGGGAGGGAGTGGCCCAGGTCGGTCCAAGGCTCCAGGTAGGCGTCGCGCAGCCCGTGCACATGCTCGGGGCCGTGCCGCTCCCGGACGGCGCGGGCGGGGACGAGGAGGCTGGCGAAGGGGTGGGCGACATTGGCGTCGCCCCAGTCGAAGAAGGTGAAACGGCCGGCGGCGGGGGCGAGGAGCTGGGCGTCGTGCAGATCGCAGTGATCGAGCGAGTCCGGGATCCCGTACGCGTCGAGCTCGGCGCACCAGTCCAGGAGCCGGGGCCGCTGCTCCCGCAGGGCGCGGCGGGCGTCCGGGTCCAGGGTGGCGTTGCCCTCGACGAGGCCGTCGAAGATGCCCGGCAGCTGACCGGTCCGGCCGCCGGGCACGCCGAGAGCCGTCAACCGGTCCGCGTACGGGGTGAGGGCCCGCTGCATCCGCGCGTACTGGCCGAGCGCCTGCGCCCAGGACTCCGGGCCGGCGCCACCGGCGTCGAGGACGTTCCGGAAGAGGGGCCCGCCGTCGGGGAGGAG
The DNA here is from genome assembly GCF_042889835.1 of Streptomyces sp. NPDC002463. Taxonomy (NCBI): domain Bacteria; kingdom Bacillati; phylum Actinomycetota; class Actinomycetes; order Kitasatosporales; family Streptomycetaceae; genus Streptomyces; species Streptomyces sp. NPDC002463. The sequence continues at coordinate 390,595 of NZ_JBIARL010000003.1, forward strand.
CGACCAGCCGCGCGCGGCGTCGACCGCGAGGGGCGTCACGACGTGCTCGGGCACCCAGTCGGCGAGCGCGCCGCCGAGAGCGGCCTCGAAGGCGGCGTCGGGCGCGCTCGCCTTGAACCACACCGTCTCGCGCTCGCCGGCTCCGATACGGAACCGCACGAGGATCGACCAGGGCCGGACCCTCACCTCACGGGGCCCCGTCTCCTCCAGACCGTGCCGGCCGAGCTCCCGCTCCGACCAGCCGAGGGCGGCCGCCCTCCAGTCCTCTTCCTCCCAGGGGGTGACCGCGTCGGCGAACTGCCCGCGGTCCACCGTCATGGACATCGCTCTTCCCATCGGGCGATTGCACCATCGGGGCGACTTCGGCGCACCCGAATTTCGGCGGGCCCGTACGGGAAGCGGAGCGACACCTACCAATATTCGTATACCAAAACGAGGAGCCGGGAAACCCCTTACTGACCGGTTCACGCGGGTTGCCTTCCCTTACCGATCTTCACCCTTGTCCAGCTCGCCTCACTTGGTATACAAAACGGGGAGCCGCCGCCGGCCCACTCCCCCAAGGAGCTTCCATGTGCCTCGAAGCCAGCCCTCCGCCCTCCCCCTCGGTGACCCGCCGCGGCATCCTCGCGGGTGCGGCCGCGCTCGCCGGCACCGTGGCCGTGTCCGGCACGGCGGCCGCGGCCCCCTCGACGGCCGCGGCCCGGGGCGACGGCAGCCCGGCCGGGGGCGACCTCGTGATCCGGGGCGGCACCCTCCTCGACCCCGCGACCGGCGAGGCCATCGAGAACGCCGTCGTCGTGATCGAACGCGGAACCGTACGCGCGGCGGGCCGCGAGGGTGCCGTCACGGTCCCGGAGGGAGCCGAGGTCCTCGACGCCCACGGCCACTGGGTCCTGCCGGGCCTGGTCGACGCGCACATCCACCTCAGCACCGCCGCCGAGGCCCGCGACGCCGTCCGCCAGGGCGCGACCAGCGCGCGCAGCGGATCGACCACCTTCTACCAGGACATCGCCGTCCGCGAACTCGCCCGGCACAGCCCGGCCCTCGCACCCCGCGTGACGGCCGCCGGCGTCTTCGTCACCCCGGACCTCGGCGACACCGTCCTCGCCGACCCCGACCTCACCCCGCTCGCGCGCCTCAAGGACGGCGTGCGCTCGGCCGAGGCGCTGCGCCGCGTCGTCGAGGTCAACCTCGCGCGCGGCGCGGACGTCATCAAGACCCGCGTCAACGAGCGCGCCGGACTCCCCGAGCAGGACCCGCTGGCCCAGGTGTACTCGTACGAGCAGCTCGCCGAGATCGTCGCCGCCGCCCGGCGGCGCGGCAAGGGCGTCCTGTGCCACAGCTACAGCGAGCGGGGCTGCCACGACGCCGTCACGGCCGGCATCCGGTCCCTGGAGCACGGCGCGTTCGTCGGCGAGCGCACGCTGGTCGAAATGCGGCGCAGGGGTACGTACTTCACCCCCACGCTCTCCGCCATCGCCGGCATGGTCGACTCCCCGAACCCGATCCTCGCCGAACGCGGCCGCACGTACCTCCCCCTGCTGAAGCGGGCCGTCCTCGCCGCGCACGAACTCTGCGTGCCGATCGCCGCGGGCACCGACTCCTCCGGTGGTACGGTGCGGCCGATCGGCCGCGAGGTCGAACTGATGCGTGCCGCGGGACTGTCGGCGCTCGACGCGATCCGCACCGCGACGACGGGCGCCGCGCGGCTCCTCGGCACGGAACGCACGGTGGGCCGACTGGCCCGGGGGTACGCGGGCGACGCGATCCTGGTGGCGGGTGACCCCCTGTCGGACGTGACCCTCCTGAAGCACCCGACCCGCGTGGTACGAGCGGGCGTCCAGGTCTGACCCTCACCTCGGTCGCGCCCCGGCGCGACCGGCGCCCCGTGCGGATGCCCTGGTACGGCAGGTACCCCGTGCGCGCGCCCGTTGCCGTGTGGGCGATCGTCCCGCAGGGCGATGGGGGTCCCCCTGCTCGAGCGAAGCCGAGAGCTCGGGGGAGGGTGGGCACACGGGACGGCGTCCCTAGCGGCGCCTCCGCGTTCCGCGCCTGGACCCGCACCACCTTGTGCGGCTCGCATCCGGTGCGGGTCAGGGCACGGGAGCCTCTGGCGCCGGCAGGCGCGGGTCCGTTGTGCCCACCCGTCCCGCCCCGGCGGAACGCATGCCCACAACGTGGCGGCCAACCACCCCCCGAACCACACCCCCGTCCCCGTCCCACCCCCTCCGAAGGAGCCTCCATGCAGCCCCCGTCCGCCCCCACCCCCGCCCTCTCCCGTCGCACCATGCTCGCCGGTGCCGCCGCCCTCGCCGGGGCCACGGCTGCAAGCGCCGCGACAGCCGGCACCGCGCAGGCGGCGACCGGCCGTGCCGGGCGGCGCGACAGGACCGTCGTGTTCCGTGACGTGCGTCCGTTCGGCGCGGCCAAGGCGACGGACCTCGTCGTCGTCGACGGCCGGATCTCGGACGGCCCCGCGCCGCACGGCGCGAAGGTCGTCGACGGCGGCGGCCGCATCGCGCTCCCGTCCCTCGTCGACGCGCACATCCACCCCGACAAGACCACCTGGGGCGGCTCCTGGGTGTCGCGTCGCCCGGCCTCCACCATCGCCGACTACGTCGCACAGGACGTGGACCTGTTCCGCGCGCAGCGCCGCCCGGTCGCCGAGCGCGCCTACGGCCTGATGAGCCACGCCGTCGCCCGCGGCACCCGCGGCATGCGCGCCCACGCCGACGTGGCCCCGGCGTACGGTCTGGCCGGGGTGGAGGGCCTGGCGGAGGCCCGCGAGCGGCTGCGTCACGCCCTGGACGTGCAGATCGTGGCCTTCCCGCAGCACGGTGTCATCCGCACCCCGGGCACCGCGGCGCTCCTGGAGAAGGCCGCGCGCGAGGGCGTGATCGACATGATCGGCGGCATCGACCCGATCGGTTTCGACCACGCGCTCGACGAGCAGCTGGACGTCGTCTTCGGGATCGCGGACCGGCACGGCGTCGGTGTGGACATCCACCTCCACGACCGCGGCGAGAAGGGCATGCAGGCGATGCGCGGCATCGTGGAGCGTACGCGCGCGCTCTCCCTCGCCGGCAAGGTCACGGTCAGCCACGTCTTCTGCCTTCCTGGCCTGACGGACAGTGAACTCGGTTCCATCGCAACAGACTTGGGCGAGCAGGACATCGCCCTCACCACGGTCGCCCCGTCGGACTCCCTGGTGCTGCCGATCGCCCGGCTGCGCGAGCACGGCGTGCGGGTCGGGCTCGGTTCCGACGGTGTGCGCGACTCCTGGAGCCCGTTCGGCGACGCCGACATGATGCACCGCGCCCACATCCTCGGCTGGGTGACGGACGTGCGTCTCGACGACGAGCTGTCGGAGTGCTACCGCGTCGCGACCCACGGCGGCGCGGACGTCATGGGCCTCGCGCACGCCGACTTCAGGCCCGGGTCCCCGGCCGACTTCGTCCTGGTGCAGGGCGAGTGCGTGCCGCAGGTCGTCGTCGACATGCCGCGCCGTGACATGGTCGTGCACGGCGGTGTCGTCGTGGCCCGCGACGGGGTGTTCCTCGCCTGACGCAGCCGTACGGGCCCGGTTGTCACCGGGCCCGTACGGGGCGTGGGCCGGCCTACAGGTACGGCCGGGTGATCAGCTCGATCGCGTGGCCGGAGGGGTCCTTGAAGTAGACCCCGCGACCGCCGTGTTCGGTGTTGGTCTCGCCGGGGCGCCGCATCTGCGGATCGGCCCAGTGCTCGATGCCGCCGTCGCACAGGCGCTGGTACGCCCGGTCGAACAGTTCGTCGTCGACCATGAAGGCGTAGTGCTGCATCTGGATGTCCACCGGGGGTTCGGCGAACTGGAGCAGGACGCCGTCGGTGAGCTGGATGTTGAGGAAGGGACCCCAGGACGGCGCCTCGGGGAGTTCCAGCAACTCGCGGAAGAACCGCGCGGATTCGTCGCGGTTCTCGGACGCGATGATGGTGTGGTTGAACGTGACCGCCATGTGGATGACCTCGCTGTCGATTCGGTGTGGGGAGGGACTCGCAGTGCCGGTGCACTGGGGGGTCCACGTGCCGAACCGTCGGGGTGCGTGTCGCGCACCCGCCGGGCGATCAGTCGTCCACCGGACGACCCGTCTGTGCGTGGCGTGAAGCCGGTCCGGTGTTCATGACCGGCGACGCTACTCGATCGCCCCTCGCCGGGACAAGGCGGGCCGCCCGGTCACGCCGTACGGGTCACTCCGCCCCGGTCACGAACTCCCGGTCCCCGTACCGCACCTGGGCCTGGTCCCAGTCGGCGCCGAGGGCCGTCGTGAAGCTCCGGGCCAGCGGGAGGTCGTCGACCGGAGCCACGAGGACGAGGCGTCCGTCGAGGGTGACGGAGCCGCCGCCGAGCTTGTCGCGGGCCTCCGGGTCCGCGACGAGCGCCTCGCGCAGGCTGCTCACGCGGACCCCGGGGACCTCGATCTCCACCGCGTCGGTCTCCGGCGACGTGCGCGGCAGGCAGCGGAAGGTGAGGACGGCCTCCTGGTCGTACTGCTTCGCGATGACGCCCGCGATGTGGTGGAGCCCGTCGCGGCCGACCCTCTCGACGTCGAACTCGCGGGACCGCTCGTACGTCGCCTGCTTCAGCTCCTCGGACCAGAAGACGCCGTCGAGCAGCTCCGAGGCGCCCGGCCGTGCGCCGTGGGCGCGGATGACCTGCCGCACCTCGTGGCCGAAGCGGACGAGGCGGGTGTCGAGCCGCGGGTCGTCGGGGTCCGTGATGATCGCGGTGTTGTCGGTCGCGAAGATCTCGGCCGCCGGACAGTCCTGCGTGTCGGGGCTCGCGTACGTGCTCGGCGCCCCCATGGCACCCAGCAGGAGGACGGCGACGGTCGAGGCGAGGAGTCGGGCGCGTCGCCCGGTATCGGCGTTCTTCATGGCGTGGTCAACGAGCCCCGGTGAAGATCGTTGCGTCCTCGGTGGATCAGCCGTTCGGAAGGATGACCGCCCGGCCGTTGACCCGTCCCGCGTGCAGCCGCTCGTACGCCTCCGGAGCCTCGTCCAGGCCGTACGTCTCGACGTGGACGTCGACGGCACCGGTCCGGGCCAGGTCGAGCACCTCGATCAGCTCGGCGCGGGTCCCCCAGTACGGTGAGGTGACGGAGACCTCGTACGGCACGGCGCCGAAGCCGACGGGCAGGGCGCCGCCGCCGAGCCCGACGATGGTGACGTCGCCCTCCACCGCGGCCATCGCGCCGGCGGCCGTGACCGTCGGCTGCGCACCCACGAAGTCGAGGACCACCTCCGCGCCGCGGCCGCCGGTGGCCTCGCGGACCGTGGCGGCGGCGGCCGCGTCGGACAGGACCGCGTCGTGCGCGCCGACGGTCCGGGCGAGCGCGAGCTTCTCCTCGGTGACGTCCAGGGCGACCACGCGGGCCGCGGTCATGGCGCGCAGCAGCTGGATGGCGACGTGACCGAGGCCGCCGGTGCCGATGACGACGGCGGTGCTGCCGGGGACGAGCTTCGGCAGCGAGCGCTTGATGGCGTGGTACGGGGTGAGACCCGCGTCCGTGAGCGGGACGGCCCGCACCGGGTCGAGGCCGCCGAGCGGCACCAGGTGGCGCGCGCTGTCGACGATCATGTACTCGGCGATGGCGCCGGGCGCGCCGAGCCCGGGCGGCCTGATCCCGAGCTCCGCGGCCCGGAGGCAGTAGTTCTCCTTGCCCTGGGCGCACATGAAGCAGGCGCCGCAGCCCCAGGGGCCGTACACGGCGACGGGGTCGCCGACGGCGAAGCCCTCGGCGCCGGGGCCGAGGGCGGCGACGGTGCCGACGCCCTCGTGACCGAGGGTCAGGGGCAGCGGGAACGGCAGCTGGTCGGCGGACCAGCTCATCACGGCGATGTCGGAGTGGCAGACGCCGGCGGCGGTGACCCGGAGCAGCACCTGCCCGGGGCCGGGTTCCGGGTCGGGGACGGTGACGACCTCGGGCGGGGCGCCCACGGTGCGGTACTGGAGTGCCTTCATGAAGGAGTCCTCTCGGGTGTCTCTGCGGCCCCCGCGGCCGGGGCCGGCGGCGTTGATACGTACCCCCCGAGGGGTGTGTTCGAGTGCCGCCGTCCTGGTGAGGCCTTCGACGCCGGGCGTCGAACACGTCCACCCTCAGGTGGCGTTTTGTCGCCAATCGCCCCCTCTTCGCATCCGCGCGCGGCAAGGTGGGCAGCTCTCCCGTGGGTCGACGGAAGGCCCGCGCGAAAGGAGTGGTGCCGTGCTCAACGAGTTCTTCGACCGATTCCGGCGGGGTGGCGACGGCTCCGGTCGGGGCGGTCCGGCGTCGACCCCCGCGAACCTCGTCCTCGAAGCGGACTTCTCCTCCACCGAGCAGTGGTCCGCCGGCCACTCGTGGGCCTATCCCGACGGCGGGCCGACGAACACCGGCGACAACAAGCTCGACTATCTGGTGGAGGACCCCTCGTACAGCCGGACGGGGACGTTCCGGGCCACCCGCAGACCCGACGGCCTCTGGGACGCCGGGCTGCTCACGACCGAGGGCAGCGCCGAGGGGTTCCTGGTTCGGGCGGGCGACGTCCTGGAGGCCCGGGTGCGGCTGCCCGAGGAGACGGGCGCCTGGCCGGCGATCTGGACCTGGCTCGACGGCGGCCAGGAGATCGACGTCTTCGAGTACCACCCCGACAACCCGGACCTCCTGGAGCTGTCGAACCGGGTGCGGGGGCGGTACCACTACTTCCGGGACCCCGCCGTCCGGCCCGGGGCATGGGTGGACCTGCGGGTCGAGTTCGGGGCGCGCTCCGTGGTGTGGTGGGTGAACGGCGCCCGCGCCTTCGACGACCGCCGGGGGGTGGGGCGTTCCTGGAAGGCCCACCTCATCGTGAACCTCTCGGTCTGCGCGGGCCGGTACCACCCGGCACCCGACCCGGACGCGTCGGAGATGTCGTACGAGGTGGCGGAGCTGCGCGTGTACCGGGACTGAACGGCCCTCGTACCCGCTCAGCCGTCCGCGAGCAGGGTGCGCAGGCCGGCGACGAGGCGTTCGTACTCCTCGGCCCGGTTGTAGATCTGCGCGCAGATCCGGATGCCGCCGCCGTCCGGCCAGGGCCAGATCAGCACCCGGCAGCCGAGCCGGGCGGCGATCTCCTCGCGCAGCGCGGTCGCCTCCTGCTGCGTACGGGCCAGGCTTCGCGGCAGGCGCAGGGAGCGCATGGCGAGGCCCTCGGTGTACGGGAGCGGGGTCAGGCCGGGAATGCCCGCCAGCAACTCGGCTCCGTGGCGCGCGAGTTCGCTGTTGTGGGCGCGGACGCGTGCGGCGCCGAGCCCGGCGATCAGGCCGAGGCCTTCGGGGGCGGCGAGCCAGCCGGTGTAGTCGGCGGTGGCGCGGTACTCGACCGCGCGCGGGAAGCCCCGCTCGTCCTCCCAGGAGCGCACGGGCGCGGCCACCCGCTCCCGGTACGCGGGAGCCACGGCCAGGACGGCGCTGCCCGGCGGGGCGTACGCCCATTTGTGCAGGTTTCCGAACCAGAAGTCGGGCTCTCCGGCGAGCGGTTCGGCGAGCATGCCGGGGGCGTGGGCTCCGTCGACGACGGTGGTGACGCCGCGCTCGCGGAGTTCGGCGAGCAGCCGGGGGCCGGCGACGGTCCGGGCGGTGGGCGAGCTGATGTGGTCGAGGACCGCCACCTTGGTCCTGGGGGTGAGCCCGGCGATCACCGCCTCGCGCACCGCGTCCTCGTCCGGCAGGGTGGGGTCGAGGGCGACGGTGACCGTCCGGGCGCGGCGGGCCGCCGCCGCGACGACCGTGCCGTAGCCGTGGTCGGTGACCAGGACCTCGTCGTCGGCGTCCAGGCCCAGCGCGTCCAGGGCGAGTTGGGCCGCCTCGGTGGCGTTGGTGACGAAGGCGATCCCCTCGGGGTCGGCACCCAGGTGGGCGGCGACGCGCCCGCGGGCCTCGGCGACGCGGTCGGGGACGCTCAGGAAGAAGGCGTCGGGGTCGGCCGCCACCTCGGCCGCGAGCTCCTGGTGGAGCCGGGCGACCGGGGTGGGGACGGCTCCGAAGGAGCCGTGGTTGAGGTGGGCCACGTCCGGGCTGAGCCGGAACAGCTCGGGGCCGCCGGGGAAGCCGGCCGGCGTGCTCATCGGACCTCGCCTGCGGCGGTGCGGGCGGGGACGGCGCGGGTGCGGATGTCGGAATAGGTCACCTGATCGATGATCCAGGTCCGTGGCCGGTCGCGCACCCCTTTCGCGTGTCGGCCGTCCGCCGTCGACGCGCGCGGCACAGGGGGGAAGGGTGCGTCGGGACGACGGGTGTTGCGTAGGCTCGAACGGAGCGTTCCGCGTGGTCGCGTACGGCGCCGTTCCTACGACGAGGAGGACCTTGTGAGCACCGCCGGAGAAGGACGGCAGCAGCTGGACGAGGCGAGTGTCCTCAACGCGAAGAGGACGCTGCTCCAGCTCCTCGCCCGGGCGGGCGTCTGGTCCGGCGACGCGGAGGAGCTGATCGGGTTCGTCGAGGCGGGCGCGCTGGCCCTCGCGTACGAGGAGGTGGGCGCGGCCGGGCGGAGCGCGCCCGACGGGAGGGGCGAGCCGTACGCGGCCGCCTGGCTGGACGGGGCACGGGCGGTCACGGAGGCGCTGGGCGCGGTCTCCGAGCGGGCGCTGAGGCATGCCGTGGCCGCGGATCCGTCGGCCGCGTCCCCGGACGACCGCCCGCCCGTCGGGCGGACCGAGCTGGAGCGGACGAAGGTGGCGGTCACTCCGCTCTACCTGTCCTTCGCCGATGTCTCCGACCTCGATCCGGAGGTCACCGAGCAGGTGCTGCGGGCTCTGCTCGGCACGATGAGTTCGCGTCAGCGGGCGGGGTACGCGGGCCGGCTGACGGAGTTCACCTCGGACCACCGCGCGCGCCTGGAGCGGCTGTACGCCGAGTACGGGCCGGGCAGCGCGATCGCGATCCACGGCCGGTACTCCCTGATCCACTCCCCCACCAGCGTCGCCGTCCTCGAACGGCTCGCCACGGCACCGGCGGACCTGCACGTGGAGTGGGACGCCGCGGAGCTGCCGCCGGCGTGGCTGGACGGCCTGACGACGGCGTGGGAGGCGTCGGGCTGACGCCTCCTCATCGGGGCGGTCGGGCCCTGGCACTCCAGGCCAGGCGAGGATAGGTTAGGCTCACCTAACAAGCGCCTCGCGATGGCCGCTGCCCCGGCATTCCCCTGCCCGGAGGGCATCGGTGCGGGGCGTCAGCACACCTCTGCCCGGAGACAAGGATCCGCCATGCCTTCTGTGTTCACCCCCTTCCGCCGCCGCGTTCTCGTGGCGGGTGCCGCCGCGGTCTCGCTCGGCCTCATGGTGACCGGGTGCGGCTCGGACGACAAAAAGGACGACGCGAAGGACTCCGCGGCCAAGGCTCCGGCGGGGGCGTTCCCCGTCACCATCAAGAGCGCGCTCGGCGAGGCCGTCATCAAGGAGAAGCCCAAGCGCGTCGTCACCCTGGGCCAGGGGTCGGCCGAGACGGCCATCGCCCTGGGCAACGTCCCCGTCGGCATCGAGAGCTACCCCTGGGGCAGTGACAAGACCGGCTACCTGCCCTGGATCCACGACGCGGTGAAGAAGGCCGGCGCCACGCTGCCCAAGCAGTTCGACGGCGGCGAGGAGCTCGACATCGAGGCCATCACCGAGCTCGAGCCCGACGTCATCCTCGCCCCCTGGTCGGGCATCACGCAGAAGCAGTACGACCTCCTCAAGGACATCGCGCCCACCGTCGCCTACCCCGACAAGGCGTGGAGCACCGACTGGGACCAGCAGATCGACATCGTCGCCAAGGCGCTCGGTCAGCCGGAGAAGGCCGAGGAACTCACCGCCAAGATCGACAAGCAGCTCGCCGACGCCGCCGCCTCGCGCCCGAACTACAAGAACGTCACGTTCTCGTACATCTACAACACCGGCCCCGGCACCCTCGGCGTCTTCAAGCCCGAGGAGCAGCGCGTCGCGATGGTCTCCAAGCTGGGCCTCAAGGTCGACCCGGTCGTGAACACCTTCAAGGAGACCGAGGGCACCGACTCCGCCCTCATCGGCCTGGAGAACGCCAACAAGCTCTCCAAGAGCGACATCGCCTTCACCTTCTACACGGACGACAAGTCCCGCAAGGAGATCGAGGCGCAGCCGCTGTACGCGGCCATCCCCGCGGTCAAGAAGGGCGCGCTCGTCCACAGCAACGACCAGCCCTTCGTCACCGCCTCGTCGATGATCAACCCGCTGACCGTGCCGTACAGCATCGAGCGGTACCTGCCGATGATCGACAAGGCCGTCGCCAAGGCCGGGAAGTAGCGGCGGGTTCCCGGCGTGACCACTCTCTCCCGGACCGGGCAGGGCCCCGCCGTCGTACGGCGGGGCCCTGCCCGGCACTTCGCAGCCGGCGCGCTGTGTCTGATCCTGCTCGCGCTCGCGGTCCTCGCCAGCGTGATGTTCGGCAGCAAGCCGACGTCCGCGGCCGACGTCCTCCGGGTCGTCACCGGTGACGGCGACGGCTATGTCCGCACGGTCGTCGAGAGCCGCTATCCGCGCACCGCGCTCGGGCTGCTCGCGGGCCTCTGCCTGGGCGCCGCCGGCACGCTGATGCAGGGCATCACCCGTAATCCGCTCGCCGAGCCGGGACTTCTCGGCATCAACGCGGGCGCGTCCGCCGCCATCGTCGCCGCGACGGCGTTCCTCGGCGCCTCCGGGCAGCGCGAGACCATCTGGTGGGCCCTCGCCGGCGCCCTGGCGACCGGTGTGGTCGTCCACCTCATCGGCACGGCCGGCGGCGGCAGCGGACCGGTCCGCCTGGTGCTCGCCGGTGCGGTGCTCTCCGCCGTCCTCGCCGCGTTCATCCAGGCCGTCGCGCTGTCCCGGCCGCAGGTCTTCGACACGTACCGCTACTGGGTCGTGGGCTCGCTCGGCGGGCGCGGGTTCGACGCCTTCTGGGCGGTCCTGCCGTTCGCCGCCGCCGGCTTCGCCCTCGCCGTCCTCCTCGCGCCGGGGCTCAACGCCATGGCGATGGGCGACGACAAGGCCGCGTCGCTCGGCATCAGCCCCGCCCGCGTCAAGGGCGCCGGTCTCCTCGCGGCGACCCTGCTCAGCGCCGCCGCGACGGCCGCCGTCGGCCCGATCGCCTTCGTCGGACTCGCCGTCCCGCACCTCGTCCGGGTGCTCGTGGGCGCCGACTTCCGGCTGCAGATCCTCTTCACCTCGCTCGCGGGGCCCACCCTGCTGCTGTTCGCCGACGTCATCGGGCGCGTGCTGCTCCGCCCGCAGGAGCTCATGGTCGGCGTCGTCACCGCGTTCGTGGGCGCCCCCGCGCTGCTCTTCGCCGTCCGTCGTATGAGAGGAGCGGCATGAAGACCGCCGAGCGGATCGACACCCCGGCCGTGACGGCGTCACGGCCCGGGCGCCCCACGGGCCGGAGCCTCGTGCGGATCGGCCCGTGGGTGGCCGTCCCGGTGCGGCGCCGTACCGCGATCGCCGCCGCGGTGACGCTGCTGCTGCTCCTCGGGGCGGCCGTGGCGACCCTCTCCCTGGGGCGGCTCGGCATCGACCCGGCCGACCTTCCGTCGGCGCTCATGGGCGAGGCCACCGGCAAGAACGCCTTCGTGCTGAACCGGCTGCGCGGCCCGCGCCTCGTCGTCGCCATCGCCACCGGCGCGGCCTTCGGCCTGTCCGGTGCCCTCTTCCAGTCGGTCACCCGCAACCCCCTGGGCAGCCCCGACGTCATCGGACTGGGCGCGGGTTCCGGGGCGGGCGCGGCGGCCGCCGCGCTGTTCTTCCCGGACGTCGTGCCGGTGCCCGTCGGCGCGCTGCTCGGTGCCGTGATCGCCATGGCGGTCGTCTACTTCTCCACGGGGTCGGGATTCCGCAACCCCGGGCGGCTCGTCGTGGCCGGCATCGGTGTGGCGGCGATGTCCACCGCCCTCACCCAGTACGTGGTCTACGCCGTCGAGCGGGACAAGGCGAGCGCGCTGACCGCGTACATCAACGGAAGCCTCGCCGCCCGATCGTGGGAGGACGCGACGACGATCTGGCTGGTGCTGCTCGTGTGCCTGCCGCTCGCGGCGCTCCTCGCCCGGCCCCTGAGCATCGTCGAGATGGGCGACGACCTGTCGACCGGCCTGGGCGCCCGCCCGGCCCGTACGGCGACCGCCGCGGTCTCGCTGTCGATCGTCCTGTCCGCCGGCGCCGTGAGCGTCGCCGGACCGATCGCCTTCGTCTCCCTGACGGCGCCGCAGATCGCCAAGCGGGTCACCCGCGGCGGCGGCCCGCACCTGGTCATGTCGACGCTGCTCGGCGCCCTGCTCCTGGTCCTCGCCGACCTCACCGCCCAGCAGTTGCCGCTCTTCGACAACCTGCCGGTCGGCCTGTACACCATGGCCGTCGGAGGGGCGTACCTCGGCTACCTCCTGCTGCGGGAGTGGAAGCGCCCGGCCTGAGCGGTTCCCCCTACTGCTGTTCGAGCGACTCCCCCGCGCGCAGGTTCCAGCGGCCGGCGCGGCCGGTGAAGTGGACGGCGGTCAGGGGGCGGACGTCCAGACGCCAGGCCGTCACGTCCGGTGCGGCGAGGGCGTGGACCATCGCGGCCCGGATCACGTCCGGTTCGGCGACGGCGGTGACGCGGCCGGAGCCGGTCGTGAGGCCGTCGAGCCAGGCGCCGACCCGGACGCGCAGGTCCCGCAGGGACTCCCCGCCGTGCGGGGCCGCCGCCGGGTCGGACAGCCAGGCGGCGACCCCGGCCTCCTCGGCGGCGGCCACGGCCGCCAGCGTCTGCCCGCGCCAGCGGCCCATGGCACAGCCGGCGAGTTCGTCCAGGGGCTCCGCACGCAGACCGAGGGCCCGGGCCGTGCCCCGGCAGCGCGGGGACGGCGAGGTGTACGCGCGCGGGGACGGGTCGACGGCGGACGCGACGGCCTCGGCGCGGGCGATGCCCGCCGGGTCGAGCGGCCCGTCGTCGTCGAACCGGACCTCGCGGAGCGCTTCGCTCGTCGCGGGCGAGATCAGCGTCAACCTGAGGGTCATCGGGTTCCTTTGCGACGGGCGGAATGCGGGAGCGTGCTGTGGCGGGTGCGGTGCGCGGGACTCTACCCGGGGGCGCGCGAAGGTGATCCAGGCCTCACGCCCTTGGCGGCGGCCCCCGCGCGCGGTACCGTCAGGCGACATTTGAACAGCGTGACGACGGCGAGACGGAAGTCCGGTGAGAATCCGGCACGGTCGCGCCACTGTATGCCGCGGCGTCCCCCTGGGACGTCACGGGGAGTCAGACCCGTGGACCGTCGTCCTGCACCACCGTCTGGGACGCGAGTTCCCACAGGAGGTTCCATCATGGCCGAGGCAGTCGTCTCCGCTGCTGTTTCCACCCCGTCCGTCGCCGTACCGGCTCCGCTGCCGGTTCGCGCGGTGCTGCCCTGGGCGTTCTTCGTCGGGCTCCTCGCGCTGATCGCGCTCTACTTCGTCGGCGCCGAGCAGGGCGCCCTCTCCGTGTTTGCGGGCTCCGACGTGCACGAGTGGGTGCACGACGGGCGCCACCTGCTCGGCTTCCCCTGCCACTGAGGGGCTCTCCGCACATGCACGCCTCAACTGTCCGATCCCTGCTGGTCCGCGGCATGCTGGCCGGCCTGATCGCCGGGCTGTTCGCCTTCGCCGTGGCCTACGCGGTGGGTGAGCCGTCCGTCAACGGAGCGATCGCCGTGGAGGAGGCCAAGGCCGCCGGGGAAGCCCCGGCCGGCCACGGGTCGCACGCGGGCCACGGCGGCGGAACCGTCGCCGTGGAGTCCACCGAGGAGGAGGAGGAGGAGGGGTTCAGCCGCTCCACCCAGTCGACCTTCGGCCTCGCCACCGGCGTCCTCGTCTACGGGGTGGCGCTCGGCGGCATCGCCTCGCTGGCGTTCTCGTTCGCGCTGGGCCGCATCGGCCGCTTCAGCCCCCGGGCGACGGCGGCGCTCACCGCCGCCGCCGCGTTCACCACCGTCTACCTGGTGCCGTTCCTCAAGTACCCGGCGACGCCGCCGGCCGTCGGCAACCCGGACACCATCGGGAAGCGCACCACCCTGTTCTTCCTGATGATCCTGCTCAGCGTGCTGCTCGGGGTCGCCGCCCTGATCGCCGGGCGCCGGCTCGCGCCGCGCCTGGGGAACTGGAACGCGACCCTGGCGGCCGGGGCCGGCTTCGTCGCCGTGACGGCGGTCGCCTTCGCCGTCCTGCCCGGCAACGAGGACTCGGTCGCGGCGGGCTTCCCCGCCGGGCTGCTCTGGGACTTCCGGCTCGCCTCCCTGGCCGTCCAGGCCGTGCTGTGGGCGGTGTTCGGGATCGCCTTCGGCGTCTTCGCGCAGAAGGTGCTCGCACCCCGGGCGGACGCCGTCGGCCCGGAGGTCCAGGTCGGGGCCGCCGCCGGCTGACCGGCGTTCCTTCCGACGACGCTGCCCCGTCCACCACCCCGGTGGGCGGGGCAGCGTCGTCGGCGTGACGGCGTCGGAGAGGCACCGGCCGGCCGGCGCCTCCGCTTCCTCTCGGAGCGCGCCACGGGCGTGGGCCGGCCGGTGAGGCGTCCGTCCGTCACATGCCGCGTGCCCAGGCCTCCTCGAACATCTCGTGGAGGGGTGCCGTCGGCAGCACCCGCAGGAACGGGGAGCGGATCCGGTTGTCCCACATCGGCCGCACCTGGTGGCTCGTCAGTTTCACGGTCTCCAGGGGAAGGTGCGGGGCCTTGAGCTCGGTCCAGTCGCCGGGCAGGAACAGGGTCCGGCCGGCCCGTGCGCGCTTGGCCTCCAGGACCGCGCCGGTGGGGAGAAGTTCCGCCCGGACCTCGGCGTGCCGCTTGGTCGACCAGCCGTTCCACCGCCGTACGTTCCGGTCGGTGGGTGCGGCGAGGGTCGCCAGCTGGAGGTACAGGGCGGCCGCGTCCTCGCCCACGCCGAGCTTCGCCGCCGCCCGGGCGACGAGCTCCGGGCAGGACTGACGGGGGTCGGCTTCGTATGCGCCGGACGCTACGGCTCCGGACCCGGCGCGGCGCATCATGCGGTCGAGTCCGCCGCCGGCGAGGAGCGGTTCCACACGGTCCAGTTCCTCCGCGAGGTCCGTGATCTCGCGGAGCTTCCGCCAGGTCTCCGGGTCGGTGACGGCCGCGGGGCGGAGGAAGGAGGCTCCGCCGGGGGCGCACACCACGAGGGACCCGGAGTCGTAGGCGCTGACGCGATCGGGCCGCTCCTCGGGGTGCCCGGCCACGGGGAGTCGCTCGGGCCCGAACCGCTCGGCGATCCTCGCCGACGTGTCCTTGACGCGGCCGCCGGGGAGGCCCAGGAGCAGTTCCGGGCGGTCGAGTTCGGCACGGAGCCGCTCGTACAGGTCCGCTGCGCCGGCCAGGGCGGGGTCGCCGACGGGCCGGTCCGTCCAGGCCCAGACGAGGGCGCTCGCGATCTCCGTGAGCGGGAGCCCCACGGGGGTCCGGTAGGGCAGCTCGGGTCCGGCCGGCGGCACGGCCCTGACCTCCACGCCCAGGCCGTGCGGGTTCCCCTCCAGTTCCCAGCCGGCCGCGGGCACGGTCGCGTCCTCGGCGGCGCCGTAGCCGCCGGCGAGGCGCCGGGCCCACACGTCGGCGAGGCCGAGGTCGGCTTCCAGGGCGTCGGCCGTCTCGTCGTGCACGGCGGGCTGGACCCCGAGGAGCTCCCGCCACGCCCCGGCCATCCGTTCCACGGCGGCGACGAGTCCGCCCGGCTGCCACAGCTCGGCCGGGTCGTCGGGCAGGGCGGCGGCCAGGACGGCCCTCCGGCCCGCGCCACCGAGCCGGGTGCGCAGCCGTTCGTACGTCTCTGCCGTCAGCGCGCTCGCCTTGTAGGGGGCCTTGCGTACGAGGGCACGGTCCTCGTCCCGGCCGTCCCGGCCGACGAATCCGGCGACGACGAGCCGGGCCACGGCCTTTCGTACGCCGGTCAGTTCGGCGAAGCGCGCGGCCGCGGACTCCGGCAGGGCGAGCGGGCCGTGGGTGTCGACGGCCGCCACGAGGGCGCGCAGCCGCTCGGCGTCGTCGCGCTCCACGCGCACGTACCGCACCTCGGTGGCCACGTCCGGGACCGGGTCGGTGTGCGCGTTCCCGGCGACCGGCGCGACGAACCAGCGCTCCGCGTCGCGGTCCCGCACGGCCGCGGACGCGACGGCCGTGCCGCCCGTGCGCAGGAGGTCCACGAGCGCGGGGACGGACGTCCGCCCCGCCCACCAGCGGCTGCCCGCGCGGGCGAACGGCTGGTCCGCCCAGGTGTCCAGGAGCGCGAGGAGAGCGGTCCGTTCGGTGTCGGGGGTCGGCGCCACCACCGCCCGCCAGGCGACGGCGTCGATCGAGCCGAGGAGCTGCGACCAGTCGTGCGGCGGGGCGGGCGGCGAGAGCCGGCGCACCTCTTCGACGATCGTCCCGGCCAGGAAGGCGCCGTCGGCGGCGAGCGCGGTCAGCGTCGCCGGCAGGGCCACGTCGGGGGTTCGCCGCCAGGCGTCGGGCTCGCCGGTCTCGACGAGCCCGCGCAGGGCGGGGACGAGCTCGGTGTCCGGGGCGGACCGGCGGAGCCGCACGGGCGGCGCCTCGGCGAGGAGGGTGACCCGCCGGTGAAGGGCGCGCCGGTGCTCCTCGACCCTGGCGGCCCGCTCGGCCACCGCGACGACGGCCTCGGCGAGGACGGGGGCGGTGACGTCGGGCAGTTCCCGTGCCACGGCCTCGCGGAGCGCCGCTGTGCCGCCGGACGCAGCCTTGAGGAGTGCGTCCGCCGTCTCCCGGCTCACGGTCCGCAGCGCCCGCGACCCGGCGGCGTCCCGGGTCCGGAGCAGGTACCAGAAGGCCGGGGGCAGGGCCACGCCGCTGGAGGGGGTGACGCGCCGGGGCGGCTTCACGCGGGGGTGCCGGGGCGAGTGGTGTCCGTCCAGCTCCCACAGCAGGACGCCGTCCGCGGTGTACGCGCGGACGCCCGTGCGTGTCTCGGCGTCGGCGAGGACGACGTCCTCCACGGCTCCCTCCGGCGGCGCCCACAGGGCCCAGGGCTTCTGCCCCTGGCGGTCGATGGAGAACCGGGCCGTGCGCCCGTCGATGCTCTGCACCAGGTACTCGTCGGCCGCGGGGTCGCGGTGGGGGGTGCGGAACAGGATCCGGGTCCCGACGAGTCCGTCCCTGCTGCCGAGCGGGGAGTCGGCCAGTCCGGCGGGCAGCGGTGCGAGATGGAGGGCCTCCACGGCCAGGGCCATGCCCTCCTCGGAGGGTTCCGTCGCCGGGTCCGCGCTCGCGGGGCGGCCGGGGAAGTCGGGCACGTCGGCGCCGCCCCGCGACTCTCCGGTGACCGGGTCCACCAGCTCCCAGGGGCGACGCCGGTACACGCCGTTGGTCCAGATCCGGGTGCCGTCGCCGAGCTGCAGCTCGTTCCCGTCGATGCCCTCCGTGCCGCCGGGGCGCAGCGCGCGCAGACCGCCGTGCCGTCCTCCGCCGTCGGCGGTCTCGAACTGGAAGCCGTAGGCCCCGTCCAGCTTCCCGCCGAACGGCACGAGGCCGCCCGGCTCGTCCGGGGTGAACGGCTCGTCCGGCCGGTCCGCCCAGTGGGCGGTGTCGCAGAAGTAGGGGTCGGGCTTGACGGTCCAGCTGACGAGGAAGGATCCGCCGACGTAGTGGACGGCGTACATCGTCGCGTCCTCCGGCACGGTGAACCGACAGGAGCCCCGGACCCCGTCCGGGTCGACGGCGACCGCCCGGTCGGTCCCGAACACGGTGAGCACCGGCCAGGTGCAGGTGACCCCGGCGACGCCGGTCACGCCCGGGACGGATGCGGGGCCGTCGGAGTCGTCCTCGGCGTCCGCTTCGTCTTCTCCTTCCGCTTCCGCTGCGAACTCCTCGTACACCGACTCCAGGGCGGGCCAGACCAGTTCCTCCGGGAGGCCGGCCGCGAGCGAGCGGCGCAGGGCACCCGCCGCGCTCGTCGCGCCGAGCGCGTCGGCGATCCCTCCGAGCGCCGTCACGGTCGGGCGGTCGAGGAGGATCTCCAGCTCGGCCACGGACTCCTCGGCGCCGGCCATGCCGCCGCCCCCGACGATGTCGACGAGCCTGCCGACCCGTCCGGCGACCTCGTGGGCGATGCCTTCGTTGCCGGGGAGGAGCGTCACCGCCGATCCGGGCTGCCGGCCGCGCGCCCTGTGCCGGCTCGGCAGCAGGTCCGCGTGCACGGTGCCCTCCAGGCGGGGGCCGAACACGGGGTCGGCGGCGAGCGCGGCGAGGTCGCGACGGGACTTCTCGCCCCAGAAGCGCATCCGGATGTCCGGGCCCGGGTCGGCGACCGCGACCCCGGCGGCCAGGCAGGCGTCGAGGACGTCGGCGTCGAAGCCCTGGTAGTGGTGACGGGTGGTGTGCAGGGTGACCGGCGTGCCCTCGGCCCGCAGGCGCGGCCCCAACCGGCCGATGAGGTCGAGGAGTTCCGCGGGGAGCGGCTGGCGCCCGACTCCGCCGCCGGACTGCAGGGCGTACTGGTACATGCGGACGAACCCGCCCAGCCAGGCGTGCAGCCCGCCCTCCGGCACGACCCGGCCGGCCTCCATCGCGGCGGTCGCGCCGCAGCCGATGAGCAGCCGCAGCCACGCGCCGCCGTCGGTGGCCCCGTCGGGGAAGACCTCCACCAGGCCGGCGGCGATCGCGTCCGTCGGCGGACGGGCCGTCAGGATCGGCTCGGCCGCCGTCAGCAGGGCGTCCGGCACGGACTTCTTCCGGGTGGCGGACAGGATCGTGCCGACGAGCCGGGCGACCTCCGCGTCCCCGAGTCCGGCCGTCTTGGCGGAGGCCCGTACGCGGCGCACGAGGTCGGCCGGGAGGTCGGCGGGCGAGGCCGCCCACGCGGTGAGGAAGGCCTCCAGGGCGGTGTGCGCCGCGGCGGGCTCCAGCGTCTCGGCGAGGAACCGCTGATGGGCGCCGAACTCCTTGGCGGGCATGGCCCCGCCCTTGGCGAACAGCAGCCCGTTGGCCCGGCGGTAGGCGGGATCGACCGGCAGTCCGTGCTGGGCCTCGGCCGCTCGCGCCGCCGCGTAGGCCCGGCCGCCCGGCCTGCTTCCGTAACCGATCAGGCGGTGCCCCACCGTGTCCCAGAACCAGGGCAGGTGCTCCGGCGGCAGCTGCCGCGCACGCCGCGCCATCGCGTCGACGACGGCACCGGGCTTCGTCCAGGACCGGTTGATCTCGGCCCCCATGTCCTGGACCAGCGCACGCGCGGCCTCGACCGCGGCCGGGTCGTGGGCGGCGACCCAGTCGGCGTAGGTGGTCGACACGTGCGTACCGGTGGCGGGCAGCAGGGCATCCAGCGAGACGATCATGCCTTGGATCGTCGCACGCGCCACTGACAGCGCCCTGGGCGGCGGGTGTTGTGACGTCCCGGGACGTCCCGGAGATGCCCGGACGGCCCGGAAGCCGCGCCTCCGTGTCCGCGGCCTGCCACGATCGCCGCCATGTCAAAGATCCGTTCCGCCCTCTCCGTGGCGGGGGCGCTGGCCGCCCTCGCCTTCGCGGCCTCACCCGCCTCCGCGGGCACCAACGGCCAGCAGATCCTCTTCAGCGACGACCGCGGTGACACCTACTCGGTCCTGGTCTCGGGCCACAACCAGGACGGCCAGCCGGCCAGCCACTGCTTCAACACCCCCGCGACCGACAACTACCTGTCCGGTTGGTGGTGGAAGGGAACCGTCGCGGTCACCGGCTACGCGCGCTCCGGCTGCTCGGGAGAGCTGTACGACTTCGGCTTCACCGTGCCCACCGACTGGTCCAGCGACTACTACCAGGTGTGGGACTGACCGTGTCCGCGTCACGGATGTGCGTGCAGCAGCGGACGAAGTCCCGTACCGCCGGGTCCGTGTCGGCGGCGGGGGTGCGGGCGACGCCGACGCGGGTCGGTTCGATGCCGGTGACGGGTCGGTAGACGATGCCGGGGCGGCCGTAGAAGCGGGCGGCCGACTCCGGGGCGAGGGCGATGCCCTGGCCCTGGTCGATCGCGCTGAGCCAGTCGTCGGGCTGGTCGACGACGGCCCCGATGCGGGCGGGCCGGCCGCCGCGCGCGTCGGCCGCGAGCCAGAAGTCCCGCCAGGCGCCCGTCTCGGCGGGGGCGGCGACGAACGGCTCGTCCAGGAGCTCCTCGAACGCGATCGTCTCGCGGCCGGCGAGCCGGTGGTCGACGGGGAGCGCGACCCAGCGGGGTTCGGTCAGCAGGACGTCCACCCGCAGGTGCTCCTGGCCGGGGAAGGGCAGCCGTACGAGGGCTACGTCGACGTCACCGGCGGCGAGCCCGGCCGTGGGGTCGGACCAGGCCGCCTGCCGCATCGCCACCCGCCAGTCGGGCCTGCGGCGCGTGAACTCCTCGACGATGGGACGGGTGGACTCGTTGGCGGCGCTCGCCAGGTAGCCCACGCGCAGGACCCGTTCCTCCCGGCCCACGGCGGCCTTCACCTCCTGGAGCGCACGGCCCAGGTCCGCGAGCAGCCGGGGCGCCCGCTCGGCGAGCACCCGGCCGGGTTCGGTGAGGGTCGTCCCGGCCTTGGAGCGGGTGAAGAGCCGGGCGCCGAGCTGCGCCTCCAGGTGCTTGATCTGCTTGGTCAGCGCGGGCTGCGAGACGTACAGCCGCTCCGCCGCGCGCGTGATGCTGCCTTCCTCCGCGACGGCGACGAAGTACCGCAGGAGCCGGGTGTCCACATCCATGCCGCCAGGTTATGGATGTGGGTATTGGACGCCAAGACGACGCGTGGGAAGCCTTGAGGACATGTCCCTCACCTCCACCTCGGTCACCCTGCTCACCGTCGCCGCCAACGCCGGCGTCGCCGCCGCGGACTTCGCCCGGGCCCGCTTCGTCCTCGCCAACTCGGCCGAGGTGGGCGTGCCCGAGCGCTGGATCCCCTGGCTCGCGACCTTGAAGGCCGCGGGCGCCGCGGGGCTTCTGCTCGGCCTCCTGGGCGCCCGCCCCATCGGCCTCGCTGCCGCCGTCGGACTGGTCCTGTTCTTCCTCGGCGCGGTCGCGGTGCACGTCCGGACCCGCGTCCTCCACAACATCGCCTTCCCGGCGGTGTTCCTGGCCCTGGCGACCGGCTCCCTCGTCCTCGCCGCGACGCGCTAGGGGTCAGGAGGCGTTCGGGCCCACGTCCGTGGAGGTGAGGGGGCGGCGGACCGGGGGCAGGGTCGAGTACTCGTCGGCGCCGACGTCCCGGGCCGTGCCGCGGGTGTGGCCGTCGATGTCCTCGGGGACCGGGATCGTGGTGAGCGTCGCGGCGCCGATCGCGGGGCTGTCGGCCGCGAGGCGGAGGATTCCGTCGGACGAGGGCACGAGGCGCGGGTCGACGCGGGTGTAACCGCCTGCGGGGATCGTGCCGTTGGAGGCCGCGCCCCAGAGGATGTTGCTCTGCCAGGTGAAGCCGGTGGTCGCTCCCATCGCGACGAGGCTGCCGCTGTCCCCGACGAGGAGGTTGTCGGCCACGACCACGTCGCGCGGCTCGTAGGTGCGGGTCTCGCCGGAGAGGGAACTCTTGTTGGCGCGCAGGGTGTTGTGCACGATCACCGCGCGGTCGCAGGCGTCGTTGCCGCGCCGCTCCTCGGTGGTCTCGCCCTCGTGGTGGTCGCGCGTGGTGCCGCTGCCGATCACCAGGGCGCGGCCGGTGAGCCCTGCGAGGTGGTTGTTGACGACGAGGTGGTCGTTGCCGTAGAGGCGGATGCCCTCCTTGCCGCCGAGCAGCCAGTTGCCGTCGACGGTGGTGCCGTTGCCGTGGCGGAGCACGATGCCGCCCTGGCTGTCGCGGACCGTGTTGTACCGGATGGTGTTGCCGGAGGACTTCACCGAGATGGCCTCGGGGTCTCCGTCGCACCGCTCGAAGAGGTTGTACTCCACGGTCGCGTCGGCGTCGGAGAGGGCGCGGCTGCTCACGCCGAGCCGGATCGACTCGCCGCCGTTGGCGCCCGCGTAACGGTGGTCGGAGAAGTGGTTCTTGAAGACGTGGAGGCGCTGGGCGATGGCGGTCGTGCCGGGGCCGTCGACGACGAGGAAGATGCCCTGGGTGGTGCGGTCGTGGAAGTGGTTCCGGTCGATCTTGGCGTCGTCGCCCTCCACGAGGACCCAGTCGAGGCCGTCCACGTCCGCGAACCGGATGTCGTTGCGGGTCAGCCGGATGCCCGTGGTGCCGGCCGGGATCTCCAGTGTGCCGCTCTGCCGGAGGGCGAATCCGCTGATGGTGACCGCGCTCGCGCCGTCGAGGACGAAGCTGCGCTCGCCCTGGAGGACGGCGCCGCCGCGGGTCTGCGAGACGATCGTGATGCCGCTGCGTCCCGAGACGTCGATGGCGCCGCCCGAGGGGACGGTGTACGTGCCGTCGGCGACGACGATCCGGTCGCCGGGGACCGCCCGGTCGATCGCGCTCTGCAGCGCGCTCAGCGAGGTGACCGGCGCCGGTTCGGCCGCCGAGGCGCCGGTGGCGAACAGGGTGTCGAGCGGGACCGCGGCGGCCGCCGCGCCCAGCAGCGAGCCCTTGAGGAAGGTACGTCGTCGCATGATGCCTCCTGGAGGTGGGGTGGTCGTCGTTCTGGGTGGTCCTGGCACCAGGGGGGGGTCGTCCTGGCAGCGGGGACGCCGAGGGGCCCTGACCCGCCGGGACGCGGGGCGGGCCCCCACGGCCCGTCCCGTGCCCCGACCGGTCAGGGCCGGTTCGGACGGCCGCCTCCCCGGCGGCCCGGACGTGTCCCGGCCGGCGCCACCCCCACGACGGCTCCCGTCAGGACGACGGCCGCAACGGCGCCCGCCTCGGTGCTGCGCGTTCCGGTCTGTGCCTCGGAACGCGTCGGCAGGCCTCCCGGGCGGGTGGTCACGCCTCCCTGGCCTGCTGACACGCACCACCTTGCCGAGCGCCGCTCACGTCTCGCTCACGTTCCGCTAACGCCCCCGGACGTGACGGACCGTCGGGAGGCCGTTCGGGCCGCCCTCCGATCGGGTGGACCTGCGCGGCGGAACCGGACATCATGACGTTCGCGCGAGACGGCCGGTTCACGATGAGGCCGGCGGAGCGTCCCGGTCTTCGTCCTCGTGCGCCCACCCGAAGGGGGAGAGATGGCCGGCCGACGCAGGGCGATCGCCCGACTGCTGACGATGTCGCTCACGGTGGGCCTCCTCGGGGGGACGGCCGCGGGGACCGCGGTCCCCGCCGACCCCGGGCCGCCGGACGCCGCCGTCGCCGCCGCGCTCCCCCTGGCGCCCTCCGCGGACCAGACGACGATCTCCCAGGACGATCTGCGCACCGGCTGGGACCGGGACGAGCCGGGGCTCGCGCCCGACCAGGTCTCCAGTTCGGACTTCGGCCTGCAGTTCTCCACGAGCGTCGACGGCCAGGTCTACGCGCAGCCGCTGGTCGTGGGGCGCACCCTGGTCGCGGCCACCGAGAACAACAAGGTGTACGGGATCGACGCCGCCACCGGCGCGGTCGGCTGGACGAAGGACTTCGGCGCCCCCTGGCCCGCCGCCACCATCAACTGCGGTGACCTGGTGCCGAACATCGGGGTCACCTCGACGCCGGTGTACGACCCGGCGAGCAACGCCGTGTACCTCACGGCCAAGGTGAACGACGGCGCCGACGCCCAGCATCCCAACTGGTACGTGCACGCGCTCGACCCGGCGACGGGCGCCGAGCGCGCCGGCTGGCCCGTGAAGGTGGCGGGCGCGCCGGTGAACGACCCGGGCCGGGCGTTCAACCCGTACACCGCGGCGCAGCGGCCGGGGCTGCTCCTGATGGGCGGTTCGGTGTACGCGGCGTTCGCCTCGTACTGCGACCGCGGCCCGTACGTGGGCTACGTCATGGGCGTGAACACGTCGACCCGGAAGACGACGCTCTGGGCCACCGAGGACTCCTCCGCCAACGGCATGGCGGGGATCTGGATGAGCGGGGGCGGTCTGGTCTCCGACGGTCCCGGCCGGATCGTTTTCTCGACGGGCAACGGGGTCTCCCCCGCGCCCGGCCCCGGCAACCAGCCGCCGGGGCAGCTCGCGGAGTCGGTGGTCCGGCTCGGGGTGAACAGCGACGGCACGATGTCGGCGCAGGACTTCTTCAGCCCGTCCGACGCGCCGGTGCTCGACCAGAACGACACCGACCTCGGCTCGGGCGGCCCGGTCGCGCTCCCCGAGCCGCTCTTCGGGACCAGCCGGTATCCGCGGCTCCTCGTCCAGATCGGCAAGGACGGGCGGCTGTTCCTGCTCGACCGGGACGACCTCGGCGGCCGGAGCCAGGGCCCCGGCGGCACGGACAGGGTGCTGGGCACCTTCGGTCCGTACGAGGGCGTGTGGGGGCATCCCGCGGTGTACGGCGGGCAGGGCGGTTACGTGTACACGATCGGCAGCCGAGGGCCGCTGCGGGCGTTCGCGTACGGGCTCACCGGCTCGGGGCTGCCCGGGCTCACCAACACGGGCAGCAGCACCCAGACGTTCGGCTACACCTCGGGCTCTCCCGTGGTGACGTCCACGGGGACGAATCCGGGTACGGCGCTGGTGTGGGCCGTCGCGTCGGACGGGGCCAACGGTGCCAACGGGCAGCTGCGCGCGTACGACGCGGTGCCCGTGAACGGGGCGATGCGGCTGCGCTGGTCGGCGCCGATCGGCACGGCCTCGAAGTTCTCGGTGCCGGCCACCGACGGCGGCCGGGTGTACGTGGGGACGCGGGACGGGAAGGTGATGGCCTTCGGCCGTCCCGCCAACGCCGCTCTGACGGGTGCTCCGGTGGACGCCGGCGAGGTCGCGGTCGGGTCGACGGGGACGGCGACGGCCACCGTCACGGCGACGCGGGACGTGACGATCACGGGGGTGAGCACGCCGGCGGGCAGCGCGTTCTCGGCGTCGTCGGCGGGGCTGCCCCGTACGCTGCGGGCGGGCGACACCCACACGGTCCAGGTGTCGTTCTCGCCGACCTCGCCCGGGCCCGACACCTCGTCCCTGACCTTCGCCACCGATCTCGGTGACAGCGCGCTCGGTCTCACCGGGTACGGGACCCGGCCGGGCCTCCTCGCGACCCCGGCGGCCCTCGACTACGGGACGGTGGCCACGACGACGCGGAAGACGCTCGGCGTGACGTTCACGAACACGGGGACGGCCGACGAGACGATCTCCTCGGTCTCCCCGCCGTCCAGCCCCTTCACCGTGTCCGACCCGCCGGCCGCCGGCACGGTCGTCCCGCCGCGGCAGTCCGTCACCGTGCAGGTGGCGTACGCGCCGACGGCGGCCGCCCAGGACACCGGGACGCTCGCCGTCAGCAGCACGAACGGCACGGTGTCCGTGGCTCTGAGCGGCACCGCCGTGACGGGCAAGGCGCAGCTCACGATCACCCCGACCTCGACGGCCTTCGGCCAGGTGAAGGTCGGCGAGTCCGTGACGAAGACCTTCGACATCAGCAACACCGGCAACATCCCCCTCACCATCACCAAGGCGAAGCCTCCGGCGGCCCCCTTCCAGGTCACGAACCCGATCAGCGAGGGCCAGGTCCTCGGCCCGGACGACGTGGTCCACCAGGCCGTCACCTTCTCCCCCACGTCCATCGGCGCGGTGACGGCCGCCTACGAGCTGACCTCCGACGACGGGAGCGGTTCCCACAACGAGGCCCTGACCGGCTCGGGTGTCGCCGGGACCACGGTCACCGTCCCCACGCCCGGCGCGGGCGGCTGGAAGCTGAACGGCTCCGCGCGGATCTCCGGCGACGACCTCCAGGTGACCCAGGCGAGCGCCTCGCAGCGCGGTTCCGCGGTCTGGCCCGTGCCCGTCCTGACGGACGGTCTCAAGGCCTCGTTCACCACGGTGATCGGCGGCGGCACCGGCGCCGACGGCATGACGTTCTCGCTGCTCGACCCGGCGCGGACCACGCCGTCCGCGCTCGGCGGGGTCGGGGGCGGCCTCGGGTACACCGGCCTCCCGGGCGTGGCCGTCGCCTTCGACACGTTCAAGAACACGGGCGATCCGTCCGCCAACTTCGTCGGCATCGCCACCGGGGGCAGCGGCTCGGCCCTCACGTACGCGTCGACGACGACGACCGTGCCGAACCTGCGGTCGGGCACGCACACGGTCGCCGTCTCGGTCGCCGGCAAGACGGTCACGGTCTCCGTGGACGGCACCCAGCGGCTGCGGACGACGGTCGCCTCGCTCACCCCGACCGCCCTGCTCGCCTTCACCGGCGGGACGGGCAGCATCACCGACATCCACGCCGTGCGGGGCGCGACGATCACCGCCTCCTCGTACGCCGTGCCGCCGCCGGGCCCCAACGGCTGGACGTACAACGGCAGCGCGGCCCTCTCGGGCACCACGCTCGTCCTGACTCCGGCCCAGGCCTACCTGAAGGGTTCGGCGGTCCAGGCCACCGCGGTGCCGTCCGCGCGGCTGCGGGCCCGCTTCACCGCCACCCTCTCGGGCGGCACCGGCGCCGACGGGCTCGCGCTCATGCTCCTCGACGCGTCCCGTGCGACGCCCACCGCCCTCGGCGGCGGGGGCGGCGGCCTGGGCTTCGCCGGCCTGCCCGGCACGGCGGTCACCCTGGACACGTACCGCAACGCCGGGGAGCCGTCGTCGAACTTCGTGGGCGTCGCGACCGGCGGCTCGGGCACCACCCTCCAGTACGCGGCCACCTCGACGGCCGTGCCCGCGCTGCGTACGGGCAGCCATGTGATCGACGTGAACGTCACCACTGCCGGCCGCCTCATCGTCCTGGTCGACGGCACCCAGGTCATCGACGTGGCGCTGACGCTCCCCAAGAACGTCCTGGTCGGATTCTCGGGCGCCACCGGCGGTTTGACGGACAGTCATGCGGTCACGGGAGTGCGCGTCGGCTACTGAGGTACCCTGCTCGCCGCTCGGAGCACGGACCCGATCTCTTCGACGAGAGGCGAGCGACACCGATGAGCGAACTGAGCCGGATATACGCGGACGGGTGCCTGCGCGGGGACGGCGGCCTGGCGACGGCCGTCGCGCGGGCCGAGCTGCCTCCGGCCTTCGAGGAGGCGTGGCGCCCGCACCTGCTGCCCCGGCCCTGGTTCGTCCCCGCCTCGGAGACGGCCGCGTTCGCGCGGGACCTGGAGGGACTGTTCGACCTCCTGCTCTCGCTGCCGGAGCGGCTCTTCGACGGGGACGTCGAGCGGTACGCGGCGGCGATCGGGCTCGAACCGGCGCTGGTGGCTCTGCTCCGCCGGGCCGGGTCCGGCGTCCCCGCCAAGCTGGGCCGCGCCGACGCGTACCACGACGGCACGGCGTTCAAGCTCCTGGAGTTCAACCTCGGCAGCGAGGTCGGCGGCCTCGACATGGACGTCTTCGACCAGGCGCTGCTGCGGGTCCCCGAGTTCGCCGCCTTCGCGCGCGAGCACGGCCTCGGCCATGTGGACATCGCCGCGCGGACGGCCGCCGTCCTGCGCGACCGCGCCCGCCCCGCCCTGTCCGGCTCCTCCGAACCGGTCATCGGCCTCATCGAGGGACGCGGCGGCGTCGGCCCGTACGGCCGGCTGATGCGCGCCACCCAGGAGGCGATGGCCGAACAGGGCCTCGACCTGCGGATCGGCGAGATCGGCGACGTACGCGCGCGTGCCGACGGAAAACTCACCCTGGACGGCACTCCGCTCGACCTGGTGCTCCGGAACTTCGCGGCGAGCCAGCTGCTCGACGATCCGGAGGGACCGGCGGTGGCGGAGCCGTTCTTCCGCGCCCACGAGGCGGGCAGGACCGTGCTGTTCACCTCACTGGAGAGCGGCCTCTACTCCCACAAGAGCGCGCTCGCCCTCCTGTCCGACCCGCGGTCGGCCGGGGCCTTCGACGCCGGCGAGCGGGCCCTGGTCGACCGGGTGCTGCCGTGGAGCCGGGCGCTGCGCGCCTCCCGTCCCGGCGAGCCGGCCGAGCTGGTCGAGCTCTGCCGGGAGCGGCGGGAGCGGCTGATCCTCAAGCCCGGGGCCGGGTACGGCGGTCTGGACACCTTCGTCGGCTGGGAGTGCACCGACGCCGAGTGGCACAAGGCCCTGGACCTCGCGGTCGAGCGCGGCGGCTATGTGGCGCAGGAGCGGGTCGTGCCGCATCCCGAGCCCGTGTACGACCCGGCCACCGGGACCGTGGAGGACTGGATCGCGGCGCTCGGCTTCTTCCTCACCGACGACGGCTACGCGGGCGCGCACGCGCGCGTGAACCGTGCCGACGGCGGCGCGATCGTCGGGATGAGCAGCAACCCGGACACCCGGATGGCCGGGGTGTTCACGTACGCCTGACGGGGTGCCGCGGGCTCAGCGGTCGCCCTCCTTCTTCCAGGGACCGACGCCGAGCCTGCCCGTGGTGCCGAGGTCGAGCTCGGGGGTCACGGTCACCGGGGCGGCGCCGGGCTTCGCCCACACGCGCGCGTAGGGGGCGTTCACCGGGGTGCCGGCCTCGACGGTGTTGCGCCAGACGAGCCCGGCGTACGCCCGCTCGCCGGGCTTGAGCGCGAGCGGCAGCGCGGGGCCGTCGGCTCCGGTGCCCGTGGCGACGGCCTCGCCGCCCTTGAGCACCGTCACGCCCTCGACGGGCTCGTGGTCCTCGTCCCGGAGCTCGACTCGGGGGTGGCCCCGGAGCCGGTACGTGCCGGTGCCGCAGTTCTCCAGGTGGAGGCCGACGACGCGCAGGCCCATGGCGGCGTCGCCCCGGTCGGCGTACACGCGCACGCCCGAGGGCGGGCAGACCCCGCCCTCGGACGGCGCCTCGGACGTCGGGACGCTCCGCACCCTCACGACCTTCACGCGCGCGGTCCCGGACGCACCGGGCGGGAGGGCGTCCGCGGTGACGGTGCGCCGCACGGTCGACCCGGGGGCGACGGCCGGGGCCGTGTCCTCGACGCTGGTGAGCGCCTGCCCCGACTCCGAGAGGAACTGGAGGGCGACGGTGTAGGTGAAGGGTGCGGTCTCCCGGCTGGTGAGGGAGTACGCGGCGCAGGGTCGGGGACCGGTGCCCGTGGCGAGGACGGTGACGCCGTCATCGCCCGGAGCGGCGGAGACGTCGTCCCCCTTCCCGCAGCCCGTCGTCGCGGCGCCGCCGCCCCCGGCGGCTCCCTGGGACTCGGCTCCGCAGGCGGTGAGGAGCAGGAGGCCGGTGAGGGCGGCGGGAAGGGCGAGGCGGGTTCGGCTCATGGGAGTAGTCGACCAGGCCGGGCTCCCCGCCGCCGAGGCGGGGTGCTGAAGCGTCAGCGGCGAGGGGCGTCGTGTTCGACGTACGCGCGGATCTTCCGCAGCGTCTCGGGGTGCGCTTCCCGCACGCCGTAGGTGCGGTCGGCGGTCACCGGTGCCACGGCGATCCGGCCTTCACGGAACAGGGCGGTGGAGTCGGCGTCCTTCACGGTCTCGGTGCAGGGGTCGCCCGGCGTCTCCTCGCAGAGGCCGAGGCCGATCGCGAAGGAGTTCTCGCCGGTCTGCTCGTAGGCGTGCCAGACGACCTGTCCGTGGCCGACGCGCGTCCAGAGGGGCGGTCCGGCGGGGGTGCCCGTGCTGACATCGGGGTAGTCGACCTTGAGGGCGAAGTCGGGGGTGAGCAGGCCGCGTTGGCGGAGGCCCGCGACGAAGCGGGCGCCGAACTCGGCGTTGGCGCGGTAGTTGACGCGCGGGAAGAACGTGTTCGTCTCGTCGCCCGCGGACGAGAACGCGATCGCGGGGACGTGCTGGTCGATCGCGGCGACGGCGGCGCCCACCGTCCCCGAGTCGTTGACCTGGGCGGAGACGTTGGGTCCCGAGTTGATGCCGGTGAGGACGAGGTCGGGGGCCCCGGTCCAGCCGGCCTTGGCCTTGAGGCCGGCGCGGAGGGCGAGCTTGACGGTGTCGGCGGGGGTGGCGGACGGGGAGTCCTCGGTGCAGGAGCCGTCGGCGAGGCAGACGCCGTAGACGGCTCCCCCGGAGGGGGCCTGGGCGCAGTCGTCCTCGTAGCCGGCGGGCAGGGCGGTGCGGCGCTGGGCGGTGAGGACGCCGCCGTTGGTGACGGCGGTGCCCTTGCCGGACTGGACCTGCCAGGGCGCCATGACGACGACGTCGGCCCCGGCGGCGCACATCGCGCGGCGGAGCTCGTACAGGCCGAGGCCGTCGGAGTTGCTCGCCTTCGCCGCCTGCATCGAGTCGTCGTCGGAGATCAGGATCCGCATCCCGGCCAGCGGGAGCGGGGCGGCCTTCTGGGGCGTGGTGGCGTACGCGGTCACTCCCGTCGCGGCGAGCAGTGCGGCCGCCAGGGCCGCGAGTCCGATTCTTCGCGTGGTCGACGTCTTCGACGACATGGGCGTGGTCCCTTCGGTGGGGAGGGGTGCCGGGCGGCGCTCGGTCAGGTCGCGCCGCCCGGCGTCGCGGCTCCGGGACGGCCGCGAGTCTGGGGGTGGTGCTGTGCGGACGTACCCGCTCAGCACACCGACTTGATCGGAATGACCGCCGCCGCGCCGACCAGGGTGATCAGGGCGGCCGTGAGGTACAGCCCGTCGTAGCCGATCGCGCCGACGAGCATCGCGGCCAGGAACGGGGCGAGGATCTGCGGGCCGGCGTTGGCGATGTTGAGGACGCCCATGTCGCGGGCCGCGTCGTCGGCGCTGGGCAGGACCAGGGTGACGAGGGCGGTGTCCACGGCCATGTAGCAGCCGAAGGCGAGGCCCGCGATGACGGTGAAGACCAGCATGCCGGTCCAGTCGGGCTTGACGACCGGGACGACCATCGCGAGGCCGGAGAGGGCGCAGGAGATGCCGACCAGGGGCTTGCGGCGGCCGATGCGGTCGGAGAGCAGCCCGCCGAGGACGGTGGCGAAGAGGGTGACGCCGGCGTCGATCGGGGCGATGAAGGCGACGGCCTCGGTGGGGTCGAGTCCCTCGGGGAGGGCGATGTGGTCCTGGAGGATGTACATCTGGAAGAGGGAGACGGAGAAGAAGCCGAGCATCATCAGGAAGCGGCCGATGAAGACCCAGCGGAAGTCGGCCGACTTCATGGTGTCCGCGAAGGCGGCCAACTGCCTGCTCAGCGGCACCGGTTCGCCCGCCGGCCGCTTGCGCTCGCGCACGACGGCGGTGAAGAGGACGGCCGCGCCGGCGATCACGGCACCGAAGACGAGGTAGCCGAGGGGGATGTCGGAGGGTACGAACAGCGCGGCGGTGGAGATGCCGACGGCGGAGCCGATGGGGGTGCCGATGCCGACCATCGCCGAGGCCAGGCCGCGTCGTTCGACGGGGACGCGGTCGGGGACGACGGCGGTGAGGGCGGCCTGGTAGATGTTCATCATCGCCTGGACGAGGCACCAGGCGATGGTGACGAGGAGGACCGTGCGGGCGGCGCCGAGGAACGCGAGCGCGCCCAGGGCCGCCAGACCGCCGCCCAGGATCCACGGGTTGCGCCGTCCGGAGCGGTCGGAGAGCAGACCCGCCAGCGGGTTGAACAGCGTCGCGAAGATCGCGGCGACACCGGAGACGAGTCCGAAGTCGGCGACCTTGTTCGCCGGGTCGACCAGTTCGACCTGGACGGGCAGGAGCACGACGCCGATGCCCATGTAGACCATGTACATGGCCGCGTTGGCCATGGTGAGCATGGGCATCAGGCGCCACAGGGCGCCTCGGCCTCCGGTGGCCGGGCCGGGGGTCTTCGGCTCCGACTCGGCCGGGGCCTCCGGCCGGACTTCGGATGCGTTCATGTCGTTCTCCTCGGCCGCGGCCCCCGGGAGGCGGGCGTGCGACGGGTCATGCGTGAGCGGGTCCTGTGGTGCGAGGTGGTGCGGTGCTGCGAGGTGGTGCGGGTCAGCTGTCGAAGCCGAGGCCGAAGCGGTCGAGGGTGCGCAGCCAGAGGTTGCGGCGTCCCTCGTTCCGGTCGGCCCGCGCCATCGACCACCTGGTGATGTTGATCCCGAGCGAGCGGACGGGCTCGGGCGGGAACGGCAGGGGCTTGCGTCGTACGAGTTCCAGGTCGGTGCGCTCGGTGTGCTCACCCGCGAGCAGGTCGAGCATCACGTCGGCACCGAAGCGGGTGGCGCCGACGCCGAGCCCGGTGAATCCGGCGGCGTAGGCGACCTTCCCTTGGTGACACGTGTCAAAGAAAACGCAGAAGCGGGTGCTGGTGTCAATGGCCCCGCCCCAGGCGTGACTGAACCGAACCCCTTCGAGCTGCGGAAACGTCGTGAAGAAATGTTCGGCGAGGGTCGCGTACGTCTCGGGGCGGCGGTCGTGCTCGGCTCGCACCGGGCCACCGTGGTAGACGGCGTCGTAACCGCCCCAGAGGATGCGGTTGTCGGCGGAGAGCCGGACGTAGTGGAACTGGTTGGCGCAGTCCGCGAAGCCCTGGCGGCGCTTCCAGCCGACGGAGGCGAGCTGCTCCTCGGTGAGCGGCTCGGTCATCAGCGCGTAGTCGTACACGGGGACGGTGTACGGGCGGTGGCGCCGGACCAGGGACGGGTAGGCGTTGGTGGCGAGCGCGACGCGGCGGGCGGTGATCCGGCCGTAGGGGGTGCCGACGGCGACGACGGCACCGTGCTCGTCGAGCGAGGTGGCGGGGGTGTGCTCGTGGATGCGGACGCCGAGGTCGAGGCAGGCCCGCTTGAGCCCCCAGGCGAGCCGGGCGGGGTTGACCATGGCGACGTCGTCCCTGTTCCACACGCCGCCGAGGAAGGTCGGGGAGTCGATCTCGGCGCGGACCGCGTCGGCGTCCAGGAGGAGCGGCTTGCCACCGAAGCGGGCGGCGGCCTCGGCCTCCTCGGCGAGGCCGTCGAGCTGGTAGCGCTCGGTGGCGACGACGAGGGAGCCGGTGCGCTCCCAGTCGCAGTCGATGCCGTACCGCTCGATCGCGTCCTCGATGCCCCGGAGGTTCTCGCGGCCGAGGCGCTCCAGGCGGCCGATCTCCTCGGGCCAGCGCTGGAGGCCGTTCGCGAGGCCGTGGGTGAGGCTGGACTCGCAGAATCCGCCGTTGCGTCCCGAGGCGGCGCCGCCGACCTCGTCCGCCTCGACGAGCACGACGTCGGTGGAGGGGTCGCGCTCCTTGGCGAGGAGGGCGGTCCACAGGCCGGTGTAGCCGCCGCCGACCACGAGGAGGTCGCAGGTGGTGCCGCCGACGAGGGCGGGGGCGGGCTGCGGCCGGCGGGGGTCGTCGAGCCAGAACGGGGTGTGGTCGACGTCCCGGAGCGAGCTGAGGTGGTCCATGGGGATTCCTTCGGGGTCGCGGAGACGCCCGGGCGCGGGGCGTCTCCGAAGTGCCGCCATGAGACTCCGCCGCGTACGGCAAGGTCAATGGTGTTGACGTAAGAGCGCCCGGGCCGGCCGACTCCGGGACGCCCCGCAGGTCGGCGCGCCGGCTCCCGGCCGTCGGGCGGCGCCCGGCCACCCGGGCGGTCAGACCGCCGCCCCCTGGACTCCCCGCAGGGTGGGCCCTCCGGCGCCCGGCCCACCCGGGCGGTCGCCCCGCCCACCCGACCGCTACCCCTCCGGCTCCCAGCGGTCCAGGATCTCGTCCGCGATCCGCCTGGCCCCCGGCTCGAAGCGGGCGGAGAGTTCCCGGAAGAGCGTCTCCGCGGCCTCGGCGGGCCAGTCGGCGGGCAGGTGCTCGGCGGGCAGGTGGGGGTCGCGGCGGACGAGGTCGAGCCAGTCGGTGTGGAGCAGGAGCAGCCGGCCGAGGTCGTCGCGCGCCTCGCGGGGGGCGGCGCCTTCGCCCCAGCGGGCGAGGAAGGCGCGGTATCCGTCGGCTATGGCGTCGACGTCGAAGGCGGTACGGAGCAGGTCCCCGGCCCCGGTGGGCGCGGCGGCCTCGCCGTGGAAGGCCCTGATACGGTCCCCCAACCCGAGCTCGGTCGCGATGGGCGCGACGTCGACCCGGCCGGGAGCCACCCAGAGCCCGCTCTGCAGGGGGCCGAAGCCCGCCCACATGAGCCGCGAGCGCAGGTCGTGCCGCTCCCGGCGCCAGGACTCGGGCAGCGAGAAGCCGACCAGGGTCCAGGTGCCGTCCCAGGCGCGGTTGACGGCGCCGGTGCGGTGGATCCGCTGCTGGCCGTCGGCGAGGACCTCCGCGGCCCGGGGCGTGAGCGAGAAGTACATCCGGCGTCCGCGGCGGTGCCGTTCGAGGAGTTCGCGGCCGACCATGCGGGTGAGGGTCGACCGGACGGCGTCCTCGCCGACGTCCACGCGCGCGAAGGCGTCGATCACGCTCGCCGAGGACAGGGCGGTTCCGGTGCCGAGGACGTGGATGCCGAAGAAGGTCAGCATCAGGGACTGGGGGCGGGGCGAGGAGCCGGGTTCGGCGGGCGATCCGGTCTCGGCGGTCGGGGCGGGCTGTGTCACGGGGACAGCGTAGGGCGGGATCCGGCGACCCGCCGCAATCTTCGGCAGTTTATTGACGGCCGACAAAAGAATGCCTAACTTGTTCGCTCGACGGTGCGTGTCCGGTCGCGATCTCCCGCGCCCCGCACCGCGTTTCACGGGAAAGGACCCCCGTTCATGACTCATGTGGATCTCTCC
Organism: Streptomyces sp. NPDC002463; assembly: GCF_042889835.1. Taxonomy (NCBI): domain Bacteria; kingdom Bacillati; phylum Actinomycetota; class Actinomycetes; order Kitasatosporales; family Streptomycetaceae; genus Streptomyces; species Streptomyces sp. NPDC002463. The sequence goes on from NZ_JBIARL010000003.1 coordinate 425,051, forward strand.
GGCAAGGTCGCCGTCGTCACCGGCAGCGGCCGCGGACTCGGCCTCGCCTACGCCCGCTCGCTGGCCGCCGCCGGCGCCGCCGTGGTGATCAACGACGTCGACACCGAGGCCGCCGTCGAGGCCGTGCGCCTGATCACCGCCGACGGCGGCCGCGCCGTCGCCGAGGTGGTGCCGGTCGGCTCCACCGAGGCCGCCGAGGCCCTCGTCGCCCGCGCCGTCGACAGCTACGGCCGGCTCGACGTCATGGTCACCAACGCCGGAGTCCTGCGCGACCGGGTGCTGTGGAAGATGACCGACGAGGACTTCGACACCGTCGTCGAGGTGCACCTGCGCGGCACCTTCACCTGCGTCCGCGCCGCCGTCGAGCAGATGCGCGCCCAGGGCGAGGGCGGCCGGATCGTCGTCGCCGGCTCCCCCGCCGGCCAGCGCGGCAACTTCGGGCAGACCAACTACGCCGCCGCCAAGGCCGGGATCGCCGCCATGGTGCGCACCTGGGGCATGGAACTGGCGAAGGCCGGCATCACCGCGAACGCCGTCATCCCGGTCGCCGCGACCGCGATGACCAAGACGATCCCCGTCTTCGCCCCGCACGTCGAGGCGTTGGAGCGGGACGGCATCGCGTTCCCGGACAGCCTGCGCAAGGGCGAGGGCTTCGGCACGCCCGAGGACGTCGCGGGTCTGGTGACCTTCCTCGCCTCGGACGCGTCCGCCGGTGTGACCGGCCAGTGCGTCGGCATCGGCGGCGACAAGCTCTCCCTGTGGTCGCACCCGCAGGAGGTGTCGGTGGCGTACGCCGACGGCGGCTGGAGCGCCGACGCGATCGCCGCCGCCTGGCCGGTGACCGTCGGACGCACCCCCGAGACCTTCGGCATCCCGGCGCCGCAGCTGTGAGCGCCGGCCCGATGGACGTGGACGCGCTCGTCGCCATCGACATGCACACCCATGCCGAGGTGTCCGAGAAGGGCGGGGCGTCGCTCTCCGCCGAGCTCGACGCCGCCGCCGGGGCGTACTTCAAGGCGGAGCACCGCCACCCCACGCTGCCGGAGATCGCCACGTACTACCGCGAGCGGCAGATGGCGTGCGTGGTGTTCACGGTGGACGCGGAGTCCGCGACCGGCACCCCGCCGGTGCCGAACGAGGAGATCGCCGAGGCGGCGCTGCAGCACCCGGACGTGATCGTCCCGTTCGCCGGCGTCGATCCGTACAAGGGGAAGGCGGCGGTCCGTCAGATCCGGCGGCTCGTCGACGAGTACGGGGTGAAGGGCTTCAAGTTCCACCCGAACATCCAGGCCTTCCACCCCAACGACCGCATGGCGTACCCGCTGTACGAGGCGATCGAGGACGCCGGGGCGATCGCGGTCTTCCACACCGGGCAGACGGGCATCGGCGCGGGCGCTCCCGGCGGCGGGGGCATCCGGCTGAAGTACTCCAACCCGATGGACGTGGACGACGTCGCCGCCGACTTCCCGGGGATGAAGATCGTCCTCGCCCATCCGTCCTTCCCCTGGCAGGACGAGGCGCTCGCGGTGGCCACCCACAAGCCGCAGGTGTACATCGACCTGTCCGGCTGGTCGCCGAAGTACTTCCCGCCGCAGCTGGTCCGGTACGCCAACAGCCTGCTGAAGGACAAGGTGCTGTTCGGCTCCGACTTCCCGCTGCTCGCGCCGGACCGCTGGCTCGCGGACTTCGCCGAGCTCCCGATCAAGGACGAGGTCCGTCCGAAGATCCTCAAGGAGAACGCGGCCCGACTGCTCGGGCTCACCGGAAACTGAGGGGTACCCCATGCGCAACCAGGGCATCGGCTCCTGGCCCGCCCGCCGCGACCGCAGGTCGCCACGGCGCACCGCCCTTCTGCACGAGGGCCGCGCGATCGACTACGCCGAACTCCACGACCGCTGCACGCGGTTGGCCCACGCCCTGCGGGATGCCGGAGTCGAGCGCGGCGACCGGGTGGCGTTCCTCGGCCCCAACCATCCCTCGTACCTGGAGACGCTGTTCGCGGCCGGACTCCTCGGAGCGGTGTTCGTCCCGCTCAACACCCGCCTCGCCGTACCGGAGCTGCTCCATCAGCTGACCGACTCGGGCAGCACCGTCCTGGTGCACGCCGGGCAGTCGCCCGAGCGGGTGACGGAGCTGGCGGAGGCGGCCGGCGTCGGCACCGTCCTCGCCGTGGACGGCGGGCCGGGTGCCTCGTACGAGGAGCTGCTCGCGGCCGCGTCGACGGAGCCGGTCGACGAGGAGGTGGGGCACGGGGACGTCTGCCTCATCATGTACACCTCGGGCACGACCGGCCGTTCCAAGGGTGCCGTCCTGACCCACGGCAACATCGTCTGGAACAGTCTCAACGTCGTCGTGGACACCGACCTCGCCGGCGACGAGGTGGCCCTGGTCGCCGCACCGCTGTTCCACACCGGCGCCCTCAACATGAGCTGCCTGCCGATCCTCCTGAAGGGCGGCACGGTCCTCCTGGAGACCTCCTTCGACGCCGCACGCACCCTGCGGCTGATCGAACGGCACCGGGTGACCTGCATGTTCGGCGTACCGACGATGTACGACGCGATGGCCGCGGCCCCCGGGTGGGCCGACGCCGACCTGACCAGTCTGCGCAACCTGCTGTGCGGCGGCGCCCCGGTGCCGACCCGCACCGCACAGGCCTATCTGGACCGGGGCCTCGCCTTCGTGCAGGGGTACGGCATGACGGAGACCGCGCCGGGCGCCCTCATCCTGGACCGGGCCGACTCGATGAGCCGCGCCGGTTCGGCGGGCGTCCCGCACTTCTTCACCGACGTCCACGTGCTGCTGCCCTCCGGCGAGGAGGCCGGGCCCGGCGAGAAGGGCGAGGTCGTCGTCGCGGGACCGAACGTGACCCCTGGCTACTGGAACCTCCCGGAGGCGACCGCCGCGGCCTTCCGCGACGGGGGGCGCTTCCGGTCGGGCGACGTGGCCACGGTCGACGAGGACGGCTACGTACGGCTCGTCGACCGCCTCAAGGACATGATCATCTCGGGCGGGGAGAACATCTACCCGGCCGAGGTCGAGGACGCCCTGCTCGGGCACCCGGACGTCGCCGAGGCGGCCGTCATCGGCGTGCCCGACGCCCGCTGGGGCGAGGTGGGACGCGCCGTCGTCGTCACCCGCGCGGGAGCGACCGTCACCGCGGGGGAGCTGATCGCCCACCTGGAGGCCCGGCTCGCCCGCTACAAGATCCCCAAGAGCGTCGTCCTCGCCCCGGACCTCCCCCGCAACGCCACCGGGAAGCTGCTCAAGGCACCGATCCGGGCGCGCTACGGCGCCTGAACCCCCCCTTCCCTACACAAGGAGTACCACCATGGCTCTCACCGTCCACGGCATCGACGAGATCAAGGCCCAGGCAGGGGCCGACCTCGGTCACAGCTCCTGGGTCGAGATCGCCCAGCCCCGTGTCGACACCTTCGCCGACGCCACCGACGACCACCAGTGGATCCACGTCGACGCCGAGCGCGCCGCCGCCGGCCCCTTCGGCGGCACCATCGCCCACGGCTATCTGACGCTCTCGCTGCTCATCCCGATGTGGAGCGAGCTGCTCCAGGTCGAGGGCGTGTCGATGGCCGTCAACTACGGTCTGAACAAGGTGCGTTTCCCCTCCCCCGTGCGCGTCGGCTCGAAGATCCGCACGCACGGCCGCGTGGTGTCCGTGGAGGACGTCAAGGGCGGTGTCGAGGTCGTCGTGGACCTCACCGTGGAGATCGACGGCGTCCCCAAGCCGGCGTGCGTCGCGCAGGCGGTGTACCGCTTCTTCGCCTGATCCCGGTGTACGCCGAGGGGGGTGGACGCTGACGCGGCCGCCCCCTTCCGCGTACCGCGCGCCGGGTCGTGGCGAGGGCGGCGGTACGGTTTCCCCGCCCCCACCGCCCCGAGAAGCCGCGACAAACCCCGAGGAGCCCCGACGATGCCGCAGACCGCCGAGGCCGAGGGCGCACCCGACGAGCTCGTCGGACCGCTGGCACGAGGGCTCGCCGTGCTCCGCGCGATGGCCTCGGGAGCCGACGTCCGCCACCGCCCGGGCGACCTCGCCCGGACGACGGGCCTCGCCCGCTCCACGATCGACCGGATCGCGACGACGCTCGTCCGCCTCGGCGTCCTCAGGACGGAGGGACGCGATCTGCTCCTCGCCCCGGGGGCCGCCGAACTCGGCAACGCCTACCTCGCCTCCTGCGGACTCCCCGAGCTCCTCGGGTCGCACGTCGCAGCGCTCGCCGACGCGCTCGACGCGTCGGTGTCCCTGGCCGTCCCCGACGGCGACGGGGTCCGCTTCCTCACCCAGGCCGCCCGTCGGCGCGCCATGGCGACGTCCTTCCGGCCCGGTGGGCTCCTGCCGGCCGAACGGTGCGCGCCCGGCGCCCTGTTCGCCGCGGGGTGGGACGCGAAGGATCGCGCGCGGTGGCGGGCCCGGCGTGCGCAGGACCCGCCGGACACCGGGCCCTCTTCCGTACCGCCCGACGAGGTCGAGGCCGAGTTCCTGGAGCGGGTACGGGAGGCGGGCGAGAGCGGCATGGCCGTGGACGACCAGATCCTCGAGCCGGGACTGCTCTCCGTCGCCCTTCCCGTACGGGGACCCGGGGGCGCGGTGGTCTGCGCGGTCGGCGTCGTCAGCCACACGAACCGGCACAGCGCCGAGTCCCTCGTGGAACAGGCGCTCCCGCCGCTGCGCCGGGCGGTCGCGGCGATGGAGGCCGCGCTGGCGGCGGCACCCGTCGGCGCCGCACCCGCAGGCGGCGCTCCGGCGCCCGTGGCCGTACTGAAGGAGGAGCTCGGCTCGGGCTTCCTCCAGTCGCTCGCGCGCGGCCTCGACGTCCTGCGCGCCTTCGGGTCCGTCCGGGGACCCGTGCGGCTCTCCGAGCTCGCCCGGCTGACCGGGCTCCCCCGCGCGACGGCACGCCGGTCGCTGATCACCCTGCGCCATCTGGGGTACGTACGGGAGGAGCCCGGCGGATTCGTCGTACTGCCCCGGGTCCTGGAGCTCGGCCACACCCGTCTCTCCGGCCTGAGCCTGCCGGAGATCGCGACCCCGCACCTCGTCGACCTGGTCCTTCGCGTCCAGGAGTCCGCGTCCGTCGCCGTCCTCGACGGGGACGACATCCGGTACGTCGCCCGGGTCGCCGGCACCCGCATCATGCACATCGACATCACGGTCGGCACCCGGCTCCCGGCGTACGCGACCTCGATGGGCCGCGTCCTGCTGGGTGCCCTGCCCGGGGAGGAGCGCGCCGAGCGCCTCCGGCGGATCACGCCCTCGGCGCTCACCCCGTACACCGTGACGACCCGCGAGGGGCTCGACGAGGTGGTGGCGGCGACGGCCGCGCGCGGCTACGGGTGGGTCGAACAGGAACTGGAGGAGGGCCTGCGGTCCCTCGCGGTCGCCGTCACCGACCGCGAGGGTCGGGCGATCGCCGCGGTCAACGTGGCCCTGCACGCGGGCCGCGCCACACCGGAGGAGAGCCTGACGGCACTGCTGCCGGCGCTGCGGGAGACGGCGGGACGGATCAGCGGGGACGTGGCGGCGGTGGGCCGCTTCTCGTCGGTGCCGACGGGCTGACGGCGTCTGTTCCGGGCCCGCTCCCCGCCGTTGTGGGCATGCGTTCCACGGGGCACCGCCCCGCAGGGCGCGGGCCCCGGCGGCGTCAGGCGCCCGCCTCCGGCGGACGCAGCGCCTCCACCGCCGCCAGCATCAGTTCCAGGGCGAACGGGTAGCCGCTGTCGCGCATGTCGGCGGCCAGGAGGGGGAACGTCGCGGCGATGTTCGGGTGGGTGTCGGGGGACAGCCGTCCGTAGACCGCGTGCCAGACCTCCTCGTCCTTCTCCCGCGCAGCCGTCGGCAGGGCCGCCGCCGCGGCGTCCTGGGCCGCGAAGGCGAGGGCCTGGTCGACGAAGGCGTGGTAGATGCGGACGGCGAGGTCGTCGGGGAAGCCGGCGCCCCGGAGGATGCCGAGGATCCGTTCGACGGCCCGGGTCTCGTGGGGGCGGCCGGTGGTGCGGTGCGCCGCGAGGGCCGCGGCCTGCGGGTTGTTGCGGTAGCAGGAGTTGATGCGCAGCCCCATCGCCCGGAGGTCGGTGCGCCAGTCGCCGGTCGCCGTCCAGCCCTCCTGCGCGCGGCCGATCATCTCGTCGGCGACGGCGAGGAGCAGGGCGTCGGTGTTGCGGAAGTAGCGGTAGAGGGCGGTGGGGTCGGCGCCGAGCGCGGCGCCCAGTCTCCGTACCGAGAGGGCTTCCGCGCCGTGCTGCGCGATCAGGCGCAGCGCGGTGTCGACGATGAGCCGCTCCGAGAGGACGGCGCCCTGTTTGGTGGGGCGGCGGCGCTGCCGACTGCCTTCGGGGACGACGCGTTCGGACATGGCCGGAACATTACGTCAACGTAGTTGACGTGTAAACGGCCCTCCGCGTGCCTTCATGGCCGGAACCTTACGTCAACGCCATTGACGTGTGAACCGCCCGCCCGCTTGCATGGCGCCCACCCAACCACACCACAAGTTCTGGAGCGCCCATGACCACGGCCGATCTGGTCTTCACCCGCGGGCCCGTCTTCACGGCGGACCCGGCCCGCACCCGGGCGACCTCACTCGCCGTCGTCGGCGAGCGGATCGTGGCCGTCGGGCACGACGAGGTGCGGGACCTCGTGGGGCCCGGCACGGAGGTCGTCGACCTGACGGGGAAGCTGCTGCTCCCCGGCTTCCAGGACGCCCACATCCACGCCGTCGGCGGCGGCAAGGAACTGGCGGAGTGCGATCTCACCGGCACGGTCGGCGTCGCCGACTACCTGGAGCTGGTCCGGGAGTACGCGGACGCCCACCCGGAGCGGGCCTGGATCACCGGCGGCGGCTGGTCGATGGAGAGCTTCGAGGGCGGGCTGCCCACCCGGCAGCTGCTCGACTCCGTCGTACCCGACCGGCCGGTCCTGCTGTCGAACCGTGACCACCACGGCGCCTGGGCCAACTCCCGCGCCCTGGAGCTCGCGGGGCTCACCGCCGACACCCCCGACCCGGCGGACGGCCGGATCGAGCGGGAGGCGGACGGCACCCCCAGCGGCGTGCTCCAGGAGGGCGCGATCGGGCTCGTCGCCCGGCTGGTGCCCGAGGCCACCGCCGAGGACCGGCTCGCCGGTCTGCTGCGCGCCCAGAAGCTGCTGCACTCGCTCGGCATCACCGCCTGGCAGGACGCGCTGCTCGGCACCTTCAGCGGCATGGCCGACCCGTCGGAGGCGTATCTGACGGCCGCCGTCGACGGCTCGCTGACCGCCCGGGTGACCGGTGCGCTCTGGTGGGACCGGGAGCGGGGCTCCGAGCAGATCCCCGAACTGGTCGCCCGTCGCGAGAAGTTCACCGCCGGCCGGTTCCGTGCCGGCACGATCAAGATCATGCAGGACGGCATCGCGGAGAACTTCACGGCCGCGATGACCACCCCGTACCTGGACGGCTGCGGCTGCGCCACCGCCAACAGCGGGCTGAGCTTCGTCGACCCCGAGGCGCTGCGCGGGTACGTGACCGAGCTCGACGCCCTCGACTTCCAGGTCCACTTCCACGCCCTGGGCGACCGGGCCGTCCGTGAGGCCCTGGACGCCCTCGAGGCCGCGATCGCCGCCAACGGGCGCCGCGGCAACCGCCACCACCTGGCGCACCTCCAGGTCGTGCACCCCGACGACCTGCCGCGGTTCGCGGCGCTCGGCGCCATCGCGAACATCCAGCCGCTCTGGGCCGCCCACGAGCCGCAGATGGACGAGCTGACCATCCCGTTCCTGGGCCCCGAGCGCGCCGCCTGGCAGTACCCGTTCGGCGATCTGGTACGGGCCGGGGCCACGCTCGCCGCCGGCAGCGACTGGCCGGTCAGCAGCCCGAACCCGATCGAGGGCATCCACGTCGCGGTCAACCGCCGCGACCCCGAGGCCACCGACGACCGGATCTTCTACGCCGAGCAGCGCATCGACCTCACCACGGCGCTCGCCGCCTACACGGCGGGCACCGCGCACGTGAACGGTCTCGACGACACCGGCAGCCTGCGCCCCGGCAACCTCGCCGACCTGGTCGTCCTGGACCGCGACATCCTCACCGGCCCGCCGGAGGAGATCGCCGAGGCCCGGGTCGAGCGGACGTACGTCGGCGGTCGGCTGGTCCACTCGGTCTGACCGGGCCTCAGGCCCTCGGTCGCACCGACGACGCCCGGACGTCGAGGCGCGTCGGGACGAGTGTCCCGGCGGGCTCCCGGCGGCCGTGCTCCAGGACCGCGACCAGGTGCTCGACGCCGGCCTCCGCGACCGCCTCGGGCCGCAGGCTCAGCGTGGTCACCGGCGGCTGGGTGTGCAGGGCCGTGGCGTCCTCGCTGACCAGGACGACCAGCAGGTCGTCCGGGACCTCGTACCCGTGGCGGCGCACCGCCTCCAGGACGAGGGGCGGGCTCGCCTCGGCCACGACCAGGAGGGCGTCGGGACGATCCCGGCCTTCACCGGCCAGGGCGGTCTCGACTCCCTGCACCACCGGCCCGTTGCCCGCCTCCGCGACGCGCACGACCCGCTCCGGCAGGTCGTGGGCGGCGCACCACTCCCGGTGCGCGGCGTACACCTCGATGTGGAAGCGGGTGGTGCTGTCCGGCACCACGAGGACCGGCCGCCGGGACCCCTGCTGCCACAGGTGGTCCAAGGCCTCACGGACGGCGCCGCCCGCGTCGACGTCCACCCAGTAGGCCCCCGGCAGCCCTTCGACGGAGCGGTCCGTGAAGACGGGGATGCCGGCGGCGAGCAGGTCCTCGACGACCGGGTCGTCGGCGACCGGGTCGGCGACGACCACCGCGTCGAGGGACAGGTCGGCCCACTCGCTCTGCAGGGAGCCGGCCGGCAGCAGCACCACGGCGTAGCCGCGGCGCAACGCGGTGGCCGCGGTGGCACCGGTCAGTCTTGCGAAGTACGGCGACTCGAGAAAGGTCCATGGAGTGGCGGCGAACTCGCCGACCACGTATCCGATCAGCCGGGCCCGTCCCGCGCGCAGCTGGCGCGCGGTGGCGTTGGGCCGGTAGCCCATTCTGCGCGCGGTCTCGCGGGCCTTCTCCCGCACCTCGGGGGAGAGTCTTCCGGTGCCGTTGAGCGCCGCCGAGACGGTCGTCTTGGACAGGCCCGCCTCACGGGCCACGTCGACGAGGCGGACGCGCGGGATGGGCGGCGAGGGCTGCCCGCCGTGCCCTGAAGCTTCGGTCATGGGGTGATGGTGCCACCCCCGTGACCTCTGCAAAACCGTTCCCGCAAAGTCGTGTGCAGGTCTTGTGCGGGAACGTTCCCGCACCAATACTCGCTCCATCCCCCCGAGCCCGTCACTACACCTGTAAAGGGGTGGGTCCCTCCCCATGCGCATGCCCAGAGCCCTCGCGCTTCTCGCCTGTACCGCCGCCCTCGCGGCCACCACCAGCGCCTGCTCCGGCGCCACGAAGCAGCCCGTCGCCGGCGGCGGCGCGGACTTCAAGGTCAGCCCGACCTCTCCGACCGCGCAGGGCCCCCTGGACTCCTTCACGTGGTCCCTCTACGCCGAGCCGTACACGCTCGACTACGCCCTCGCGTACGACTACCCGCCGAACACCGTCCTCGCCAACGTGTGCGAGCAGCTGCTGCGGGTCACCCCCGACATGAAGATCGTGCCCGGCCTCGCCGTGAAGTGGCGGCAGCCCGACCCCCGGACCCTCGTCTACACCCTGCGTCCCGGGGTGAAGTTCCACGACGGCACCACCATGACCGCCGACGACGTGGTCGCCTCCCTCAAGCGCCAGATGGACCCGAAGACCGGCTCCCCCTGGGGCTCCTCCTTCAAGAGCGTCGACGCCATCGAGAAGACCGGCCCCCTGGAGGTGACGATCCGCCTCGGCAAGGAGGACGTCCTCTTCTCCGAGCTGATGGCCGCCTCCCCCGGCACCGTCGTGAGCGCCGCCTCGCTCGCCGAGGAGGGAAAGAACTACGGCACCCCCAAGGGCAAGCTGAACTGCACCGGTCCGTACTCCCTGGAGAGCTGGGCCCAGGGCGACAGCATCACCCTCAAGAAGAACCCCGCCTACTGGGACGCCTCGCTCGCCCCCAAGTCCGAGAAGGTGAAGTTCACCTTCATCGAGGACGCCGCGGCCCGCTCCAACGCCTTCCTCTCCGGCACCGCCGACGGCGGCTACATGGTCCCGTCCTCCTCCTTCGCCCAGCTGCGCGCCGGGAACAAGGGCTCGCTCCTCTTCGGCCCCAACACCGCCGCCGCCGACCTCGCGGTCCTCGACTTCCACGGCACGCTCGGCAACCTCAAGGTGCGCAAGGCCCTGTCGATGGCGCTCGACCGGAAGAACATCATCAAGGCCGCGGCCGGCGGCGTCGGCGTCCCCGCCAAGGCCCCCGCCGCGCGCGGCGCCTGGGCGCTGGCCCCGGAGAAGACGGCGGAGCTCTTCGACACGCTGCCCGAGCCCGCGTACGACGTCGAGGCCGCGAAGAAGCTCGTCCAGGAGGCCCACGCGACCGGCCGGACGATCACGATCGTCACCAGCTCGCTCGCACCCGAGATCAGCGTGGTCGCCAACGCCGTCCAGGACGCCGGCCGCCGGATCGGCCTCGACGTCAAGCTGAAGCCGGTCTCCCCCGACGCGTACAGCAGCATCTTCGTCGACCCGTCCGCCCGCGAGGGCCTCGACCTGGTCATCACCAACGGCTACGACAACACGCCCGACCCGCTGGAGTTCTACCAGTACCTGCGCACCGGCGACTTCGGGAACTACGGCCGCTGGTCGAACGCCGAGTACGACGTCGCCTTCGACCGGGCCAACTCCGAGCCCGACCCCGCCAAGCGCGCCGAACTCACCGCGAAGCTCCAGAAGATCGCCATGGACGAGCTGCCCATCATCCCCGTGTACGAGTCGCCCTACTCGGTCTACCTCGGCAAGCGGATCACCGGCGCCCCGACCGGCATCTCCCAGCTCTACTTCCCGTGGGCCGCGACGATCGGGGCCTCCAAGCGATGACGCGCTACCTCGTCGGACGGCTCCTCGGCCTGGTGGCGGTGCTGTTCGTGACCTCCCTCGTGGTCTTCGGCTCCGTCCACCTGGCCCCCGGCGACCCGGTGTCGTTCCTCCTGCACGGCCGCCCCGCGACCCCCGCGACCGTGGCGGCCCTGCGGGCGGAGCACCACCTCGACGATCCGCTGATCACGCAGTACGCGAAGTGGCTCGGCTCCGTCCTGAGCGGCGACTTCGGCCGCTCGGCCCAGTACCACCAGGACGTGGCCTCGCTCATCGGCTCCCGGCTGCCCGGCACCATGCTGCTCGTCGGCTACGCCGCCGTGCTCGTCGCGGTGACCGGGATCGCGGCCGGCATCCTCGGCGCGCTGCGCCCCGGCATCCCGGACCGGGCGGTGCTCATCGGCACCGGTGTCGCCACCGCCACGCCCTCGTTCGTGACGGCCATCGCGCTCGTCTCGCTCTTCTCGGTGCAGCTCGGCTGGTTCCCGGGACCGGGCGGGGGCACCCCGGCGTCGCTCTCCGAGCGGCTCTACCAGCTGACCCTGCCCGCCTTCGCCCTGGCCCTGTCCTTCGCGGGACTCCTCGCCCGGGTGACCCGCTCGGCGATGCTCGACGAACTCGGCCGCGAGCACGTCGAGGTGGCGCGGGCCCGGGGCGTCGCGGGCCGGTCCGTGGTCCGCCGGCACGTGCTGCGCAACGCGCTCGGCCCGGTCGTCACCGTCGGCGGCACGATGCTCGCCGGCCTCCTCATCTCCACCTCGATCGTCGAGACCGCCTTCGACGTCCCCGGGCTCGGCCAGCTGCTCGTGCAGTCGGTCTCCGCGAAGGACTTCACCGTCGTGCAGGCGATCACGCTGCTCAGCGTGGCGGCCTTCGTCCTGGCCAACCTCGTCGTCGACCTGCTCGCCCCGCTCATCGACCCCCGTCTCTCCCTCGGGGAAGGCTCCTCATGACCTCCACCACCTCCGCGGTGCCGTACCGCAGGCCCGGGCTGCGCGCCCTGCGCCTGTTCGGCCAGGGACCGCTCTTCGCGGTCTCGGTCGCGGTGCTCGCCGTGCTCGTCCTGGTCGCCCTGCTCGCACCCGTCCTCGCCCCGTACGACCCCGACGCGCTCGACCTGTCGTCGAGTCTCGTCGGCACCACGGGCGACCATCTGCTCGGTACGGACCAGTCGGGCCGGGACATCCTGTCCCGACTGCTGTACGGCGCCCGCACCGGGCTGCTCGGGCCGCTGCTCGTCGTCGGCGTCTCCACCCTGCTCGGCACGGTCCTCGGCATGGTGGCCGCCTGGCGCGGCGGCTGGGTGGACACGGTGCTCTCGCGGTCCATGGACATGGTCTTCGCGATCCCCGGCCTGCTGCTCGCGATCCTGCTCGTGTCGGTCGTCGGCTCGGGACTCACCGCGCCCGTGATCGCCATGTCCGTCGCCTACACCCCGTACGTGGGCCGGCTCGTGCGGGGCATCGCCCGGCAGGAGAAGGCCCGGCCGTACATCGAGGCGTACCGGGTGCAGGGCTGGTCCGGCTGGACCGTCTCCGTACGCCATCTGCTGCCCAACATCGCGCCGACGGTCTTCGCGCAGTCCGCGATGAACTTCGGGTACGCGCTGATGGACCTGGCAGCCCTGTCCTTCCTCGGCTTCGGGGTGCAGCCGCCGGCCGCCGACTGGGGCGCCATGATCAACGAGGGGCAGGCGGCCGTCCTGCAGGGGGCGATGCTGCCGGCCCTCGCGCCCTCCGCGTGCATCGTGCTCGCCGTGGTGGCGTTCGGCATCGTCGGCGAGGGGCTCGCCGACCGGATCGCGAAGCGGGAACGGTGAACGCGATGAACACAGAGGCGACCGCGCCGGTCCTGGAGATCGAGGACCTCGGCGTCCGCCTGGCCGGCGACCGGGCCGCCCGGCCCATCCTGGACGGGGTGAGCCTGACGGTCCGCCCCGGGGAGACGGTCGGCCTGGTCGGCGAGTCCGGTTCCGGCAAGTCCGTGGCCTGCCGCAGCGTCCTCGGGCTGCTGCCCGCGGGCGCCCGCACCGACGGAGAGGTCCGGGTCGCCGGGCGGAACGTCCTCGCGATGAACCGCGCCGAGCTGACCGCGCTGCGCGCCCGGCAGGTCTCCATGGTCTTCCAGGACCCGCGCGCCTCCGTCAACCCGCTGCGGCGGGTCGGCGACTTCCTCACCGAGGGACTGCGGGCCGCCGGGACCCCCGCCGCCGAGGCGACCGTCCGCGCCGAGGAACTCCTCGACGCCGTCGGCATCCGCGACCCGCGCGGTGCCCTGCGGCGTCATCCGCACCAGTTCTCCGGCGGCATGCTCCAGCGGGTCGTCATCGCGGCGGCCCTCGCGAGCGAGCCGGCCCTGTTGGTCGCCGACGAGCCGACGACGGCGCTCGACGTCACCACCCAGGCCGAGGTCATCTCGATCCTGGCCCGACTGCGGGCCGAACGGGGCACGGGCATGCTGTTCGTCACCCACGACCTCGAACTGGCCGCCACCGTCTGCGACCGGGTGTACGTCATGTACGCGGGCCGGATCGTGGAGACCCGGTCCACGGACGAGCTGTTCGACGCGCCCCGCCACCCGTACACGGCGGGCCTGCTCGCCTGCACCCCGCGCCTCGAACCGGGCGCGCCGGCGCCCCGCCCCATCCCGGGCCGCCCCGTCTCCCTCGCGGAGGCTCCGCCCGGCTGCTCCTTCGCCGCGCGCTGCGCCCACGCGGTGCCGCGCTGCGCGGAGGAGAAGCCCGCGCTCGTGCGCCATGGGAACGGGCTCGCCGCCTGCCACCGTGCCGAAGAAGGGATCACGCTGTGACCGTCCTGCTCGAGGAGGGCCTGGTCGTCGAAGGACTGCGCAAGCAGTACGGGGACCACACGGCGGTCGACGACGTGTCGTTCACGCTCGCGCCCGGGTCCTCGCTCGCCATCGTCGGGGAGTCCGGCAGCGGCAAGACGACCACGGTCCGGATGCTCGTGGGCCTGGAACGGCCGGACGGCGGCACGGTCCGCCTCGACGGCCGGGACCGCTCCGCGCGTCCCCGGGGCCGGGCCGAACGGCTCGCCAGGGCCCGGGAGATCCAGATGGTCTTCCAGGATCCGTATCTGTCGCTCGACCCCCGGATCTCCGTCTCGGGCTGCCTGGACGAGGTGCTGCGCCTGCACACCGACCTCGACCAGACCGCACGCCGGGACCGGGTCGCCGAGCTCCTCGACCAGGTGGGGCTCGGCGCGCGCGAGGCCTCGGCGCTGCCCCGGGGCCTGTCCGGCGGTCAGCGTCAGCGCGTGGCGATCGCGCGGGCCCTCGCCGTGAAGCCCCGGGTCCTCGTCCTGGACGAGGCCGTCGCCGCGCTCGACGTGTCGATCCAGGCGCAGATCCTCGAACTGCTCGGCACGATCCGCCGGGAGTCGGGCATCGGCTATCTGTTCGTCACCCACGACCTGGCCGTGGTCCGGCACATCGCGGACGAGGTCCTGGTGCTGAAGTCCGGCCAGGTCGTGGAGACGGGCCCGACCGCGCGCGTCCTGGACGCGCCGGAGCACCCGTACACCCGGCTCCTCCTGGACTCCGTGCCCCGGCGACTCAGGCGGCCGGCGGGGCAGGGGTGACGTCCGCCTCCCCGGTCCACGGGGGCCGGGGAGGCGGGCCCGTCAGTCCCGCGGGTGCGGTCGGGCCCGGAGGCGCCGTTCAGTCCCGCGGGTGCGGTCGGTCCCGGACGTGCCGTTCGCTTCTGCAGGTGCGTCAGTCCCGCAGGCGTGCGAGGACCGCGCGCATCGAACGTTCCAGGACCGCCCGGGACTCGTCGGTGGGATCGACCAGTTCGAAGCCGTGGTGGGCGTTCGGGGCGTCGATGACCTCGACGTCGGCCCCGCGCTTCCCGGCGGCGGTCAGGAACTCCTCGACGGTCGCCGCGATGGCCTCGTGCTCGAGTCCGGCGCGGGTCAGCACGATCGGAGGCCCGTCCGCGGTGCCCACGGTGTCCACCGGGCGGAAGCGGGACTCCACCATCTCCCAGCCGGGGAGCGGCGCCAGCGCCGGATAGTTGGCCGCCACGCACCGCAGCCACGGCGTGGGCGCGGCGAGCCAGTCCGCGGCGAGGAGCCCGCCGGTGGAGAAGAACCAGAGCGCGATGCGGTCCCCGTCGACGCGCGGATCGGCGCGGACCTGCTCGACGGCCGCGGCGAGGTCCCCGGCGGCCCGGGGGTAGTCGGCGAGGCCGTGGAGCCGGAGGTCCACGGTGACTCCGACGACGCCCGCGCCCGCCGCGTAGCGGCCGTACCCCAGGAAGAACGGCGCGTCCCGTGGCGTGGGGCGCCGCTCGGGGTCGATGGGGCCGCCGTGGACGAAGACGATCGCCGGCCGGGGCCCTTCGCCGTCCGGGAGGTGCAGGTCGACCCGTCCGACGCGGTCGCGCGGCCGCTCGGGCACGTCGACGAGGAAGGGCCTCAGGTGGGACGGCTCCTCGTGCTCGTGCTCGGGTGCCGTCACCCGGTGGCCGCCGCCGGCGGCCGCGCGGACGAGCACCTCGGCCAGTTCCCCGGGTGCGGAGAGCATCGGCCAGTGGCCGGTGGCGAGGTCGAAGAAGCGGAACCTGTCCTCGGTGAACACGCGGAGCTGCGGCGGGCCCGACGCCACCGCCATCTCGACCATGGCGATGCTCTGCCCGTTGGCGTTGCAGAGGATGCCGGTGTTCGGCAGGGTGTGCGCGGCGCCGGTCAGGTGCAGCGGCTCGGTGAGCGTACGGGGCGGCTGCGGCGCGGCCTCGCGCTCCAGGCGCGCCAGGGCGTCGGCGGGGATCCCCTCGATGCTGCCCCACCTCGGCCAGGTGCCCGGCTCGGGCGGCGGGACCGGCGCGTCGGGCCGTCCCGCGAGCAGCTCACGGACCTCCGGGTCGGGTACGGAGCGTACGGCGGCGTCGCCGCCCTGCGGGGGTCCGGTGTCGACGGAGACGATCCGGGTGACGCGACCGGCGCGCCGGTCGGCGGCGCCGAACACCGGGTACAGACCGTATCCGTGCCCGACGAGGACGACGTCGGTCGCCGCGATACCGTCGATCAGCCGGACCAGTTCCTCGATGTGCGTCTCCAGGCCGGTCTCGTCACCGGCCTCGGCCCGCCGGTCCCCCATCCCGGTCAGGGTCACCGGGTGGGCCTCCGCTCCCGTCTCCCGCAGCCGGGCCGCGGTCTCCTCCCACACCCAGCCACCGGTGAAGGTGTCCGACACCAGTACGAACGCCGTCATGACCGTCTCCTCGCCTCTTGGGGGATGTCTCGCGGTCACGTTAGGAACTCCCCCTGCGGGAGATTCAAGCGCGCGGCCCACGGGGCGCCCCGCGGGCCGCGTCCATGGGGCGTCGGGCCGTCTCGGGCCGGCAGGCCGTCAGAATGGTGGGGTCCGAAGATGGTCGGAGTCCGCTGAAAGAGGTTCACCTCGTGTTGTCCGACGGTCTGTTGAGCATCGGGGAGCTGGCCGCACGGGCGGGCGTCACCGTCAAGACCGTGCGGTTCTACTCCGATCGCGGTCTGCTGCCCGAGGCGGCCCGCAGCTCCGGCGGCCATCGCCGGTACGGGGCCGAGGCGCTCGACCGGCTGCGGTTCATCCGCTCGCTGCGCGCTCTCGACCTGCCGGTGCCCGAGGTGGAGCGGGTCCTGGAGCGGGACGGGGCCGACACGGTCCTCGAAGAGGCCGTCGCGGATCGGTTGCGGGACGTGGGCTCCCAGCTGGTGGCGCTGCGCTGGAAGGAGGCCTCCCTGCGGCTGATCCAGGAGTCCGGCGCCGGGGAGCGCGTGGAGCGGCTGCGGCTGCTCGGCGCGTTGCCGGCCCCGCCGGACACGGACGCCCTGGCGCGTTTCTGGCGCCGGGCCCTGCCGGCACGGCTGCCGGGGCGGGTGGTGTCCACGGTCCTCGACGCGGTGGTGCCGACGCCTCCGGAGGACCCGGGCCCGGAGCAGGTGCTCGCGTTCGCCCGGCTGCACGCGCTCGTCACCGACCCGCGCCTCGAACGGCCGGAGTTCCGGCCCGCGCCGCCGCTGCCGGACGGCGAGTACCGTCCGGTCGTCCTCTACGAGGGACTCGCCGAGGCGTACGGGCTCGCCTCGGCCGAGGTCCGGGCAGGGCGGGAGCCGCACGACGGCGGGGCCCTGGACTGTTTCGTCGCCGCCTACGCCCTGGCGCGCGGGGAGCCGGACACGCCGGACTTCCGGCGCCACCTCCTCGGTCTGCTCGCCCTGGACGACAGCCCGGTGCTCCCCCGGTACTGGAAGCTGGCCGCCGGCCTGTTCGCCCCGGGCGAGCCGCCCCTCGGCCTGCTGCACCATCACCTGTCGACGGCCCTCCGGGCCGAGGTCCACGGCCCGGCCGCCTGACGTCGCCGGTGCACCCGGGGGTGTGGTCATCGGCGGCACCCGGGTGAGTGCGCGCTTGCGGGGCGGCGGGGCGGGGAAGGGGCGCACGGACTCAGGACGACAAGGAGGTGGTGCCGGTGTCGGGGCCGACGACCGGGGACGGGATGGGTGCACCGTGCTGGCTGAGCCTGTCCGCCCGCGATCCGGAGGAGGCGCGGCGCTTCTACGGGGCCGTGCTCGGGTGGACGTTCCGGCGGGCCGAGCTCGACGACGCGTACGTGGTGGGTGAGCGGGACGGGGTGCCGGTGGCCGGGATCGCGGCGCTGGCCGCCGAGCCGGCGGTGCCGGTGGCCTGGACGGTGTTCTTCTCCGTGGACGACGCGGACGCGGCGGTGGCGCAGATCCGGGAGCGCGGCGGGACGGTCGGCGTGGGGCCGATGGCGTATCCGCTGGGTGGGCGCGCGGCGATCGCGACGGATCTCGACGGTGCGGTGTTCGGGGTGTGGGAGGGGCGGCCGGTGTCGCGCTGGCACGTCGGGGAGCGGCAGGCTCCGGCCTGGGTGGAGCTGCACACCCGCGACGCCTTCGACGCGGCCGTGTTCTACGGCGGGGT
This sequence comes from Streptomyces sp. NPDC002463, assembly GCF_042889835.1. Classification (NCBI taxonomy): domain Bacteria; kingdom Bacillati; phylum Actinomycetota; class Actinomycetes; order Kitasatosporales; family Streptomycetaceae; genus Streptomyces; species Streptomyces sp. NPDC002463. The sequence continues at coordinate 442,997 of NZ_JBIARL010000003.1, forward strand.
GCTCCGCTGGGCGGACGGGAGTCCGGGCGCGAGCGAGGTGTCGTACGAGCACGACCGGGTGGTGCTGCGGCGGGAGGGCGAGGCCGTCGCCCGGCTCGACAGCGGTCCGGTCGAATCCGCCTCGTCCCGGCCGCAGTCGAGGCCGCGCTGGCTGGTCCGCTTCCGGGTGCGCGATCTGGCGGCGGCTCAGGAGGCGGTCGTGGCGCACGGCGGGGCGGTGGTGCCGGGCGGAGAGTGGGCCGGGGTGCGGCCTTCGGACGCGGACGACACGCGCCGGGTGGTGGTCCGGGACCCGGACGGGGCGCTGTTCACCTTGGAGACGGAGGACGGAGGAGGATCCGGGGCCGTGTGATCCACCGCTCTCTGTTCGAAAGATCCTTGTGTGCACCGTAGATGATCCTGCAATCTTCATCTCGTACAGGATCAGGTTCGGCATGCATGAGCGACGCAGGAGGGAAGGGCCCCATGAGCGGCGAGCGCCCCGAGCTGTACGAGATGTTCGACGAGCGGTTCCTCACAGGACGGTGCATGTACGGGGACGACGCTCTCGAGGTCCTCCACACGGGCTGCCGCTGGGCGGAGGGGCCGATCTATCTGCCCGCCTGGCGGCAGCTGATCTGGAGTGACATCCCGAACGACCGGATGCTGCGCTGGGACGAGGAGACGGGTACGGTCGGCGTCTTCCGCCGCACGGCCGGGCACACCAACGGCAACACCCTCGACCGCCAGGGCCGGCTGATCTCCTGCGAGCAGGGCAACCGGCGCGTGACGCGCACCGAGCACGACGGCACGGTCACCGTCCTCGCGGACCGCTGGCAGGGCAGGCGCCTGAACAGTCCGAACGACGCGGCGGTGAAGTCCGACGGGTCGATCTGGTTCTCCGATCCGGACTTCGGCATCACCAGCGACTACGAGGGCTACCGCGCGGAGAGCGAGATCGGCTCCAACAACGTGTACCGCATCGATCCGGACAGCGGTGAAGTGCGGCTGGTGTCGGACGAGTTCGCCGCGCCGAACGGTCTCGTCTTCTCCCCTGACGAGCGGCAGCTGTTCGTCTCCGACACCCGGGCGGGATTCATCCGGGTCTTCGACGTGCGCGAGGACGGCACGCTCTCCGACGGCAAGGTCTTCGCCGACGCGTCGGCCCGGGAGAAGGCCCGCTTCGACAACCTCCGCTTCGACGCGGCCGGCCGCCTCTGGGCCGCCGCGATGGCCGACGGGGTGCACTGCTACGACCCTGACGGCACCCTCATCGGACGGCTGGACGTCCCGGAGGCGGTCGCCAACATCTCCTGGGGCGGCGCCAAGCGCAACCGTCTCTTCATCGCCGCCGAGACCAGCCTGTACTCGGTCGTGATGAGCGCCACGGGCACCCACCCGACCGGCCCCGGCCGCCGGCCCTGGCTGGACACGGCGGCCTGAGGCAGGGCGGCCCTGACTGGACCCGGCGGCCCGAGGCGCGGTCGGGGGGCCGTCAGTTCACGGCGGCGCGGGCGGCGACGCCGGCGAGGAGCCGCTCGCGCCGGGCCGGGTCGGTCGCCAGGTCGATCGCGGTCCACGCCATGGCCAGGCCCCCGTCGAGGACGGCGCGGTCGGCGGCGGCCGTGGTGCCGTACCGGGTGAAGTCCGGGTGGTGCATGATCGTGTCGCCGCAGTCGTACCCGATGGAGGGGTGGATCGTCGGGACGAGGTGCGAGACGTTGCCCATGTCGGTCGAACCCCCGCGCAGACCGGGGTCGCTGGGGAGGACCGTGCGGCCGAGGGCCTCGGCGGCGGCCTGGTAGCTCCGGCCCATGGCGAGGTCCTGGCGCAGGTCGGCGTAGTCGTTGCCGACGGTCTCCAGGACGAGCTCGGCGCCGGTGGCGAGGGCTCCGGCCTCGAAGCAGGCCCGGACCCGCGCCTGGAGCTCGGCGAGCTCCTCGCTGGTGCGGGCGCGGACGTCGTACGTCGCGGTGGCACGGTCCGGGATGACGTTCGCCGCGTCGCCGGCCGAGGTGACGACGCCGGAGACGACGGCGCCGGGGACCATCTGCTGGCGGTGGGCGGCGATCGCGACCTGGGCGATCATCATCGCGTCGGCGGCGTTGACGCCCCGGTGCGGCATCGCGGCGGCGTGCGCGGGGACGCCGGAGTACGCGACGGAGAGGCTGCTGATCGCGAGGGTGGACAGGCCCACGGCGTCCTGCGGCGCGGCGTGCACCATCATGGCCGCCGCCACGTCGTCGAAGGCGCCGGCGCGGAGCATGTCGACCTTGCCGCCGCCCGACTCCTCGGCGGGGGTGCCGAGGAGCGCGACGGTGATGCCGAGGTCGTCGGCGAGCGGCGCCAGGGCCAGGGCGGCGGCCACGGACGCCGAGCCGTTGACGTTGTGGCCGCAGGCGTGGCCGATCCCCGGGAGCGCGTCGTACTCCGCGCAGATCCCCACGACCAGGTCGCCGCTGCCGGCGGTGGCGCGGAAGGCGGTGGGCAGTCCGTACGCCTCGCGGGTCACGTCGAAGCCGGCGCGCTCGACGAGGTCCGTGATGCGGCGGGCGGCGCGGTGCTCCTCGTAGGCGAGTTCGGGGTCGGCGTGCAGGGCGTGGCTGAGCCCGACGACCACGTCCCGGTGGCGGGTGAGAGCGGCCCGGCTGTGCTCGCGGGCCGTGGTGGTCGTCGTCATCGGAGGTCCTTCGACGGGGTGCGGTACAGGAGGGACGCGGCGCCGCCCGCGAGGGAGATCACGGCGCACAGCACCCAGGAGGTGGTGTAGGCGCCGAGGTCGGGCAGGGTGTGGCCGGTGGCGGTGTGGTTCGCGAAGACGGTGAGGACCGCGGCGGCGCCGAGCGAGCCGCCGACGTTGATGATCAGCTCGTTGATGCCGGAGCCGACGGAGGTCCGGTCGTGGGGGACGGACTCGACGGCGAGGGTGCGCGTGGAGTGCTGGAGGAAGCCGTTGCCGAGTCCGGCGATCGCGGTGCCGAACAGGAAGACCGGCGCGGAGGCGTGTGCGGCGAGGGCGGTCACGTATCCCACGGCCATGAGGGCGGAGCCGGTGACGAGGGTGAGGCGGTCGCTGATCCTCGCTGCCACGGCGGGGGCGGCGAGGGCGGCGAGGGCCATGGCGAGGAGGTTGGGGAGCAGTCCGAGGCCGATGGCGGCAGGTCCGTAGCCGAAGCCGTACCCGGTGTCGGCGGGGCTCGTGCCGAGGAAGACGGAGTGGGCGACCTGGAGGCCGAGCATGCAGAAACTGAACGCCAGGGTCACGACGGACACGACGACCACGTTGCGGCGGCGGAACATCCGGACGTCGATCATGGGTTCGGCGGTCCGGAGTTCCACCAGCACCCACAGGGCGGTGACCAGCGTGCCGCCGATCAGGGTGGCGAGGGTCCGGGTGGAGGTCCACTCCCAGCCGGGGGTGCCGCCGAGACCGAGGGCGAGCATCAGGGCGACGAGGCCGACGGAGAGCAGGACCGCGCCGGCCCAGTCGACGGAGCCGCCGGGGCGGTCCTCGGATTCGGGGAGCAGGGGCCAGGTCACGACCAGGGCGATGCTCGCGCCGATCGCGGGCACCCAGAGGGCGGCGGTGGGGCTGTCGACGGTGGAGGCGACGACACCGCTGGACAGCAGGCCGAGGGTGAGGCCGCCGATCAGCGCGGCGACCATGCGGCTGATGCCGCGGCGGCTCTCGGCGTCGCCGCCGTCGGGGCGGTTGCGGAGGATGCCGACGAGGAGCGGGAAGAAGCCCGCGATGGCGCCCTGGAGGATCTGGCCGGCGAGCAGCACCGGGAAGGAGCGGCTCAGTCCGACGAGGACGGATCCGGCGATGACGATCGCGAGGTTCCAGCGCAGGAGCCGGCGGTGGCCGTAGAGGTCGCCCATGCGGGAGAGGACCGGCGTGAACGCGACGCTGGCTAGCAGGTTCGCGATGCTGATCCAGTTCAGGTCGGCCGCCGTGACCTTCAGGGTGTCGGTGAGGCCCTTGAGCAGCGGGGAGAGGAAGCCCTGGGTGATGCCGCTGGAGAGCTCGACGAGCGCGACCGAGGCGATGACCGCGCCGGCGGGAACGGGGCGTACGGCTCTTCTCCGTACGGGGGCGGTGCGGGTACCGGCGTCCGTCATACGTACTACCTCTTCGGGAGGGCCGCGTGGGCTCGATGGGGGGTGGGGGCCGCCCGGCGGGTGGGGTACGGGGGCGGAAGATGCACCACAATGTGGCGAGCGGGCAGCACTTCAGGCAAGAGTCGAGCGCGAAGACGGCCGAATGCGGCAGGGGGTGGGGGGTCCGCGGCGGATTCGGGCAGGAGGAGGTCGAGCGGGGCGCCTTCGGGCGGGCCGTGCGACCGGGAGGAGAAGAGGCGCGATGACGCTGGACGCGCTGGACCACGGGATCCTGAAGGTCCTGCACCGCGATCCCCGCGCACCGTTCGCGGAGGTCGCGGCGGCCGTCGGGGCGCACGAGCGGACCGTCGCGCGCCGGCTGGAGCGGATGACCGCCGACGGGCGGGTCGCGTTCGTGGCGGCGCTCATCCCCGAGTACCAGTACGAGGGCGTGACGGCGGAGATCGCCGTACGGTGCGCGCCGGGCCGCGTCCACGAGGTGGCGCTGACGCTCGCCACCCTGGAGGAGACGCGGTCCGTGGAGGTCGCCACCGGGGCGCTCGACGTGTTCGTCGAGCTCCAGGCGGCCGGTCACGACGCGCTGCTCACCCTCGTGGACACGGTGATCGGCCGGCTCGACGGGGTCGTGGACGTCCACTCGGCGGTGGTGCTCCGGCTGCTGCTCACGGCCAGCGACTGGGCACCGTACGACGACGAGCCCACGGACGTGCGGCGGCACGCCATCGAGGGCACCGCGCTCCCGGAGCCGCCCGTCGTGGACGAGCTCGACCGGCGGCTCGTCGAGCTGCTCCGGCGCGACGCCCGCATGTCGACGACCCGCCTGGCGCGGGGGCTGAGCGTCGGCGAGACGACGGCCCGGCGGCGCCTGGCCCGGCTGACGGCCTCGCACGTGCTGCATCTGCGGCTGCACGCCGATCCGGAGGTCCTCGGCTATCCGGTGGAGGCGCGGTTCCGGCTGGGGGTGCCGCACCGGGAGCTCGACGCGGCGATCCGGCTGCTCGCGCGGGAGGCGGCCGTGCGCCATCTGGTGGTGACGAGCGGCGGGACGAGCCTGCTCGGATACTCCAGCCATCGCGACACCCGGGACTTCCAGGAGTTCACGGCCCGGGTCTTCGCCCGTCTTGAGGGCGTGACGTCGACGGAGACCGCGCTGCTGATGCGTACGTACAAGAGGGCGGGAATCACGGTGGGCCAGGGCTGAGGGGGCGACCGCGTGACGCACCGGGCACGCGTGACGAGGGCCTCCGTCGACCGCGTCTCCGCGGTCGACGGGGGCCCTCCGGGGTCCGGCGCGCGCCTCTGCGGTCCGCCCGCCGGACGGGGCGGCGGCGACGCGGGGCCGTCCCCACGTACCCCGCGGCGGCGCGCCCCGGTCGTGACCGTCAGGCGGTGGTGGCCTGCGAGTTCGTGCGCGGGCCGGTCCCGGATTCGGCGCCCCGGGCGTCGCCGGAGGCCGGCGCCGCGAACCTCGCGGGGATCAGCGCGGCGACGACGGCCGCCACCAGGCCGACCCCGCAGCCGATGAGCATGGCCACGCGGAAGCCGCCCTCGGAGGGCAGCACATGGCCGCCGAGGGTGGTGGTCATCTGGGCCAGGACGACACCGATGACGGCGGCCGAGACGGAGGTGCCGATGGAGCGCATCAGGGTGTTGAAGCTGTTGGCGGAGGCGGTCTCCTCCTGCGGGACCGCGCCCATGATGAGCGCCGGCATGGCCCCGTAGGCGAGTCCGACGCCGGTGTTGCAGATGAGGGTCACGGTGAGCAGACCCCAGGTGGAACCCATCAGGGCGAGGGAGGAGCCGTACCCGGCGGAGATGACGAGCGCGCCGACCGAGAGCGTGACCTTCGGGCCGCGTGCGGCCGAGAGCTTGGCGCCGAGCGGCGCCAGGATCATCATCATCAGGCCGGCCGGGGCCATCCAGAGCCCCATCGCCATCATCGACTGGCCCAGGCCGTAGCCGGTCGCCTCGGGCAGCTGGAACAGCTGGGGGACGACCAGGGACTGCGCGTACATCGCGAAGCCGACCAGGACCGAGGCCGCGTTGGTCATCAGGACGACCGGGCGGGCGGTGACGCGCAGGTCGACGAGCGGGTCGGAGGTGCGCAGCTCCCAGACGCCCCAGGCGAGCAGGACGACGGCCGCGACGGCGAACAGGCCGAGGGTGGTGGCGCTGCCCCAGCCCCAGGTCGCGCCCTTGGAGACGGCGAGCAGCAGGGCGACGAGACCGATGCCGAGGCCGAGGGCGCCCGGCAGGTCGAAGCGGCCGGGGGCGGCGGCGCGCCGCCCGTCGGGGACGACGCGCCAGATGAGGGCGCCGACCACGACGCTCAGTCCGGCGGCGACCCAGAAGAGCACGCGCCAGCTGGCGTTCTCGGCGACGGCGGCGGAGAAGGGCAGGCCGAGGGCGCCGCCGACGCCCATGGAGGCGCTCATCAGGGCGATGGAGCCGCCGAGCTTCTCGGGCGGGAGGATGTCGCGGAGCAGGCTGATGCCGAGGGGGACGACGCCCATGCCGAGGCCCTGAAGTCCGCGTCCGACGATCATCGGGACGACGGAGGAGGCGAGGGCGCAGACCACCGAGCCGGCGACCAGCGGGACGACGGAGGCGAGCAGGACGCGCCGCTTGCCCAGGGTGTCGCCGAGCCGGCCGGCCACGGGGGTGGCGACGGCTCCGGCGAGGAGGGTGGCGGTGATCACCCAGGAGGCGTCGGAGGCGGTGGTGCCGAGCAGTTTGGGGAGGTCGCCGATGAGCGGCACCACCAGGGTCTGCATGAGTGCGGCGACGATGCCGGCCATGGCGAGGACGCCGACGACGCCGCCGGGGCGGGCGTCGGGCTTGGAGCCGTCCACGGGTTCTCCCTCGGTACTTTCTTCGGTTTTTCAGGAACAGTTATATGCATCATGCACATCGATTGCATCATGCACAAGCCGTGCATGATGCACATAATTGCGCGACAAGAGAGAATGACCCCATGGACAAGCCCACCCACCTGGTCGAGTTCGAGAGCATGCTGCTCGGACGCCACGCCCACCTGTACGGGCCCCGCTCGCGCGCGGCCGGCGACCACCTCGACCGCAGCGCGTACGTCCTCCTCACCCGCATCCGGATGCACGGGCCGATGTCCATCGGACAGCTCACCGAGGCCTTCGGCCTCGACGCCTCCACCCTCAACCGGCAGACCGCCGCGATGCTGCGCGCCGGGGTCGTGGAGCGCATCCCGGATCCGGACGGCGGCATCGCCCGCAAGTTCCGCATCACGGAGGAGGGCGAGCGCCGCCTGGACGCCGACCGCGCCTTCAACGTCGCGGGCCTGGAGCGGGTGATGGAGGACTGGTCACCCGAGGACGTGGCCCGCTTCGCCGCCTACCTCGAACGCTTCAACAGGGACATCGAGCGCCTCGAAGGCCGCCCCTGGCCCCGGCCGTGACATCCCGTCAGGCGCCGCGGTGCATGGCGGCCCGCCGGTCCGCCGTCGCCAGGGCGGTGTTGACGAGCGCCACGGCGGCGAAGGAGGCCGCCCACACCGGCCGGCCGAGGTCGAGGAGCGCGAGCGCCGCCGCGCCGAACACCAGGGCCTTCACGCACAGAACGCCCGCGAGCGGCACCCGGAACCGGGCCCTGGGGGCGGCGAACAGGCCCCAGACGAGGGCCGCGAGGGCGGGCGCGGCGACCGCGAGCAGCAGCCGGAGCACCACGTGCTCCGCGCTCTCCCATCCCCACCAGGCCAGGACGGCCAGCGCGGCGAGCTCAAGCAGGAACGCCAGACCTTCGTTCAGTACGTGCAGCGGCGCGGGCAGCTTCATCGGGGACCTCTCGACGTCGATCACGCGTACGACCGCCCGAGCTTAAGGCCCCTCGGGCGGGGACGTCCCGGGCGAGGACGTCGGTGGTGGTGAAGAGGGAACGCGCCGGGGTTTCCGGTCCGCCCCCGCCCGGGGTGGTACGGGTCGGGCGCGGCGCAGGAGCGCAGGGGTCGGGCGCGTCCGCCCGAACGGGAGCGTCGGGGAACGAAGGGGGCGGACGGGGGGATACGTCCACCTTCCTGACGTGCCCAGATCAACAATACGTAACGCCAACCGGCTTCTCGGACAGAACACTTCCTTCCGCACCGCCCGTCTGGGATCTTGCGTCCACCCCACACATCACAGGGCCCGGCCGGCGCCACCCGCGCCACCGGGTCATCGGAGGACGCATTGTTTTCCCAGATATCCGGCCGGATGAGACTCTCGGCCCTCGCGCTCGGCACGACCCTGGCGCTCGGCACGGCCGCCGGCCTCGCTCAGGCCGCGCCCCTGGACAACGAGCCGCTCGCGGCCCGTTCGGTCGCCCCCGCCGCCGCTCCCGCGGCCGCCGCGGCGCCCGCCGCCTGGGCCGCCGGAACCCGCGCCTACCTGGTCATCACGGCTCCCGGCGACACCACCGCGGTCCGCAACGCCGTGGCCGCCAACGGCGGTTCCGTCTTCTCCTCCTTCGACGCGATCGGCGTGATCGTCGCGCACTCGACCTCCGCCTCCTTCGCCGCCACGATGCGCGGCGTCGCCGGCGTCCAGAAGGTCGGCGCGACCCGCACCTCCGACGTCCCCGCCGACGCCTACAACCCGGCGCTGCCGGCCAACCCGGCGCAGGCCGCGGCTCCCACGACGGAGCCCGTCCGCTCGGACATGACCCAGATCAAGGCCGACCAGGCCTGGGCCGTCAACCAGGGCTCCGCCACCGTCAAGGTCGGCATCCTGGACACCGGCGTGGACGACCAGCACCAGGACCTGGCGCCGAACTTCAACGCCGCCGACTCGGTCTCCTGCGCGTACGGGAAGCCGGACACCCGGGTCGGTGCCTGGCGCGACGTCGACCAGCACGGCACCCACGTCGCCGGCACGGTCGCGGCCGCCAAGAACGGCAAGGGCGCCATCGGCGTCGCGCCGGGCGTGAAGATCTCCTCGGTGCGCATCGCCGAGCCCGGCACCACGCTGTTCTTCGCGGAGAACACGATCTGCGGCCTCGTGTGGGCCGGTGACCACGGCTTCAAGGTCACCAACAACAGCTACTACACGGACCCGTGGCAGTTCAACTGCCCGAACGACCTCGACCAGGCGGCCATCCTGGAGGGCGTGGGCCGCGCCCAGGCGTACGCCGAGGGCAAGGGCTCCCTCCAGGTCGCGGCGGCCGGCAACTCCAACGTCGACCTGGCCAACAAGACCACCGACACGTCGAGCCCGAACGACTCGACGCCGGTGACCCGGACCCTCACCAACGACTGCCTCGACATCCCGGCCGAGCTGCCGGGCGTGGTCACGGTCGCGGCGAACGGCACCAGCGGCACGTCGAAGGCGTCGTTCTCGAACTACGGCAAGGACGTCATCGAGGTCTCGGCGCCCGGCGAGTCCGTCTACAGCACCGCCCCCGGCGGCAAGTACGCCACGCTGAGCGGCACGTCGATGGCCTCCCCGCACGTGGCGGGCGTGGCCGCGCTGCTCGCCAGCGCCAACCCCGCGTACACCCCGGCGGACATCCGGGCGAAGCTCGGCGAGCAGGCCACCGACCTGGCCTGCCCCGCGGACGCCCGCTGCACCGGCACCACCGCGAAGAACAGCTTCTTCGGCGAGGGCCGCGTGGACGCCCTGAAGGCCGTCGGCGGCTCCACCCCGCCGGCCGGGGCGTACTTCGAGAACCTCACGGACTACGCGATCGCGGACAACTCCACGGTCGAGAGCCCGATCACCGTCAGCGGCGTGACCGGGAACGCACCGGCCACGCTCAAGGTGGGCGTGGACATCAAGCACACCTACATCGGTGACCTCAAGGTCGACCTGGTGGCCCCGGACGGCACCGTGTACACGCTGCACAACCACACCGGCAGCAGCACGGACAACATCCTCCAGACGTACACGGTCAACGCCTCGGCGGAGGTCGCGAACGGCGTCTGGAAGCTGCGGGTGAACGACAACGCCAGCCAGGACACGGGCCGCATCGACGCCTGGAACCTGACCTTCTGACCCACCCCCACCCGGGGAACGGGGCCGGAGCCGCTGTGGCTCCGGCCCCGTTCGCGTACCCGGGGCACCTCGCCCGGAAGAAAGTCCGTACCGGGGGGTAGGCCTCCCCGGGGCCCTTGCTATACGTTCCGTCTAACAAGCTTGCTAGACGCGATGTCTAACAAGCGCCCGAGCCGCACGAGCGACCCCGAGGAGCCGCACCATGGCAAGCAGCACCGTCCGCCCGGACGACGAAGACCGCGACGTCGCCGAACGGCTGCTCCTGTCGGCCGCGAAGCTCTCCTACGACCCCGCCGCCGAGGTCGACTGGGACACCCCCCTCGACAAGGACTTCCACGGCCAGAGCCCGGAGTGGAACAGCCTCTACGGGACCGCCTACTGGCACGAGATGACCGAGGAGCAGCGCAAGGAGCTGACCCGTCAGGAGTCGGCCTCGGTGGCCAGCACCGGCATCTGGTTCGAGATGATCCTCCAGCAGCTGGTGCTCCGCGACATCTACCTCATGGACCACACCGACCCCCGGTTCCAGTGGGCGCTCACCGAGATCGCCGACGAGTGCCGCCACTCGATCATGTTCGCCCGGGGCTCCGAGAAGCTCGGAGCGCCCGCCTACCGGCCGAAGCGGGCCGTGCTCGAACTCGGGCGCTTCATGAAGACGGTCGGCTTCGGCGAGGCCGCGTACGCCGGCATCCTCGTCGCCGAGGAGGTCCTCGACGTCATGCAGCGCGACTGGATGCGCGACGAGCGGGTCGTCCCCTTCGTCCGGACCATCAACAACATCCATGTCGTCGAGGAATCCCGGCACATGAAGTTCGCCCGTGACGAGACGCGCCGCCACCTCGCCCGCGCGAGCAGGCCGCGCCGCCACTTCCAGGCCCTCGTCGTCGCCATCGCCGCGTACTACATCATCACCAGCCTGGTGAACCCGGAGGTGTACGTGCGGGCCGGACTCGACCCCGAGCGCGCCCGCCGCGAGGCCGCCGCCAACGAGCACTACAAGGCGCTGCTGCGCGCCAGCTGCGCCGGGCTCATGGAGTTCCTCGCCTCGGCCCGTCTGCTGACCCGGCCCGCGCTCCACTTCTACAAGCGCGCGAACCTCATCTGACCCCCTCCCCCGGATCCGAGCTGAGCCGACGCCATGACCTACGCCATCACCCAGACCTGCTGCAACGACGCCACCTGCGTCGCCGTCTGCCCGGTCAACTGCATCCACCCGACGCCGGACGAGCCGGACTTCGGCACGACGGAGATGCTCTACATCGACCCGAAGAGCTGCATCGACTGCGGCGCCTGCGCGGACGCCTGCCCCGTCGACGCGATCTTCCCGGCCGACCGCCTCACCGAACGGCTGCGGGAGTACGAGGGGATCAACGCCGCCTACTACGCGGACCGCGAGCCCGCTCCCGTCCTCGCCTCGCCGACCTTCCACACCTGGGGCGAGCCGGACTTCGCCCGCTCGCTCCCCTCCGACTTCGCCCCGATCCGCGTCGCGGTCGTCGGCACGGGACCGGCCGGCATGTACGCCGCCGAGGACCTCCTCCTGCACACCAACGCCGAGGTGACGCTGATCGACCGGCTGCCGGTCGCCGGCGGACTCGTCCGGTACGGCGTGGCTCCCGACCACCCGGCGACCAAGGGAGCCGGGGAGACCTTCGCCCGCTTCCACTCCCACCCCCGGGTCCGCATGCGGCTCGGCGTCGAGATCGGCACGGAGGTCACCCCCGAGGAACTCGCCGCGCACCACGACGCGGTCGTCTACGCGGTGGGCGCGCCCACCGACCGCCGGCTCGGCATCCCCGGCGAGGACCTGCCGGGCAGCGTCTCGGCGACCTCGGTCGTCTCCTGGTACAACGCGCACCCGGAGACCGGTGCGGACGCCGTCCGGCCCTCCGCCGAGCGGGTCGTCGTGGTCGGCAACGGCAACGTCGCGCTCGACGTCGCCCGCGTCCTCGTCACGGACCCCGACGCCCTCGCCCGTACGGACATCGCCGACCACGCCCTCGCCGCCCTGCGGGACGCGTCCGTACGGGAGGTGGTGCTCCTGGGCCGCCGCGGACCCGAGGACGCCGCGTACACCACCTCCGAACTGCTCGCCCTCAAGCACCTGCCCGGGGTCGACCTCGTCGTCGACGACCGGGACCCGCGCACCGGCACGGCCATCGACGCGGCCGCGCCCGGCACGAAGGCTGCGCTCCTGAAGGGCGTGGAGCGGGAGGTGGTGGACTGGACGGGGTCCCCGGTGCGGGACCGGCGGCGGATCGTGCTGCGCTTCCACTCCGCCCCCGTCGAGGCCGTCGGCAGCGACGCGGTGCGGGCGGTCCGGGTGACGGAGGACGGAGAGCCGTCCGGTACGGAGATCACGGCGGGGCTCCTCGTCCGGGCCATCGGCTACCGGGGCGTGCCGCTCGCGGGGCTGCCGTTCGACGAGACGACCGGCACCGTGCCGCACGAGGCCGGCCGGATCGTGGGGCTGCCCGGCAGCTACGTCGTCGGCTGGATCAAGCGCGGACCCTCCGGGGGCATCGGGGCCAACCGGGCCTGCGCCGGGGAGACGGTGGGGACGCTGCTCTCGGACGCGGTCGCCGGGGCGCTGCCGAAGCCGACGGGCACTGCTCAGGAGTTCCGCCGCCTCGCGCGGAGCCGCAGCGGGAAGGGGCTCGTCGACGCGCGCGGTCTCGCCTCCATCGACCGGACCGAGCGGGCCCGGGGCCGGGACGCGGGGCGTCCTCGGGTCAAGCTCGCCACGGTGCCGGAGCTCGTCGCGGCGGCGCGGGGCGGCCGGCTGCGGCTGCGGGGCTGATCGACCGGACGACCCTGAGGATCCGGCCCGGGACGGCGGGCCGGTACGGGTCAGCCGTACGGTCAGACGGAGACGGCCAGCGCCTGGCGGACGACGATCGCGTTGAGCCGCACGGCGAAGGGCACGACGTCGGTCAGGTCGAGTGCCAGCGTCTCGGCCTTCGGCAGTTCGACGGTCACGTCGACGCAGAAGGCCAGGGCGTACATGTGGTCCCCGGTCTCCTCGTCCTGGAGGGCGAAGAACAGGTCCCGGTAGAAGCGGGTGCGGTCCCCGGACTCCTCGTAGAAGGAGAGTCCGGGCTGCCCCTCCTGCGCGGCGAGACCGGTGAAGGCCTGGACGAGCTCCCGCTCGACCGTGGCCCAGAAGCCGGCCTCCGCGCACTCCGGCGGCAGCGCCTGGCGGACGGCCTCCTTGAGGGAGAGGACCATGACGAGGACGGGGGCGTGCTCCTGGAGCCCCCAGCCCCGGACCATCTTCACCACGTCGCTGTCCGGGACGGCCGCGGCCGCCCGGTGGATCGCCTCGAAGTCGAAGTTGACGGTCGCCGGGGCGATCGCCTCCTGGAACACCCGGTCGATGGACCGGGCCTGCGCGAGGTGGTCCGGTGCCACCTCGACGACGGTCCTGAAACTGGCGGCCAAAGCTCCTCCTGGATGATCTCGGTGATCAGGAGGGGTCAGTATGCCGAGGCGCCCGCGGCCGGGTGCCCGGCGTCCGCCGTGCGGACGGTTCAGCCGCGGCCGCGGCGCGGCTTCCCGCTGCGGCCGGAGCCCTGGCCGCCCTTGCGGGACGCCGCGGGCCTGCCTCCGGTGCGGGAGCCGCCGCCCGGCTTCCCGGGCTTCGCCGGCTTCGCGGCCCGCTGCTCCCTGGGCTGCTTCTGGCCCTTCTTCTCCTCGGCGCGGCGGCCCCGGGTGCTGTTCACGGTGCGGCCGCGCACGATGCCGATGAACTCCTCCACCAGGTCGGGCGCCTCGTCCGCCGCCGGCCACGACAGGGCCACCCGCGACTGCGGGACGCCGACGAGGGTCCGGTAGGTGAGGTCCTTGCGGTGGTGCAGCCGGGCCAGCGACTGCGGGACGGCGAGCACGCCGACACCGGCCGCGACCAGCTCGATCGCGTCGGCGGTCGTCGCCGGGCGCTCCATGGCGGGGCGGCCGGGCGGCTGCTCCCAGCCGAGGGCGTCGTCGAGGGGGTGCAGGACGAGCTCGTCGGCGAGGTCGTCGGCCGAGACCTCCTCGACCGCAGCGAACAGATGGTCCTTGGGGACGACGACGACCGTCGTCTCGGTGTAGAGCGGGATCGCGCTGAGGTCGTCCCGGTCGACGGGCAGCCGGACGAGGCCGGCGTCCGCGGTGCCCTCCCGGAGCGCGCCGAAGGCCTCGGCGGGGGTCACGGCGACGAGCGTCAGGGGCACGTCGGGCAGGCGCTCGTTCCAGATCCGCACCCACTTCGCGGGTGTCGCTCCCGGCACGTAGGCGAGCCGGAAGGAGGGGGAAGGGGAAGCGGAGGAAGAGGGGGAATCCGAGGGGGAAGCGTCCGTGCCTGTCACCCCGCCAGGTTACCGGTAGCCGTGTGGTCGGAGCTCGCCCGCATGCTCGATACCCTTGACACCATGACGTCGCACCAGAACACCCAGACGATGAAGCCCGCGACCGCGGCGAAGAAGCTGGGTGTGTACCTCGAGGCCACCCCCGCAGAGTTCCAGGAGGGTGTCGTCTCGCGCACCGAGCTGAACGAGCTCCAGGCCAACCCGCCCGCCTGGCTCCAGGAGCTCCGCAAGAACGGTCCGCACCCCCGTCCGGTGGTCGCGGCGCGGCTGGGCGTCTCCATCGCCGGTCTCGCGCGCGGCGGCATCACCGACCCGCTGACCACCGAGCAGATCGAGGAGCTCCGGCAGGAGTCCCCGGAGTGGCTGCAGAAGGAGCGCGCCACCCAGGCGGAGGTCCGCAAGGAGAACCTCCGCATCAAGGAGCGCAACGAGGAGCGGGCGCGCAAGCAGCAGCGCGCCTGATCGGCTCTCTCCCCCACGCCGGTCCGGACCGAAGCACCTCGGTCCGGACCGGCGTGGCGTTTCTCCGTGTGCGGCAGGCATGGCCTCATGAGTGACACCAGCACTGCGTACGAGCCGGCGGTCGTCGTCGGCGTGGACGGGTCCGAGCACAGTCTGCGGGCCCTGGAGTGGGCGCTGAGCGCCGCGGAGGGCATGGGCGCGCCGCTGGTGGTGGCCCATGTGCGCTCGGAGGCGCTCCAGCTGGGCGCCGCCCGTATCGCCTCCCTGGGCAAGGAGCCGGAGCTTCCCGACACGGTCGCGCGGGCCGTACGGACGGTGGTGGAGGAGCGGGGGCACCGGGTGCCGGTGCGGTACGACTCGCTGGACGGGTCCGTGACGGACGCCCTGCCGGAGGCGGCGCGGGGGGCGCGGCTCCTGGTGACCGGTTCCCGGGGGCACGGGGGCTTCGCGAGCCTGCTGCTCGGCTCGACCAGCCGGACGCTGGCCATGACGGCGCCCTGCCCGCTGGTGGTCGTCCCGCACGAGGCGCGCGCCGCCGCGCTCGTGGACGGGGCGGAGGCGGGGCGGGTGCTGCTCGGGCTGCACGTGGAGGAGACCCCGGACGAGGCGGTGGGCTTCGCCTTCGAGGCGGCTCGCCACCGGGGCGTGCCGCTGGAGGCGGTGAGCGCGTTCCGGATGCCGCCGCCACAGGCCGCGCTGCTTCCGGTGCCTTCTCCCGCACTCCAGGTGCCGCCGCTGCCCGCCGCGGACGAGGTGGAGGAGGCGGACGGGCTGCTGAAGGAGGCCCGCCGGCAGCAGGAGGAACGGCTGCGGCCGTTCGCCGTGCGGTGGCCGGGGGTGGAGCTGGTGCCCGTGGTGGTGCCGGGGGACGCCGCGGGCCGGCTCGTGGAGGGGTCGCGGGACGCGGGTCTCGTGGTGGTGGGCCGGCATCACCGGCACCGCTTCGGCGCGCTGCACCTCGGTTCCGTCGCGCACGCGGTGCTGCATCACGCGCACTGCCCGGTCGCGGTGGTGCCGCCTGCGGCCGCGCCACACAGAGCATGACAGTCCGGGCACGACAGTCCCCGGCGGTCCGGGTCGGTTCGCGCGGTCGTCGGCCGTCGCCGACGGCTCCGTGCCCGACCGGCCCCGCCGGGGGCCTGGCCAGAGCCGAGATCAGGGTCACGCGGGCCTTCGGACGTCTCCGTCGGCGGGTGCGGCTCTTTCCGGTTGTCCGGTGTAAGAACGAGTCTCCTCCCTTTTCAGCCCTTTTCAAGGGTTTTGCAGCTTTTATTACGCGCGAGGGGCGTTGTCGGAGGTGCCTGGTAGACAGGGGCCATGACGACCGCAGATCACGCCGCCACCGCCGCCCGCAACCTCAAGGTGCCGCCCGCCCGTGCCTCGCTCGGCGCGGGGGTCGTGGTGACCGACGATTCCGGCCGCGTCCTGCTGGGCCTGCACCGCTCCGGGGTGTGGGAGCTGCCGGGCGGCATGGTCGAGCCGGGCGAGTCGATCGAGGCCGCAGCGGTCCGCGAGCTGGCCGAGGAGACGACGCTGGTGGCGGAGGCGGCCGAGGTCGAGCTCCTCGGGCTGGTCCTGGACTCCGTCACCTCGTCGGAGCTGACCCGGCTGACCGCGGCCACGGCCGTGCGCGGCTTCCGCGGCGTGCCCGCCGTGGCCGAGCCGGACAAGATCGAGCGCTGGGAGTGGACGGACCCGGATCAGCTGCCGGAGGCCCTGTTCCTGCCGTCGGCGCAGGTGCTGCGGATGTGGCGGCCCGGGCTCCCGATCCCCGACGGCCCGTTCCACCGCTACGGCCTGGGGCGCCTGCCCGACTGAGGGAGGTGCTCACTGTGCGTCACCGCGCGGGTCCGGGCGAGCGTGGTTAGCGTGGCACAGGGAACACGTCATCGAACCGGAAGTGGGAGTCACCGTCATGGCCGCACGACCTGAAGGCACGCCGGTCTGGACCGACGCGATGTTCACCGACCTCAAGGGCGCGAAGACGTTCTACGAAGACGTCCTCGGCTGGGACTTCGGCGAGGCCTCGTCGGAGTTCGGCAACTACACGCAGGCGTACAAGGGCGGCAAGGCGGTCGCGGCCGTCGTCCCGCCGATGCCGGGGCAGGACGGGGAGCCGCAGTCGGCCTGGTGTCTGTACTTCGCCTCGCCGGACGTCGCGGCGACGGCGGAGAAGATCCGGGGCGCGGGCGGCACCGTCCTGATGGAGCCGATGCAGGTCGGCGACTTCGGCTCGATGTGCATCGCGCAGGATCCGGCGGGCGTCACGTTCGGCGTCTGGCAGGCCGGTGTGCACGAGGGCTTCGAGCGGGAGGGCGAGCCCGGCGCGTACACCTGGGCCGAGGTCTTCACGCGGGAGCCGGCGAAGTCCGACGCCTTCTTCACCGAGGTCTTCGGCTACAACTCGAAGAAGATGAAGGACGAGCACATGGACTACCGGGTCTTCGACCTCGGTGGCGAGCAGCCCGTCCTGGGCCGGATGACGATGACGGCGGAGGACTTCCCGGCGGAGATCCCCTCGTACATCCAGATCTACTTCGCCGTCGACAACTGCGACCTGGCCATCGAGCGGGCCGAGGCGCTCGGCGGGCGGAAGGTGTTCGGGCCGATGGACAGCCCGTTCGGCCGGCTCGCGGCGATCGTGGACCCGCAGGGCGCCCCCTTCGCGGTGATCGACGAGAAGACCACCGTCGGCGACATGCCCGAGTTCGAGTGAGCGGAGCGGCGCGGCGCGGCGCCACAGGGTCGCCGCGCCGCACTGCGTCAGGCCGTGTCGCGGACGGCGGCGATGCCGTTGAAGACGCCCACGTACGCGGTGCCGTCGGGGCCGAGGGTGATCGGCGCCCAGTTGTTGTCGTAGGACAGGCCCGTTCCGGTGAAGCGCGAGTAGGCGCGCTGCCCGGTGCGGAAGTCGACGGCCGTGAGGTACCAGGCGTCGATGCCCCAGGAGTTGGGGCGCTTCTCGTAGAAGTACAGCAGTCCGTTGGCGGTGGACAGCTTCGGGACGGTGGACGGCGAGCGGACGTCGCTCTCCCAGACGGTGTCGCAGCCGCTGCCGTCGGCGCGGACGTCGATCCTGGTGGCGCCGCCGACGACGCTGCGGCCGAGCAGGAGCGTCCCGATGTTCTCGTAGCCGTAGTTGTTCTCGACGACGAGGCTGTTCCCCCAGCTGATCAGGGAGTTGTCGGTGGTGGAGGCGCCGGATCCGAAGACCGGCACCTTGCAGACGAGCCGCTGGGAGTCGGGCACGCCGGCGCCGCGGCGGTAGACGAGGACGTTCATGCGGTCGTCGGCGTTGTCGGTGATGGCGACGTACTGGTCCTCGGTGCCGAAGAGGTCGGGGGTGGTACCCGAACCCTGGTTCACCGAGCCGGGCTTGGTGCCGGTCCCCCGGTCGTACGTCTCGCGCCACTGGACGCGCGGGACGCCGTCGGCGTCGGCGCGGAAGCCGTACAGGGCGTGGTCGGTGACGATGGAGACGCCGTCCTCGGCGACGGAGAAGGAGTTCTGGATCTCCTCGCCGTCGAGCCGGATCGCCCGCAGGGCGCCCGTCGCGGGGTCGACGGTGCCGACGCGGCCGAGGCGGGTGACCCACCAGATGCGGCCGTCCCAGTCCGGCATGACGGAGGTGACGGGATCGCAGACGCCGCTGGGGAAGAGGTTGGTCCAGCTGACGCAGTCGTGGGGCACGAGGGGGGTGAGGTCCCAGTCGTTCTCGACGGCGAACTCCCAGGCGCCGTCGGCCTTCTGGCGGTGGGCGATGCGCAGGACGTGCTGGCGTGAGTCGGCGAGGACGACCCGGTCGCGGTCGTCGAGGTAGAAGTAGGCGCCGCCAGAGGTGTCCTTGAAGATCTTCTCGTGGGCGGCGATTCTCTTTGCTCCCACACTGGTGGGAACTATTTATGGCATGAGCTTCGACTCCATGCCGGAGCTACGCTGGGGCCTCGGGTACCCTTCGCCATCGGCTTGACATGGGTGGTATGCGGCAGTTTGTACGTTATTTTCAAGCGAAGAGGCTGACTGTAGCGGGCACCTGTCTCAAACACGCGCCGCGCACTGTTTGCGCATGCATCGCCGCGCAAACCGCCCATACGGGGCGCTGGGGAGAAGTGATGCGGGCGATCTCCTCATCCTCCTCCCGGCAGGCCTTTGACCAGCGCTTTTTGGTGCTGCACGAGCATTGGGGAGGGCCTGGGGAGAAACGACTGGCATCACGGGTCTGGCAGCCGCACGTCGGAGCCACGCGGGTCACCAATCGGCGGCGTCTACGAGAGACAGACAGCGCCGACGCCCATCACGGGCAGTGAGATCAGTGCAAGGCTGGGTCGGGGCGTCCGGCCCTCGCAGGCGCCAAGGCACAACCCCGCCGCAGCCTCGCTCAGCCGGTCCGCGTCACGAGCCAGCCGTCCACTGTGGGGGACATCGCCATGCTCACCGTCGGCCACATCCCTGAACGACTAAGCACTGTCCGGCGGATCATGCGATTACTAGGATCCAGGGATGTCCGTTCCCTGTCGGTCAGTGCCGGGGACTGGGCGGATGCGGCAGCGATGAACGGTGCGGATCCGGTGCTTCCCGCAGCGGATGGTGAACGGGGGGCCTGTGGGGAGTCGACGGCTGCATGGGTGGCTCGGGGCAGCGATGGCTCTGCTTCTCGCGGGATCGGCTGCCATGCTTCTGGGCAGGTCGTGGACCACCTGCGATGCGGGAGTGAGCAACGCGGCCAACAGCGGTTTCCTGCTGTGGCTGTTCATCCCGGGCCTCTGGACGGTCCTGCTGCTGGCCTGGGTCGCGGTGGGCGCCCTTCTCGGGAACCGTCCCCTCCTCCATGCCTGTGCCCTCGCGGTGACGCTCCTCGGTGTTTTCTGGTGCGTCCTCTCGATCTTCTGGGAGGGCGCCGCCACTCCTCCGTGCCCCGGCGGCGTGCCCCCGTGGTGGCCGAGCTTCATCCCCGTCCCGGGATTCTGAGAGATCGGTTCTGGTAGTTCACGGCTTGAGTACCTGTTTCTGAAGGCTCTCTGATCTTGAACGACCCCTCGGGTAGGGTGACGCGACAGTTCGGAGGGGGAGCGGAAGATGAAGTGGCAAGCGCTGCGAGCGGTGACCGTGTTGGGTCTGTCAGGGGTACTCATCACGGGATGCAGCGATTCCGAAGGTGTGAATCGCTCGGACCAGCCCTCGGCCTCCGCCTCGGTGTCAAGTGAGGTGGTCTCGACGAAGGCGCAGGCCGCCGAGAAGGTGAAGCTCGCCGTTGAGGAGAGCATCTCGACGGATGAACAGCAGTTCGGTTCGGGCGCGAACTCTCCCTGCTCAACGTCGTCGTCCCAGATGTTCACTACGAAGTGCAAGGCAGCAGCCGACGCCACGTCTGAGGCTGCCGACCTGGCCCTGAGTGAAATCAATGGGCGTGAGGGATTCGCGACGCTTGATTCCGTTGCTCGGAAGATCCAGGCCGCGGTTCGTACCTACGAAACCTTGGGATGCGCCACGGGGCCGACGGCAGCGGACACACGTAAGGCATGCCTGGAGCCGGCTGCTGTCATAGCGCAGGGGTTCCCGGATCTGCGGAGCGGGGCCAATCTGGGTCTGGCCGGTAAGTAGTCCGGCAAAGACGCGGGAACCGTCGGCGTGTGAACGGCGAGAAGGACGACGCCCCTGGTGGCCGACGGGTAGTCAGGCCGCCTGCGCGAGCGAGGCCCGGGTAGGACGTGTCTTGGTCCGCTTGAAGGGCCGCGCGTCGTCGTTCAAGACCTTGATCCACTCTTCGAGTGCGGTCTTGAGGTCGTCGAGCGAGCAGAACACTCCGCGAGCCAGGCAGCGTCGTTCCAGCTCAGCGAACCACCGCTCGACCTGATTGACCCAGGACGAGTAGGTAGGGGTGAAATGGAGCTGGAAGCGGGGGTGCGCGAGGAGCCACTTGTGCACCACGGGCGCTTTGTGGGCGGAGAGGTTGTCGCAGATGACGTGGACCGCCAAACCGGACTCGGTCTGGCGGTCGATCTCATCGAGGAAGTCACGGAAGTCCACCGCCCGGTGCTGGCGGACAGCTTGCTGATCACCTTGCCGGTCGCGGTGTTCAGCGCGGCGAACAGGTCGACGGTGCCGTGGCGGACGTAGTCGAAGCTGCGGCGCTCGGGCACTCCCGGGATCATCGGCAGGACCGGTGCGGTCCGCTGAAGGGCCTGGATCTGCGGTTTCTCGTCCACGGCGAAGACGGCGGCGTTCGCTGGCGGGGCGAGATAGAGGCCGACGACATCGCGGATCTTGTCGATCAGGAACGGGTCCGGGGAGATCTTGAACGTCTCGGTTCGCCACGGCTGGAGGCCGAAGGCGTGCCAGATCCTCAGCACGCTCGCGGGCGAGATGCCCACGACCTTGGCCAGCTCCCGCTTGGACCAGTGCGTGCCCGCGGGAGGTGCCTCTTCCAGGGTGCGGACCACGACCTCTTCGACCTGGGCATCGGTGATGGTCCGCGGGACCCCGGGCCGCGGTTCGTCCGCGAGTCCATCCAGCCGCTGGGCCAGGAACCGGGTGCGCCAGTGGTGCACGGTGGCTCTGCCGACACCGAGCCGCGCGGCGACCACGGTGATGTTCCAGCCGTTCGCGCACGCCAGCACAATGCGTGCGCGAACGGCCAACCCCTGCGCGGTCGAGCGGCGCTTGGCCCAGTTCTCCAGCGTCAGCCGCTCGACGTCCGACAGCACGACAGGTTTTAGTCGGGTATCGCCCATGCCCGCAGCACAGCGTCAACGCGCGACCTGCTGCAGGCGAACACCGCGATCTGAAACAGGGAACGCCTCATGTGGCGACCCACGACCTCAAAACCAGGTCACTAGCCTCGCGCTTTCACGGGCAGCTGCGTCCATTGCTTGATCAAAAACACGAGGAGTGCTCCTGACCTGCAACGATGGGACTTGTCTAGGGTCCTGTTCGTCGCGTGGGAAGAAGCACTCCTCAGGTGAAGAAGCGTATCGGGTCGTACCCGCGTGTCCGTGTTGAGGGCGGTGGTCGCGGGGTGGTCTCGCAGGCCGGCGGGGTGCTGCTGGTGGAAACGGCCCGCCGGGCCGGACTGGATCAGGCGATATCGGCGGCGCTCGCGCCGTGGCGCAAGCGCAGGGCGGTGCACGATCCGGGCAAGGTCCTGCTGGATGTCGCGTTGGCGGTCGCGCTGGGCGGGGACTGCCTGGCGGACGTGGCGGTGCTGCAGGCCGAACCTGCGGTGTTCGGGCCGGTGGCGCCCGACCCGACCGTCTCCCGGCTGATCGACACCCTCGCCGGTGCCGGGCCGCGGGCGCTTGTGGCCGTCCGGCGCGCTCGGGCCGAAGTGCGTCAGCACGTCTGGCGGTTGGCCGGGCAGAACGCCCCGGATCAGCAAGGCGAGGTGGTCGTGGACATCGACGGGGTGCTGGTTGTGGCGCACTCCGAGAAGCAGGATGCCGCCGCGACCTGGAAGAAGACCTTCGGCCATCACCCGTTGTTCGCGTTCGTCGACCACGGCCGCGAGGGGTCCGGGGAGCCGGTGGCCGGGCTGCTGCGGCCGGGCAACGCGGGCAGCAACACCGCCGCCGACCACATCGAAGCCGCCCGCCTGGCCCTGGCCCAGCTGCCGAAGAAGCACCGGCGCGGACGCCGCACGCTGATCCGCACCGATTCCGGCGGCGGCACGCACGAGTTCCTGGACTGGCTGACCGCGCGTGGACGGTGGCTGTCGTACTCGGTCGGCATGGTCATCACCGAGCAGATTCACCAGGCTGTGCTGAAGGTGCCGACCGCGGCCTGGACGGCGGCCGTCGAACCCGGCGGCGAGATCCGCGACGGCGCCTGGGTCGCCGAACTCGCCGACAACTGCCTGACAGGCTGGCCGAAGGGGATGCGGCTGATCGTCCGCAAGGAACGGCCCCACTCCGGTGCCCAGTTGCGGATCACCGACGCCGACGGCATGCGGATCACCTGTTTCGCCACCAACACCAAGAACACCCCGATCGCCCGACTGGAGCTGCGGCACCGCCAGCGCGCGAGGGCCGAGGACCGTATCCGAACCGCCCGCGACACCGGCCTGCGCAACCTCCCTCTTCATCAGACCGCACAGAACCGGATCTGGCTGGAGATCGTCCAGATCGCGCTCGACCTGCTGGCCTGGATGCCGATGCTCGCCCTGACCGGCCAGACTCGCCGCTGGGAGCCCAAACGCCTGCGGCTGCGACTGTTCTCCGCCACCGCCCAGCTCGTGACAAGCGGCCGCCGCCGCATCCTCCGCCTGGCCCGCCACTGGCCCTGGACCGACGTGATCACCAGTGCGTTCGAGCGACTGCGAGCCCTGCCGAACCCCGGCTGACCAGCGACAACGACCTGCCCCGACGAGCACCCGCTACACCCGGAGCCATGGAACCCGGCGCCCACCCGACGCGACAGCCGGGCCACCGACGTGCCCACAACAGTTCCGACAAGCCGAAACGGCCCGCCGGGCGAACCGACGGACCGTCACGAAAGATCGAGGCTAGTCCCAGATAGGCTATTTCTATTCTTGCTGGCCACGCGACGAATAGACAGCCTCGACTAGAGAGTTGTACGCCGAGTACATGGAAGCAAGGAGCCTTTTCCAACCTCACGCTGACGCGTGGTGAAGGACGAGGACGGCCTGGACGATCGCTGTGATGCGGTTGGTGCTGCAGCGGAGCTTCCGTAGGAGACGCCAGCCCTTCAGGGTGGCCATGGCCTGCTCGCCGAGGCAGCGGATCTTGGCGTGTGTGCTGTTGTGGCGGCGCTGCCACCGCTTGAGGCGACGGCCGCGGAAGGGCACCCGGATGGAGCCGCCGGCGCCCTGGTATGCCTTGTCGGCCCAGCACTTGAGGTCGGCGTCGGTGAGTGCTTCGACGATCCCGTGAGTGCGGGCGGCGGTCAGGTCGTGGGTGGAGCCGGGCAACGCGGGCGAGGCCCACAACAGGCGGCCGAACGGGTCGGTGAGGACTTGGATGTTCATGCCGTGCCGCTTGTGTTTGCCTGAGTAGTACGGGGTGTCGGCGGCTATCCGGTCGATCGGTAGCAGGGTGCCGTCCAGGATCACGAACGCCTTGGTCCGCGCGATGCGCATCGCCTCGGCCAGGGTGGGCGCGAGCGCGGCCAGCACGTCGACGGCCTCGCGTATGTAGCGGTATGCGGTATGCGGTCGCGATGCCGATACCGAATCCGGCGGCGAGCCGGGCGTAGGTGTCACCACAGCGCAGATGGGCCAGGGCGAGCAGAGCCTGACGACCGGCGGTCAGACGCCGCCACCGGGTCCCGATCTCCTGCCGCCTGACTGTCAGACGCCCGGTCAGGAACCGCAGGGTGCGACTGGAAAGGTCGATCGAGGACGGGTAGACAAGCACGCGAAGCTCCTGGCGGACACGGGTGATCTTGGTCGAGAACCCGTCTACCAGGAGCTTCGTCGTTCCGCAGTTCCGTCCAACACGTGTTACTGAGCCTCTTTCATCCTGAGTAGCTGCAGGTCAGCAGGGTGTGGACGGCCTGGACGATGGTGCTGATGCGGCGGGTGGAGCATCTGGCTCGGCGGAGGATTCGCCAGGACTTCAGCTGTGCGAAGGCGCGTTCGCCGGGTGCTCTGAGGCGGGCGTGGTCGCGGTTGAACTGCTGGTAGTGCTTGGGCTGTTCGCGGTGGTGGTAGTACGGGGTGCGGATGGTGGCGCCGGCGCCCTGGTAGGCGCGGTCGGCGAGGACGAGAATCTGCCGGGTGAGGCAGGCCTGGACGATGCCGTGGGCGCGGGCCGCGGTCAGGTCGTGGGTGCGGCCCGGTGTCGCGCGGGAGAACCACAGCGGTGTGCCGTCGGGGCGGGCGATGACCTGCACGTTCATCCCATGCTTGCGGTGCTTCATCGAGTAGTACGGCTCGTCCGCACCGATGCGGTCGATGGGGATCAGGGTGCCGTCGACGATGACGTGGTCGCCTTCACCGAGGCCGGTGAGGGCTTCGTGGAGGCCGGGCGCCCAGCCGGCCAGGACGTCCAGCGTCTCGTCGACGTACCGCCAGGCAGTGGCCTGAGATATGCCAAAACCGGCTCCGAGCTGTGAGAACGTCTCGTTCTTCCGCAGGTGGACCAGCGTAAGCAGTGCCTGCTTGAAGCAGCCGAGCTTGCGCCATCGGGTATTGCGGGCCCGACGGTGCTCGTGCAGCAGCCAGGCGACATGCTCGACGAGCTCATGCGGGACGTCGAGCATGGCTCGATACGGAACCATCAGGGCCCCTTCGGTCGCCGGTGTGATGAGTGAGATCACCACGCCAACGACAAGGGGCCCTGTCTCGTTACCACAGCGCTGACCAGCCCATTTCACCCACCAGCACAGGATGAAAGAGGCTCACTGAGCGCTTCAGTTGGCCGGTTGAGCGTTGACCGGGCAGGTGCGCCGTATCCCGTGCGGGCGCCGTCCCCGTTCTACTCCACCGGCTCGCACCAGGCGGCGACGAGATCCTGGAAGCCCGAGAAACGGGTGCCAGGAACAGTCTCACCACTGAACGTCTCGCCGTTGAGCCAGCAGATGTCGAAGATGTCGGTCTCGGTGTCGAGGAGGCAGCACACACCACCGGTGGTGGCGGTGAGGTCGGTGAACACCTTCCTGACGCTCGCGGACTGCACGAACATCCGGCTCATGCTCGAGGTAGCGGCTGTGAACTGCAGTGACGCAAAGTTCGGGTGCCATGCGGGGGAGAACCTGACCGTCAGGTAGATGTACCCGACCGACACCCGTCCCTGCTCGTCGACCCTGTCGGAATCGCGGAGGAAGAACTCGCGCACCGCGTCGTCGACGCCGACGACGATCGAGGTGTCCAGTTCGAGCGAGCCGCCTGCCGAACAGTCGACCGGTTCGCTCTTGAACTTCGAGGTGAACGGCACGATCAACTGCTCTCCGCCCGGCAGGGTCACCGGAAGCGGCGGCGTCTCGCGGCCTTGGGGGCGAGCTCGGCCAGCCGGGTCAGCGCTCTCGCAACGTTCCGAGGGGGCATGAAGATCTCATAGCTGTAGTCCAGCCCCATACCGTCCCGCCTCCCCTGTCCTGAACCGTCATCCTGTCATGATCGGGATCGATCGCCCAGTTGATTCCAACGTGGCTGGCTTCGTCCAGACGCAGTCGGCAACGAAGCGCTCAGTCACAACACGCGGCCACCGCCGACAGGTTGGAAATGGCTCACTGGCCGAACAGGTCTTTCCCGACGGGCCACGCCGACGGGCGTGCCAGCTTTTGGTGGGCGTACGGCCGTTCCCGTCCGGCGCGGCCGGGGTCTCGCTGTGATCCGCGTCCTGGTCGCAGACGACCAGGCCCTTGTCCGCGGCAGCTTCCGCGTTCTCGTGGACACGGCGCCCGATCTGACCGCCGTCGGCGAGGCAGCGACAGGTGCCGAGGCGGTCGAGGTCGCCGGGCGCGAGAAGCCCGACGTCGTGCTCATGAACATCAGGATGCCCGGCATGGACGGCATCGAGGCCACCCGACGGATCACCTCCGAGGCCACGACCGCAGGCGTCAGGGTACTGATCCTGACCACCTTCGACATCGACGCATACGTCTTCGCTGCCCTTCACGCGGGCGCGAGTGGATTCCTCCTCAAGGACACCCGGCCGGCCGACCTCCTGACCGCGATCCGGGTGATCGCTGCCGGCGACGCACTCCTCGCCCCCGGCGTCACCCGGCGCCTCATCGAGGAGTTCACCCGACACCCCGAAGCCGGCGCACTGCCCTCCCCTTCGCTGGCGGAGACAACCGAGCGGGAACAGGAAGTCCTGACCCTCGTCGGCCTCGGCCTCTCGAACACCGAGATCGCCACCCACCTGCACGTGAGTCTCTCCACCGCCAAGACCCACATCGGGCGGCTGCTCATGAAACTCGGCGCCCGCGACCGGGCTCAACTCGTCATCGCCGCCTACGACGCCGGCCTGGTCCGCCCGGCAACCACAGCAGACCCACACCGCACCCACGCCGACTGAACCCGGCGGGTGCGAGACTGCCGGGGTCGCTCGAGGTCATCCGAGGTGCCCGCCTCGGCCTTCCTCGACTCGCTCACCCACGCGAACACCGTCCAGAAGTACGGCATTGCCGTGGGGAGGACGGCGGAGCGGATCGGCGAGGGTCGCCCGTTCGCCGTTGTCGAGGACGAGCAGATCGGCGAAGCGGTGCTCGTCTTCCGATCTCAGTTCCGGGGGGGCGGTGGCGGGGGTGCACCCACCTGGACACTCTCGTTCCTTGTCCCACCACCGCCGAACCGCTCGCCCCGTTCCGATCGCGCCCTGGGCGGACGGGTTGGGAAGCGTGGCAAGTTCGCCCAGGATACGGGCCGCAGACTCGGGTTTGACCAGCTGCTTCAAGTGGCTGCCCCCCCAGTGTGCGAACCTCGGTTGCTCTGTTTCTTCACTTTCGGGCCGCCGCGGGGGCTGCGGCCATGGCGGAGACCCCCGGGCGCGGGTGACGTCTTGGGTGTGTGGCTTTGTTGGTGAGTTACAGCGACGAAGCCAGGTCTGTGGACTTGTCGGCGCCCTACGCGATCACTCCGAGGTCCGACGCAGCACCATGCACACGAAACCGAAGCTGTCGCGGTATCCGTGCAGCCACTCCGAGCGGGCGGCGTTGGCCGTTTCCAGCGCCTGCGCGGCGGCCGGATGGGCGGGGTGGTCGAGTGCCCACGCGGCCAGGGAGCCCCAGCAGGCCCACTCGTAGGTGTCCAGCTCAGCCCGGGTGCTGACATGGCAGTGGACCGGGGTCCAGCCGTCGGCGACGACGCGGTCCACCGTGGTCGCCAGGTCGTCAAGGTCACCGAAGATCTCGAGGGCCGCCGGTGACGGGTCGCGGTCCCAGAACGACTCGCCGATCAGGACGCGGCCACCGGGAGCCAGGTGCTCGCGGGCTGCCGCGAGCGTGGGCAGGAGACCGCCGTAAGCGTGCGTGGCACCGATGCTGATCACCAGGTCGAACGGCTGTGGGGAGACGAAGTCCGCGGCCGCCTGCTGGTGGAGGACCAGGCGCTCGTCGACCCCGAGTCCGCTCGCTGCCTGGCGGGCCCGGGTCAGGGCGACATCGGACACGTCGACGCCTTCGGCGTGCAGGGCCGGGCGCGTGGCCAGAGCGCGCAGCAGCCATTCCGCCGTGCCGCATCCGAGGTCGAGGACGCGCTCGTCGCCTCGCGGCAGGCCGCGCTCGAGTAGCCGGCTGACCGAATCGTCACCGAGCGGGGACTTGATCGGGTGGTCGGCATGCGCAATGCCGGAGATCTGTTCACGGCTCATCGGCGCAGCCTCCACCGTTTCGAGGAGCAGTCTTGCGGCCACCGCCGTCCCGTCGGTGCGGATCTTGTCGGCGACGGCCTTCGCCCGTGCTTCCGCTTCGGGGGTCAGGGCTGTCGCGAGTGCGGCCGACAGGGACTCGAAGGTCGGGGTCGGGCCGTCGTGGGCGGCTCCGATGCCGAGCTCGGCCACACGGCCGGCCCAGTAGGGCTGGTCCGCCATCTGGGGTACCACGACCTGGGGCACGCCGGCCCGGGCGGCCGTCGTCGTGGTGCCCGCGCCGCCGTGGTGCACGATGGCGGCCACCCGGCGGAAGAGGGCCTGATGGTTGACCTCATCGATGGCGAGGCAGTCGTCCTTGTCGTCGGCCGGTTCCAGGTCGGCCCAGCCGCGGGAGAGCAGGACACGGCGGCCCTGCGCGCGGATGGCCTCGATGGCAGCCCGAGTGACGTTCTGCGCGTCGCGCACGGGAATGCTGCCGAAGCCCACGTACACCGGTGGTGTTCCGGCGTTCAGGAACGCCTCCAGATCAGCCGGGAGCGGGCGTTCGTCCGGGCGGATCCACGCGCCGGTCTGCACCACGTCGAGGTCCGCAGGTTCCAGCCACGGACTCAGGACCGGGTCGGCTGCCAGCAACGGCCGATCGGTGAGGACGTGGTCGCGGACGCTGTCCACCGGGGGCAGGCCGATCGATGCCCGGTGCGTGTTGATCGCCTTGCCGAACAGAGCGTTCAGGTTCTCCGCGTTCAGCTCCCACAGCGCCCGGTTGTCGGTCGCCT
This sequence comes from Streptomyces sp. NPDC002463, assembly GCF_042889835.1. Lineage (NCBI taxonomy): Bacteria > Bacillati > Actinomycetota > Actinomycetes > Kitasatosporales > Streptomycetaceae > Streptomyces > Streptomyces sp. NPDC002463. The sequence goes on from NZ_JBIARL010000003.1 coordinate 471,949, forward strand.
CCGCCGGGCCGGGCCGGCCCGGCCACGCCAGCGGCGGGTGGTGCGGCGACGGCAGGAACGCCGGAAAGTAGGCCACGGGCATGTAGGGGATGCCCAGCTGCTCCGCCACCGACCGCGCGGCGGCCAAGGCCGGGAGCAGACCGGTCGCCACCACCACCTCACAGCCTTCTGCGACCGCGGCGACCGCATCGTACGTGGAGGTGAGCAACGCTGCCGTGCGCTCGGCCAAGCCCTCCGCCGCCGTCGGCGCCGTGCCGGTCACCACTGCCTTCACGACCGGCCGCAACGGCTGGCCGATCGGTGCCAGCGGGAAGCCCAGGCTCTCCGAAAGCTCTGCGAAGTCCGGCGGCGCGCACACGCGCACTTCCGCGCCGAGCGCCCGCAGACTCACTGCTAGTCCCACCATCGGCTCGACGTCTCCACGCGACCCGTACGCCATCAACAACACACGCATTGAGCGGTTCTCATTTCCATGGATGCCGGCCTGGGCCGGTGAATGCGAGGCAAGGCCGGGGCCTTGCCGGAAGCCCCTGGGGGACCTCGGGTGCGGAGCTGCGGCGGTCACCGAGCCCAGGCAGCTCACGGCTGCCCTGGGTACCGGGTACGGAGGCGACTGCGTCGAAACGCATCGCGACGTGGGCCCCGGCCTGCTCCGGGCGCACATGGGTGCAGCCCGACCAATCCCCCATCCGCATGTGCGGACGGAACGGACTTGCTGGCGATCAGTCCTCGATCGCCTGGTACAGAGTGGTCCAGAAGTCGTGCATCAGGTGGATCGAGTCGGGGACCGACGTGCCGACCTGGGTGAGGAGGATGCCGACGACGTTGTTGACGGGGTCGGCGTAGGTGGAGGTGCCGGCGCCGCCGTCCCAGCCGAACTGGCCGACGGGGGCGTAGTCGCCGCGGTAGGTCCGTACCGCCATTCCGAAGCCCCAGCCGCCGTGCTGGCCCTGGCCGAAGGAGATGTGGACGTTGTTGGTGGCCAGCTCGGTGCGGGCGGCGGTCTGCGCGGGGGTGAGGCGGTTGGTGGTCATCAGTTCCACCGCCTGCCTGGACAGTACGCGCTCACCGCCGTGCTTGCCGCCGTTCAGCAGCATCTTGAAGTAGGCGTGGTAGTCGTCCGCGGTGGAGACCAGACCACCGCCGCCGCCCTGGAACGCCGGAGGGGTGTTCCAACGGCCGCCCTTGGGCTCGTCCCATACGTGGAACTCGCCGGACTCCGGGTCGGGCGCGTAGAGGACCGGCAGTCGGTCGATCTTGTGGTCCGGGACGTGGAAGCCGGTGTCCTCCATCCCCAGTGGGCCGAAGACGTGTTCGCGCAGGGCTTCCTCGAAGGTCTTGCCGGTCACGCGGGACACCAGTACGCCGGCCAGGTCGCTCGCGAGCTGGTACTGCCAGTGGTCGCCGGGCTGGTGCATCAGCGGCAGGGTGCCCAGGCGGCGCAGCCATTCGTCCTGCTCGGGCATCGGCGTGGGCAGGTTGGGCGTCAGCCCCTGTGCGAAGACCTCGTTCATGATCGGCGTACCGATGGAGGTCATGTCCATACCGAGGCCGAAGGTGGAGGTCAGCACGTCCCGGACCGTGATGGGACGGAGCGCCGGGACCGTGTCGTCGAGCGGGCCGTCGAACGCCTTCAGCACCTGACGGTCGGCCAGCTCCGGCAGCCACCGGTCCACCGGGTCGTCCAGCCGCAGCCGGCACTCGTCGAGCAGCACCATCGCCGCCGCTATCGACACCGGCTTGGAAGTGGACGCCATCCGGAAGATGGTGTCCCGGCGCATCGGCGCGCCGCCCTCGTGCTCCATTGTGCCGAGCGTCTCGACGTGCGTCTCGTCGTCCTTGCTGTACAGCGCGACGACGCCGGGGATCTTGCCGGAATCGACGTGTCGGGCCAGCACGTCGCGGATCCTGCGCTGCCCGGAAGCGGTGAACTGGGACATGGCGGGGTGGCGCTCCCTTGTCGGGTGGAAATGTCGGGTGGAGGGGTGAGGTGAGAAGGAGGAGGTGGTGGATGAGGGGGTCAGAGGCTGCGGGCGGAGACGTTGCCGCTGCCGCTGGTGGCGCTGATCTCCAGCACGGGGGAGCCGTCGTTCTTCAGGACGTTGCTGACGCGGCCGTGGCGGGCGTCGGCGTCGAGCGTGGCGGAGACACCGGGGGCGGCGGCGATCGAGATGTCGCCGTGCTGGGTGTGGAGCACCACCGTGCCGCGCACCGCCTCGCCGATGGTGATGCCGCCCCGCGCGGCGGAGATCTCCGCGGGGCCGCCCAGCCGGCCGACGTGGACATCGCCGTCGATAGTGGTAAGCCGCAGGCCCTCTACCTCGGCGATCTCGATGCGGCGGTGGGCGCCATGGACGGTGACGTCGCCGAGCCGGCCCTCGGTGCGCACCTCTGCGGCGGAGGAGGTGACCTCGGCGCGGGAGCCGGTGGGGAGCTGAACCGTCACCTCGACGGATCCGGGGTTGCTCAACACCTGGTTCCGCGCCTCCGGCGAGATGACGCGCAGCACGCCGTCGCCGAACTCGACCGTCGTCTGCTCCGCGGCCTTCACATCGCGGCCCTTGCCGGCGTCCGCGGGACGCACCTCGACGGTGGTCTCGGCGCGGTCGGCGGCGAGGAGGCTGATGCGCCCGGCGGGGATCTCCACAACGGCGGCGATCGCCTCGGGGGTCTTGAACTTCTGCATGGGACGTTCTCCTTGGTGGGGTGGTCTGGCTGTGGCAAGGCCAGGTGGTGGACTGGTCAGGTGGTGGGCAGGTCGAGTTGGTATTCGTGGGTGCTGCGGTGGAAGCGGAAGCCCAGCTGCCGGTTCACGGCGAGCATGTGTGTGTTGTCCTGGGCGTTGTCGGTCTCGATCTCCACGGTTCCGGGGTGCTCGGCACGGAGCCTGCGCACCATCTGTGCCTTGACCCACAGCCCGAGCCCGTGGCCGCGGTGTGCGGGCACCACTGCGGTGTCGTACTGCAGTGCCCGGCGGGTCTCCCCGGCCCGGATGACGATCTCGGTGTATCCGGCCATCTCCCCCTTGACGAGCGCGGCGGTCGTCAGCAGTACGTCGCCGCGCTCGGCCAGCACTTCGGCCATGGCCCGGACCCGGTCGGCGGTCCAGGTCTGACTGCCGTAGTCCATATCGCCCATGGGCATGTCATTCATCGCGTTCTTGGCGGCGGCGAACGCCTCGGCCAGGTCGTCGGGAACCGTGCCGGTCCAGTCGGCCAGTTCGTAGCCGGGGTGCTCGGCGTCGGCCGCGGCGTCGTCGGCCCGGGCGACGTCGAGCAGCAGGTGGTCCAGTGCCAGCACCCGCCGGAAGCCTCGCGCGGTGCAGAAGGCGTCCCCCGGTCCGTCGCCGGCCACGGCGGCGATGATGCTGCGCCGTTCCTCGGCCTGTGCCGCCGCCGCGACCGTGGCCAGCAGGAGCGAGCCGACGCCCGAGCCTCGCCGGTCGGGAGCGACGTGCAGCTCCAGCTCCGACAAGTGCCTTTGACCGGGCGAGGTGAACAACCGCAGCCCTGCCACGCCGACCGCTGCGCCGTCGGGCGCGGTGGCCTGCCAGAGAAGTCGACGGTTGTCCCGCCCGGGGACGGCGAGTTGGGCGTGGACCTGATCGACCGTGGGCCGGGGCTCTTCCGGCAGGTCGCCGGCGAGCGAGGCAGCCACGACCGCGTGCCAGGCGGCGGCATCTTCAGGAGAGACACGAGTGAGGGGGACGACGCTGATCATGTGGGGATCCTCGGTGGGGAAGGCGGTCTCGTTCAGGAGGGAGGTCGGAGTGGATCGGTTCGGGCCACCCGACGCAGCCTGCGTCATCGCGTTCACGTTCCTTCAGTCGGTGTGGCGCACGAGCGGCCAGTCGATGTCGAGACGGGCCGTCGTGGCCAGGTAGGTGGTGAACACGTTGAGAGCGACATGGGCGACGACCTCGACGATCTGCCCGTCGGACAGACCGGCGCGCCGGGCCGCGGCCAGCTGCTCGTCGGTGGCGGCTCCGCGGTCGCGGACCATCACGGCGGCCAGCTCCAAGACGGCGGCGGCCCAGGGTTCCTCGGCCTCACCGTGGCGTGCGCGGCCGGCCTCGGCGGTACTCAGCCCGGCCGTCCTCGTCGCGCGGAACGCGTGCACGGAGAGGCAGTAGTCGGATCCGTTCTCCTGGGCCACCAGCAGCGCGATGCTCTCGCGTACGGCCGCCGGCAGGGTTCCCGCCGCGCTCAGGGCGGTGACGACGGCCACGTACCCCTTGAGCACGGGCGGGCTGTTGGCCATCACCCTGGCCAGGTTCGGTACGACTCCCAGGGCCTGGTGCGTGGCGTTGAACAGAGCTGCGGTCTCGCCGGTCGTGTTCTCCGGTTCGACGGTGTGGAGTGCTGTCATGCGGAGAACTCTGCCGGGCGATCTTGATACATTCCCGATGCGTCTTCGATGCGCGCGACGGTGACCTCTGGAGTGGCGGCATGCGGTTCACGATCCTCGGCCCGGTGGAGGCCGTGGCTCCCGGTACGGGCACGCCCAACCTGGCGCCCCGTCATCGGGCCGTGCTCGCCTACCTGTTGCTGCACTCCGGGGTCGCGATCAGTGTGGATCGCCTGATCGACGCGATGTGGGGGTCGCTGCCGCCGGATTCCGCCCGCGCGCAGATCCAGACCACGATCGCCGCGATCCGGCGGATGCTGCGGGCTTCAGGGGCCGACGGGATGCTGGCGACGCGGCCGGCCGGGTACGTGATCACCCCCGAGCCGGGGCAGCTCGATCTGGAGGAGTTCACCAGCCGGATCGCCAAGGCGCAGGCCGACTCCGACGACCCGGGGGACATCGCGGACCGGATCCGTGCCGCGCTGGCGCTGTGGCGGGGCGAGCCGCTGGCCGACATCACCGCCCCGTACGTCCAGGGCACCCGTGCACGTCTGAACGGGCAGCTCCTGACCGCCGTCGAGCGCCTGGCCGAGCTGGAGCTGGCCCGGGGGCGGCACGACAATCTCATCGACGAACTGTCCGTCCACGCCTCGGCCCACCCCCTGCGGGAACGGCTCTGCTGCCAGCTGATGCTCGCCCTGCACCGCGCCGGACGCCAGACCGACGCGCTGCAGGTGGCACGGGACTTCCGGACGACCCTGGCCGAACATCAAGGGCTCGACCCCGGCCACGCGTTCGGGAAGCTCGAACAGGACATCCTGCGGGACGCCCCCGAACTGCGGCCGCCGGTCACCGCGCCCGCCGCCGCGCAGGCCGTCACGCCGGACGTCGGGCCCGCCGCCGCGCCGGCGAAGCCGCAGAGGGCCAACTTCCTGCCGTACGACGTCCCGGACTTCACCGGACGCGAAGACGAGCTCGACGGGCTGATCCGTCTGTGGTCGGGCGACAACGGCGGTGTCGTGACGATCTCGGCGATCGACGGAATGGCCGGGGTCGGCAAGACGACGCTCGCCGTCCACGCGGGGCACCGCCTCGCGGACCGCTTCCCGGACGGACAACTCTTCGTCGACCTGCAGGCGCACACCGCCGGCCAGGTCCCCCTCGACGCCGGTGCCGCACTCGAGGTCCTCCTGGGCCAACTCGGAGTACCCGCCTCACACATACCCGCGTCGGCCGCCGATCGCGCCGCCCTGTGGCGGTCCGAACTCTCCGACCGCCGCGTGCTGGCCGTGCTCGACAACGCCCTCGGCGCCGACCAGGTACGCCAGTTGCTGCCCGGAGCGGCCTCGCGCGCCCTCGTCCTGATCACCAGCCGCCGACGGCTGACCGACCTGGACGGGGCGCACGCCCTGTCCCTGGACGTACTGCCCGCCGCGGACGCCGAGGAGATGTTCACGGCCGTCGTCGGCGCACGGGCGGCCGCCGAACCCCTGGCCGTCCTCGACGTCCTGCAGCTGTGCGGATTCCTGCCGCTGGCCGTCCGCATCGCCGCTGCACGCCTGCACCACCGTCCCCGCTGGACCGTCGCATACCTGGCCGACCGGCTCCGCGACCAGCGCCGCAGACTCTCCGAGCTGGCCACGTCGGAGCGCGGAGTGGCAGCGGCGTTCACGCTGTCCTACGAGCAGCTGACCGAGGACCAGCAGCGCATGTTCCGGCTCATGGGACTCCAGCCGGGCCGCGACATCAGCGCCGAGGCGGCATCCGCGCTCACCGGCCTCCCGCTCGACGAGGCCGAAACGCTCCTCGAAGACCTCCTGGATGCCCACGTACTGGCGCAACATCAGCTCGGCCGCTACACCTTCCACGACCTGCTGCGCGAACACGCCCTCGCCACCGCGGCCGCCCAGGAACCCCCCGACGCTCAGCGCGAGGCCCTCGGTCGACTGTTCCACCACTATCTCCACATCGCGAGTACGGCCATCGACCATCTCTACCCCGAGGGCAGGAACCGCAGGCCGCGCATCCCCGCGCCGGACACCCCGGCATGGCCCCCGCGGGACGAGGCCGAGGCGATCGCCTGGCTCGACGCCGAACGCGCGAACCTCATGGCGACCAGCCAGTACGCGGCCGAGCACGACATGCTCCCGCACACCACCCGACTGGCCGCCACCCTGCACCGCTACCTCCTCGGCCACGCCCACCAGGCCGACGCGCTGGCCCTCCACGGCCTGGCACTCCAAGCCGGCCGCCGGAGCGGCGACACCGCCGCCGAAGCGCGCACGCTCATCGATCTTGGCGAAGTGCATTTCTGGTGGCACGGCGACCACGAGCAGGCGGCTGAGCAATACCGGCACGCCCTGGACCTCGCGCACGGGATCGGCGACCGAGGTGCCGAGGCCCGCGCACTGCAGGGCCTCGGCATCGTCTCCAGGCGCCGACGGGACTACGACCGGGCCCACGACCACAGCGCGCAGGCCCTCGCGTTCTTCCGCGAGCTCGGCGACCGCGGCGGCGAGGCCCGATGCCTGACCGATCTCGGCATCGTCCACGAGCACCGGGGGCGGCACGAGGACGCCCACGAGCACCATCGGCAGGCGCTGCACGCGTACCGCGAGACGAGATCCCGCATCGGCGAGACCATCGTGCTGAACAACATCGGGCTGCTGTACCAGCGGCAGGGCCGCTACGACGAAGCCCGGCGGCAGCATCGCCAGGCCCTTGAGCTGTGCCGCAGGTTCGACTTCCCCGGAGACGAGGCCGAGTCGCTCAACGCCCTCGCGGAGGCCGCCCGTTCGCTGGGCGACCTGGCCCGGGCCGTGACCGAACACGACAGCGCGCTGACGCTCGCCCGCGAGTTCGGCTACCGCCCCGAGCAGGCCCGCGCCCATGACGGTCTGGCGCACGTCCACCGCGACCTCGGCCGCATCGACCTCGCCCACGACCATGCTCGACATGCCCTGGACCTCTACACCGCCCTCGCCGTCCCCGAGGCCGACGAGATCCGCACCTTCCTCGCCGGGTTGCCGCCGACCACGAATGTCCCGACGACGACCGTCATGTCGTGAGGGCCTGCATCCAGGCATCCGGGCCGGGGTCGTCACGCTCGGCCCGTGCCGCCAGCCGCTCGAGGTAGTGCTGCCGGCCCTCCGTGTACACGGCGCATGCCCCAGAAGATTCGGGGGTCGCCGTCGTACCCCTTCACCTCGCCGAAACGGGAGTCGGTCATCCAGTCCTCGCGGGCCTGGCGGATCTCCTCGTCCGGGCGGCCCATGAAGTTCACCACAACGTGGTCGCTCAGCGTCAGCCCCAGCACTGGGAGCGCTACGGGTACCGGGGCCGATGCGCCGAATCGCGCATCAGCCCTTCGGCTGTAAACCCACAACTCGGCTACCCTGCGCGACGCGAGCAGCAGCCGGAACCCGCCCTCTGACCAGCAATAATTTACCCCTCACGAACTCCCGCTGGGGAGAATCTGGGGAGAATGAGGTCTGCTGGGGAGCGGCTGGGGAGAATCGACCGTGTAAAGCGGTGTCCCAATGAAAGCTCCGGAAACAAGTAAAGCTGCAGGTCAACACACCCCAGACCTACATCTGCGCAGGTCAGCGCCCCGCGGGCGAGGACTTCTTGAAGATCTTCTCGTGGGCGGCGATTCCCTTCGCTCCCACACTGGTGGGAACTATTTGTGGCATGAACTTCGACTCCATGCCCGGAGCTGCGCTGGGGCCTCGGGTGCCCTTCGCCATCGGGTTGATGGGGGTGGTATGAGGCAATTTGTATGTAATTTTCAAGCGGAGAGGCTGGCCGTAGCGGGCACCTGCCTCAAACACGCGCCGCGCACTGTTTGCGCATACATCGCCGCGCAAACCACCCATACGGGGCGCTGGGGAGAAGTGATGCGAGTGATCTCCTCGCCCTCCCCTTCACAGGCCCTCTGAGCTGGCCTTTCGGGGATCCGGAAGCGCTGGGGAGGATCTGGGGAGAACCGGGGTCGCCAACCGCACCTCGCACCTACGCCATCAAGCCCGTTCGCCGGACGGTTCGCCACCCTCTGGACTGCTCGTCGATGTCGCGGCAAATCACCGTGGGTGACAGCAGGCCGGGCCGGTGAGGGGGCCGACCGCCCGCCCCATGGCCGATCTTCCGGGCAGCGCGTCCGCAGACAGCGGGCGGCCCCTGGCCAAGGACCACAAGAAGGCAGGCCAACCATGCTCACCATCGGGATCATCCTCGGCAGCACCCGGCCCCACCGCGTCGGCGACCAGGTCGCGCGCTGGGTCCTCGACCATGCCTCGCGCCGCACCGACGCCCGCTTCGAGCTGCTCGACCTGCGCGACCACCCCCTCCCCCACCTCGACGAGCCGATGCCGCCCTCGTTCGGCCAGTACCAGAACGAGCACACCCGCCGCTGGGCCGAGACCATCGCCGCATACGACGGATTCGTCATCGTCACCCCCGAGTACAACCACGGCATCCCCGGCGTCCTGAAGAACGCCCTCGACTACCTGTACGCCGAGTGGAACAACAAGGCCCTCGGCCTCGTCTCCTACGGCGCCACCGGCGGCACACGCTCCGCCGAACACCTGCGCCTGGTCGCCGCCGAACTCCAGATGGCCGACGTACGCCAGCAGGTCGTGCTCTCCATGATCACGGAATTCGAGAACTTCACCGTGTTCAAGCCCGGCGACTACAACCTGGGCGCACTCAACACCATGCTCGACCAGGTCGTCGCCTGGACCACCGCGCTCGCCCCCCTGCGGACGGCCCCGGCCGTCGTGGCCTGACCGGCCCGCCCGCAATCGGAACCAGGAACCAGGAACCACCATGACCAGATCCCCCGCCGATCTGATGCGAGTAAACCTCCTCGACGTGTTCAACAAACCCGATACGGTCCGCCGGGCCGCGATCATCGCCGAGCACTACGCCGAAGACGTGGTGTGGCACGAACCGGACCGCGTCATCCGTCGGCGCACGAACCGCACGAAGCGTGCCGAGGAGCTGCGCGCGGAGAATCCGGACTGGGTCTTCCGCCCCACGGGCCCCGCGTCGGGCCTCGACGACATCGGCCACCTCGGTTTCGAGTATGGCCCGGTCGGCCAACCTCCGATGGCAACCGGCATGGACATCGCTCGCACCGACAACGGCGTCATCATCGAGCTCTACACGATCACCACGGAGATCCGTTCGGAGTAGCCCCGATCGTGCGGGATCCACCGAAGAGCCGCCTCACTCAGCCGGCGTTCGCGAGCAACGGCGTGAGGTCGACCGCAGCCGGACGGATCGTCGTGCGCCGCGCGCCGGACTACGAGGCACCCAGCGGCGCACCCCACGGCAGTCGTCGACACCACCAGGAAACGGGCCGACCAGATGGGGCGGCAGCTCGTGCGCCCCGTCCAGGAGCAGCCCGAGCAGTTCCTCCCCGAAGCTCTCCGAGCGATCCGGGTCCGCGCGGCCTCCGACGGTCATCCTGTTGCCTCCAACCAGGCGGCGGGCCGGCGTCCGGGCTGCACGGGCGGCGTGGCTTCCAGGATGCTCCCCGGCGACCGGGCACACCACACGGCTTCCGTGCCCGGCGGCCTTCACGGCCCGGATTCCCCGGCGGGCCGGTTCACGCAGGGCCGGCGCGGCCGGGTCCCGTCGCGCGTCGGGAAGCCTGACCGATTGCAACCAGGCATTTCCGGCCCGCGGTGGTGAGAAGGGAGCCGCCTGGCGACAAACCAGACCGTTGCCGGCCTGCGACTTCCTCACGGAGCGGAGGACGGCAGCCGAGGGGGCGGGGCTCTGCCGCCGTGAGGTGCGCAGCCGTGCCCTCCAGTGCCGCCGGCCTGAAGGCCGATGGGCGCGTCCCGCGCACATCGGCTGATGATGGGAGTACGGCCGAACACGCGGAGCTGATCATGACGGGTTGGCGCGTCAGGGACTACGCCCAGGACGATCTCGAATCGGTGCTCCGAGTCGACGCCGAGAGCGGCACGGCCGGAGAGCCGCCGCTCTTTCCGCTCTCGGACGCCGTGGCGGCCCTCCAGGCCCACCACGCGGCGGTGGTGGCCACCGCAGACGACGTGGTGGTCGGCGCCGCAGTGAGCAGGGTGGACGGTGACCGGGCGTGGATCCTGCGCATCAGCATGGCGCCCGCCTGGCGGCACCAGGGGCTGGGCAGCGACCTGATCACGGCCCTGGAGCACCGACTGTTCGCCGGTGGCGTCCGAACCGTGCACGCCGTCCTGCCCGACGGCGAGACCGGCGCCACCGCCCTGCACAACTGCGGCTTCGACGCCCGTCCGGGCCTGGTCTTCTTCGAGAAGCGTGGGCGAGTGACCCCTCAGGCGGTCAGCATGCTCGCGTCGCTGGGAGCGGAGCTGCCGCCCGGGAACCTGTGGCAGAAGGTAGCCGGCATGCAGAAGGAGAAGGAGCTCATCGAGCGGCGCCTGGTCCTGCCACTGGCCCATCCCGAAATGGCCGCCCGGCACGGAGTGGAGCCGCCGCGGGCCGTGATGCTCTTCGGGCCGCCCGGGACGGGGAAGAGCACGTTCGCGCACGCCATCGCCAGCCGTCTGGGATGGCCGTTCCTCGAACTGTTCCCCGCCCGGCTGGCCGCCGAGTACGGGCTGGCCAGCGGCCTGAACCGGCGCTTCGACGAGATCGCCCGGCTCGACCACGTCCTGGTCTTCATCGACGAGGTCGAAGAGATCGCCGGGACCCGGAGCGGTGCGGACGCGACCGCGGTCGGCGTCGTGAACGAACTACTCAAGGCGATCGTCCGGTTCCGGGGCCAGGACGGGCGGCTACTCGTCTGCGCCACGAACAACGTGACCACCCTCGACTCCGCGTTCCTGCGGCACGGCCGGTTCGACTACGTGCTGCCGATCGGTCCACCCGACGACCGCGCGAGGACCGCGCTGTGGGAGAGCTACCTGGCCAGGGCGGGAGCGCAGGCCGACAGCACGGCGCTGGCGACCGCCAGCGAGGGGTTCACCCCCGCCGACATCGCCCATGTGGCGCGCACCGTCTCACAGATCCAGTTCGAGCACACCTTCGACACCGGGACCCGGGCCCACCCCACCACCGAGGACTACCTGCGCGCGATCGGCGAAACCAGGCCCACGGTCAGCGCGGCCATGGCCCAGGAGTTCGCCCAGCAGACAGAGGAGTTCGCCCGCATATAGGTGTGCTGCCCGGATCAGGCCGGGCCCGTGGCCCTCCTTCCTCCTCGGCCTCCATGTGCCGGATTCCCTCGTGGGTGAGGGTGACCATCGCCGGGGTGTTGCCCGGCTCCCAGTCGACGGTGATCAGTCCTTCTCCCGCCAGGTATGTGCAGGCGGCGGCCAGGTCTTGCGTTCGCACAGTGTGGCCATGGCCACGTCCTTTCGTGTGTGGGCGGGGTGGGCTCCGGGGCCGGTCGGGGCTTCTCAGATCTCGTCGGAGTGCGCGCAGGTGCCGGCGGGGGTCCTGCCAGCGGCCGGCCACGAGGGGGCGGGGCCGGCTCCGACTCGGCGAGCACGTGGCGCGGCTTCATCGACGGAGCAATCCGCGTCGACAGCCCTGACGTCCCAGGAGGAACTATCGAATTCGGTCAGGACGAGCACCAGCTGGTCCTCCGCGAACCCACGTGCTTCGGCGTCGATCAACTGGAGGAAGGGGGTCGTCAACGACAACAAGGTCAACGTGTCCATGCCGGCGTCGGCGCGTCTCTCCATCTCGACACAGCGGGGATCGACGATCTCGTCGAACTCGACGCGCCAGGTCAGGTCCAGGCCGAAGCTGCCGAGGCGAACCAGTAGCTCAGCCAGCGTCACGTAGTGCTTTCCGTGCCAGGCAGGAAATCTGATCCCCTTCATCCCCGCCTCTGCTTCAGCTGTATCGCGTGCCATGCGGCCCCCTTGTTCAGCGAACAGTAGGCCACGCCCCTGATCAGCTCATACGACCCATCGGACAGGCCCTAGCTGTTCGCCGACCCGTACCAGGCCGACGCCGTCACGCTCCTGGACACCGCCGTCGCGGGGGCGAGCGCATGACCACCACCGGCCTGTACGAGATCGAGACCAGCGAGGGCGACGACGGCACCCCGCGCGCAGTTGTGTCAGCAGAGACCGTGTCCCACGCAGATCGTGTCGCATTACACGAGGGCGGAGCCCTTCATACGTGTCGCATTGTTGCGAGCCATCGTGTCCTTTTCCTGGCTCAAACGTGTGACTGACGTCATGCGGCCGGGGCGGCAAGGGCGATGTTGTTGATCACCGTGCCCCGCGGTCGGTTTGAAGCGATCCGGGACACTCCGGAGCCTCTATGAGACCCGGATCGCTTCAGAACCAGCAGGGGGAGCGAGCTTTCGGAAGTCTTTGGCCGCGACGCTGCGCCGAGCCCGACCGCACCAGACTGGGTCATCGCTTCCTTTGCGCGACTGCCATGCGATCCAGTTCGGCCCGAACTCCCTCTGCTCGCAGCCAGCCGTAACCGGCGTCTTGGAGGAGGCACAGCAAGCCGTCGATGTCGGCATCGGTCGGGTGCTGCCCGTGCCGGGCAAGAAAACCCTCCAGGTAGGGCGCTGCGGCCTCGTCCCAGTCGACCGCTTCCCGGGCCTCCAGCTCCCAGTCGAGCTCCCACAGTCGGGCGCCGTCGACTCGGCTCCATGAGAGCACGCGACGGCTGTCTGAGGCGACGACGATGTCGTCGACCGGCTGCCGGTGTTCACCGAGGACACGCAGGCACCGTCCGGTGCCGACATCCCACGCCCGGATCTTGAAGTCGCGGCCGGTGGAGATTGCGAAGCGTCCGTCGGCGGTGAATCGGAGCTTGGACGGTGTGTGGTCCGGTTCCTTTTCGAACTGCCGGAGTCGTTCCCCGGTGGCGAGGTCCCACAGCTGAATGGCCCCGGCCTCGTCGCCGGTCAGCAGTTGGCGTCCGTCGGCACTTAGGCCCGCCGAACTCCATTCGACCAAGCCACGCGGCTTGAAGAAGGCTTCATAGCCTGTCGGGTTCTGCGTATTTCCCGGGGGGCGTGGTGCGTCGATCCTGCGGACGAGTTGGCCGTCGGCCACCTCGTGCACCAGCACCGTGTCGCGGTGCATCCCGCCGATCGCGGCCGCAAGGGAGAGCGGACCGGCCCAAGCGACACTGGTGACTCTTTCGTGCATGGTGGACAACACGGAACCCGTGCGCAGGTCCCAGAGCTGAGTCCAGGGATAGCCGCTGAAAAGTGCGTGATTGTCGTCGGCTGCGAAGCGTACCGACCATATCTCGTGTTCGCCCACGTCGAAGGTGTGTAGGCATGCGCCGGTGTCGACCGACCACAGCCGCACCCGGTCGTTCTCACCGGACAAGAGTCGGCGCCCATCGGCGCTCAGGCTGAGGCAGACCCCCATCCCGCCCGACCTGCCGGGGTTCACACGGATCTCGCGCAGTTCGGTGTCGTGCTCGATGTCCCACAGCCGGACCGTGCCGTCGGTGTGGCAGACCGCGGCTACCGTGCCGTCCTGGGAGAGGTCGGCCGACTGGAAGTGCCCGGTGGCAAGCGTCTTGCCGGGCCAGGAGCCGCGTAGGACCGTGCGGATCGATTTGCGGGCCAGCTTTCGCCAGGCGGACAGCACGTGCGACTGACGTTCGTACCCTGCCGTGGCGCGCGCCTGCGTGAGCAGGTCAAGTGCCGCCGGCAGACGTCCGTCGGCCATCGCCTGCTCCGCCGAGACCACCTGCGCCTCCACCTTCTTACTCAGGTTGGCTAAGTCGGTGACGGGACGTGGCCGGCTCAGTTGGAGGATCGCGCTCCCGGTTTCGGCGGTCTTGGGTCCGGCCGGCATCGTCCAGCGCGCGACGGTGCCGTTGTCGCTGACCGAGATCGCACGGCGGGCGTCGCCCGCCAACCTCACCTCGTCCACGTAGCCACCCGTTTCGGGTAGGGCGAAGGTTCGCAGGCAACGGCCGGTGCGCAGATCCCAGAATCGGACAGTCCTGTCCACCTGTCCGCTGGAGAGTAGGAACCGCGAGTCACCGCTGAACGAGAGTGCCCTTACCCCACTGCGGTGCCCTTGGAGCCTGTGGGCGCACTGACCGCTCACCAAGTCCCACAGACGGATGGTCCCGGCTGCGTATCCGCTGGTGACCGCGGAGCGGCCGTCGGGGGATACGCGGAGAAAGCCCGGGGCGATCCCGTCGGGTATGGGCGCGGTCTGCCACCCGCGTCCGCTCGCCGGCTCCCACATCCGAATCCGATCGCCGTCGGCGAAGAGAGCCAGACGCCCGTCAGCGGTCAGGTCGATCCCTGCCCGCCAGCCTCCGTCGTCCTCGTCGTGCAGCACGGTCCGTCCAGCTCCCCAGAAGTCCCAGAGCGTTACCTTCCCTTCCTCCGCCCACAGCACGAACCGTGCGTCGGCGCTGATCCGGACGGTGTAGTACTCACCCTGAGCCACGAACCCCCTGCCTGGTCGGCGCGGCCGCTCCGTGCGCACCTCGTACAGGCCGCGGCCGGTGGTCAGGTCCCAGATTCGAATCGTGTCGTCCCCGCTCGCGGAGGCACCGACAGTGCCGTCTGGACTGATGTCGACGGCGATCACCGGACGGCTGCTCCCAGAGAGCGTCAGGTGGCAGTGCCCGCTGTCCAGGTCCCACAATCGCACCGTGCCGTCACGGCCGCCGGTCAGCGCGAGCGGCGCGTCGGCGGCGATACGGACTGGGTTCACGATGGACTGCTCGCCGCGCCAGGCGATTGCCGAGGTCTCGGTGCAGCGGGCGTCGACGCCCAGGGGGGACCGGGCGGCGCGTAACGCCGCTCTGACGTCCGGTTCATCAGAAGTCTCGTGCAGTGCCGACTCCAGCAACGCGCGGGCGGAGGTCAGGTCGCCGCGTTCCAGGTGTACTTGGGCGAGCAGGTGCCGGGCCTGCCAGGAGTCGTCGCCGGCGCGGATGCCGTCGAGTGTGGCGATGAGGTTCTCGTCGGTGATGTCCGCGCGTCGCCACCGCCGCAGGCCGTGGTTGTAGGCCGCCGCCAGGTGCTGCGGATCGGCTTTTGTCGCTGCCGTGAACGACCGGTCGGAATCGCCCGGTCTGCCGAGGTCGAGCAGGGAGAGGGCACGGTTGTTCAACTCGTCCGCCAGCAGTTCGGAGGCCTTGGGCATCTGACGAGGATGGGGGTGTCCCAACGCCCGCTGATAAATCCCGGTCAGCTCGGCGGCGATCTCGGACATCGATCCCGGTCGGTGCGCGGGGTCATGGCGCAGGCATCGTTCCAGCAGGTCGGCAAGGTCCGAGGGCAGGTGAGGCGGGCCGCCGTCCGGGGGAACGCCTTCCGCATGGGCGCGGTGCTGCGCGAGGACTTCACCCGCGACCTCGCCGGCCCGCCAGGTCGCTCCTCCGGTGAACATCTCCAGTACTGCGACCGCGTAGCTGTAGACGTCGGTGCGCCGACCCAGCGGCAGTCCGTCTACTTGCTCGGGCGAGGCGTATCTCCGGGTGTATCCGCCTGCCGAGACCGGGACACTCACGCCTGGCGCGGTGTCGTCCGCGGCCGCCGCGAGAGCGACGGCGCGCGCCCGGGCGATGCCGAAGTCGGTGACCTTCGCCGTGACGGCGCCTTCCCCCGCCTCCTCGATCAGGACGTTCGCCGGTTTGACGTCCTGGTGCACGAGACCTCGGCTGTGCGCGTGCTCGAGGCCCCACGCGAACTGGATCGCGAGATCGAGCATGCGGGCCAGCACGCCGCGGTGGTCCCCGTTGTAGAGCCTCCGGCCGCGGATCCAGTCATGGAGGCTGCCGCCAGGGACGTACTCGGCGAAGACGCGCGGGACTCCGTCGAAGACGCGTACGTAATGGCAGCTGCACACGTGCGGATGCAGCCCCAGCGACACCCAGGTCTCGGCCTCGGTGACGAACTGCTCCCGGCGAGTAGCGTTCCACCGCTGCCCTTTCGGGCTCTTAACCGCCAGGTCGGCGCCCCATGCGAGATGCCGGACCTGGTGCACCACGCCCATTCCGCCCTGTCCGAGGATCCGCGTCACCCGATAGCGGTCGTCTATGAGGTCACCCTCGCGCCACAGCACCGGATCCGCGTTCACGCATAGTCCGGTTCCGCGGCGACGTCACGCTGCCCCTCGCCGAACATGTCGGTGCCCTCAGTGTCGAACGTCATGACTGGGGATCCTGCGGTGCATCCAGGCTCTAACTGAGCGCCGCTTGAGGAAGATGTCATGACCAGAATTGAAGCACCGGCAGGCAGCATGACGCATACTGATTGCTGCAACCGGCCCGTGGGGCGAGGTATGTAAGAAGCGGGGGAAGCACCTTGGGCTTTCGGTACTACCTCTACGTCAGCGACAGCAAGGTCGACATGCTGCTGCCGCAGATCGATCCGTCGTTCGGCCAGAAGAAGACCAGAGAATTCGGGATCGACGCGAAGGTCGCCAGCTATCGCGATGTCACGGAGAGCACGCCGAACGACGACCGGATCAGTCGCCTGGACCGTGTCGTCAGTCACCTCGAGAAGCACGGTGAGCTGGGGTCGGTCGACGAGCCGGGGACATTCTTCCGAGAGCAACTGGCAATGCGGTGGAATGTGTTGACGGACAGTGACGGCACATCGCTGGCGTACTTCGGTGGTCGCACCGACAGTGGTGTCGTCGTCGGTCTGGGCGGTTCGACGCACCATGTCCTGGGGGCGTCTCCTGATGCCGGGGGCATCCCGACACTCGCCCGGTCCCTGTTGCCCTCGCTACTGGATGGGCTCCGCGTGGACCCGGAGATCGACTCGCTCGTCAACGGCGATCCCGGGCATCGTGCTACTCCAGAAGCGGCGGCTCTGAACGCGGTACGCCGGACCGTGGAAGCGTTGCAAGGGCCGGCGCAGACGATGGAGTTCGTTGCCAAGCGTCTTCTGCACGGGCCGAGTCCGGATCCGGAAGACAGATCCATAGTGCTGCTGGGTTCGCCCCTGTACGTTGCCACTGTCGACTGAGACCGGGCATGGCAGCGGAGGTACGGCTGAGCGTGGCCGTCGTCGGCGCGCAATCCATGACGTTCTCGTATGGCGAGCGAGGCACCGCCATCGTCGGCCGCGCCGCCGACTGCGCCATCGTGGCGTCCGCGGACCAGAGGCAAGTATCGCGCCATCACTGCGCGTTCGACATCGACCCGCCGACGGTGCGGGTACGCGACCTCGGGAGCCGGAACGGCACCTACGTCAACGGTGTCAGGATCGACGGTCCCGGCTCCCGGGCACACGACTTGGCCGACGGGGACGAGATACGAGTCGGCACCTTGCTGCTGCGCGTGTCCTCAATTGATGACGGCTTACCCGCCCCAGCCGACGGTGACGCTGACGAACAGATCGACGGTTACACCATCGTGCGGGAAATCGGCAGGGGCGCACAGGGAATCGTCTACCTCGCGCGGCAGCAGGACTCCGGCGAGTCACTGGCCTTGAAGGTGCTCCGGCCCGAGGTGGCTATCCACCCGGAGGCGGTGAACGGCTTCCTGCGCGAGATCAAGAACACCAGAGTGCTCCAGCATCCGAACCTGGTGCGATTCCGCGACGCCGGCTCCACCGGAACGCTGCTCTACTTCGCCTGTGAGTACTGCGAAGGCGGAAACCTCGCCCAACGGGTGATCGAACGGGACGGGACCCTGACCCCCGCCGTCGCCATCGCCCTGATACGCCAGGTCCTCGACGGCCTCGCGTACGCCCACAGCGCCCCCCTGCCCGCGGTGCGCCTCAGTGACGGCACCACGGCTCCCGCGCGGGGCCTCGTGCACCGGGACATCAAGCCACAGAACGTCCTGCTGTCCGGCGCAGGACCCACCCCCGTGGTGAAGATCGCGGATTTCGGGCTCGCCAAGGCCTTCGAACACGCGGGGCTGTCGGACTACACCCGCAGCGGGGCGGTGGGCGGCAGCGTCGCCTTCATGCCACGGGCCCAGATGGTGAACTATAAGTACGCCACGCCCGCCGTGGACGTATGGGCCTCGGCGGCATGTCTGTACTGGGCTCTCACCCGCAGCACCCCCCGGGACTTCCCAGAAGGTACCGATCCCCTTCGTGTGGTCCTGCGTGAGCCCGCAGTGCCGATCCGCAAGAGGAACGCTGCACTCCCGACCGGACTGGCCGCACTGATCGACGACATCCTCGCGGTGGAGGATCCACGCGAGGGCGTCACCCCCTCTGCACAGGAGTTCAGACGCGCCCTGGAGGAGGCGATGTGAGAAGCCTCCGTTCCGGGACAAAGTCGAGCTCGTGCACCAGCAGCAATCTGCTCAAGAAACTCCAACTCAGGGCTAAACCAGCCGATAAGGCTGATGTCCCGCCTCATGTAACCGCTCCTACGGCGGGGAAAGTGGCTGGTCACACGTGTGGCAACCTCATGCGCGCACGGACCTTGACCACCACAAGGGCGTCGGGGCCCTCGTGATACGCCACGGTTGGGCGGCAGCCGCAGCGCGAGGGCGGCTCCGGCTCAGCTGCACGACCCATACGGCGCCGGACCGCTGCGGGCGGCAGGAAGGCGTCGAACATTGCCGAGGCCTGCAGCCTGTTCCCGTAGCCGTTGGATTTCGTCGTGCTGGGCAGCTATCCGGGAAGGGCGAGGGTCTTGAACGCCGTGAGCTCGGCCAGAGCTTCGTCCCGTTTGGTGACGCGCTTCTGGAGTTCGGCGACCTGGATCTTGAGCCGCTCGATCTGCGTGGCGCGGGGGTCGACGATTTCGCCTGCCTCCTGCAGGGCCGTAAGGCGCCGCGAGGTGCTGGTAGGGGCCAGGGCGCGGGGTGCCGTCCCGGATTTTCTTCGGGTAGAACGCGGTGCGGGTCACTCCGGCCTCGGCGGCCAGCGCCTTCAGGTCACATCCGCCGCCGGGCGGGAGGTCGCCCTTGAGGATCCGGTCCATCGCGGCCCTGATCGGCGCCGTCATCCCCCTCCCCCAGCACCGGCTAGCCGCAGTTCGTGATCGACACCTCTGAGCCCACAGCCCGCTCTAACGAGCTCGTGCACGGTAGGTATGCGTTGCCGGTGGCTTCCTCGGCGTGGCGCAGGACCGCCAGGCGGTGCTGTGCCTGGCCGTCCTGCTGCTGTTGCAGCGAAGGGGGCA
This sequence comes from Streptomyces sp. NPDC002463, assembly GCF_042889835.1. Classification (NCBI taxonomy): domain Bacteria; kingdom Bacillati; phylum Actinomycetota; class Actinomycetes; order Kitasatosporales; family Streptomycetaceae; genus Streptomyces; species Streptomyces sp. NPDC002463. Next base: position 491,361 of record NZ_JBIARL010000003.1, read on the forward strand.
TGGCAGATCTCCGTAGTGGTTGGAAACCCGGGGTGTCAACAACGTCCGGCAGTTTTATAGCTAGGGTGTTTTCTTCGGATCATCTGATCATTGGTTGATCTGTGTCGTTGACTGACGCCCAGTGGGCGAGGATTGAGCCGTTGCTGCCGGACCGGACGCCGAAGCAAGGTGGGAGCTGGCGTGATCACCGGCAGGTGATCGACGCGATCGCGTTCAAGTACCGCGCCTGCACTCCGTGGATGGACCTGCCCGAGTACTTCGATTCCTGGAAGGGCGCCCACAACAGGCTGCGGAAGTGGGCTGTCGACGGCACCTGGGAGCGCGTGTTCACTGCCCTGCTCGCCCAGGCCGACGCCGAAGGCGACCTCGACTGGATCGCCTCGGTCGACTCCACCGTTGTCCGAGCTCCTCAGCACGCCGCCGGGGCCCGTCAAAAGGGGCCCCGGCCGACGAGCCGGAGCATCATGCCCTCGGACGGTCTCGCGGCGGCTGACCACGAAGATCCATCTTGCTGCGAACAGCCGCTGCCGGCCGCTCGCTTTCGTCTTCACTCCCGGCCAGGCTGGAGACGCACCCGTGTTCCCTGAGGTCCTGACCCGCCTGCGGGTGCCGCGGGCCGATCGGCCGACCCCGCTGTCCTCCAGGCCCCCGTTACTGGAAGCTGAGACGGTGGGGGTGGAACGGATCCGCAGGACAGGTGTGGATCCGCAGGTAGCCGCGCCCCAGATACACGCCGGTGGGGGTGATGACATGCCGGAACAGGTCGGGGCGGAGGTCCTCCCGTGGGGCCCAGCTCTCCGATGCCGGGTCCCACTCGACGTAGTGCGCGGTCAGGAGCGGCGGCATGGGGGTGCCGCAGACGGTGCAGTCGATCGGGCGGGGGTCGGTGAGGTGCCAGGTGGCGAAGCCGCCGACCTTCCAGCCGGGTGCGAGGGACAGATCGCTGGAGTACTCGGTGGGGAAGTCCGCCTCCGCTTCTTCCTCGTCGAGGAGCCCTTCCTCCCACTCCGCGATGGACTCTTGAAGGTCCTCGGGGAGCAGGCCGAGGTATTCGTGCTCGGTGATCTGCTCGGGGTGGAGTTCGCAGGGCTGGGGCACGCACCCGGGTGAGCCGACCACGAGCGGTTCAGGCTGGTCGCCGAGGACGGTTCCGATGTCTTCGCTGCGGCGCCACTTCAGGACGACGTCGACGCTCTGGTCGGGGCCGTGTGCTTCGAAGGGGCACCAGAAGACCTGAAGGAGGTCGTGTCCCTCGGGTCCGGTGAGGTCGGGGATGTCGCGTGCCCACAGCTGGGCGACGGCCAGCAGCGGGATGGGGTCCGCGTCGCCGCTGGAGGCGTCGTGGGGGCCGGCCTGGAGGGTGGCGAGGAGCGCGAGCTCCTCGTCGGTCTTCTTCCGTCCCTCCGAGGCGGCGTGGATGCGGCGCGCGCGGCGGACGTCGGCCAGCAGGTGTCCGGTTCCCTTGGGGTGGACGGCGGTGCACACCGGCCAGGGTTCGTCGGCCGGCCAGAGCATGGGCCCGGCGACGGAGCTGTCCTGGGCCTTCGGGTCACCGGGGCGAGGATGCAGTCGCGTCGCCGTGCGCCGGCACTCGGCGAGGGCGGGGAACAGCGACTCGACGTCGTAGGGGCGCGGGGGCGTGGTGCGGGTCATGCGGTTCTCCGGTACGGGTCGTCGTGGGCGCTAGACGCCGGTTCTGACGTAGGCGGCGGGGTTCTCCAGAATGCAGGTGAAGGTGAACCCCTTGTTCCCGTACGCCGTGAAGTGGATTTCGTGCGGGATCGGGTTGTTGCCCGCGTACCTGGGGACGACGTTGTACTGGACGATCTCGTCGTTGTTCTTCACCTGGTCGTAGATCACCGCCTCCACCTGGACACGCTGCTCGGGCGTGTTGGTGGGGGTCTGGGTCTCGGTCACCAGGTTCTGCCAGGCGAACTTCCCCTTTCCGTGTCCACCGAGACGGTTGGCGTAGAGGTGGCCGCGGGCCTCGTTGAAGTCGTTGCCGTTCCCGCGCCATCCCGGGGTGCGGACCGATCCCGCCTCCGTTCCCGTGTTGAGCATCTCGGGCCGGATCTGGGCGTAGACGCCGGTGGGGCGCCCCAGATGGTCCAGCCGGCCGTAGCGGACACTGCCTCCGAACCCGCTCGTCGCGTCGCCCCAGTCGTAGGCGTCGAAGCTGCAGCGTTTGGGGGCGAGCCCGAGGGGGTCGGCGGAGGCCCAGGGGTTGGCGACATAGGTGGCCGGGTTGGGTGCGGGTGAGAGGCCGAGGGGGTCGAGGCTGGTGTAGCGGGCGGTGTCGGGGTCGTAGTGGCGGAAGAAGTTGTAGTGCAGGCCGGTTTCCGGGTCGGCGTACTGGCCGGGGAAGCGCAGTGGGGTGTAGGCGGTGGCATCGCGGTTCCACCCGGTGGTGCCCCAGGCGGTGGAGCGGCTGCGCCAGGCTGTCTCGCCGGTGGTGGAGACGAGTTCGGTCGGGGCGCCGGCGAGATCGGTGACGATGGCGAAGAGGCGCGCGTCGGTCTCGGCCTCGTCGAGGAACTTCCGCTCGTACTGGACGAGCGGCCGGTGTCCTTCGTACTCCCAGGTCAGGGCGGTGGCGGTGGCCTCGTCGACCTGCTCGGCAAGCAGGGTGCCGTCCCAGGTGTAGCGGACGGTCTCCACCGGGGTCAGGCCGTCGTCGGCCATGCGGTGCTTCGCGATGCCGCGGCCGAGGGGGTCGTAGGCGTACGTCCACAGGGTGCCGTCGGGGGTGGTGCAGGAGGTGAGCCGGTCCCGGGCGTCGTAGGTGTAGCGCCACTGGTCGGGCTTGCGAGAGGGGCGGGTGCGGCGCCGTACGACGACCCGGCCGGCCGCGTCGTACTCGTAGTGGAGGGACCCGGCCATCAGAAGACGGGTGCCGGCGTAGGTCCTCGGGCCGCGGGCCTCCCCGTGCCCGGCCCGGGCCGGCCAGTGCGCCGTGGCCTGGTTGCCGGCGCGGTCGTAGCCGTAGTTCTCCTGCCAGCCCGTGCCGGTGACGGCCAGGGGCCTGCCCATCGGGTCGAGGATGATCTGCTTGGCGTCGCGTTCCCCGCCGGGGTTCTGTTCGCCGATGACGAGCGGGAAGCCGTCGGCCCGGTAGGCGTAGTCGCGCGTCACCACGGGCGTGGGGCCGGTCCCGGCGACGAGGCTCTGGGCCGTCGGCCTGCTGACGCTGTCCCAGGTGGTGCTCAGGGTCACCGGGGTGCCCGGGTCGCCCCAGACGCGGGTGATCTCGCGGCCGAGCAGGTCGTGTCCGAAGGTGAGGGTGTGTCCGTCGACGGCCAGGTGGGAACGGTGTCCCGCGGGGTCGTAGGCGAGGCTCGTGACGGCGCCGGTGGGTGTGGTGCGGGCGATGCGGCGGCCGGACGGGTCGTAGGCGTATCGGAGGGTGCGGCCGTCGACGGTTTCGCTGAGCGGTCGGCCCATCGCGTCGCGTTCGACGCTCAGTGTCGAGGTGGCGGTGCGTGCCTCGCCGAGTGCACCGGTGAGGTCGTACGAGTAGTGGGTGAGGTCGTCGTCGGCCTCGTCGGAGTCAGTCGGCCCATGGCGTCCCACGTGTAGTCGACCATCTGTCCGGCGGGGTTGGTGCGTCGGATGATCCGGTTGGCCGGGTCGTAGGCGTAGTGGCTGGTGCGTCCTTCGAAGTCGGTCTCGGCCGTGAGGTTTCCGGCGGCGTCGTAGGTGTAGGTCCAGTGCTGTCCCAGCGGGTTGGTGACTTCCACGAGGCGCAGCTCGGTGTCGTAGCGCAGCTGGTGGCGGGCGCCGTCCGGGTCGGACCGGACCAGGGGCTTGTCGAAGGGCCCGTACTCGGTGCCCCACACGCCGCCGGCGGCATCGGTGTAGGCCGCGCAGTTGCCTTCCGCCTCCCAGGTCCACGTCTCGCGGCTGCCATCGGCGACGGTACGGGCGAGCAGGTGGTCGTCACCGTCCCAGACGAACTCCTGGACGCCTCCTGCCGGGTCGACGATCCGGAGGGGACGCCCGCGGTGGTCCCGCTCGACGCGCGTGACGCCTCGTTCGTCGTCGCCGACCTCCAGGGCGAGCCCGGCGCGGTCGGATCGGATGCGGATCGTGCTGCCCACCGCGTCGGTCATGGTCGCGATGGCGCCGGTGCGGTCGTGCGTGAAGCGCCTCGCCGTCCCGTCCGGGGCCTGGACCGCGGTGCAGTTGCCCAGGTCGTCGAAGGTCTGCCGCCACACCGTGTCGTCGGCTCCGGTGATCTCGACCGGCAGGTGCCGCTCGTCGTAGCGGGCCGTGGCCGTGCTGCCGTCGGGCAGCCGTACCGCGATGAGGTCGCCGTCCTCGCTCCAGGTGAGTTCGGTGGTGTGGCCGAGCGCGTCGGTGCGGGTGAGGGGACGGTCGTAGGCGTCCCAGGTCAGGTGGGTGGTGTGGCCGAGGGGATCGGTCTCGGCGACGACCTGGAGGCGGTCGTTCAGGTGCAGGACGGTAATGGCGCCGGTGGAGTCGGTGTAGCGGGTGACGGGATGCCCGGTCTCCGGGTGGACGCCGTACGCGAAGCTCGACGAAAGGGTTCCTCCGGGGCCGATGGTGCGGGCGACCCGGCCCTGTCCGTCGTACACGTACTGGAAGGTGAACCCGTTGCGATCGGTCCAGGACGTGACACGGCCGTCGCCGTCGTAGGTGAAGGCCATGGCGGGCCCCGAGGGTCCGTCCGGTCCGGTCAGGGCTATGAGGTGCCCTGTGGGGTCGTAGCCGTAGCCGACGACCGCCGCAGGGCCTCCGGGACCGCGGACGGCCAGGTCCGTCACCCGTGAGGTGGTGGCCGTGATCTGGACGACGTAGCCGCCCGTGTGGGACACGGCGGTCGGCGCGCCGTCGGGGCGGCGGGAGAAGACGACGCGGTTGCCGTTGCGGTCCTCGACGGCGGACAGCCAGTAGGCGGTGGAGGCGCGGTAGGGGCTGCCGGTGAAGGTCCGCACCTGCCCGCCGTGCGGATCGCGCACCTCGTAGGTGGTCTCGTCGCCGTCCACTCCCCCGTGGACCAGGGGGAGCCGGTCGCCTTCCACGGGGAGCACCTGTTCACCGTCGGGGCGGGGCAGGTCGTGCCGTTGACCGACGCGCAGTGGGCGCGGATAGAACCGTTGTTGCCTGATCGGACGCCGCGGCGGGGCGGTAGGTGGCGTGATCACCGCCAGGTGATCGATGCGATCGCCTGGAAGTTTCAGACCGGGTCTCAGTGGGTGCACCTCCCCGCCGAGTACGGCTCGTGGAAGGGCGTCTATACGAGGCTGAGGAACTGGTCCATCGATGGCACGTGGGAACGTGTCTTCACCGCGCTGCTCGCGCAAGCGGATGCCGACGGTGACCTGGACTGGGTCGTCGCGGTCGACTCCACGATCGTGCGGGTCCACCAGAACGGCGCCGGGGCCCGCAAAAAGGGGCCCCGGCCGGTGAGCCGGCCGACCACGCGATCGGACTCTCGCGTGGCGGGTTGACCACGAAGGTCCATCTCGCCGCTGACAGCCGCTGCCGCCCGCTGTGCTTCGTGCTCACGCCCGGCCAGGCAGGAGACGCGCCGGCGTTCGACCACGTAATGGCTGCCATCCGGATCCCGCGTCGAGTTGGCAGGCCCAGGACCAGGCCCTTCGCGGTGCTGGCGGACAAGGCGTACTCATCGCGAGCCATCCGGGACCATCTGCGACGACGCGGAGTACGGGCCGTGATCCCGCAACCCGCCGACCAGATCGCCAACCGCAAGCACAAGGGCCGCGGCGACGAGCGCCCGCCCAGATTCGACCGCGATGCCTACAAGCAACGCAACACCGTCGAACGCTGCATCAACCGCCTCAAGCAATGGCGCGGTCTCGCCACCCGCTACGAGAAGACCGCCACGGTCTACCGCGCCGGTCTCCTCATCGCGGGCATTTTCCTCTGGTCCGGGTCCGCCCGATGAAGAGCAGGCAGCTCACGGCCGGAGGCACTCTCCCTGCGGATCGAAGCAGACGAGGCCATGCTCGCGAGCCAGTGCAGCGGCATACTCGGACACTTCTTCAGCTTTGCCGTAGGACATGAGCAGGTACACGATCGGGCCCGAGGCCTCCTCGATGACCGGGGGCGACGCCCACACGACACTGCGATCGACGTCGTCGGGATATCGCCCAACGAGAGCTTCCACATACGCCACGATGCGCGGCGCCGGAGGCACGACGACATCGTCCGACTCCAGATGGCGCTCGTAGAGCTCGTCATACGTCGAGCTCGCAGCACGGTCGTCGAATGGACGGTCGCCGTCCCCCACAGCAAGGTCGTAGCTCCCAGGCGCATCGTCGCAGGCACGGTTCCGCCGCCACCAGCAGGTCCTGCGATCTCTCTGCCAGTGATCCGTAAGAGAGCTCCTAGTCGAACCGGCATGAGACGCGTCGTGCCCCACACCGCAGCGTGGGGCACGAGGGAGGCGCACCAGCTTGACCCAGTCGGTTCGACCCCACGGCTCAGCCACAAGTGGATCAGGCCGGGATGCGGGTCCCTGCGCCGCCCACCCTGATCCGCCGGTCGCCCGCCCGCAGTTCCACCGTCAGGACGCCGGGGCGTCCCATGTCCTCCCCCTGGTGGAGGGTGAGAACCGTCGCCTCGGGCACGAGTCCGAGCTCGCGGGCGTACGCGCCGAAGGCGGCGGCCGCCGCCCCGGTCGCCGGGTCCTCGACCACACCGCCCACCGGGAACGGGGCGCGGACGTGGAAGACCTCCGCAGAGGCGCGCCAGACCAACTCCAGCGTCGTCAGGTCGAGCCGGTGCATGAGGGCCTCCAGGCGGGCGAAGTCATACGCCAGGTGGGCCAGGCGCTCTCGGCTCGCGGCGGCAAGGATCAGATGGCGGGCGCCCGCGAAGGCGATGCGGGGAGGCAGGGCGGGATCGAGGTCGCCGGCCGGCCAGTCGAGCGCGGCGAGTGCCTCTGCCAGGTCATCGGCCGCGACGTCCTCGATGTGCGGCTCGACGCTCGTGAGTGTGGCCCGCAGCGCCCCGCCCTCGCGCGTCACGGTGACCGGCACGGTCCCGGCCCGCGTGGTGAATACCAGGTCGCCGGGGCCGATGCGCTCGCCGAGGGCCACGGCCGTCGCGACGGTGGCGTGACCGCAGAAGGGCACTTCCGCCTTGGGGCTGAAGTAGCGGATGGTGTACGCGCGCCCGGCGTCCGACGCGCTGGGGCCCGCTCCCTCGGGCGGGGCTGTCAGGAACGCGCTCTCGCTGTAGCCGACTTCGGCGGCGATCGCCAGCATCTCCTCGTCGCTGAGGCCCGTGGCGTCGAGAACGATCCCGGCGGGATTGCCTCCCTCAAAATCGTCGGAGAAAGCGGTGTATCGCAGGACGTCGAAGGTTTCCCGTACGGAGTTCATGCCGGGAGAACTACGCCGAGCCCCGAGGTGATTCCCCAGGTACGGGGACTGTCTCGGAGCTCCGCGTCCGGACACGACCTACACGCGGGCGCTGTCAGGAAGCTGCATCCGACAGGACTGAGCGTCCCTGATCCCGCCCGCCGATCGCAGACGCCGGGCCGGCACCGCGCCGCAGACCTCGGCAGGTGACACGAAGGACCGTTTCCCCGGTGAATTTCGTCCCCCAGAGGGAGGATGAACTTTCGGATTTCAGCGGGCGAAGGGGATGTGGGACTGACTTCGCCATGGTGACCTTGTCGATCCCCGATGACATGACCGCCTCGCTGGTCGCCGCGTCGGTGAAGGTCACATTCCACCTGTGGTCCTTCAGACGCTGCTGTTCCTGGCGGAGCGCGTCGTCCCACCCAGTTCCTTGAGCTTGTCCGTCACGGCGGCGGTCTCGAAGTCCGACTTTTGGCGCTTCCACGTGGACCGGGATCAGCGCGACGAGTTGGTGCTGTTCTTCTTCGTCGGCGATCCCGACATCGGGAACACGTACGTGATGCGCCGCGAGGCGGCGTCCGGGCCTGAGGCCCCCTGAACCGGGGGCGGGGCGTCCGTCAGACGGGCTGGGTGGCGAAGACGAAGAGGCCCTCGGAGGTGTGGATGGCGGCGTACCCGTTCGTCGTGAACTGCGGCATCTCCGCGATCTCGGAGGCCAGCAGCTTCTTGTCGTCGGCGTCGAGCGCGGCTCCGACGCCGTCCAGGTACGCGTAGAGGACGCCGTTGCCCGGGAGATCGCCCGGCCCGATGGTCACCTCGTCCTCCGCCTGGCGCCACAGCTCCTTGCCGGTCTCCGTGTTCCAGGCGACCGCACCCTTGCCGTACTGCACCACGGCGGTCTTGCCGTCCGGGGAGATGGCGAGGCCGTCGTCGTCGGTGGTGCCGTTGGTGTCGATGGCCGGCCCCTCGGCGAGCCGGCGGCCGCTCTTGACGTCGATCAGCGTCATGACCGCTTCGGAGCTGCCGTACGAGGACCATTCGAGGAGGGCCTTGTCGCCCCGGAAAGGCATCAGCCGCGCACTGGTCGCCTTGTCCGAGGTGACCAGCTTGGCGATGGCGGCCGGCGGCGTGAGGTCCTTGCTGTTCCACGCCTTGTTGCCCGTGCGGACGTCCTTGACGGTCAGCCAGTCGGCGGAGGGCTGGTAGGAGATGTCCGGCTGCGAGTAGTAGCCGAGACCGGAGCCGACCGTCCCCTTGAGGTCGAAGGCCGAGACATCGCTGGTCACGGTCTCCCCGCCACCGATCGGGATGAACGTGGCGCTGCCGCCGATGGAGCTGGCATCCACGAGGTAGCCGTTCCGGACGGGCGTGGACATGTGGGTGTCCTCGTCGAAGGAGGAGCTCCCGAGCTTCTCGCCGGACGGCGCGTACATGGTCAGCACGGTCTGGGTCGAGGCCTTCTTCAGGCCGCTCGCCGGGGTGTCGACGCGGTTGCGGATCAGGAGGGCCGGCGAACCGTCCCGCCACTCGCCCACCTGCGCGAGGGCCACCGCCGAGGAGGACGTGGACCCGCTGTCATCGGCGGCGATGGCGAGGTCGAACTTCTTGCGTAGCTTGCCGGTCTCGGCATCGAGGAGCCGGACGGTGAAGGTGTTCGTGCCCGCCTGCCCGTTGCTGTAGGTGGTGAGGACGAGGGCGTCCCCGACCGTGCAGATGTCGTTCTGCGACGAGTCCTTCACGGACGCGTTGCCCGCGCAGTTCCCCGCCTCGTCGCGCGTCAGGCTCCAGGCCGGCTTCGCGGCAAGGCCGGGCACCGGCTTGCCCTGGTAGACCGCGCTCTTCGGCGTCGCGGACGCGGACGCGGACTCAGTGACCGTCCCCGTCTCTCCGCCGCTTGGCTTGGCATCAGGCTCCGCGCTTCCGGAGCATCCGGTCACGAGACCCGCGGACAGCACCAGACCGAGCGCCACCGTCGTTCGTATGCGATTCAAGTTCCTTGCCCGTCTTTCCTCTTGAGTGATCAACGGACCAGCTTACTTCGATCATGACCCGCTCCTGCCAGGTGTGTCAGGGGCGCCTCGGGTTCAGGCTCTGGACTCGAATTGCTGAACCCGGGGCATCCGGGTTTGGCCGCCGACCAAAATAACGTTGGACAACTTGATGGCGGAGTAGCGAACCTGCTGCGCCGCGCCATCACTGGTCACGATGGCGAGCTCGGCGGGATGTACTTCCCGCCACTGACAACGAGGTGAGCCACGCCGTCCACGTAGCGAAGTCTGAGGGCGCCGATGTCCTCGGGGTTGACCTGGTCCGCCGGAATCAACGTGGGTTCGGTGGCTTCGGGCGTGTAATGGACCGGCGCCGATCCCTTGGCGTTGGGCGTGGTCTCGGACATGTCGTCTCCTCGCTGGCGGGCTCCTTGCCTGCCTTGTCAGAGCGTGTCAGCGCGGAGCGTTACCGAAGCATGACTCCCGGTAGAACGGCCGGGAATCGACACGTGAACTAGGGCGTTTCTTTCCGATCATCGAATCGTTGGTCTGGTCGTGCCGTTGACCGACGCGCAGTGGGCGCGGATAGAACCGTTGTTGCCTGATCGGACACCGCGGCGGGGCGGTAGGAGCGCGCACTCCCTCACCGTGCAGACCGGCGGCCTCCAGCCCGAGCGCGGCTTGTTCTGGCACCCGGCCCCCGGCACCACCGACGAGCAGGACGTCTGGGTCCACTACGGCTTCACCGGCACCGGCATGTGGATCTCCCCCACCCAGGACCGGTGGGCGGTCCTGCTGACCAACAAGCTCTACTACACCCGCGACCGCCAACCGCTGACGGACGTCCGCAACGCGTTTCGCGGTCTGGCTTTCACCTGAGACGCTCGGCCGCCGTTGGCAGTCACCCGTGACCTCTTCACCGCGACAGTCCAGCCCATCCGCCTCGCCGGCTGGATGACCCAGGATGACGGTGAGATCCGTAAGGCCTCACAGGGTCTCCGGGGCATCTTGGGATGCCTACTCAGCTACCGGGGTCCGCAAGCCCCTCACAGGTTGGACTCCCAGCCCCGGAGGCACGGGAGGGCCCCTGCCGTCCGTGTCCTGCGGCCGTCGGAGGCCAGCAGAGCGATCACCGCCAGTACGCCGCTCCGTGTCGATACCGGGTGCGGACGGGTCGGGACCCGATCATGAGCGGATCGGCCCGTTCCCTCCCGATTGGTGCGCCACCCATGCCGGAACGTGGATCAGGTAAGAACTGCTGCAGTCCGTCCCGCAGCGAGGCGGGGCGGCGTGCGGATACCGCCCGGGCGCCTGTGGCCGCGTCCAGCGGCCGGCCGGCCGCCGGCATGGTCCGCGTTCCCGGCGGTGAGTTCCTGATGGGGGCGGAGGACGACTGGGTCGTGCCCGGCGATGGAGAGGGGCCTGTTCATCCGGTGCGGCTCGCGTCCTTCTGGATCGACCGCTGTGCCGTCTCCAACGCGGCATTCCGGGACTTCACCGAGGCGACCGGAATCATCACGGATGCCGAACGCTACGGCTGGTCGTTCGTTTTCGCCGGGCTGTTGCCCGGCGACTTTCCCGACACCCGTGCGGTCGCCGAGGCTCCCTGGTGGCGCCAGGTGTACGGGGCGTGCTGGCGTCACCCCGAAGGACCCGGATCCGATGTGGACGACCGCGCCGATCACCCGGTCGTCCATGTCTCGTGAAACGACGCCACGGCCTACGCCGCCTGGGCGGGAAAGCGGCTGCCGACGGAGGCGGAGTGGGAGTTCGCCGCCCGTGGCGGGCTCGAACAGCGCGCCTTCCCCTGGGGTGACGAGCTGGAACCCGGCGACGAGCACCGGATGAACGTGTGGCAGGGCAGTCTTCCCGACCACAACACGGCCGCGGACGGCTGGTACGGCACGGCACCCGTCACCGCGTATCCGCCGAACGGCTACGGCCTGCACAACATGTGCGGCAACGTCTGGGAATGGTGCGCGGACTGGCACTCGCCCGCCTACTACCGGTCCAGTCCCCGGGCCGACCCGCAAGGCCCACCGGTCGGCCTGGGCAAGGCGATCCGTGGCGGGTCCTACCTGTGCCACGCCTCCTACTGCCGCCGCTACCGTGTCTCGGCCCGGAGCTCCAGCGGGCCGGACAGCAGCACCGGCAACCAGGGTTTCCGGTGCGCCGCCGAAGACACGCCCGCGGGGCCCCCGTGAGCGGCGGCGCGTGGGCGGGTGCGGCCGTGGCCGCGGTCACCGCGGGGTACGCGCTCGTCTCCCGGCGGTTGTCGACGACCGCCGTGTCGGCGCCGATGGTGTTCACCGGCTTCGGGGTGGCCATCGGTCCGCTCGGGCTCGGCCTCCTCGACCTGGAACACGACGCGGGACCGGTCCTCACCCTGGTCGAAGCGGCCCTGACTCTCGTCCTGCTGACCGACGCCATGTCCGTACGCCGTCGTGACCTGCGCGTCGGCGGCTTCCTCCCCGTTCGCCTGCTGGGCATCGGGCTGCCGTTGACCATCGGGGCCGGCTGGCTCCTGGCGTGGCCGCTGCTGCCGGGGCTGACCGCGTGGGAGCTGGCGCTCGTCGGGACGATCTTGGCACCGACCGACGCGGCCCTCGGCAAGACCGCCGTCTCCAGCCCGCGTGTCCCCGTGCTCGTGCGCAGCGGCCTCAATGTCGAGAGCGGCCTCAACGACGGCATGGCGCTGCCCTTCTTCGTGCTGTTCCTCGCGGCACTGCCCGCAGCGACGGCTTCGGAGGAGGGGGTCGCCGGGGTCTTCTGGCGGGCGCTGGTGCTCAGCTCCGCGCTGGGTCTGGCCGTGGGCTGGGGCGGTGGTTGGGTATTGCGTCGGTCGCGCGAGAGGGGCTGGATCGCCGACGAGTGGCGCCAGGTGTTCGTGAAGGACGACTGGATCACGCTGTTCTAGCGGTGCGGAGCGCCCCACCGGTCAGGGAGCGGACGGCCCCCGATGAGGCATCAGCCGCCGGGCGAGTACGCCATTCGCGTGTGGGACGCCTGGCTTCTGGGCTGCCCACGTCTACGCGAGCCTCGCCGGCGCACGACTGGTCGGCCAGCCCGTCGGTTGGGCAGAGGTCCGAGGGGGTGAACCCACGACGCGCGTTCGGACAACAACCGAGGACGAACACACCCTGGACGGCAAGGGCACGAACCGTTGGACACTGACCGAAGGCTCCCGCCGAGACGAACCGTTCAGAACACGCACGACACGATCACGCTCCTCCCCTGACACTGTGCGTAGCCGCTCCTCCGAGCCGAGAACCAGCCTTGACCAGGGGCTGTGCTCCTGCCGAAGCAGTGCCGGCCGGGGAGAATCTGGGGAGGATCAAGCCGCCTCGGGGAGCGTCTGGGGAGAATCGACCGCGTAAGGCGGTGTCATCGTGAAAGCTCCGGAAAGGAGTAAAGTCGCAGGCCAGCACCCCTTAAGACGTCTATCTACGCAGGTCAGCGCCCCACGGGCGAGGACTTCTTGAAGATCTTCTCGTGGGCGGCGATTCCCTTTGCTCCCCCATTGGTGGGAACTATTTATGGCATGAACTTCGACTCCATGCCGGAGCTGCGCTGGGGCCTCGGATACCCCTTCGCCATCGGCTCGATGGGGTGGTATGCGTCATTTTGTGCGTGATTTTCCAACGGAGAGGCTGGCTGTAGCGAGCACCTGCCTCAAACACGCGCCGCGCACTGTTTGCGCATGCATCGTCGCGCAAACCGCCCATACGGGGCGCTGGGCAGAAGTGATGCGGGTGATCTCCTCGCCCTTCCCTGCATAGGCCCTCTGGCCTGGTTTTTTTAGGGATCTGGAAGCGCTGGGGAGAATCTGGGGAGAACGCGGCTGTCAGCAGCACCTCCCACCTACGCCATCAAGCCCTTCGCCATAGTACGCAGTTCGCCGCCCTCTGGGCGGCTCATCGATGTCGGGGCAAGTCACCGTGAGTGACTGCGGGCCGATTCCGACGCCGGAAAGAACCGCGCCGCTGGGTAGCGCGGATCCTGCAGCTGGAGTCCGGGGGCCCGCCCACCGTCGGTAGGGGGGTTTGGCCGAGTCGACAGGGCGGGCGGGCTGCCTGGCGCCGTGGATGCTCACGGGTGAGAGCGCTCCTGGCGGCACGCGGTGCGGTGGTTCCAATGTGCCGGAGCGGCGGGCTCTTCCGTTCGTGCTGGGGGCAGAACCCAGGAGGGCTGTTCCGTCTCCGTCGACGAGGTACAACAGAGCTCCCTGGGCTTGGTTGCACCCAGGGAGCTCTGAAGGAGAGTCCGCCGTCGTCCAGGACGGACTAGAGCGCGATCCACTCGATGGACGTCGTGACCTTGTTCAGGACGTCCGGGAGCTGCTCGATGCCGAGTCCCGGGCCCGTCGGGACGCCGAGGTGGCCATCGGACAGGACGAACGGCTCCGTGATGTCCATGGCGAAGTAGCGGTGGGAGCCGGAGGTGTCACCAGGGAGGGTGAAGCCGGGGAGGGCCGCCAGGGCGACGCTGGCGGCGCGGCCGATGCCGGTCTCCAGCATGCCGCCGCACCAGACTGGGATGCCGTGGATGCGGCGGGCTTCGAGATAGCCGCCGACGCGGGCCGGCTTGATGTTGATGATCGAGCAGGCGCCCAGCGAGATGGCTGGCGCGGCATCGGCGGCGGACTCGATGGACTCGTCCAGGCAGATCGGGGTCCGCAGCAGCTTCGCGAGCTGGGCATGCTGGACCATGTCGTCGTTGGCGAGGGGCTGTTCGATCAGCAGGAGGCCGAAGTCGTCGAGCTTGGCGAGCTGTTGGGAGTCGACGAGGGTGTAGGCGGCGTTGGCGTCGACCTGGAGGAGGAGGTCGTCGCCGAAGCGCTCGCGGACGGCGCGGACCGGCTCGACGTCCCAGCCGGGTTCGATCTTCAGCTTGATCCGGACGTAGCCCTCGGCCACGTAGCCGTCCACCGCACCCGGTCGCACCCACGACCTGACCGCGGCCCGCGCCCATGGCATCGTCCAGGCCTGCCTGACCCGGCAGATCCGCGTCCTCGCGGACCGCGCCTACCAGGGCGCCGGCGCCACCTTCCGCACCCCGTACTACCGCCACCGCGAACAGCCGCAGCATTACCAGCAGTTCAACCGCGACCACGCCCGGCTGAGAGCCCCCGGCGAACGCGCCTTCGCCCAGTTGAAATCCTGGCGGCTGCTCCGGCGAGCCAGATGCTCCACCCGCCGCATCGGCACCATCGTCCAAGCCGTCCATACGCTGCTGACCTGCAACTATCCAAGATGAAAGAGGCCGAAGGAATCAGGCCGACCCCCTCCCCTATGCCCTCACATCGAGACGCACGAGCGCGCCGATCTCCACGAGCTGGTCCGGCAGCGCCAAGTCGGAAACGCCCATGACCGTGCTGGCGGGCCGGTGCTCCCCGAAGTACTCCGCGTGGAGGCGTGCTGTCGTGTCGAAGTTCTCCCGCAGGTTCCTCACCAGAACCGTGGTCTCCACTATCTGGCCACGCTCGGCCCCGAACTGCCTCAGCACCAGGTCCAGGTTCTCCAGCGTGGTGCGGACCTGCAGTTCGAAGTCACCGGCGCCCACGAAGTCGCCGTGACTGTCATGAGACAGCTGCCCTGACACATAGACCGTGTCATCGACCTGGGTGGCCTGGCTGTACCCGTACAACGACTCCCACGGCATGCCGAACCCGAACGTCTTCACCTGAGAACCCATGGCTCACTCCCTCGATGCGGTGCGCGGGGCCGTCGGTCGCAGGCAGGCCCCTTGTACGCAGAAGTTACGGGTTCGCACGAACGATGCTTGTCTGGTAGCGCCGTCCCAGTATTCTCTGTGCGCACAAAATTGGCTGCAGTGGACTCTTCCGGGCGCCGGTTTGATGAGTGGACCACTACGCCGACGATGAGGGACCCTGCCTCCTCGCCACACCCGTCGGTCAGCCCGTTTCACCCGCCAGCAGAGGATGAAAGAGGCTCACTCAGGTTCTTCTTGCAGTCAACGACTACGCGGTACGCCGCGTCCAGCGTGCTGACCGACCCGAGGTGTCTCTCACGGGCCCCGATCTCGACTGTCAGGGCGGTCATTGATCGACGCAAGCGCGGGTCACCTGCTCGCCAGATCATCGCCGGACCAATGCTGGCTCAGCTTTTCGGAGTTTTACTCCCGGCCCTGATCGTGTTGGCGCTGGAGCGCCTCCGCGGTCCGCCGCTGCGGGGGTCGTCGTGGCAGGCCCGACGGTCCCGCTGCCGGCGTTGTAGTTCTTCCCGCTGAGTAGAGCTCGGGAGGCAACTGACTACTGAAGTATGAGCGAAGAAGGAACGCTCCCCTCGTGCCACTGAAGTCGCACGCCTGCGAAGATCCTTACATGAGTTCCACGTTGCCCCATAAGACGCCCCAAGTGTGCTTTGAGACGGACTGCGGGCAGCCTGCTGCGTTCCCCACACGCACGAAGAGCACCTGGTGCGACACCCACATCACGCAGATGCTGCGTGAGGGCGGCCTGGAGCCGCTGGAGCCCTTCACGAAACCGAAAGCATGGCGCCTGACCCGATGCCTGACATGCGGCTGTGAGGCGCACTACCGCTTTGAGTACACCCTGGAAAAGAACACGTATGGGGAAGCGACGTGCCGGGCCTGCTACTGGCGACACTGGGCGCGGAAGGCTCGGCAGGCCATGGGCGTGTACGCGGATCTGAGCCCGGTTCCTGAGGCCGAGGCGCGGGAGCACGCCGAGAAGAACGGATACGACTACCTCAGCGCGCTGACCGCCCCGTCCTTGTCCGACGACCCACACCATGTCCGGTGCCGGTACTGCGGTCGCGTGAGCGCCGCGCGGCTCGGGGACATCGGGTTCGGCTGCCAGTGCCAAATCAACCCTCGGCGCGAGCGGCAGACGACCAAGCCCGCCGGATCCGAGCAGCGCGACCTCCTCAAGGACAGCGAACTGCCCGTCCTCGACTGGTGGGACCACGAACAGAACGACACCGCCGCCTGGGAAACCGTCACCGTCAAGGCCCGGCGGGAGGCGACCTGGCGCTGCCCCGACTGCGGACTGCGGTTCAGAAAACGGATCCTCGACATGGTCAACATGCGCGAGTGTCCGGAGTGCGAACCGAAGCGACGCGCTGAGCGAAAGGCGGAGCACGCCCGCTATCAGACAACGCCGGTCGCAGACGTGCCCGAGCTACTCTCCGCCTGGGACGACGACGCGGATCCCCGGACCGTGATGGTCTCCGACTACCGGCAGCGTCAGCTACGTTGCCCACGGGGGCACCGTCCTCGCCAGTCTCCGCTCACGTATCTGCGTAACGGCTGCCCGTCCTGCCGCGGCCAGGACACACGCGCGACGCGTCTCGAGGCGATCGCGGCCGATCCCGAGGCCTTCGGGCTCAACGCCGAGATCGCCGCACAATGGCACCCGACCAGGAACGGCAAGACTCAGTTGTCGAAGGTGTCGCCCGGTTCACGCAAGCTCGTGTGGTGGCGGAATGAAGACTGCGGCCACGAATGGCAGGAGACACCGGCCCGCCGGGAGCAGGGCCAGCGCCTGCGCTGCCCGGAGTGCCGCACGATTCTTGACTCGCTCGCCCACCACTTCCCTGATCTGGCGGAGGAATGGTCGCCGCCCAATCCCCTGTCCGCGTGGCAAGTGCGGCCTACCGGCCAGACCTTGTTCACGCCGGCCTGGATCTGCTCCGCGAACCCAGATCACACATGGCAGGCGCCCCTGTCCTCACGGGCGAACGGCAGCGGCTGCCCCGAGTGCCGGGAGCACGGTAAGTCCCGTATAGAGCTTGACCACTGGTCCGCTGCTGAGCGCGCCTTCGGCCGGGCATCGTCCGGCCAGTCGGTGCGGCACGGGGCATTCGCCCGGCGTGTGAACTGGCTCGTCGACATCACGGTTGAGACGGACGGGGAGCGGAAGCTAGCCATCGAGTACGACGGCTCCTACTGGCACGCGGACAAGGCCGACCTCGACATCGAGAAGTCCCGCGACCTGCTGGCGGCCGGATATCTAGTAGTTAGGCTACGCGAGCATCCTCTGCCACCACTGCCGATCGACAACCCGAACTACACGGAGTTCGTCGTGTACTCGGCGATGCCTACGCCGGACGAGACGATCGAGCGAGTGAGGGAGTGGGCAAGCAGGCGGACGAGGGGTGGCCCGGGGACCCAGCGCTGAGGCCTGTTGCGGGTGAGGTGACCGCCATCTCCGCAGCGACTCGCTCGGAAGAGACTGATTCCTAATGCGGTCTGTCAAGCCGCGAGTGCGGTGGGTGGCAGGGGTTCGTAGGTCCGTCCGTCGCGGAGGAGGGCCCAGAGGACGTTGACGCGGCGGCGTGCCAGGGCCAGGACGGCCTGGATGTGGCGCTTGCCCTCGGCTCGCTTGCGTTCGTAAAACCGGCGGGACTCATCGCAATGACGGATGCTGAACAACGCGGAGATGTAGAAGACTCGTTGGAGTCGGCGGTTGTAGCGGCGCGGGCGGCGGAGGTTGCCGCTGATCTTGCCGGAGTCGCGGGGCACAGGTGCGACGCCGCCGAAGCCGGCGAGGCGGTCCGCGGTGCCGAAGGCGGTCATGTCGCCGCCGGTCGCGGCCAGGAACTCGGCGCCGAGGATGACGCCCAGGCCCGGCATGCTGGTGATCGTGTCGAAGGCCCGATGTTCGCGAAACCGGGCCTCGATCGCCTTGTCGAGCTCGGCGACCTGGTGGTTGAGGGCCATCACCTCCCGCGCGAGGGTATGCACCATCTGGGCGGTGAGTTTCTCGCCGGGCAGGCTGGTGTGCTGGCGTCCGGCAGCCTCCAGAGCGGTCTCGGCGAGCCGGTCGGCGCGCAGGACCTTGCGGTTACGCAACCAGGACTCGAGCCGCTTCTTGCCCGTCCGACGGAGGGCGGCCGGGGTCTGGTAGCCGGTCAGCAGCACCAGTGGGCCGGTGTTGGTGAGGTCAAGGGCCCGCTCCAGGCCGGGGAAGATGCCGGCGAGCTGGGCTCGGAGCCGGTTGGCGGTGCGGGTGCGGTCGGCGACCAGGTCCATGCGACGCCTGGTGAGGATCTTCAGATCGGTGACCGTCTCGTCGCCGGTGCGTAAGGGCTGCAGATCCCGGCGAACGCGCACCTGGTCGGCGATGACGGCAGCGTCCTTGGCGTCGGTCTTGCCTTCGCCGCGGTAGCTCTCCGAAGCGCGGTGGATGGCCCGGCCGGAAATGTAGTGCACCGGCTGGTCGTGGTTGAGCAGGAGTGTGATGGCCAGGGCGGCTCCGCCGTCGGCCAGGTCGATGCCCCAGGTCACCTCGTCGCCCAGGGCCAGGACATCGGCGAGGAGTTCGAGCAGTTCAGGCTCGTCGTTGGCGACGCGTCGTGACAGCAGCCGACGGCCGCTCTCATCGATCACGACGCAGTGGTGGTGTGTCTTGCCTGCGTCGATGCCGGCCCAGATCATGGCCATGTGGTGCCTCCGTGCGGTGTGCTGCTGGTTCCTGCCACGGACGACCTCGCTGTCGATTCCCTACTCAGCGATCATTCGCAATTCCTAATTGGCAGCCGAGTCGTCGTGGGGAGCCGGGCGGCCAATCAGTGGAAGCCACAAGCGGCAGAGCCTTTTGAACCACACCCGGCACCCCTGGGCGGGTCAACCATACGAAGGGCTCACCACATCCCGCAGAAAGCGTAGGGAGCCTTTTCCAACCTGCTTCTGGAGTGCTGACAGTTGGGCTGACACCATGGTGAAGCGCCTGGTAGATGAGTTTTCGATCAAGAGAACCGGCTCCACCAGAGGCTTCACGTGCTTATCTACCCGTCGGGCGTCGACGTGTCTAGCTCCGCCCTCCGCTTCCTCGCACAGCAGCTGCGGCGCCACCGCCGTGCGATCGGCTCCCAGTGGCGGCGCCTGACCACCGGCCGCCAGGCCCTCCTCGGTGACCGCAGACAGCAGGTGGGCGGCCGGGACGTCCACGGTGCGCGAACCACGCGCACTCTTGCCGTCCAGGGCCAGGCTCTCGACCCCGTCCG
>NZ_JBIARL010000004.1:0-421220 GCF_042889835.1 Streptomyces sp. NPDC002463
CCGCTGGAAGAGACCCTGCTCGCGCTCTTCGCCCGCACCCTCGACACCACTACCGACCTCACCATCGACGACGACTTCTTCCACCACGGCGGCCACTCCCTCCTGGGCGCCCGCCTCACCAACCACATCGCCGGGGCCCTCGACGTGCGGCTCACCATCCGCGACGTCTTCCAGCACCCCACCCCGGCCCGGCTCGCCGAGCACATCGAGTCCCTGAAGGCGGCGCCGGCGAAGAAGGCCCGTCCGGCCCTCCGCCGCCGCAGCAGGACCGAACCGGTCACCAAGACCGAGCCGGTCGCCTAGGCCGAGCCCGACGCCGACGCCGACGCCGACGCCGAGCCCGACGCCGACGCCGACACCTAGATCATCACCGCCACCGCGACAGAACGGATCAGCTGATGACCACCTTCCCGACCCCCGCCCCCGAGGACGTCGTCTGGGACCTGCCCGGCGACCTGCCGCACCGCCTGTCGCTGCTCGTGCTCCCGCACGCCGGAGGCAACGCGCACGCGTACAGTGCCTGGCGTGAGCACCTCCCGGCCGATGTGCGGCTGCTCATCGGGCAGTACCCGGGCCGAGGCGCCCGTTTCAGCGAGGACCTGCCCGAGTCCGTCGACGACCTGGCGCTGCCGGTGGTCGAGGCCCTGCCCGCGGACACGGGTGACCTGGTGGTGCTCGGGCACAGCATGGGCTCCCTGGTCGCCTTCGAGGTGACCCGCGCCCTCCAGGCCGTCGGCCGTGCCCCACAGGGCCTGATCGCCTCGGCCTGCCGGGCGCCGGTGCTGCCGAACCAGTGCCCGGTGCACCCGGAGCGGCTCGACGACGACCAGCTGGTCGCGGCCATCAAGGAGCGCGGCGGTACCGATGACGGCATCCTCGACGACGAGGAGCTCCGCGAGATCGTCCTGCCGTCCATCCGGGCCGACTTCGCCATCGACGACGCCTACCGGTGCACCGCCCCGGCCGTGCGGCTCGACTGCCCGGTCGCGGTGTTCGGCGGGGACGCCGACCCGATCGTCCCGGTCGACATGCTCGACGGCTGGTCCCTCGTGGCCGGGCACCCGGTCGTGCCCCAGGTGCTGACCGGCGACCACTTCTACTTCCAGCAGGACCTCCCCGGCTTCTTCGCCCGCCTGAACCCGGTCCTGGAGACCCTGCACGCCTCCGCCCCCAGCAACGCCTGACCGACCGTCGACAGACCTGCCCCCCGAGGGATCACGAGGAGAGCGCACCATGACCACGTACGCCCAGAGCCCGGCCGCCGCCGGCATCACCGTCGTCCGGGAGCCCGGAAAGCCGGCCCTCGTCGAGACGCCTGCCTTCGACACCATGGCGGAGGCCACCGCCTGGCTGTCGGCCCAGCTCCCGGCCATTCAGGCCGAACTGCACCGCTCGGGAGCGGTCATGCTGCGCGGGCTTCCGATGACGGACGCGGCGACGTTCGCCGAGGCGCGTGACGCGCTGATCGCCCAGCGCGCCGGATACAAGGAGAAGGCCACCCCCCGCACCGACTTCGGCGAAGGGGTGTTCTCCTCCACCGACCTTCCGGCCGCTCAGCCGATCCGCCTGCACAACGAGAACAGCTACACCCTCGACTTCCCCGGCGTGCTGCTCTTCGGCTGCGTCACCGCCCCGCAGACCGGCGGCGCGACCACCGTCGGCGACATGCGCAGGGCCCTCGCCATGCTGCCGGAGGACCTGGTCGCCCGCTTCGCCGAGGCCGGCTGGCTCCTCGTGCGCAACTACTCCGACCTGGCGGGCATGCCGTGGCGCAAGGCCTTCTCCTCGGAGGAACCCGCGGGCGCGGAGGAGTACTGCGACGCCCACTCCATCGGCTACGAGTGGCTCGACGAGGACACCCTGCGCACCCGCCAGCGCCGTTCCGCGATCATCACCCACCCGGTGACCGGCGAGCGGTCCTGGTTCAACCACTTCGCCTTCTGGAACGCCCGCAGCCTCGACGAGGACGTCCGCGAGGTCCTCACCGACACGTTCGGCGCCGACGGCCTGCCCTTCGACACCCGCCTGGGCGACGGCACCGCCCTCACCGACGCCGAGGTGGACGCGATCAACGACGTGTACCAGGCGGTCACGCTGCGGGAGAGCTGGCAGGCGGGCGACCTGATGCTCGTCGACAACATCCTCTGCGCGCACGGCCGGGAGTCGTACACCGGCGACCGGAAGATCCTCGTCGCCATGGGCGAGCCGGTACGGCTCGCCGACTGCTCCCCGACCACCGCCCCCTCCACCACCCTGTACGGAAGGTGAGCCCCGCCATGACCGCCGTCCTCCCCGAGCGCACCACCGCCCCGGCCGCCCCCCTCGCCTGCTCCACGGCAGCCTGCGTCTGCGGCGCCTGCGCCGCCGCCGGTACTGGTCCGGCCGACCTCCTCGCCCGGCTCGCCGCCGCCCCCGGCGGGCGCACCGCCGTCGTCGCCGGCGACGAGCGCCTCACCTTCGACGAGCTGCGTGCCCGGGCCGCCGTGATCGCCGGGCGTCTCGACGCCCTCGGCGTCGGGCCGGAGAGCGTCGTGGCGCTCTGCCTGCCGCGCAGCGCCGCCCTCGTCACCGCGATCATCGGCACGCTCACCGCCGGCGCCGCCTACCTGCCGGTCGACCCCGCCCTGCCCGCCGACCGCCGCCGCTACCTCGTCGAGGACTCCGGCGCCGACCTGGTGGTCGTGGACGGCACGGACGGCTCCCCGGCCCCCGGCGCCCGTGCCGTGACCGTCGCCGAGCTGACCGCCGCCCCGAGCGCTGTCCCGGTGCCGTACGCTCCGGTGCCCGTCACCGGGGACACCCTCGCCTACGTCATCTACACCTCCGGCTCCACCGGCCGCCCGAAGGGCGTGGAGATCGGACGCGCCTCGGCCTCCCTGCTCCTGGAGGAGCTGGAGGCGGCGGGCGCCGCCACCGGCGAGGGATGCCGGGTCGGGTGGAACGCCTCCCCGTCGTTCGACGCCTCCGTGCAGCAGTGGACGCGGCTCTGCCGGGGCGACACCCTCGTCATGATCGACGAGGAGACCCGCCGCGACCCGTCCCTGCTCGCCGCCTTCGTCGACGAGCAGGCCCTCACCGACCTGGACATCACCCCCTCGCACGCCGACCCGCTCCTCGACCTGCTGACGGAGGACGGCGGCCCGCGCCCGCTGACCCTCCTCGTCGGAGGCGAGGCGATCAGCCCGGCCCTGTGGGACCGGTTCGTCGCCGCCCACCGGTCCGGACTGCTGCGCGCGCTCAATGTGTACGGGCCGACCGAGTGCACCGTCGACGCCACCGCCGGCTGGATCGACGGGCCGGGGGAGCCGCACATCGGCACGGTCCTGCCGGGGCTCCGGATGCGCCTGCTCGACGAGCACCTCGCGCCGGTCGGGCCGGGGGAGTCGGGCGAGCTGTACCTCGCGGGGCCGCGCGTCGGCCGCGGCTACCGGCGCCGGCCCGGACTGACGGCCGAGCGGTTCGTCGCCGACATCGGCGACTCCACGGGCGCGCGGATGTACCGCACCGGCGACCGTTGCCGGCTGCTGCCCGACGGCCGGCTCGTCTACCTCGGCCGCGCCGACGGCCAGGTCAAGCTGCGCGGACACCGCATCGAGCTCCCCGAGATCGAGGCCGCCCTCACCCGGATCGACGGTGTCGCCGAGGCGGCCGTCATCCTCGGCGAGGACGCCGGCGGCACGGCCTGCCTGATCGCCTACCACCGGGGCGGCGACACCGCGGCCCTGCGGGCCGCGCTCTCCGACAGCCTGCCCGCCTACATGGTGCCGAGCGCGTTCGTCGCGGTGGAGCGGTTCGCCACGACGCCCAGCGGCAAGCTCGACCGGTCCGCGCTGCCCACCCGCCTCGAAGCGTCGCCGGAGACCGGGCCCCTGACCCCCGGCGGCGAAGGCACCGACGGTCTGAACGGCCGTGCCGAGGAGCTCATCGCCCGCGTCTGGACGCAGGTCCTCGGCACCGCGTCCATCGGCCCGGACGACAACTTCTTCAAGCTCGGCGGCCACTCCCTCCTCGCCATCAAGCTCGTCTCCCGCGTGCGGATCGAGCTGTCCGTGGCGCTCCCGGTCAAGGCCGTGTACTCCCACCCGCGGCTGCGCGACCTCGCCGCCCACATCGAGGAGCTGCTGGCCACGAAGGATGCCTGACAGCGGTCCGCACCACGAGCACCGCGCGCCACGCCGGCGCCGCCGTCCCCACCACGACCGCCGTGCCTGCCGCCGGTCCACCCGCCCGCCCCCGCCACACACGAGGAGCAGCAACCGTGATCCCCCTGTCCTACGCCCAGCGCCGCCTGTGGTTCATGAACCGGCTCGAGGGTTCCTCCTCGGCCTACAACGCCCCCGTGGTGCTCCGGCTGGGATCGATGCCCGACCCGGCGGCGCTCGAAGCGGCGGTACGGGACGTGGTGGAGCGTCATGAGGTGCTCCGGACCGTGTACCCGGCCCGGGACGAGGAGCCGTACCAGGAGATCCTCGACGACGTCGACGTGCGCTTCGAGGTGGAGGAGTGCGGCGCGGGCGAGGACGTGACGGCCAGGACGACGGCCTTCGCCCGGATCCCCGTGGACGTCACGCGCGAACTGCCCCTCCAGGTACGGTTGTTCAAGGTGGACGACGGGACGGCCGTCCTCGTGCTCCTCGTGCACCACATCGCCACGGACGGCTGGTCGGTGGGCTGCCTGCTCGCCGACCTCGACGCCGCCTACCGCGCCCGCATCGAGGGCCGCGCCCCCGGCTGGGAGCCGCTGCCCGTCCAGTACGCGGACTACGCCGAGTGGCAGCGGGACATGCTCGGAGACCCCGAGGACCCCGACAGCACCGCGTACGAGCAGCTCGCCCACTGGCGCAAGGCCCTGGACGGCATCCCGGCCGAGACGCGGCTGCCCGCCGACCGGCCCCGGCCCACGGAGCCCGGCCACCGGGGCGCGGTGGTCTCGGCGGAGCTGGACGCCCGATCCCACCGGGCCCTCACCTCCCTCGCGCGCGCCCGGCGGGGCACGTTCTTCCTGGTGGCCCGGGCCGCCCTGGCCCTCGCCCTGCGGGCGGCGGGCGCGGGCGACGACGTGGTGGTCGGCACGCCGGTCGCGGGCCGGCCCGAGGAGGACCTGCACGACCTCGTCGGGTTCTTCGTCAACACCCTGGCCCTGCGCAC
This sequence comes from Streptomyces sp. NPDC002463, assembly GCF_042889835.1. NCBI lineage: Bacteria > Bacillati > Actinomycetota > Actinomycetes > Kitasatosporales > Streptomycetaceae > Streptomyces > Streptomyces sp. NPDC002463. Next base: position 5,149 of record NZ_JBIARL010000004.1, read on the forward strand.
CGACCTGTCGGGCGACCCCGGCCTCGGCACTCTCGTGGACCGCGTCCGCGAGACGGACCTGGTCGCGTTCGCGCACGAGGACCTGCCCTTCGACCTCCTCGTCGAGGACCTCAACCCCGAGCGCTCCCTCGGCCGCCACCCGTTCTTCCAGGTCATGCTGAGCACGCAGTCGAGGCAGGCGGACGAGGCCGTCCGGCTCGGGCCCGTCCCCGCCGTCCTCGACGACGCGGACCTGGCCACCGCCAAGTTCGACCTGAGCTTCCACTGCCAGGAGACCCCCGACGAGGGCGGCGAGCCCGGCGGGGTGCTGCTCGGGCTGCAGTACGCGACGGATCTGTACGACGAGGACACCGCGCGCCTCCTGCTCACGCTGTTCCGGCGCGCGCTGACGGCCTTCGCCGAAGAGCAGGCGGACACCCCCCTCAGCCGGATCCGGCTCCTCACGGACGACGAGCGCACCGCCCTCGACCGCCGGCACCGGGCCCTGTCCGAGGCGGCACGGACCCGCACCACCACCCGGGAGGAGGCGCACGAGAGCGGGCGGGCCGGAAGCCGTTCGGCCGCGGACCCCCGCGAGGAGATCCTGAACGGCCTGTTCGCCGAGGTCCTCGACCGCGACGACGTACGCTCCGGCGACAACTTCTTCAAGCTCGGCGGGCATTCCCTGCTCGCCGGCAAACTCACCAACCGCATCCGGGGAGCGCTGGGTCTCCAGGCCGCGATCCGGGACGTCTTCCTCGCCCCGACTCCCCGGCAGCTGCTCCGCCGCCTCGGCGGGCGGGGCGACGGCCCCCGCCGCCCGGCCCTGCGGCCGGTGCCGGACGCCCACCGCCCCGACCCGGTCCCCCTGTCGTACGCCCAGCGCCGGCTGTGGTTCCTCAACCGGCTCGAAGGCTCCTCGTCGGCGTACAACGCGCCCATGGTGCTCACCCTGGACGCCCAGCCCGCGACGGCCGTCCTGGAGGCGGCCGTACGGGATGTGATGCGCCGTCACGAGGTGCTGCGGACGGTCTATCCGGTACGGGACGGAGAGCCGTACCAGTGTGTCCTCGACGCTCCGGAGGTGCGGGTCGAGGTCGAGGAGTGCGCCACTCCGGAGGACGCGCAGGCGCGGGCGACCGGGTTCGCCGGGACTCCGCTGGACGTGACCCGTGAACTGCCGATACGGACAAGGCTGTTCAAGGTCGCGGACGGGACGGCGGTGCTCGTCCTCTCGATCCATCACATCGCCACCGACGGCTGGTCCGTGGGCTCCCTCCTCGCCGACCTGGACACCGCCTACCGCGCCCGCGCCGAGGGCCGTGCTCCCGGCTGGGAGCCGCTGCCCGTCCAGTACGCCGACTACGCCCTCTGGCAGCGCGAGCTCCTCGACGGCGAACACGGCATCCTGGACGGCCGGTTGGACTACTGGCGCAAGGCCCTCGACGGGATCCCGGACGAGACCCGGCTGCCCGCCGACCGGCCACGGCCGACCGAACCCGGCCACCGGGGTGCGGTGGTGACGGCCGAGCTCGACGCCCAGGTCCACAAGGCACTCGCCGCGGTCGCCCGCGGCCGGCGGGTCACGTTCTTCATGGTCGTCCGGGCCGCCCTGGCCCTCGCCCTGCGGGCGGCGGGCGCGGGCGACGACGTGGTCGTGGGCACGGCAGTGGCCGGCCGGCCCGAGGAGGACCTGCACGACCTCGTCGGGTTCTTCGTCAACACCCTGGCCCTGCGCACCGACCTGTCCGGGGACCCCACCCTCGCCGAACTGGTGCGGCGCGTGCGGGACGGGGACCTGGCGGCCTTCGCCCACGACGACCTGCCCTTCGACCTCCTCGTCGAGGACCTCAACCCCGAGCGCTCCCTCGGCCGCCACCCCTTCTTCCAGGTGATGGTCAGCGCGCAGACCGCCCAGGACACGGCCGTCCGCCTCGGCGGCATCACCGGCACGGCCGACGGCGCCGACCTCGCCGGAGCCAAGTTCGACCTCGCCTTCCACTGCGCCGAGACGCACGACACCGGCGGCGAACCCGGGGGAGTGCTGCTCGGGCTGCAGTACGCGACGGACCTGTACGACGAGGACACCGCGCGCATCCTCCTCGCCCTCTTCCAGCGCGCGCTGACGGCCTTCGCCGAGCGGGCCGACGACACACCGCTGAGCGGGGTCGACCTGCTCACCGTCGAGGAGCGCCGGGGGCTCGACCGCCGCCACGACGCGCTCGCCGGCGCCCTCGCCGAGAGGCGGCGCGCCGCCTCCAGGGACGGGCAGGGGACGGGTGCGGGTGCCGCGGCGGATCCCCGCGAGGAGATCCTCCGCGGCCTGTACGCCGAGGTCCTCGACCGGGACGAGGTGCTGCCCGAGGACAACTTCTTCAAGCTCGGCGGACACTCCCTGCTCGCCGGCAAGCTCACCAACCGGATCCGGGGAGCCCTCGGACTCCAGGCCGCGATCCGTGACGTGTTCCTCGCCCCGACCCCGAGGCAGCTGCTCCGCCGCCTCGGCGAGCACGGCGACGGGCCCGCCCGGCCCCCGCTGCGGCCCGTGCCCGACGCCCTGCGCCCCGCCCGCGTCCCGCTGTCCGCCGCGCAGCTCCGGCTCTGGTTCGTGGGCCGGCTCGAAGGGCCCAGTGCCACGTACAACATCCCCGTCGTGACCCGGCTGCACCGCCCCGTCGAGCCCGCCGTCCTGGCCGCCGCCCTGGCGGACGTCGCCGACCGGCACGAGGTGCTGCGCACCGTCTACCGGACGGCGGACGGCGAGCCGTACCAGCAGGTGCTGACCGGTGAGGCGCCCGTCCTCCAGGAGGTCGCCGCCGACGGCCCGGAGGCCGTGCGCGCGGCCGTCGACGCGGCCGCCGGGTACGTCTTCGACCTCGCCGCCGAGATCCCCTTCCGGGCCTGGCTGGTGACGGACGACGGAGGCGGGCAGACCATGGTGCTCCTCGTCCACCACATCGCCGGTGACGGCTGGTCCACGAACTGCCTCCTCGCCGACCTGGACACCGCCTACCGCGCCCGCGCCGAGGGCCGTGCTCCCGGCTGGGAGCCGCTGCCCGTCCAGTACACCGACTACACCCTCTGGCAGAACGAGCTCCTCGACGGCGAACACGGCGTCGCCGGCGAACAGCTCGCCCACTGGCGCGAGGCCCTCGACGGGCTGCCGCCGCTCCTCGCCCTGCCCACCGACCGGCCGCGGCCCGCCGAGAGCGACGGCGCCGGCGCCCTCACCGCCTTCGAGGTGAGCGCCGCCACCCACCAGGCCCTGCTGCGCCGCGCCCGGGGCAGCGGCGCCACCCTCTTCATGGTCGTGCAGGCCGCCCTCGCCGCCCTCCTCACCCGGCACGGCGCGGGCACCGACATCGCCATCGGCACCACCGTCGCCGGCCGCGCGGACGACGCCCTGCACCCGCTCGTCGGCTTCTTCGTCAACACGCTCGTGCTGCGCACCGACACCTCCGGCGACCCCGACTTCACCGAACTGGTCCGCCGGGTCCGCACGTCCGGGCTCGCCGCCTACAGCCACCAGGACCTCCCCTTCGACCGCCTCGTCGAACACCTCAGCCCGCACCGCTCCGCCGCCCACGCGCCGCTCGTCCAGGTGATGCTCCAGGTCCACGCGGCGGCCACCGGGACCGGTGCCCCGTCCGTCCTCGACGGCGAACCGGTCGCGTTCAGCGCGGTGGGCGCCAAGTCCGACCTCACGTTCGCGCTCACCGAACTCGTCGACGCGGACGGTGCGCCGACCGGTCTCCGGGGGGCTCTGGAGTACGCCACGGCTCTGTACGACGCGGAGACCGCGGCGCTCCTGGCCGAGCGGCTGACGGAGACCCTCGACGCACTCGCCGCAGACCCGTCGATGGCGATCTCCGCGATGCCGTACGGCCGCCCGGCGGCTCCTGGCGGCCGCGAAGTCGTCCTCGACGAGCGGGGGTTGCCCGCGCCGGTACGGGTACCCGGCGAGGTCCACCAGCGGACCCCCGGCGGCGGCCTGCGTGCCGGCGGGCGCAGGGCCTACGCCTCGGCCGACGGGACGCTGCGACCCGTGGCCACCCTCACCGCGGGCGGCTACCCGGTGGAGCCCGGCCGGGTCGAGGACGTGCTCGGCCGGCATCCCGACGTGACCGGGGCGGCCGTCGCCGTCCGCGACGACCGGCTGTACGCCTACGTCACCCGGCTGCCCGGCGGCGCCGAGGAGACGACGCTACGGCGCTGGGCCGCGGAGCGGCTGCCCGAGTACCTGGCGCCCGTCCGCGTCGTCGCCGTGCCGCGCCTGCCGGCGCCCGGCGAGCACGCCGAGGCTCCTGCCGAGGCGGAGGCCACGGGCCGCCCGGACAGCCGCGAGGAACAGCTCCTCGGGGTCTTCCGGGACGTCCTCGGCGGACGTTCCGTCGGCCGCGACGACAACTTCTTCAAGTCGGGCGGGCACTCGCTGCTCGCGGTCAGGCTCCTCAACCGCATCCGCACCGAGTTCGGCCAGGACCTCACGCTCCGGGACGTCTTCCGCAACCCGACGGCGTCGACCCTCGCCCGCCGCCTGTCCGAGACGGCCGCGCCCGCGGACCGTTCCACGGGGGCACCCCGCCCGTCCGCCGCCCCGACCCTGCGCCGCCGCACGGCAGCGGGAGCCCGCCGCCCCAACTGAGGCCCGCGCCTCGCAGTCGTTGCGATTGCCGGCCGGCCGCTGCGGTCGCCGCCGCCCTCAGTCGTCGGCGGCGACCAGAAGGGTGAGAACGCCTGCGCGGCGGTCGACGAGGACGAGTTCGTGGAACTCGACGTGGATGGGGCCGTAGTCGTGGTGCGCATCGTCGGGGAGGTCCCCCAGCACGTACCGGCTCGTCGCCTGGTGGATCGGTGTGTAGACCGCTTCCTGCAGCCGCTCGGCCAGACCGGCGGGGACGCCGACGCCGCCGGCGGCCCATGAGCGGATCACACCGGTGGCGGTCGCGTCGTCAACGGGCAGGTAGGCGTCCGGGGTGATGCGGTCCGCCCACCACTGTCCATGGCGTGGTTCGAGCCAGACGCCGGCACCGTCGTACGTGTCCCGGAACTCCGGATGCGCGAGCAGGGCGGTCAGTAGGTTCTGGTCGTCCGGCGCACCGGCCGACAGGCGGAAGCGCTTCATGTGGACCCATCGGTGGCCGTGCCCCCGACCGTCGGGGAACGCGAAGTCCCGAAAGTTGACGAAGGGGCTGTCCCAGTGGGTCAACGCGTGTGTCGACGGCATGCCGACCAGCATCGTCCAGCGCGCCGGGCGAACGAAATCGCAGGCCGGCGGCGCCCGAGGGCGGTCACACGGTCATGAACCCGCACCCGTGCACAGGCGCCGGCGGGTCACACCGGCCAGTTCGTGATCATTTCAGCCCTCGGGCTGTTCCGGCCCTGCTTCCTCGGCCCATCGTCGGCTCCAGGCGTCCAGCGGGCTCAGTGCCTCGACAAGGTCCTGACCGAGCGGGGTGAGGCGGTAGCCGTCGCCCTCCTGGGCGAGTAGGCGAGCGCTGGTCAGCTCGTCCAGTCGGGTGCTGAGCACGCTGGAGGACATGCGCTCACATCGGCGCTGCAGTTCGCGGAAGCCGGCGGGGGCCTGGCTCAGTTCCCACAGGATCCGCATCGCCCAGCGCCGTCCGAGCAGGTCGAGTGCGGCCATCACCGGCCGACCCGACTCCGATCCCCGTACCGGCACACCCGGCCGTGGCGTTCTGGCTTCCATGCCCACTCCTTGCGCTTCGGTTACCGAAGCATCATAGTGATGCGAAAATCGAAGCAGGAGGCACCGCAATGCCGCGTATCGAACCGCTCGCCCCGCCCTACACCTCCGCTGTCGACCAGGCGCTCCGCCGCTGGATGCCGCCAGGCGTGCCCCACGAGCCACTCGCACTGTTCCGAGTGCTGCACCGCAACCCGGAGCTGGCCTCGCGCATGTTCGCCCTGGGCGCCGGCCTGCTGGGCCATGGGCTCCTCCCTGCCGCCGACCGCGAGGTCGTCATCGCGCGCGTGACCGCGCGCTCCGACTGCCCGTACGAATGGGGCGTGCACGCGGCGACCCTCGCGCAGCGAGCCGGACTCGGCCCGGAACAACTCAGGGCGACCACCCGAACCGACGCGGCAGCCGGTGCTCCGTGGTCGCCACGCCACACGGCGCTTCTCCGCGCAGTCGACGAGCTGCACGACACGAGCCGGCTCACGCAGCCCGCCTGGGACGCCCTGCGCGTTCACTACGACGAGGCTCAGCTGCTCGAACTCCTCGTACTGATCGGCTGGTACCGGACCATCAGCTGTCTGGCCAACGGGCTCCTCCTGGACGAGGAACCCTGGGGCATCCGGTTCCCGGCGCGGTGACCACGTCCGCCCGCACCCGGGCGCCGATCAACACCGCGGGACGAGCCTCAGCCGCCACCGAGGGGAAGAACCGGCCCGCCACCGGCAGCTCACGGCAGCCGGCTTCTGCCGATCCGGCTGCCGGGCCGACTGCCCAGGGGGAGCCCGCCGCGCGCCTAGCGTGAAGGGCACGGAGGCGAGAGGAACCGTTCGCCCCGGTCTCTCGGCCCTTTACCGGAGGAACTCAGCATGCCCCCCAGCAGAACGGAAGACCTGCTCGACGGCGGACCCTCTCCCGCCCCCGCCCCGCCCGTGCTCGACCTGATCGCCCACCAGACCCGTACCCGCCCCGACGCCACCGCCCTGGTCCACGCCGACGCCCGCCTGACCTACGGAGAGCTCGCCGCCGCCGTGACGGAGCGGGCCCGGGAGCTCACCGCGCAGGGCGCGGGCCCCGGTCGGCTCGTCGCGCTCCACCGGCCCCGCGGCATCGACGCGATCGTCGGGCTCCTCGCCGTCCTCACCACCGGCGCCGCCTATCTGCCCCTCGACGTCCAGGCCCCCGACGCCCGCAACGAGGCGATCCTCAAGGACGCCTGCGGCGACCTGGCGCCGGCCCCCGCGGACGTCGCCCGCCACGGCGAACTCGTCCTCGGCGGCCCCGGCGCCGGCGAGGGCGCGGCCTACGTCATCTACACCTCCGGATCCACCGGCACCCCCAACGGTGTCGTCGTCGCCCATGATTCGCTCGCCCACTTCATCGCCGGGGCGACTCCCGCGTACGGCATCGGTCCCCGCGACGCCGTCCTCCAGTTCAGCCCGCTCCACTTCGACGCCAGCATCCAGGAGATCTTCACGACCCTCGGCGCCGGCGGCACCCTCGTCCTGCGTACCGACGACATGCTCGACGTCGGCGAACTCCTCACGGGCTGCGCCCGGCACGGCGTCACCTACCTCGACCTGCCCGCCGCCTACTGGCACGAGCTCGTCTACGTCCTCACCACCGGCTCCGTCCGCCTCCCCGACGACCTGCGCACCGTCATGATCTACGGCGAGGCCGCCCTGCCCGAGCGCGTCGCCCAGTGGCGATCCCTCGTAGGGGACCGGATCCGTCTTCTCAACGGCTACGGGCCGACCGAGACCACCGTCGTGGCCACCGTCGCCGACCTCAGCCGGCACGACGCCGGGCCCATCCCCATCGGCCGGCCGCTGCCCGGCGTCCGCGCCGCCGTCGTCGACGGCGAACTGTGGCTGCTCGGCGGCGGCCTGACCCGCGGCTACCTCCACCGGCCCGAACTCAACGCCCGCCGCTTCACCGCACTCGACGGCGAGCGCGCCTACCGCACCGGCGACCTCGTCACCATCTCCGAGGACCGGCAGATCCTCTACCACGGGCGCCTCGACGACGAGGTGAAGATCGGCGGCCAGCGCATCGACCCCGCCGCCGTCGACTCCGTCCTCGCCGGGCACCCGCAGGTGCGGGAGGCCGCCGTCGTCGCCCAGCAGGACGCCGACGGCGTCAAGCGCCTCGTCGCGTTCGTCGTGACCGAGGGCGGCACGGGCGCGGAGGAGCTGCGCGACTGGGTGCGCGCGCGCATGCCCGCCGCCGCCGTGCCCGCCGTCTCCGTCGTCGTCGCCCTGCCCCGTACCAGCTCCGGCAAGATCAACCGCAAGGCGCTGCGCACCGCCGACCCGCGCCTGCCCGTCGTCGACGAGGAACCCCTCCCCGCCGAGGACCGCGTCCCGCTCTCCCACGCCCAGCGCCGGCTGTGGCTGGTCGGCCAGCTCGACGGCCCGTCCGCCGCCTACAACATGCCGATCGTCCTCGACCTGGAGGCCGCCCCCGACCGGGCCGCGCTCGCCGCCGCGGTGACCGACGTCGCCGAACGGCACGAGGTGCTGCGCACCGTCCTCCTGGCGCCCGAGGACGAGCCGTACCAGCACGTCCTCGCCCCCACCGCCGTCCGGCTGCGCACCGTCGAGTGCCCGGCGGAGGAACGCGCCGAGCGGGTCGCCCGCTTCACCGCCGAGACCTTCGACCTGTCCCGCGAACTCCCGCTGCGCGTCGCCCTGTTCCTGCCGGACGACGGTTCCGGTGCCACCCTCGCCGTACTGCTGCACCACGTCGCCGGGGACGGCTGGTCGCTCAACCCGCTGATGACCGACCTCGCCCACGCCTACACCGCCCGCGCCGAGGGCCGGGCCCCCGACCGGGAGCCGCTGCCCGTCCAGTACGCCGACTACACGCTCTGGCAGAACGACCTCCTCGGAGACGCCGACGACCCCGACTCCGTCACGGCCCGGGGCCTCGCCCACTGGAGCGCCGCCCTCGACGGCCTGCCCGACACGACCGACCTGCCCCTCGACCGGCCGCGCCCCGCCGTCCGCGCCCACGACGGCGGCCTGGTCACCGCCGAGGTCGAACCGGCCGTCCACGCGCGCCTCGTCCGCCTCGCCGAACAGCACGACGCCAGCCTTCTCATGGTGCTGCAGTCCGCGCTCGGGCTCGCCCTGCGCGCCGCCGGCGCCGGCGAGCGCACCGTCCTCGGCACCCCCGTCGCCGGACGTGACGACGAGGCCCTCGACGAGCTGGTCGGCTTCTTCGTCAACACCCTGGTGCTGCCCACCGACACCTCCGGCGACCCCGCCTTCACCGAGCTCCTGCACCGGGTCCGCGACACCGACCTCGCCGCCTTCGCCCACCAGCGGCTGCCCTTCGACCTCCTCGTCGAGCACCTCAACCCGCCCCGCACGCCCGGCGTCCACCCGCTCTTCCAGGTGATGCTCACCCTGCGGACCACCGGCCCCGACGGCGGCCCCTTCCGCCTCGGCGCCCTCGAGGGCCGCTTCGCCGGCGAGTCCGTCGCCACCACCAAGTTCGACCTCACCGCCGCCTTCGAGGAACTCCGCGACGGCGAGGGCGCCCCCGCCGGACTGCGGTTCGGTCTCGAGTACGCGCAGGACGTGCTCGACGAGGACACCGTCCGCGTTTTGCTCGCCGCCCTGGAGCGCGCCCTGCGCGCCGCCGCCGCACACCCCGAGGACCGTGTCCCCGACACCGGCCTCGTCGACCCCGCGACCCGGCACGCCCTGGACGAGCGGCGTGCCCGCACCGCCGAGACCGCCGCAACCGCCGCAGAGGCGACCGTGCCCACCACCACGGAACCGCCCGCCGCCCACACCGACACCCTCCGCGAACTCTTCGCCGAGGTCCTCGGCCTCGACCAGGTCGGCCCCCACGAGGGCTTCTTCACCATCGGCGGCCACTCCATGAGCGGAGTACGCCTCGCCAACCGGATCCGCGCCCGCCTCGGCGTCGACGTCCAGGTCCGCGACCTGCTCCTCGCGCCCACCCCGGACGCCCTCGCCCGCCGCATCGCCGACCGCTCCACCACCCCGGGCGCCGACGGCGAGCCCGAGCCCACGCGCCCCCGCCCCGTGCCGCGCACGGACCGCCCGGAACGCATCCCCCTGTCGTACGCCCAGCGCAGGCTGTGGTTCATCGACACCCTCGAAGGCCCCAGCGCCTCCTACAACATCCCCCTCGTCCTCAGGCCGGTGGAACCCCTCGACCCCGACGCGGTCGCGGAGGCCCTCACCGACCTCTCCGACCGGCACGAGGTCCTCCGCACCCGCTACCGGACCGTCGACGGCGAACCCCACCAGGAGATCCTGCCCACCGTCCGGCCCGCCCTCGACGTACGGTCAGTCCCCGCCGACCGGCTCCAGGAGGCCGTCGCCGAAGCCGCCGGACACGTCTTCGACCTCGCGGGGGAGACGCCCCTGCGGGCCACCCTCGTCATCCCCGACGACGGCGCCGGACAGGTCCTCGTCCTGCTCGTCCACCACATCGCCGCCGACGGCTGGTCCACCGGACCCCTCCTCGCCGACTTCACCGCCGCCTACCGCGCCCGCGCCGAGGACCGCGACCCCACCTGGCGGCCGCTGCCCGTCCAGTACGCCGACTACACCCTCTGGCAGCGCGACCTCATCGACGGCCCGGCCGCCGCCGCCCACCTCGACTTCTGGGAGCGGACCCTCGCCGGCGCGCCCGCCGTCCTCGAACTCCCCTCCGCCCGCCCCCGCCCCGCCGAGGCCACCCACCGCGGCGGACGCGCCCCCGTCACCGTCGACGCCGCCACCCACCAGGCCCTCGAAGCCGTGGCCCGGCGCAGCGGCGCCACCCTGTTCATGGTCCTGCAGGCCGCCCTCGCCGCCGTCCTCACCCGGCACGGCGCGGGCACCGACCTCCCCCTCGCCACCATGACCGCCGGACGCGACGACGAGTCGCTCGGCGACCTGGTCGGCTTCTTCGTCAACACCCTGGTGCTGCGCACCGACACCTCCGGCGACCCCACCTTCGCCGAACTCCTCGACCGCGTACGGCAGACCGACCTCGCCGCGTACGGCCACCAGGAGCTCCCCTTCGACCGGGTCGTCGAACACCTCAACCCGCTCCGCACCACCGCCCACTACCCGCTGGCCCAGATCGTCGTCCAGCTCCACCACGACTACACCCGCGACGCCCCCGGCGCGGCCGCCGCGAAGGACCTCTTCCAGGCGGGCGGACCGGGTCTCCTCGACACCGTCTCCACCAAGTTCGACCTGACCTTCGCCCTCGACGAGCTGCGGGACGAGGAAGGACGGCCCGCCGGGATGACCGGCGGCCTCGAGTACGCCACGGACCTGTTCGACGCCCCCACCGCCTCGCTGCTCGCCGCCCACCTGGAGCGGACCCTGCTCGCCGCGGCGGCCGACCCCGGCGTACGGATCGGGGACGTCGGACTGTTCACCGCCGCCGACCGGTTCCGGCTGGTCAGCGAGTACAACGACACCGCCACCGTGCTCCCCGGCGCCCCGGAGACGATCCACGAGCTGATCGCCCGCCGGGCCGTGCGCACCCCCGACGCGCCCGCGCTCATCACTGACGAGGAGACCCTCGGTTACGGGGTGCTCGACGCCCGTGCCGACGCGCTGGCCGCCCGCCTCCGCACCGCCGGCGTGGGCAGGGGCGACACCGTCGGTGTCCTTCTCGAGCGCGGTGCGTCCCTCGTCGTGACGGCCCTCGCCGTCCTGAAGTGCGGCGCCGCCTATCTCCCCCTGGACCCGCGACTGCCGGAAGCCAGGCTCCGGCTGATGCTGGAGGACGCGGGAGTGCGTCTGACGGCGACCGACCGGGAGCACGCCACCGCCGTCGCCGCCCCGGCCGTGCTGCTCGTCGACGAAGTCGGCGAAGTCGGCGCGGGCGAGGCACTCGGCGAGGAATCCCGCGCCACCGGGGACGACCTGATGTACGTGATGTTCACGTCCGGGTCGACCGGTCGGCCGAAGGGCGTCGGCGTCACCCACCGCAACGTCGTGGAGCTCGCCCGCGACCGCGACGTCCGCGCCGGCGGGGCGCCCCGGATGCTGGTCCACTCGGCGACCGGCTTCGACGCCTCCGTCTTCGAGATCTGGGTGCCGCTCCTCAACGGCGGCAGCCTCGTCCTCATGCACGGCGACGGCACCGACCTGGCCGAGACCGCCCGCGCCGTACGCGAACACGCCGTCACCACCGCCTACTTCACCGTCGGCCTCTTCCACGTCATGGCAGACGAGGGCCTCGACACCCTCCGGCAGCTCCGCGAGGTGTGGACCGGCGGCGACGTCGCAGGCCCCGCCTCCGTCCAACGGGTCCTCACCCACTGCCCGGACACCGTCCTGGTCCACTCCTACGGCCCCACCGAGACCACCTTCGCCTCCCACAACCAGTGGTTCGGCACCGGCGAACGCGCCCTGCGGGGCGCCGGACTCCACCTCGGCCGGCCCATGGACAACACCCGCAGCCACGTCCTCGACGACGCCCTGCGCCCCGTCCCGCCGGGTGTTCCCGGCGAGCTGTACATCGCCGGCGCGCACGTGGCCCGCGGATACGTCGGCCGGGCCGGTCTCACCGCCGAGCGGTTCGTGCCCGACCCCTTCGAGGGGGACGGCAGCCGCATGTACCGCACGGGCGACCGCGTGATGTGGACCGCCGCCGGCGAACTCCGGTTCCTCGGAAGGGCGGACGGCCAGATCAAGCTGCGCGGCGTACGGATCGAACCGGGGGAGGTCGAGCGGGCCCTCGCCGCCCACCCCGCGGTCGGCCAGGCGCTCGTCGTGGTCCGCGAGGACCGGCCCGGCGAGAAGAGCCTCGTCGGATACGTCGTGCCCCGCGCGGACGCGTCGGTGACCTCGGGCCCGTCGGTGACGGAGGCCGAGCTGCTCGACGCGGCGCGCGCCACCCTCCCCGAGCACCTCGTGCCGTCCGCCGTCGTCGTCCTCGACGCCCTGCCGCTGACCGTCAACGGCAAACCCGACCGCGCCGCGCTTCCCGCCCCGCACCGGCCCGTCGCCGCCGAGGGCGGCCGGAAGCCCCGCAACGCCCGCGAGGAGGTGCTGTGCGGGCTGTTCGCCGAGATCCTCGACGTGCCCGAGGTCGGCATCGACGACAACTTCTTCGCCCTGGGCGGCCATTCGCTGCTCGGCGTCCGCCTGGTCAACCGGATCCGGGGCGTCCTCGGCATCGAGCGCACCGTCCGCGACCTGTTCCGCCTGCCCACCCCCGCCGGACTCCTCGGCCTGCCCGAGGACGACGGCGACGGCACGGCCGCCGCCCTGGGCGTCCTGCTCCCGCTCAGCACCCGCGGCACCCGCCGCCCGCTGTTCTGCGTCCACCCCGGCACCGGCGTCGGCTGGGCGTACGCCGGGCTCGCCCGCCATCTCGGCGACGACCAGCCGCTGTACGCGCTCCAGGCCCGCGCGCTGAGCGAGCCCGGCCACCGGCCGCGCAGCGTCGAGGCGATGGCCGACGACTATCTGGAGCAGATCAGGCAGGTCCAGCCCTGGGGCCCGTACCGGCTGCTCGGCTGGTCGTACGGCGGGCTCGTCGCCCACACCATGGCCGTACGGCTCCGCGAGGCCGGCGAGCGGGTCGAACTGCTCGCCCTGATGGACGTCCACCAGACCGGGCCCGGCAGCGTCTCCGTGCTCCCGCCCGAGGAGAGGGCCGCGAAGGCGCGGGACCTCGCCGAAGCGCTGAAGGAGATCCGCCGCGAGGACCCCGTCCTCGCCGGGTTCTCCGACGCGGAGCTCCGCGCGGTGCTCCACGCCTCCGAGACCCACGCCGCCCTCATGGCGCAGCACGTGCCGGGCGTCGCCGACACCGACACCGTGTTCTTCACCGCCCGCAGGCCGGGGGAGCGGGAAGGCGCTCTCGCCGCCACCTGGATTCCCTTCACCGAAGGCGTCATCGACAATCACACCGTCGAATGCGGCCATCTCCAGATGGCCGAACCGGAACCTCTTGAAACGATCGGAAGAATAGTCGCGGAGAAACTCTCCGCGCTTCAGAAGGAAGAAACGAGGAGCCAGTCATGAGCGAGTCCGTCAACCCGTTCGACAACGCCGAGGGTTCGTTCCACGTCGTCGTGAACGACGAGGGCCAGCACTCCCTCTGGCCCGCCTTCGCGGACATCCCGGCGGGCTGGACCAGCATCTGGGGTGCCGGTGACCGCGACGGAGCCCTGGAGTACATCACCACCCACTGGACCGACATCCGCCCGCGCAGCCTCGTCGCCCAGTACGCCTGACCTTCACCGGTCGCCGGCGCCGTGCCCCGCATTCCTTGCGGGGCACGGCGCTTTTTCCGTTCCCTCGCACACAGGAATTCATCGGCGAAAGTGCCGGTCCTTGCTGCCGGTTGTACTTCCGCTTCCGGAATCCCCGGAAATCTATCCTCGACACATGAAGATACTCCTGAGCGGAACCGCATCGGATTCCCACACATGGAATCTCGTGTACCTCCGTCTCTTCCTCGAGGAACAGGGCCACGAGGTCGTCGGGCTCGGGCCCTGCGCCCCCGCCGAGCTGCTGGTCGCCGGCTGTCTCCGGCACGCGCCCGACGCGGTGGTGCTCAGCAGTGTCAACGGGCACGGCTACCGCGACGGACTCGCCGCTGTCCGCCGGCTGCGCGCCGAACCCGCCCTGGCCGGCATCCCCGTGGTCCTCGGGGGCAAGCTCGGCGTCGCCGGGCTCCGCCAGGAGGCGGACGTGGCACGGCTCACCGAGGCGGGCTGCGACGCCGTCCTCGGCGAGGACCTGGACGCCCTGCGCGAGTTCCTCGCCGCGCGCGCCCGCAGGGAGGTGCCGGCTTGACCGCCGCTCCCGCCGCCGACTTCGGCCGCTTCGTCGCCGCCTCCGCGGCCGCCGGCCGGCTCGTCGTCCAGCCCCGCATGGGCTTCGGCGACCCCGCCCGCATGCGGGACGGACTCGCCCGGACCAGGGCCGCCACCGCCCACACCGCGGGCACCCTGACCGTCGACAGCTACACCCGCGTCGGCGACCTCGCCGCCGCCCGCGCCGCCGTCGCCGACGGAGCCCGCCTCAACGGCTACCCGATCGCCGCGCACTCCCCGGCCACCACCCGTACCGTCCTCGACGGTCTGTGCGACGCCGACTTCCCCGTACAGGTCCGGCACGGCTCCGCCCGCCCCCTGGCCATCGTCCGGGCCCTCACCGCGGCCGGCCTCGACGCCACCGAGGGCGGCCCCGTCTCGTACTGCCTGCCCTACGGCCGTACCCCCCTGCGGGAGTCCGTCACCGCCTGGGCCCGTGCCTGCGAACTGCTCGCCACCGGCGCCCGCCCCGGCGCCGTGCCCCATCTGGAGAGCTTCGGCGGCTGCCTGCTCGGCCAGCTCTGCCCGCCCGGCCTGCTGGTGGCGACGAGCGTCCTGGAGTGCCTGTTCTTCGCCCGGTTCGGCCTGCGCAGCGTCTCGCTCAGCTACGCCCAGCAGACCGACCCGGCGCAGGACGAGGAGGCCCTGCGCGCCCTGCACCGGCTCGCCGCCGAGTTCCTGCCCGCCGACGTCGACCACCACGTCGTCCTCTACACGTACATGGGCGTCTACCCCCGCACCGAACAGGGTGCCACCCGCCTCCTGGAGGCCTCCGCCCGGCTCGCCGTCCGCTCCGGCGCCGGCCGCCTCATCGTCAAGACCACGGCGGAGGCCCACCGCATCCCGACGGTCGAGGAGAACGTCCGCGCCCTGGAGACCGCCGCCGCGGCCGCCGCGCTCGCCGGACCCCCCGCTCCCGGCCCCACGGCCGGAGGGGACGGCGAGGTGTACGAGGAGGCCCGCACCCTGATCGAGACCGTCCTCGGCCTCCACCCCGACCTGGCGAGGGCCCTGCCGGCCGCCTTCGAACGAGGGCTGCTCGACGTGCCCTTCTGCCTCCACCCCGACAACGCCGGCCGCTCCCTGGGGTTCGTCGACCCCGGGGGCCGGCTCCGCTGGGCCCGCACCGGAGCCATGCCGATCCGCCCGGACGCGGCGGCCGACGCGGCCCCGCTCACCTCGGCCGGCCTGCTCACCGCCCTCCACCACGTCGCCGACCGCTACGACAGCCCCCGGCACCGCGACAGCGGCGACGACCACGACCGCCCCCAGGCCACCGC
Organism: Streptomyces sp. NPDC002463; assembly: GCF_042889835.1. NCBI lineage: Bacteria > Bacillati > Actinomycetota > Actinomycetes > Kitasatosporales > Streptomycetaceae > Streptomyces > Streptomyces sp. NPDC002463. The sequence continues at coordinate 20,921 of NZ_JBIARL010000004.1, forward strand.
GCTCACGGTCTGACCCGTACACGGCCCCGCAAGCAGCCTCGTACACATCCCCGTACTCAGCCGCCCGACGATCCAGAAAAGGAGCCCCCGTCATGGAGCAGCCCCTTCCCGCCGGCGCACCGGCCACCCCGCCCCCGCTGGGCGAACACCTCCGCTCGCCCCGGTTGCGCGCCGCCATGCTCGTCCAGCAGGAAGCCCTCCACGCCGCCCGCGCGTTCCTGCGCGGCGAGGGCTTCACCGAGCTGCTGCCCCCGCTCGTCGGGCCCGTCACCGACCCCGGCGGCCGCGGGGCCAAGGCCCTCGACGTCGACTACTACGGTCACCCGTACAAGCTGATGACCAGCGCCATCCTCTACAAGCAGGCGTCCCTGCGCGGCTTCCCCCGGCTGTTCTACGTCGCCCCCAACGTGCGCGTCGAACCCGAGGAGACCGCCACCACCGGCCGTCACCTCGTCGAGTTCCACCAGATCGACGTGGAGATCGCCGACGGGAGCCGCGAGGACGCCCAGGAGATCGCCGCCGGCCTGCTCACCCACGTCACCGAGCACGTGTGGACCGCAGTCCCCGAGATCCTGAGCGAACTCGGCCGGGTGGAGGGCGACTTCGCCGACATCCGCGCCGGCAAGTACGACGTGTGCACCCACGACGACGCCGTCGACCGCCTCCTCGCCGCCGGTCACCCGCAGAACCCCGACGGCGAGATCGACTGGGCCGGCGAACGGCTCCTCTCCCTGGAGAGCGACCGCCCCTTCTTCGTCAACGACTACCCCAAGGGCTCCCGCGGCTTCTACGACCGTGAGGACCCCGAACGCCCCGGCGTCCTGCGCAACTTCGACCTGATCGCCCCGCACGGCTACGGCGAGCTCGTCTCCGGCAGCGAGCGCGAGGCCGACTACGCCACCATCGTCACCCGCATGCGGGAGAGCGGCGAGAACCCCGCCAAGTACGCCTGGTACCTCAAGGAGGCCCGCGACGGCATGCCGGCCAGCGCCGGGTTCGGCATGGGCCTCCAGCGCCTGGTCCGCTTCCTCACCGGCCTCGACGCCCTCTGGCAGGTCAGCGCCTACCCGAAGCTCCCCGGGGTGGTGGCCCCGTGACCGCCCTCAGCACTCCCGGCTTCCCCGAGCCCGAGATCCGCGCCCGGGCCCGCAACGGCACCGCCGAGGTCTTCCCCGACTCCCGCACGTACGGCACACGGCTGTACGGACCGGGTACGGGCGCCGCCGCCGACGGCCTCGACCGGGCGCGCATCGTCCCGCCCGTCTTCATGCCGCAACGCCTGGAGAAGCTCATCGACCTCGCCCGGGAACCCGAGTTCACGGACGTCGACCTCGGCTCCCGCGTCGGCGGCTTCACCGCCCGGCTGCCCCTCTACCTGTCCGCGTTCGGCTCCACCCGCGCCGGCAGCGGCGACCTCGCCGTTCACGCCGGCAGGCAGGCCGCCCGCCTCGGGATCCCCATGGTCATCGGGGAGAACATGATCCCCGTCCATGGCTACCGCCGTGCCGGCGACGCCACCCGCTCCGCGCTCCTCGCCCGTGTCGAGGCCTACCTCGACGCCGCCCCCGACGGCATCGGCGGCGTCGTCGTCCAGCAGTCCACCGAGGACGCCGACTCCGAGGTCTGGAACCTCCTCTACAGCGACCCCGCCTTCCGGCCCCTCCTGGAGACCGGCCGGCTCGCCTTCGAGCTGAAGACCGGTCAGGGTGCCAAGCCCGGCCTCGGCGGCATGACCGTCGTCGACCGCGCCGAGGCCGAGCAGCTCGCCCGCCGCTTCACCGTCCGCGAGGTCCTCGACCCCGACGGCGAGCGCCAGTTGCGCTGTGCCACCCCCGGCACCTTCACCGACGAGATCCTCCGTCAGCAGCTGCGCTTCATGCGGAACAACTTCCCCAAGGCCCGCACCTGGGTGAAGTTCCACCCGGGCCGCGACATCGCCCACGCCGCCCGCACCGCCTGGGCCGCCGGAGCGGACGCCGTCACCGTCGACGGCGCCGAGGGCGGCACCGGCTGGGCTCCCGGCGTCTTCCTCGACCACGTCGGCCTGCCCCTCGGCGAATGCCTGCGCCGCATCGGCCGCCCCGACGGCTGCCTCCTCGCCACCGGCGGCATGTGGGAGGGCGGCCGCGCCGTGCGCGCCCTCGCCCTCGGGGCCACCGCCGTCGGCCTCGGCCGGGCGGCCCTCGTGGCCGTCGACGAGGACCCGGAACACGGTCTGGAGCGCCTCGTCGACAGCATCGCCCTCGAACTGCAGCTCCTCATCAGCGCGTTGGGCAAGTACGAGGTCGCCGCCCTGGGACCCGAGGACCTGTGGTGGCCGGACGGCCACCCGTCGTACGGCGCCGACGTGCCGCTCCTCGGCCTCGCCGACCCGGCGGGAGCGGCGCCGTGACCGCGCACGGCCGGCGTGGCGGGGACCGGACAGCCGTGTACCGCCGGCGCGGCGGAGACCGGGCCGCCGTGCAGGCCTGCTTCTCCGTACGGGAGACCCCGGGCATCACCGTGGCGGTCACGCACGGCGGGACGGGCCTCGTCACCTCCGCCCGGCACACGGCCCAGCGCGCCCTCGCCGAGGCGGGCCGCGGCTACCTCGGCGGGCGCGTCGAACTGCGTACGCCCCGGACCACCGCCCCGGCCACCTCCCGGCCCAGCGCCTTCGGCACACGCCGGCGGCGCGCCGTGCGCCGCGCCGCCGACCGTGCCGTGGCCCTGGCCGTCGCGGCCACCCTCCGGGGCGAGGCCACCGGAACCCGCGTCCACATCCGCCCACCCGGGTGAGGGACGGCAGCTGCCGTCCCTCACCGCCCCGACCCGCTCGGCCCCCGTCCACCACCCCTGTCCGCCCGCCCAAGCGACGGCGCGCTCGCCGCGTCCCGCCCCTCGACCACAGAAAGCCGACCCCATGGGAACGACCCCCACGACCAGCGCACCGGCGGGCAAGGAACCCGTCGTCGACTGGCGTCGCGTCAGCAGTCTCGTCATCGGCCAGGCCGCCGTCCAGGCGGGCAGCTTCGCCCTCCTGATCGCCATGAGCTGGACGGCGGTCCAGCTCGGCGGCCGTGAGGCCGTCACGTACGTGACCCTCTCCGCCACCCTCCCGCGCGCCCTGCTGCTCCTCTTCGGCGGCGCGCTCGCCGACGCGCTCGGCCCCCGCGCCGTCCTGCTCCGCGCGACGAGCGTCCGCGTCCTCGTCCTCGCGGCGGGGACAGTGGTGACCGCCACCACCCACAGCCTGTGGCCCCTGATCGCCGTCGCCCTCGTCGACGGCGTCCTGCTCGGCCTCACGGGCCCCGCCTCCGGCGTCCTGCTGCCGCGCCTCGCCCCACAGGAGCAGCTCGGCCGGGCCAACTCCCTCTTCTCCATGGTGCTGCGGCTCGCCCCCATCGCCGGCTCGCCCCTCGGCGCCTGGCTGGTCGTCGTCGGAGGCCTGCCCGTGGCGATGACGGCCGCGGCCGTCGGCTGCGCCGTCTGGCTGGCCTGCGCCGCCCACGTCACGCACGGCATGTCCCGCCCCGAGCGCGCACCCCAGGGCCCCTCCCTGCTCCGCCGGTCCGGCGACGGCTTCCGCCTGCTCGCCGCGCACCCGCGCCTGCGCTGGATGTTCATCGCCTGCTTCTGCATGGACCTGGCCTTCCTCTGGCCGGCCGAGGTCGCCCTGCCCCTGCGGGCGGCCGACGAGGGCTGGGGCGTCGGCGCCGTCGCCATGGTCCTGTCCGTGTTCGGCGCCGGCGCGCTCGCGTCGGCCGCCCTGGGCGCGGCGCTCGCCCACCGCATCCCGGCGCACACCAAGCTCGTGGTCACCGGAGCAGGCCTCGCGGCCGGCATGGCCGCCATGGCCCTCGTCCCCTCGGCCGTCGTCCTCGCCGGCACGGCCGGCGTCGTGGGCCTGCTCTCAGGCCTCAACGGGCCGGCCCTGGTCACCGCCTACCAGCAGGCCGTCCCCGAAGGCCGGATGGGCGCCGCGATGTCGACCTTCGCGCTCTCCGGCATCGGCGCGGCACCCCTGTCCCTCGCGGTGTTCACCCCCGTCTCGCTCTACCTCGGCGTGACCGGGACCTGGCTCCTGTGCGCGGGCCTCGCCCTGCTCTCCCCGGTCGCCGCGTCCGTCGCCCTGCGCGGCGGGGCGGCCACCGCCACGCCGCGCGTCGACGCCCCGGCCCGTACCGCACCGGAGCCCACCGCCACTTCCGTGTGAGGCAGACATGATCCCGCTGGTTTCCCCGCCCCTTCCGGCAGCTCTTCCGTCCGGCCCGCTGGTCTCTCCGCCCCTTCCGGCAGCTCCTCCGGCGGGCCGGACGGATTCCCCGTCACTCCCGCCGGCTCCTCCGGCCGGCCCGCTGATCCCGACCACGCTGCCGCCCCTGACCACGGCCCTGCCCCGGCTCCCCGGCCTCCGCCCGGTCCGGCCGCAGCTGTGGCTGGTGGCCACCGAGGCCCACCAGGACACCGTCACCCGGTTCGCCCCCCTCGTCCTGGCCACCGAGGAACTGGCCCGCGCCGAGGAGTTCCGCCGCTCCGGCGACCGCGCCACCTACCTGTGCGCGCACGTCGGGCTGCGCCGCCTGCTCGGCGCCCACCTGGGCGTCGCGCCGCGAACCGTGTCGGTGGCCCGGGCGCCCTGCCCCTGCTGCGGGGAGCCGCACGGGCGTCCCGTACTGACCGACGGGCGCCTGCACTTCTCGCTCTCCCACTGCGAGGGACTGAGCCTGATCGCCGTCGCGTCGACGCCGGTCGGCGTGGACATCGAGCGGGTGCCGGCGGCGCACACCGTCAGCGAGGCCTCGGAGGTCCTGCACCCCGCCGAGGCCGCGGAGCTCGCCGCCCTCACCCCCGCCCACCGGTCCGCCGCGTTCGCCCGTGTCTGGACCAGGAAGGAGGCCTACCTCAAGGGACTCGGCATCGGTCTCGGGGCCGACCCGGCCGCCGAGTACGTCGGTGCGGGACCGGTCCCGTCCGCCCCACCCGGTTGGTTCCTCACCGACGTCACCGTCCCGGACGGCCACCACGCCGCCGTGGCCCTGCGCCGGTGACGAGCACACGGCGCCCGACGTGCGATCCCGGCCGGACCGCTCCCCTCAGGACGTGCTGCCGAGCCGGGGCAGCACGTCCCCGCGGCGGCGGTCCGCCGCGGCCCGGACGAACCGCACGACCACACGGCATACGCGCCACAACTGCCCATGGAGCACGTTTGCGCAGATAATGCTCGTGCCGCCCTCCGCCGTGCCCGTACGGAGCGGAGCGTCCTGCGGCGAGGCGCGGGAAGCGCCGGCCGCAGCAGGAGGAACCATGCTCATCAGGCATCTGGTCGAGGACGGAGTCCTGCACCTCGCGCTCCTGCGCGACCTGGACGTCTCCAGTCGCGCCGCGGCCGCCCTGCAGATCGAGACGCTCCTCCTCGCGCACCGCCCGCGCCTGGTCAGGATGCAGCTGCCCACCGCGGAACCCTCGCCCGCGTCGCTCAGCGCGCTCGCCCGTGCCCGCCGGATGTGCGAGGGCCTGGGCATCCCCCTGACGGTCGTCGGTCCGGCGCCGGTCGTCGGCCCGTAAGAGCCCGCGGCGGCCCGCCGCGCCCGAACCGGAACCGTACGCGGGCTTCGGCGCCCGACGGAGGGGGAAGGCTGAGGGGAACGGAATCGCGGGGGTGGACTCGATGGCGCGCCGGGAACTGCCGTACCTCACCGACCACGGCAAGCTGGACCCCTCCCAGGAGGAACGTGAGCTGGTGGAGCCGCTCCACGGCCGGGTCCGCGTCGACGAGTGTTCCCACCGCAGACTGCTCGACGGGGAATGGGCGCCTGCCGTCTTCTTCGTACGGTCCCCGGCGCGGGTGGGCGGCCGGGGTGTCCTGGTCGCGTGCACGCCGGAGGCGTGCGACCGCTGGGTCCGGGCGGTCGTCGACTACACCACCGTCGTGCGCGAGGCCACCGCCGAACTGTCGGCGGCCCATCGGCGGGCCGCGACCGTCCCGTGGTGGCGGCACCGCGCCGCACGCCGCGCCTTCGACGCCTGGGAGACCACCAGACAGCGATACGAGGAGACGATGCGGCAGGCCGCCGAGGCGTACGAGCCCGTCGGCCGGGAGATCCGGCAGGCGATCCGGGTGGCGGAGGAGGAGTCCGCCGCGCGGGCGCGCGAACAGGCCCGCCTTGTGGAGGAGGCCAGGCAGCGCAGGGCGCGGCTCGCCGGGCGGGACGTCTGGGGCTGGTCGGTCGTGACGGACGAGGGCCGATCCGCCGTGTACGTCTTCCGGCACGACGTCCCCGGAGGGGAAGCGCCGGTTCCTACGACTCCGCAGGCGAGCCCGTGCGTGGACCTGGCGGGTCTGCGCCGCGCGCTCAAGGAGCTCGACCTGCCCGACATCCTGTGGGACGGGCCGGCGCTCGCCGAGACGGAGCGCGAACTGGAGGGCGTCGGCTTCGGGCGCTGGTGGCGGGACCAGTTCCACGAGGACCACCGCACGTTCACCGCGCCGCCTCCTCCCCGCGGCTCGTCGTACCGGGGCAATCCGTCCGGGGGCACGGCCACCGGGGGCACGGGAGGCTTCAGTGGAGGGCACAGCGGCGGATTCAGCTGCGGCGGCGGCTTCTGACAGGCCGTCAACAGTTCCCTCGCATAAGGCTGACGGGTGCCTCTGCACCGTGCGGCCTGACGACAGTGTGTTCCATCCCCGACACGGGCGAGTGATCATTCACCGTGATCGCGGCCAGGGGTCGGGAACGGCCGCGAGCCACACCTAGACTCCCCGCACATGTCGCTCTGGCTCCTCAACCACTTCAGCACCTTCACCCTCGCCGTGGTCACCGTCGGCGGGACCGTCGTCCTCGCCGTGGCCGGCAGTGTGCTGCTCCGCCGCAGGTATCCGTCGCTGGCCAGGGGAGAGCACAACGACATGGTCGGGGTGACGCTGGGGATGTTCGGCGCGATCTACGGCATCATCCTCGCCTTCGTCATCGTCACCCTCTGGACCCAGCTCGACAGCACGCAGACGATCGTCTCCAGCGAGGCCACCGACGCCGCGCTCATCGCCCGCGACGCCGCCGCCTTCCCGCCCGCGGTCCGCGCCGACCTCGACACCGCCCTCAGCGGCTACGTCCACGCGGTCGTCGAGGACCAGTGGCCCCGCATGCGCGCCGGGCAGCCCAGCTACGGGGCCACGGAGTCGCACCTCCGGTCCGCCTTCACCGTCCTCCAGGCGTACGACCCGGCCTCCCCGCGCGAAGAGGTCTTCTACCGGGAGGCGGTCACCCACCTCAACGACGTCGCCGCCCAGCGCCGCGCCCGCCTGAACATGGCCGAGCAGGAACTCCCGCCCCTGCTCCAGGTCCTGGCCTTCGGCGGCGCGATCGTCCTGGTCCCGCTCACCTTCCTCTACGGCATGCGCAAGCTGCGGATCCAGCTCCTCTTCGTCGCCTCCGTGGCCGGCCTCATCGGCTTCAGCCTGCTCCTGGTCTTCGTCCTCGACCGCCCGTTCGCCGGCGAACTGAGCGTGAGCCCGGCCCCGTACCGCGAGGGGGCACTCGCCCAGTACTGGGAGCGGTGAGGGACGGGATCAGGGGTGGCGGATGACCACTTTGCCGAAGGCGGTGCCGGCGGCGTAGTGGCGGTAGGCGTCGGCGGCCTCGTCGAAGGGGAAGACGCGGTCGATGACGGGCCGGAGCCCGTGTGCCTCGATCAGTTCGTTCATCTCGGTGAACTGGGCGCGGCTGCCCACCGCCACGCTGCGGAGCGTGGCACCGGAGGCGAAGAGGGCGTGGGGGTCGAGCGGCGGGGCGGTCCTCCCGGTGAAGCCGACGCAGGCGATGGCGCCGGCCAGGGCGATGGCGCGGACGGACTCGTGCAGCAGCCCGGCGACGTCGACGATGCGGTCGGCGCCCCGTCCGCCGGTGAGGGAGCGGACCTCACCGGCCCAGTCGGGGGTCGCCGCGTAGTCGACGACGGCGTCGGCGCCGAGCTCGCGCAGACGCGCCGTCTTGGCGGAGCTGCCGGTCGTGGCGATCACGCGTGCACCGAGCGCCTTGGCGAACTGGAGCGCGAAGAGGGAGACGCCGCCGGAGCCCTGCACGACGACGGTGTCGCCGGGGCGGACGCCGGCTCCGTCGCCGGTCAGCGCGTTCCAGGCGGTGACCGCCACGCAGGGCAGTGTGGCGGCCTCCTCGTACGTCAGGTGCGCGGGCATGGTCACGAGCGAGTCCGCGTCGACCAGGGCGAACTCCGTGAGCATGCCGTCCAGGGAGCCGCCGCGCTGGGCGACGTGCTCGACGGCGAACGGGCCGTCCTGCCAGGACGGGAAGAGGGTGGCGGCGACGCGGTCCCCGACGCGTACCGCATCGACGTCGGGACCGACCGCGACGACTTCGCCGGCCCCGTCGGAGACGGGGACGACGTCCGGCTCGACGGGGAGGACGTACGTTCCGTCGAGCACCATGAGCTCACGGAAGCTGAGGGACGTCGCCCGCACGGCGACCAGGGCCTGTCCGGGGCCGGGGGCGGGGGTGTCGTGCTCGCGGACGGAGAGGCCGGAGAGTCCGGCGCCGCTGTGCGAGAGGTGGTAGCTCCGCATGGGTCGAGCCCTTCGTGAGAGGTGGGGACGGCAGGGGAGTCGGGCGACGGATCCGGGTGTCATGCGGCGTCCGGCTCTGCGGCGAGCGGTACCTCTCCCGCCGTCTTGCCGAAGCCGAGCGCCTCGACGATCCGGCCGTCCGTCACCCGCATGACGTTGACGCCCTGCACCCACTGGTCGGGGCCCTCGCCGAAGCGGTAGGTCCACACGATGGTGGCGCGGTCGCCCGCCACGATGACCTCCTGCGGGGTGAACTGCGAGGTGAGGTCGTCGACGAGAGCGGTCCACCACTGCGTACAGGCTTCGCGTCCGGAGACCCGCTCCCCGCGCGGCGCGGGCTGGACGCTCTCCATGACGCAGTCCTCGGCGATCAGATCGGCCAGGAGAGCGGACTCGCGGTCGGTGAACGCGCGGTTGAAACGGGCGATGACCTCGGCGGTCGTGCGAACGGACATGACGCCTCCTCGGAAGAGATAGAACGTTCGGTCTGCGAGAGATATAGATAGACCGGTTGATCTACCGTGTCAACAGGCGCAGAATCTCTGCATGAGTACTTCCGTGAAGCCGGGCCCGCGCGAGCGACTCCTGCTCGCCGCCCAGGAGTTGACCTACAGTCAGGGAGTCGGCGTCGGCGTGGACGCCCTCCTCAAGGGGGCCGGTGTCGCCCGTCGTTCGCTGTACGAGCACTTCGGCGGCAAGGACGGTCTCGTCGCCGAGGTGCTGCGCCGCAGCACCGCCGAGGACGTGGAGCGGTACCGCGCCACCATGGGCGCCGCGGGGGACGATCCCCGGGCCCGGCTCCTCGCGGTCGTCGACCGGCTCGGTCGCATCGCCGCCGACCCGGACTTCCGCGGCTGCCGGTACCTCGCCGCCGACCTCGCGCTCACGGATCCCGCGCACCCCGGACACGAGGTCACCAGGGAGTACCGGCGTACGGTCCACGGCCTGTTCGCGGACGAGTTCGCCGCCCTCGGGCACGCGCGGCCCGCATTCGCGGCCGATCAGCTGCTCATCCTCGTCGACGGTCTCCTCGCCGCCGGTGCGACCCGGCCCGACGTCGAACCCGCCGCAGCGGCCCGCGACCTCGCCGAGCACATCATCGACGCGGGCCTGGCCCAGGCGGTGCCGGCTGGGGCTACGCCTCGTGCACCCGGGTCAGGAGCTCCATCAGCTGCCGGGCCTCAGCCTCGCTGAGCGGGGCCAGGAGCGCGGAGTTGGCGTGCTCGGCCAGCTCCGCGCACCGCGCCAGGACCTGTGCGCCCGCCGGTGTCACCGTCACCGCGTTCTTGCGGCGGTCCTTCGGGTCGGGCTCTCGTCGCGCGAGGCCGGCCGTCTCCAGGTGGTTGAGGAGGAGGACCACGTCCTTCGCGTCGAAGCCGAGCCTGCGCACCAGATCGGCCTGGGCGACCGGGCCGTACTCGGACACCGCAGCGAGCACGGCGTGCTGCGGGAGCTTCAGCCCTTCCTCGGCGATCGCCTCGGCGACCAGACTCCGGCCGCGCGCCGCCACGCGGCCGACCAGCCAGCTCGGCAGGGACTGGATGTGCGCCAGGGCGTGCGGGTCTTCCGTGGGGGTCATGGGGGCAGGCTATCGCGAATTCATTGGACTTCCCAACGGTCTATCTCTACGGTGAGAATCATTGGGGATCCCAATGAAGTGGATGATCCCGTGTCCCCGCGCCCTCGTCTCCCCTGGAGGTGTCCATGCGTCGTGTCCGGTACGAAGTGACCGGCGGTCCCGAGGTTCTCTTCGTCGAGGAGGCTTCCGCGCCGGATCCCGGCCCCGGTGAGCTGCTGGTCCGTAACGAAGCCGTCGGAGTCACCCTGCCCGCCGTGCGGAAGGTGCGCGAGGCCGCCGAACCCGGCCCGCTCGGCGGTGAGGTGGCCGGCGTCGTCGCCGCCGTCGGCGAAGGCGTCACCGGCTTCTCCGTGGGCGACCGCGTCACCGGCCTCTGCTTCTCCCACGCCTACGCCGAACTCGCCCTCGTCCACGAGGCGATGGCCTCCCGCGTTCCCGACCGGGCGTCCGCCGTCGACGCCGTCGCCCTGGTCCGCAGCGGACTCGTGGCGCGCGGCGCCTACGAGGTGGGGCGCCCCCGCCCAGGCGACTCCGTCATGGTCACCGCGGCGGCCAGTGCGGTCGGCACCCTCGCCCTGCAGTACGCCGGGGCGGGCGGGGCCTCCCGCGTGGTCGCGGCCGTCGGCAGCGCGGAGAAGGCGGAGTTCGTGCGCGCCCTCGGGGCCGACGAGGTCGTGCTCTACGAGGACGAGTACTGGGGCGAACCGGTCGACGTCGTCCTCGACGGGGTCGGCGGCGAGCTCCTCGGTCCCGCCGTGCGGGCCCTCGCTCCCGGCGGCCGTCTGGTCGCGTTCAGCTCGGGCGGCGGCACGATCGACGCGTACGAACTGCTGGTCCGCGGCGCCTCCGTCATCGGTTTCCAGATGGCGGCCATCGCCCGGGGCGAGCCCGAGCTGTACGCGCGCTGGCGCGACGAGCTGTGGGACCTCCACCGCGACGGCACGCTCCGCCCCCGCGTCTGTGCCGAGATCCCGCTCGCCGAGGCGGCCCGTGCCCATGAACTCGTCGAGTCCCGGCGGAACATGGGCAAGGTCGTTCTCGTCCCCTGAGCCCGGGAGGCGGAGGCGTACGGGGACTCAGTGGCCGTAGCGACCCGTGTCGATCTCCCAGCGGTGGTAGCCGGCGATCCAGGAGGCGAGGCCGTCGACGTAAAGGCGGGCCGCCTCGCGTGCGGCCGGGGAGAGGCCCAGGAGATCGCAGATCTCGGGGACTTCGGAGGACAGCTCCACGAACCGGTCGACCATCGTCTGGGCCTCGCGCATCACCTCGGCGGCCGCCTCCTCGGGGGTGCTGCCGAGCTCCTCGCGGACGATCATCACGATGTTGGCGACGTCGCCCCGGGCGAGCTCCTGGGTGTACGAGTGCACGTCGTTGGTGAACGACGGTATGTCGGCCGCCAGTTGGCGCATCCGCCGGAAGGCGGGGTGGTGCAGCACCTCCTGCGGCAGCTCGAACCGGTTGAGCCGCTCGACCATGTCGAAGAGGGTCTCCATGGCGGCCGTGCCGCGCCGGAGCGCCAGATAGCTCTCCCGGTCGGGGAGGCGCCCGGCGAGCCGGCCGGCGGCCTCGGCGGGGTGGCACGCGAAGTACCACTCCCAGTTGTACGCGGAGCGGGCCAGCCACCGCGCCGACATGCCGCGCGCGCTGCGCTCCCAGAGGTCGGCGAAGGCCCGCTCGACCGGGGTACGGGCGTCGGGCGCGGGCCCGTCGCCGTGCAGAAGGCCCGTCAGGCGGGTGCATATCTCGGCCACTTGGGCCGGTGAGCGGCCGAGCTCCGAGTCGAACCGGTCGTCGAAGAGGAAATAGAAGCCGAGCAGGTCCGAGGCGAGGACGAGGTCGTCGTCGGCGGAGTCCGGGCTGGTGAACGCGGCGAGTCGGGGCACGTCCCACTTGTCGTACGCCGGCAGGTCGATGGTGACCGCGAGGCCCTCGTGGTGGAGGAGCCAGTCCCGATGGCGCTGTACGACGGATGCCTGGTTCGGGTTGCTGCGAGGCGGAAACGGCAGGTCGAGCGTGGTGGCTTTGGACACAGGCCCCCCAGGTTCTGATCCCGGGTGATCCCCTGACGCCCCCGGCGCGTTCGAAGAGTACTTGAACTGATCATCAACTGCCAGGAACGTTCATCAGATCGCTTTCAAGCCAATGGAATTGTGACCTCCGGATCGGTCATGTGTTCTCCCGTTCATTGCGGCGGGTGGTTCGTCTCCCGTCCGCGCCACCCACGGGCGGGGGAGCGCGTTGGGGTTGCCGTGACGCCCGGTGCAGTGACGGTTCTGCATTCGGGACCTGCGGGTTCTGTGTCGACTCCCGATTTTGGTGGGTCGACGGCGAGAACGAAGATCTGGATGGTGCGCGGTGCCGGAGATGTGGAATCGGGGCGAAGGACACGACGCCCGGTTCGTGGACTGCTTCCGTGACGGTGACGCCCTGGTCGGACGCGACGGGGAGCTCGCCGCGCTCCGGGCCGCTGTGTCGGGACACCGGCTGGTGACCGTGACGGGAGCGGCCGGGACGGGCAAGAGCCGGCTGGCCCAGGCCGCCGTCACGCCACCCGTCGACGGCCCCGGGCGGACGGTGGTGCGGGTCCGCTGGCACGACGGCATCCCCGTGGGACGCCGGGCGCTGACCGCGCGGGTGGCCAGGGAGTTGAGCACGGCCGGACTGCCGTGGGACCCGGCGGGGCCGGACCCCGCCGGGTCCTCGTACACCGAACCGGCCGGGCCGGCACGTAGGGACCCCGCCAAGCCGCCGCACACCGTCCATGCCGGTCCGGTACCCACGGACCCGGCAGAGGTGCTCCTCCTCCTCGACGACGTCGATCCCGTGCACACGGAGTGCATCGGTCTGGTGCAGACGCTCCTGATGACCGAGCCTGCGGTACGGGTCCTGGTGACCGCGCGGCGGCCGCTCGGGCTCGGGGACGAGCAGGTGATCAGGCTGGGGCCCCTGCCCCTGGAGCCGGCGCCGGGCCAGGCGGGTGCGCCCCCCGCCGCGGAGCTCCTCGTCTCCCGCGCGCGGGAGCGCGGATGGAGCGAGGAGGCGGACCCGGCCGCCGTGGCCCGGGTCTGCCGTCTGCTCGAAGGCGTTCCCCTGGCGCTCGAACTCGCCGCGGGACGCCTGGGGGAGTGGACGATGGAGGAGCTTGCCACCCACCTCGAAGCCGGTCAGTGCCGGCTGTCCGACCCGGCGCCGCTCCTGCTGCGGCACCGCACGATGCGCACCACCATCGGGGCCGTCCACGCGCTGTGCGAACCCGCACAGCGCAAGGTCTGGCGCCGGCTCAGCGTCTTCGCCGGGCCCTTCACGGAGGCCGCCGCGGTCTTCGTGTGCCTGGGTTCCGACCTCGCACCGCACGAAGTGCCGTCCGCCCTGGCGATGCTGAGCGCCACGGGCGTGCTCCAGGCCCTCGGCGAGGCGGGCGCGGTGCGCCCACCTCGCTACCGCATGGCCCGGGCCGCCCGCGACTTCGGTACGGAACGGCTCGCGGCGGCGGGCGAGCGCCCGGTGACGAGGGACCGGCACGCCGCCCACTTCCGCGGCGTCGCGGCCGTCGCCGAGACCCTGTGGAACACCGGCCTCCAGCGGCAGGCGATCGAGACCGTCCGGGACGAACACGACGACCTGATGGCCCTCGTGCACCGTGCCGAGGAGGGGACCGGTCACGCCGAGACGGCCCTGGAGGCCATGCTGAACCTCTGGTTCTGGTGGGCGGTCCACGACCACGCCCGAGAGGGCAGCGACCGGCTGCGCGTACTCCTGCCCCGGCTGCCCGCCGACAGCCCGCTCCTCGCGCGCGGCCGATGGCTCGCGGCCTGGCTCAGCACGGCATGGGACCCGCGCACCGCGCACCACCTGCTGTCCCTCGCCTGGCCCGCGGCCGTGCTCTCCGGCGACGACGCCCTCCTCGGCCGCATCGCCCATGTGCACGGAACCCTGGCCTGGCAGCGACAGGATCCCACCGCGGCCGCCCGGTACTACCGGCAGGCGGCGGGCACCACCCCCGGCGGTGCGCCCGGGGGCCCTTCGCCCGCGGTGAGCCTCGCCGCCCTGGCGGTGGTGCAGGCCCACCACGCCCCCGCGGCGGCGGCCCGCACCGCCCGCCGGGCGCTCGCACAGCCCGACTGCGCCGACGACGCCTGGGCCACGGCCCTCGCCCACTACGCCCGCGCCTTCGCCGACCACCGCGCCGGTCGCGCCGGCCGCTCCCGGCACCGTGCCGGCCGCGCCCTCGCGGACCTCGAAGCCCGGCTCGACGCCCCGCAGGCCCGCCGTGCCCTGCGCCTCCTCCTCGCGACCCTCGATCTCGCCGCGACGGCCACCGGCGCTCCGACCCCTCACCCGCGCCCCCACGTCCTCGTACCGCGCGACGGAGCGCAGACCCCGTCGGCGACGGCGAGCCTGGCCCAGCGGTGACGCCCGTGGCGCAGGGTGCCGCCCCGCCATGACGGCGAGGGCCGCCGACCAGGGGGTGTATCCCCAGGCCGGCGGCCCGTTCCCGGTTCAGCTCAGCCTGGACGCGGCGTACGCCTCGATCGCGTCACGCTGGTACGCGGCGAGGCCGGGGGCGATCGCCTCGTACGCGGCGCGCCACTGCTCGTTGTCCACGCAGGAGCGCCCGATGGCCCGGTACTCCTCGACCGAGACGGCACGCAGCTCCGTCAGGGCCCGGTACTGTGCGTCCGTCTCGGCCTGTACGGGGGCGGCGTCGGCCGGCAGACCGGCGGCCATCAGCTCGGCGAGCCGGACCATCGAGGCCGTACGCTCGCGCTGCCCGGCCTCGACGTCCCGCGCGGTCATCCCGGTGACCCGGCGGGCGACCGCCTCGGCGTGCTCCGGGAAGTCGCGCAGACCCTCCTCGTACAGAGCGGGCTCGACGCCCTCGAACAGGTTCTCCGGTCGGTTGATCGCGTTCATGGGTGTGCCGTCCTTCCTGGACTGCTCCAGATCGACGATCGTGCGGGAGACGGTGCCGGCCAGCGCGTCGAGCCGGTCCCGCTCGGCGAGCAGCCGCCGGTGGTGACCGCGCAGGGCCTCCACCTCGTCGACCTGCTCGGAGAGGATCCGCTCGATCTCGGGCAGGCCCACGCCGAGGGCCCGCAGCACGAGGATCTGCTGCAGGCGCAGGAGCTGCTGCTCCCCGTAGTGGCGGTGGCCGCCGGCGGCGATCCGGGCCGGCGGCAGCAGGCCGATCTCGTCGTAGTGCCGCAGGGTCCGGGCGGTGACGCCCGCCATCCGGGCGACCTCCGCGATCGGCCAGTCCATCTCCGCCTCCCGTACGAGTGCGTCGCAGGGCCGGTCTCTCCGGCCCTGGTCAGGACGGTAGAAGCTGCCGCAACGGCAGCTTCAACCCTCAGGACCGGGCCGTCACCGGCCTGCTCCCGCGACGAGTTCCTCCGCCACGCGCGTGCGTGCGTACAGGACGTGCCGTCCCGCCCGGTGGGCCGAGACGAGACCGGCCGCGCGGAGGGCGCCGAGGTGCTGCGACACCCCGCCGGGGGTGAGGCCCGTGCGTCCGGCCAGGTCGGTCGTCGAGGCCGGTGCCGTGAGCTCCGCGAGCAGCTGCGCCCGCGACCGGCCGAGGACCCCGGACAGGGCCCGGGAGGCCGATTCCGGCGGCGCCTCCCACAGGGTGCCGATGCCGCGCGGGGGATAGCGCAGGGTCGGCTGGTACAGCGGGTCCGTCGTCGAGAACACCCGTGGCCACACGAACGCCGACGGCACGAGCAGCAGCCCGCGCCCGTCCAGCCGGCGCGCCCCGTGGACGAAGCGGTGCTCCACGCTCAACGTGCCCGCGTTCCAGGCGAGTCGGGGTTCCAGGTCCTCGAAGAGGGTCCGCGTCCCGCCCTCGGCGAAGCGACGGGCCCGGTACTGGATGTCGGCCTCCAGATGCGTCTGGACACGGGGCCAGTACGGGGCCATCGCGAGCTCCCAGAAGGCCGCGATCACGTCGGCGAGCCGCCCGAGCCCGCGCTCCGGGTCGGCCCGCAGCGCGTCGACGCCGGGCTGCGCCTCGCGCGCGGAGGCCCGGAGCCGTTCGGGCGGGGTGGCGCGCAGGGCGGCCAGCTCCACGCCGAGCGTCGGGCCGGACGTGCTCGGCGGAGGGCAGAGGAAACCGGGGATCGAAGGCGCGGGCACCGGCACCAGCGAGGTCAGCGGTGTCAGATCGAGCCGCGCGGCCGCGATCCGGGCGCGCACCTGCTCGGCCCACCGCCGGTGCAGCGCCTGCTCACCGGCCCCCACGAGGACCCGGGCCCCGGCCACCACCTCCCAGAGCGGTGAGATGGCGAAACGGGTGCGTGCGACGTCCTCCGCCGAGAACTCGATCTCCAGCACGGACACCCCTGCCCTTCCCGGCCCACCGGCGCTCCTCTGATTTACGTGAGGCTAAAACATTGGCCCCGGGCTGTGAGGACCGGCCACCGTACCGGGCATGCCCACCTTCCTCCCCGCCTCCCGGCGCGTCCGGTCGCCCCGGCGCGCACAGACCCCCGACGGCACGCGGTCCCCCTGGCGCTCGGGGGACTTCCGCGTCCTCTTCTCCGCGTCCGTCCTGAGCACCCTGGGGACGAACGTCACCTACGTCGCCGTCCCGCTGGTCGCCGTCCTCGCACTCGACGCGGGACCCGGCCAGGTCGGCCTGCTCGCCTCCCTGAGCACGGCGGCGTTCCTGCTCATCGGCCTCCCCGCGGGCGCGTGGGTCGACCGGATGCGCCACCGCACGGTGCTGATCACGGCGGACCTGCTGCGCGCCGCGCTGTTCGCGTGGATCCCGGTGGCCTGGTGGTTCGACGTCCTGACCTTCGACGTCCTGTGCGCGGTGGTGCTCCTGAGCGGGGCCGCCACGGTCCTCTTCGACGTGGCCTCCCAGAGCGTCCTGCCCCGGCTCGTCGGCCCCGCCGCCCTGATCCCGGCGAACTCGGCCCTCGTGAGCCTGATGGCCGCGGGCAACGTGGCCGGGCGGGGAGCGGGCGGCGCGCTCGTACAGCTCCTCGGAGCACCGCTCGCGGTGGTCTGCGCCGCGGCGGGCCACCTCGGCTCGGCGCTCCGACTGCTGCGGATGGGGCGTGGCGACGCGCGCACGACGGAGGGGACCGCGCACCCGGCCGCGCCGGAGCCTCACGCCGCGGCCGGCCGAGGACCCGGCCTGCGCGCCCAGATCGCCGAGGGACTGCGCCACGTCCTGGGCCACGCGGAGCTGCGCGCCATCGCGGTCAGCGGCGCGGTCGGGAACCTGGGCACGGTGATGGTGAACACGATGCTCCCCGTGGTGTTCACCCGTGAACTCGGACTGTCGGCGGGCGCGCTCGGCCTGTTCTGGGCGGCCGGCGGCGTCGGCCTGTTCCTCGGGGCCCGCCTCGCCCGTCCGCTGGCCGACCGCTTCGGCCACGGCCGGGGGCTGGTCCTGGCGGGCCTGTGGCTGTCCCCGGCGGGCCTCCTGGTTCCCCTGATGGACCGGGGCGTCGGACTGTGGGCGGCGGTCGCCGGATGGGTCGCGTTCGCCGTGCGGACGGGGACGGCCAACGTCCTGGGCGTGAGCCTGCGCCAACGCCTGACCCCGGCCGACCTGCTCGGCCGTATGAACGCCACCTTCCGGTTCCTCCTCACCGGGTCGATGGCCGTCGCCGCCGCCCTCGCCGGGGCCATCGGTGCGCACCACTCGCCGCGCGCGGCCCTCTGGGCCGGTGGAGCCCTCATCTGCCTGAGCTGCCTCCCGACCCTCCTCTCCCCCCTGCGCGGCCGCCGCGACCTCCCGGCCGCGCACCTGTGAGGGAGGCCCGTGACCCCGCCGGAAAATGATTTCGCCGACGATGTCGAGAACCCGAGCCCTGCTCCGTCCCCGGTGTGAGAGCGACCAGAATGGGCCGCACAAGGACCGAGGAGAACATCATGGCCAAGTACCTGATGCTGAAGCACTACCGTGGCGCCCCGTGCCCGGAGGGCTTCGTGCCCATGGACCAGTGGACGCCGGAGGAGATCTCGGCCCACGTGCAGTACATGCACGACTTCGCCGCCAAGCTGGAGAAGACCGGAGAGTTCGTCGACGCCCAGGGGCTCGCCCCCGAGGGGGTCTGGGTCCGCTACGACG
This sequence comes from Streptomyces sp. NPDC002463, assembly GCF_042889835.1. Classification (NCBI taxonomy): domain Bacteria; kingdom Bacillati; phylum Actinomycetota; class Actinomycetes; order Kitasatosporales; family Streptomycetaceae; genus Streptomyces; species Streptomyces sp. NPDC002463. The sequence continues at coordinate 39,146 of NZ_JBIARL010000004.1, forward strand.
GCGAGGGCCGCCCGCCGGTCACCGACGGCCCGTTCGCCGAGACCAAGGACCTCATCGCCGGCTGGATGGTGATCGACGTCGACAGCTACGAGCGCGCCCTCGAGCTCGCCGGGGAGCTCTCGGCCGCCCCCGGGGCCGGCGGGAAGCCGATCCACGAGTGGCTCGAACTGCGCCCCTTCATGGCCGCGCCGCCCACCATCACGGAGTGACCGGTCCCATGGACGAGGCCCTGCTCCGGAGCCTCACACCGAGCGTGCTGACCGTCCTCGTCCGCCGCGGAGCCGACTTCGCGGCGGCCGAGGACGCCGTCCAGGACGCGCTGGTGGAGGCCGTACGCGTCTGGCCCGACGACCCGCCCCGCGATGCGAAGGGCTGGCTCGTCACCGTGGCCTGGCGCAAGTTCCTCGACGCGACCCGGGCGGACACCGCCCGGCGCCGGCGCGAGGACCTCGTCGAGGAGGAGCCCGCGCCCGGCCCCGCGCCCTCCGTGGACGACACGCTCCGGCTCTACTTCCTCTGCGCCCACCCGTCCCTCACGCCCTCGTCCGCGGTCGCGCTCACGCTGCGCGCCGTCGGTGGACTGACCACCCGCCAGATCGCCCAGGCCTACCTGGTGCCCGAGGCGACCATGGCGCAGCGCATCAGCCGGGCCAAGCGCACGGTCTCGGGCGTACGCCTCGACCGGCCGGGCGACGTCGCCACCGTGCTGCGCGTCCTCTACCTGGTCTTCAACGAGGGCTATTCCGGCGACCTCGACCTCGCGGCCGAGGCCATCCGGCTCACCCGGCAGCTCGCGGCCGTGAGCGACCACCCGGAGGTGGCGGGGCTCCTCGCCCTCATGCTGCTCCACCACGCCCGCCGAGCCGCCCGGATCGCGCCCGACGGCAGCCTGGTGCCGCTCGCCGAGCAGGACCGCGGCCGCTGGGACACCGCCGCCATCGCCGAGGGCGTGTGGATCCTTCAGGCGGCCCTCGCCCGCGACCGCCTCGGCGAGTTCCAGGCCCAGGCCGCCATCGCCGCGCTCCACGCCGACGCCCCCACGGCCGCGGAGACCGACTGGGTGCAGATCGTCGAGTGGTACGACGAGCTCGCCCGCCTCACCGACAGCCCCGTCGTCCGGCTCAACCGGGCGGTCGCCGTGGGCGAGGCCGACGGCCCGCGCGCCGGCCTGGCGGCGCTCGCGGAGCTGGACGGGACACTTCCGCGGTACGGGGCGGTGTCGGCGTACCTCCATGAACGCGCCGGCGATCTCAGGACGGCGGCGCGTCTGTACACCGAGGCGGCGAGGAAGGCGACCGACCTCCTGGAACGCGACCACCTGACACGGCAGGCCGCCCGCCTCAACACCCGTCTGAACGCGGGCCTCGACGTCTGAACGCCGGCCGGCGGCACGGACGGTGTCGCCGGCCCGTGTCGCCGACGGGACACCGTGCTGCGGACCGGCCCCGCCTCACTCGGATCTCCGGTGAACGTGCCCATTTCACGGAGGAGTTCACGACACGGCGTGTGCGACGTGGAGGCGATGCGGAGGGCTTATTCAGAAACCTTGTTGAATAACCCGTACCCCCGGTTCGCGCTTGATTTGCTCCTGCCAATCCGCACAGGGTTCTCTCGAACGTTTGACGCCCCACACGTCAACACGAGGAGAGAACCTCTTTCATGGCAACTCACAAGCGATCCAAGCGCTTTCGCAATGCGACCATAGCCACGGGTGTCGCAGCCGCGGCCGTCACGGCCCTGCTCGCCGGCAACCTCGCCGGGGCGGCCACCCCGGCCGAGGGGACCGTGTACGGACTCGGCGCCCCCGGCGCCGTCGACGGCAGCTTCGTCGTCATCCTCGACGCATCCGCGAACAAGGCGGAACTCGCGAAGAAGTACGGCGGCACCCTTCAGCGCTCGTACGGCTCCGAGGTCAACGGCTTCTCGGCATCGGGCCTGACGGTCCAGGAGGCCAAGCGGCTCGCCGCCGACCCCGCCGTCGGGACCGTCGTGCAGAACAAGCGCTTCACCATCAACGAGACGCAGGAGAAGCCCCCGTCCTGGGGTCTGGACCGGATCGACCAGACCGAGACGGCCGGCGACGACAAGTACACGTACCCCGACGGCGGGGGAGAGGGCGTCACCGCGTACGTCATCGACACCGGCGTCCGGATCACCCACCAGGACTTCGGCGGCCGCGCCACCCACGGCTTCGACGCCGTGGACAAGGACGACTCGGCCGATGACGGCAACGGCCACGGCACCCACGTCGCGGGCACCATCGCGGGCACCGCCCACGGCGTCGCCAAGAAGGCGAAGATCGTCGCCGTCCGGGTGCTCGACGACAACGGCTCCGGCACCACCGAGCAGGTCGTCGCCGGTATCGACTGGGTGACGCAGCACCACTCCGGCCCCTCCGTCGCGAACATGAGCCTCGGCGGCGGTGCCGACGAGGCGCTCGACGCCGCGGTCAAGCGCGCCATCGACTCCGGTGTCACCTTCGCCGTCGCGGCCGGAAACGAGTCTTCGGACGCCGGCCAGGGCTCGCCGTCCCGGGTGCCCGAGGCCATCACCGTCGCGTCCAGCACCAAGGACGACGAGCAGTCGGACTTCTCCAACTTCGGCGCGGTGGTGGACCTGTACGCCCCGGGCTCGGACATCACCTCGGACTGGAACGACAGCGACACCGGCACCAAGACGATCTCCGGTACGTCCATGGCCACGCCGCACGTGACGGGCGCCGCGGCCCTCTATCTGGCGGCCCACCCGTCGGCGACGCCCGCCGAGACGGCCGAGGCGCTGACCGGGGCGGCCACGCCGGACGCCATCAAGAACGCCACCTCCGGCACGGCGAACAAGCTGCTGAAGGTCACGCCGTAACCGAGTGGTGAGAAGCAGCAGGGATGGCCCCCACACCGTGGGGGCCATCCCCTTGTCCGTACGCGCTGTTCGCGCGTACCGCCGACAAACACCGACTTCCCCCCTTTCGCCGGGAACCGGCCGTGGCCAGAATCTGTCCCTGTGGAGGAAGGCTGCCACGGCGCCGAGGGGGGACGCGGATGAGCGCATGGGTGGTCCCGGGATACACGGAGACCCGGGAACTGGGCGCGGGCGGCAGCGGACGCGTGACGCTGGCCACCCACGACGCGACCGGCATGCCGGTGGCCGTCAAGTACCTGAGCGAGCGGCTCCGTTCGGACGCGTCGTTCGTCCGCGGCTTCCGCTCCGAGGCCCGGCTCCTCGGCGCCCTCGACACACCGCACGTCGTCGGCCTCTACGAGTACGTCGAGGCGCCGCAGGGAGCGGCCATCGTCATGGAGCTGGTGGACGGCGTCGCGCTGCGCGCCCTCCTCGCCCGGGAGGGCTCGACCGGCCCCGAGGCCGCCCTCGCGGTCCTCAAGGGTTCGCTCCTCGGCCTCGCCGCCGCACACCGGGCGGGCGTCGTCCACCGCGACTACAAGCCCGAGAACGTCCTCGTCGCCGCCGACGGGTCCTCCAAGCTAGTCGACTTCGGCATCGCGACCGGACGCGACACCAGGGCCGGCATCGCCGGAACGCCCGCCTACATGGCACCCGAGCAGTGGAACGGCGCCCCCGCCTCGCCCGCGGCCGACGTCTACGCGGCGACCGCGACCTTCTTCGAGTGCCTCACCGGACGCAAGCCCTTCGCGGGCGACAACTTCGCCGAACTCGCCCTCCAGCACCTGGAGGCACCCGTACCCGACGGACAGGCCCCGGAGCCGCTGCGCCCGCTCATCCGCCGCGGCCTGGCCAAGTCCCCGTACGAGCGGCCGGAGAACGCGGACGCGTTCGTCAGCGAACTGGAGTCGGTCGCCACAGCTGTGTACGGACCGGACTGGGAGGAGCGGGGACGCGGCCGGCTCGCGGCCCTGGCCGCACTCCTGCCACTGCTCTTCCCCTCCTCGGGAGGTACGGCCCAGGGCACGACCGCGCTCGCCACGACGACCCTGCCCGAACCGCCACCACGCCTCTGGCGACGCCTCCCCCGGGGGCTGCCGGCGGCCGCGGCGTCGCTCGTCCTGGCGCTCCTCCTCGCTCTCGCGGCGCGGGCAGGGGGAGCGTCGACGACCGGGGACGAGGCCGCCCAGGCCGTGGCGACGACGAACACCTCACCGAGCGCCGGTCCACCGGACCCGAGTACGACGCCGACGGCGATGCCGACGACGGAGGAGCCCCAGGCCTCGACGGAGCCCCCGGAATCCGCACCGACGGCCGAGTCGACAACCGAGCCGGCGACAACGCCACCACCGCCGCCCACGACCACGACGACGACCACGGAGCCACCCCCTCCGCCCACGACCCCACCCACGACGCCACCGACAACCGCACCGACGACGACGCCGCCGGTCTCGGTCACGGCGGTCTCCGTCACGAGCCTGCGCCAGATCGGGCCGACGGACGCGGAGGCCACCGTCGAGATCACGACGGACGGGCCGGGGCCGGTGACACTGCTCGTCGAGTGGTTCACCGGCGACGAGAAGGGCGTGCCCGGCACACCCGACGGCTCGGAGACCTTCCGTCGTGAAGGGGCCGACACGTACACCCTCACGCTCCCGCATGTGGTCCGGGGCGCCGGCTGCTACTGGGGAGTGCGCGCGACCACGGACCCTCCCGCCGCGAACGGCGGCTCCCTGCAGCAGACCTTCATCCGACGGTGTGTGATCACGTGAACGACGACGACTACAGCGCCACCGAACTGGGCAGCCACTGGTTCCAGGGCCCGGCACCGGACCCGACCCCCGACCGGGTGGAGGGCGAAGTCCTCCGCTTCGGCCCGGGGGTGACCGCGGCCGCCGCCCTACGTGCCGGGAACACGCCGACGGCGGCCCAGATCTGGCACGGCACCCCACCACGCCGCCGGCGACGGTCGCTCCGGTACGTGCCGGCGGCCCTGATCCTCCTCGTCGCCCTGGCCCTCCTGGCCTGGCGAGAGTACGGCCCCGGCGTCTCCGTGCGGGACGTCGCGGTCACGACTCCCGAAGGTCCGCTGGGCTGCGACGGCACGGCGAACGTGCTGGGCGTCGTACGCACCGACGGCCGCCGGGGCACCCTCACGTACCACTGGGAACGCAGCGACGGCACCCGCTCGGCGCCCCTGCGCGAGACCCTGACCCGCGGCCGGAAGGAGGCCCGACTCCACCTTCTGTGGACCTTCCAGGGGCGAGGCACCCACCACGCCGTGGCCCGCCTGGTGATCACGTCCCTCACCGCGCACACGGCGGAGGGCGCCTTCACGTACCGCTGCGACTGATCCCGAGAGGCCGACAGGGCAGAGCCCGTTCAGTCGCTCCGCCCTTCCCGTCCGACTCCACCCGGTACAGCCGAGCCTGCGGGACACGGCTCACGGCGTCGGTCGGCACGCCGTCCGTGAAGAGCGCCCCGACGCCGTCCTCCACCGCCCACCCACCGGGAAGCGTGCCTTCCGCCACGGCCGCCCGATAGGACGCGCGCCTCCCCGGCTCGCTGTCGTAGTGCGGACAGACCGAGCCGGGCAGCAGACCGAGCCCGTCGGACAGATGTCTCAGCGGCCCGAAGGAGTCGGTGTGCGAGCCGTCGGCCCAGCAGTTCGCGCCGGCGCTGATCCCGCACAGCAGGATCCCGCGGTCGTAGGCCTCGCGCAGCAGCCGGTCCACGCCGTGCACCCGCCACACCGCGAGCAGGTTCGCGGTGTTGCCCCCGCCCACGTACACGACGTCCTGAGAGAGCAGGAAGGCCCGCAGGGCGTCGTCGTCGAGTTCGCGCCGGAACAGGGGAAGCACACGGGGCTCACAACCCCGCGACCGAAACGCCACGAGGAACTGCTCGACATAGCCGGGGGCGTCCCCACTGGCCGTGGGCACGAAGCAGACTCTGGGCCGAGCGGCCCGCACCCGACCGAGCACCCAGTCGTCGAGCAACCCGTCGTCGTCGGTGGAGAAACCACCCCCGAGAAGCGCCAGCCGGCGCTCGGGGCGGGAATCCTGACTCATTCGATGATCCGTCTCATCAGTGTCTCCGGCAGTGCCGGGTTCTCCGCGGCCGCGAGTACGAGGGTTTCGTCGGGGCCGTGGAGCAACGACTCCAGGACCGCGACCGGGAGGGCCGGGTGGCCGGCCGCGTACCGCCGTACGTCCGGGTCCTCGGCCGTCAGGCAGCGCAGCAGGGTCTCCGCGCGGGCGGCCGGATGGCGGGCGATGTCCCGCAGTACGCGACGGCCGGTGGTCGGGTGCGCCGCCACGCGGTGCAACACGGTGGCGGGGCAGTCCGGGTGGCGGGCCACAGCGCTGAAGACCGGCGGGCCGTGGCGCTCCACGAGGTCGGCGAGCTGCTCGGGAGCGAGGTCCGGGCGGGCCGCGATCCGCCGGGCCACCCCGGGGTCCGGGTCGGCGGCGAGCTGCTCGACGAGGTCGCCCGGCAGCCGGGTCCGGTCGGCGACGAGTGCCCTGACCTGCGCCACCCGACTGCCGGCGAGGGAGCGGAGCTCGGCTTCCGTGGCGGATTCGACCCGTGGCGCCGGCTCGTCGGGCAGCCGTTCGTGCGCGGCGACGGTGGCGAGCAGGTCGAGCGGGACGGCCGGGTTCTCGGCGACGGCCCGGCGGACCTCCGGGTCCGGGTCGGAGGCGAGCGTACGCAGCAGGGCTTCACGGGCGGCGGGGTTGGCGGCGATCACGGCGCGGACGTCGGCGTCGGGGTGTTCGGCGAGCCGGTCGAGGAACCCGGGCGGGAGGTCGGTGCGGGCCGCGAACGTCCAGGCTTCGGGAGCGTCCAGGAACGCGGCGAGTCCCGCCGGTGGAACGGCCGGATGTGCGGCCGCCGCCAGCCGGACGCGCCGCACGCCGGGTGCGTGGTCGGGGCAGGCGGCTTCGCGCCGGTGGCAGGCGCCGCAGCGCGTCGGTGCCGGCCGGCCGCCGTCGGAGAGGAGCGAGGCGAGCAGCGCGGCCGGCGCGTTCTCGTTGCCGGCGACGGCCTCGCGGACGACGGTGCTGGGGTGACGGGCGAGCCCGGGGAACAACGTGGGCGGGAGGCACGGGTTCCCGGCGGCGCCCCGTACGACCCCGGGGTCCACGTCGTGGGCGAGGGCGGCGAGCACTGCGGCGGGCGCGTCGGCTTCGTACGCGACCTCCTCCCGTACCCCCGGATCGGGATCGGCGGCGGCCTCCCACCAGATGCCGAGCGGAGCCACCCCGCCGATCACCGCGTCCAGTGCCCGTCCTGGACGGTCCTCGGGAACGTCGGGCCACGGAACGAGACCGATGCGCACCAGGTGGCTCGTGACCTCCGGGTCGCCGACGCCGAGCAGCGCCCTGACCTGAGAGGCGGTCAGCCGTTCACGACCGGCCAGCGCGTACAGGACGTCCTCGTCGCCGTCCGCCACCAGCCGGGCGAACAGTTCGTCGGTGAGGGCCGGATTCCCGGCCAGCCCCAGCAGTGCGTCCCGCACCCGTTCCTCCTCGACGACTCGACCCGTCCGGCCCTTCCGTCGCTCGATGCAACAGCAGGAGTGACCGTCGAGTCCACCTCATATCGCCGGCGTACGGGCGCCGGGGAGGTTCGTGTGGGACGGGAGGGAGCGTTCGGCGGCGAGGAGGATGGCCGCGCCCGTCAGGACCAGGAGGGCGAGGACCGTCCACAGGTGCCAGGGGCCCGTGTCGAGGAGGAAGCCCAGGAGCATGGGGGCGATGGTGCGGCAGACCGACCAGGAGAGCTGGTAGACGGAGAGGTAGCGGCCCCTGAGGTGGTCGGGGGCGGCTTGGACGGACAGGCTCTGGGAGGGGGCGGAGTGGACGAGTTCGCCGGCGGTGTAGAGCACGGCGACCGCGAGGACGGCGACGAGGGCGTCCGCGCCGCGGACCAGGTGGGGGAGGGCGGCGAAGGCGGCGAACGAGAGCGCGAAGACGGCCGCGCCCAGGGCTGCCGTACGGGTGCGTCTGCCGCGTGAGGTGAGGCGGGCGACGGGTACGCCGAGGAGGGCGACCAGGACGGTGTTGACCGCGAAGACGGCGCCGGCCAGGGCGTCGGGCATCTCGACGTCCCGGGTGAGGAAGACCGGCAGGGCCATGGCCTGGGTCGTGTAGCCGAAGGCGATGAGGAAGTTGGCCGTCGTGATGAGCAGGTACGGGCGGTCGGCGAGGACCTGCCGGTATCCGCCGCGCGTGTCCGCCCGCTTGGTGGCGCTGCGGACCTGGGGGATCCGGGCGACCAGGACGGCGGCGACGGCGAAGACCGCGGCCAGGGACTCGGCGGCGACGATGAAGCCGGTGGTGCCGTTCCACGCGAGCATGCCGGCCGCCGCCAGGCTGCCGCAGCCCATGCCGGCGTTGCGGAGGCTGCGGTCCCACGCCAGCAGCCTGTCCCGCTCGGCGCCTTGGGCGAGGTCGCCTATGAGGGACTGCTGGCTCGGCGAGGACGCCCACATGCCCACGGCCACCACGAGGGCGATCGTCAGGAAGGCCGGGTAGGAGTCGGCGAACGGGTAGGCGGCGAAGCCGAGCGCGCGCAACGCGAGCACGGCGATGAGCACGCGACGCCCGCCGAAGCGGTCGATGAGGATGCCCGCGGCGGGCATGAAGGCCAGTGCACTGAGTCCCGCGATGGTGAGGCCCGCGCCGATCGACGTGAGCGACAGGCCCGTGAGTCCGTGGATGAACAGCATGGTCAGGGGCACGTAGATGCCGTCGCCGATCGACGTCGCGAGGCTTGAGGCGATCAGGCGGCGACGGGCGGGGACGGCACCGGGGGAGGTCTGGACCGCCGGCTGCGCGGCCTCGGAAACGCAGGTATCTTCCACGGAAGATAATTTATCATCCGTGGAAGATAGAGTGAAGAGATGGAGTCCGACGCCATCGCCGCCATCGTCGATCAATGGAAACGAGAGCGCCCCGATCTGGACGCGACGCCGATGCTCGTCATCGGCCGGCTCTTCCGGCTCACCCACACGCTCGACCAGCAACTGCGCCCGCCCTTCGCCGCCGCCGGCCTCGGAAGCGGCGACTTCGACCTGCTCGCCGCACTCCGGCGCGCCGGCGAGCCGTACGCCCTGTCCGCGGGCGACCTCAGCCGCACCGCCCTCGTCACCACCGGCGCCATCACCAAGCGCGTCGACCGGCTCGAAGCCCGCGGCCTCGTCGCCAGGACCGTCGACGAGGCCGACTCCCGCGGACGCCTCATCACCCTCACCGCCGAAGGCGTCGCCCTGACCGACGAGCTCATCGCCGTCCATCTCGACAACCAGCGCCGGCTCCTCGCCGGGCTCGGCACGGACGAACAGGCCCAGCTCGCGGACCTGTTGGAGCGACTCGCCCTCACACTGAGGGCGAGCGACGGCTGAGTCTCCCGGCGGCGCCCGTGCTCACCCCGAGCGGGGTGTCGCGAGGCGGCGGATCAGGTCCGCCTCCGAGCGTTCGACGGCCGGGTCGTGCCAGAAGGCCACGGGTACGCCCCGGATGCGGCGGCCCCGCGGGTCCAGGATCTGGCCGGCCAGCTTGAGGGGCCAGAGCGTCACGGCCCGGTCGGTGACGGTGAGTTCGGGGAAGCGCGCGTACAGCCGGGCCTCGAAGGACGGCAGGTCCTCCACCGAGCGCAGCCAGACCGTCAGCAGCAGGTTGTGCGGGCCGGAGAGCGAGGCGCACAGGCGCGTCTCGCGCTGCGTGATGAGCTGCGCGGTGATCCGGGCCGTCGCGTCGGGCGGCGTGACACCCCAGAAGGTGACCGCGACCGGCCAGCCGGACAGGTAACGGGCCACCTCGCAGCGGTAGACGAGGGCGTCCGCGCGATGGAAGCGGTCGAGGCGCCGCCGTACCGTGCTCGCACTGGCCCCACTGCTCTGGGCGAGCGCCGCGACCGACTGCCGGCAGTCCTGCGCGAGCAGGTCGAGCAGCTGGAGGTCCAGGTCGTCGGCGGAGGGCAGGCCCCGGCCGATCCCGGCGCCGCCGCCGGAGGGCGTACCCCGACCGCTGCCGGCGGCGCCGCCCGACGCGTCCCGCGCCAGGTTCTCCCGGCTCCCCGGCGCGAGCCGGTCGAGGCGCCACCGGCTGCCGACGGCGTGCACGGTCGAGGCGATCTGCGAGCGGGTCGCGGCGACCCCGGGAAGGGCCTCGAGCCGGAGGCCCACATAGCGGGCCAGCGCCACCTGGTCGGGGAACGCCGCCGTCAGGACCAGGTCCCGCGAGCCCGTGACGTGGTCGATGGTGATCAGATGCGGGTCGTCCACGATGGCGGCCGCCACCTCGTGCAGGCTCCCGGAGACACAGTCGACCTCGATGACGGCCACGGTCGGCGGAGTGGGGCCGATCCCCGCCGGATGGCAGCTCATCCAGGCGTGACCGGCCTCGGTCAGCCGCTTCCAGCGGCGCGCCACCGTCGACGCGTCCACGCCGACGGCCGCGCCGATCCGCTCCCACCGGGCCCTCGGCGAGGTCTGCAGCGCGGTGATCAGCAGGTGGTCGAGCTCGTCGAGAACGTCGGAGGCCGTGGCCGATTCCAGCAGCGGAATGCTCATGAACGGTGGTTTCCTGCGGATGATCTCTGTCATTGAGGCGGATGGCCACGATACCCCCCATGGATCTGCTGCACGACGCACACGCTCTGGCCCCCGTCCTGACCGCACTGCGCCACTCCCTGCACCGGGAACCGGAACTGGGCCTCGACCTCCCCCTCACCCAGACGAAGGTGATCGCCGCGCTCGACGGGCTGGGCCTGGAGATCACCCCGGGCCGGGCCCTCAGTTCCGTCACGGCCGTCCTGCGCGGCGGAAGTCCCGGACCGGCACTTCCACGCGGCGGACAGCCCGGACAGGCGGCCCCGCGCGGCGGACGCCCCCGACCGGCGGTCCTGCTGCGCGGCGACATGGACGCCCTCCCCGTCCAGGAGGACACCGGCGTCCCGTACGCCTCCGTCGTCGACGGCCGGATGCACGCCTGCGGACACGACCTGCACACCGCCGGCCTCGTCGGAGCCGCGCACCTCCTCGCGGCCCGCCGCGAACAGCTCGACGGAGACGTCGTGTTCATGTTCCAGCCGGGCGAGGAGGGCCAGGGCGGCGCGAAGATCATGATCGACGAGGGGGTGCTCGACGCCGCCGGAGAGCGGGTCGTCGCAGCGTACGCCCTGCACGTCGTCTCCCGGGGCGCCCCGACCGGCTACGCCGCCACCCGACCGGGCCCCATGCTCGCGGCCTCCGACACGGTCCACGTCACCGTCCGCGGCGAAGGAGGCCACGGCTCGTCCCCGCACGCCGCCGTCGACCCCGTGCCCGCGCTGTGCGCGATGGTCACCGCCCTGCAGACCCTGGTCACGCGCGAGATCGACATCTTCGACCCGGCCGTCGTCACCGTCGGCCGCCTGGAGGCCGGCACCGCGCCCAACGTCATCCCCGAGTCGGGCCGCTTCTCCGCCACCGTCCGGACCTTCTCCGACGCCTCGCGCGCCACCGTCCGCGCCGCGTTCGAACGGACCGTGCACGGCCTCGCCGCCGCCCACGGCGTCCGCGCGGACATCGACTACGTCCACCAGTACCCGCCGACCGTCAACCACGACGGCGAGGCCGCGTTCGCCCTCGACGCCGCCCGGGACATCCTCGGCGAGGACCGGGTCTTCCCCGCGCCCACGCCGATGGCCGGCTCGGAGGACTTCTCCTTCGTCCTGCGCGAAGTGCCCGGCGCGTTCCTCGGGCTCGGCGCCTGCCTGGCCGGCACCGACCCCGCGACCGCCCCGATGAACCACTCGCCGCAGGCCGTCTACGACGACGGCGCACTGCCCCACGCCGCGGCCCTCCTGGCAGGGCTCGCCCTCCGCCGCCTCGCCCTCACCGCGCAGGAGTGACCATGACCCCCACCACGACACCGAGAGGGCCGGTCACGGAGCGGCCCGCGCCCGCCGTCACCGCCGTCGTCGGTCTGCTCGTCCTCTTCGAGCTCACCAGCGGCTTCGTCCAGACCGGCATCGCCCCGCTCCTGCCCGACCTCGCCGCACACCTGGGCGTCGACGCCGTCGACACCAACTGGATCGTCTCCGTCCAACTCCTCGCGGCCGCCGTGTGCGTGCCGCTCTTCGGACGCCTCGGCGACCTCCACGGCCACCGCCGCATGCTCCGGATCGCGCTCGCCCTCACCGCGACCGGCACCCTGCTCGTGGCGCTCGCGGACACCTATCCGCTCGTCCTCGCCGGGCGTCTCCTCCAAGGGCCGCTCGCCGCGCTGCTGCCCCTGGAGATCGCGCTCGTACGGGACCGGCTCCCCGTCGCCGGCGCGCGCCGGGCCATCGCCCTCCTCGTCGGCTCGCTCGCCCTCGGCTCACTCGTGGGCGGCGTGGCGATGGGGCTGCTCCACTCCGCCGCGGGCGACCTGCGCCAGGTCCTCCTCGTACCCGCGGTGCTCGCCCTGATCTGCGTACCGGTGTCCTTCGTCGCCGTGCCCGAGTCCACCCGCCGGGCCGGCGGCCGCGTCGACTGGCCCGGGGTGACGCTGCTCAGCACGGCCGTGCTCGCCCTGCTCGGCGGTGTCGGCGCCGCGAAGAACGGAGCCCTGAGCAGCCTCGCGGTCCTCGGCCCGGTCCTCCTCGGCGCGGTCCTGCTGACGGTCTGGGCCCTCGTGGAGCTGCGCGCCGCGGAACCGCTGGTGGACCTCAGGGCCCTCGCCGGCCGCGACGCGGCCCCCTTCTACCTGGGCGCGTTCCTCTTCGGCATCTTCTACTTCGGCAGCCAGGCCCCCAACGCCACCTTCTTCGCCGCCGATCCCGCGACCACCGGGTACGGATTCGGGATGTCCGCCCTGGCGATCTCGCTCGTCTCGCTGCCCGGCTACCTCACCGCCGTCCTCGGCTCCTTCGCCACCGCGGCCGTCGCGCGGCGCCTCGGCTACCGCCCCACCCTGGTCACGGCGTTCCTCCTGGTGGCGGCGGCGTTCCTCCAGTACGCCGTGCTCCACGACGAGGTGTGGCACATGGCGGCGGGATCCTCCCTCCTCGGCCTCGGCATCGGTCTGGCGCTCGGCGCCATGCCGACCGTGATCGTCGAGGCCTCGGACCTGTCCCGCACCGGCATCGCGGCCGCCCTCTACAACAACATCAAGACCCTCGGAGGCGCGGTCGCCGGAGGCGTCTTCGCCTCGCTCCTGGGCGCGTTCACCTCCCCGGCCTCCGGGCAGCCCGGCGAGAACGGCTACCGCGCCGTCTGGCTCGCCGGCGCCCTCTGCGCGCTGCTCGCCGCGGGCCTGAGCGCCCTGGCCCGCCGCCGCGAGGCACCGGCGCCCCCTCAGCCGGCCGGAGCGTCCGCGATGCGGTAGCCCACCCCCGTCGTCGTCGTGATGACCGGCGGGCCGCCCAGCTTCCTGCGCAGCCGCCCGACGGTGACCGTCACCGTGTTCGTGAACGGATCGGCGTGCTCGTCCCACACCTGCTCCAGGAGGTCCTCGGCGCTCAGGAACCCCGGACTGGCCCGCAGGAGCGCCTCCAGGACGGCGAACTCCTTGACGGACAGCGCGAGCGGGCGGCCGTCCCGGAGCGCGGTGCGGCGAACCGGGTCGAGTTCCACACCGGCGGCGCGCAGCGTACGGGCGCGGGCGGCCGGCCTGCGACGGGCCAGGGACCGGATGCGCAGCACCAGTTCGGGGAAGTGGAAGGGCTTGGCGAGGTAGTCGTCGGCCCCGAGCGTGAGACCGCTGACCCGGTCGCCGGGCGCCCCGGCCGCGGTCAGCATCAGCACCATCGGACGGTCGTCCCGCCCGGTGATCATCTGACAGAGCGCGTCACCGTGGATGCCGGGCAGATCCCGGTCCAGGACGACCACGTCGTACGCGTTCACGTCGAGCTTGGCCGCGGCCTCCAGACCGTCGTACGCGAGGTCGACGGCCATCCCCTGGTCCCGCAGCCCCTCCGCGACGACCTCGGCGAGCGACCGCGCGTCCTCCACGACCAGAATCCTCATGCCGTCACCGTTTCATGTACGGGGGAGGCCGACGGCAGCGTCACCGTGACGCGCAGACCACCCTCCGGACGTGCCAGGAGTACGAGGCGGCCGCCGTGTGCGGCGACGATCGCGGCCACGATCGACAGGCCCAGGCCCGAACTCGCCTCCGATCCGGTACGGGCGGCGCCGAGCCGCTCGAACGGCCTTCCCAGCCGGTCGACTTCGCCCTGGTCCAGCACACGCCCGCCGGTCTCGACGACCAGCCGCGCCTCGGCGCCGCCGTCGCCGCCGGTGGTGACCCGGATCCAGCCGCTCTCCTCGTTGTGCGCGATCGCGTTGTCGACGAGGTTCTGCACCATCCGGGACAGCAGCGCCGCGCTGCCGCGCGTCCGGACCGCCGACCGTACCTCGGTGTGGACCGCGAGGCCCTTCGCGGTGATGTCGGGGGCGCGGGCGTCCAGCGCCTCCCGCGCGAGCCCGTCCAGCGTCACGAGGGTCCGGTCGGCTAAGGCGCCGTGCTCGGCGCGGGCGAGGAGGAGGAAGCCGTCGAGCAGGTGGTCCACGCGGTCGAGTTCGGTCCGCAGACGGCCGGCGAGCGCGAGGGTCTGCGCGGCGGGATCGGGTTTGGCGACGGCCACGTCAAGGGACGCCCGCATCGTCGCCAGCGGTGTGCGCAGCTCGTGCGAGGCGTTGCCGACGAAGCGGCGCTGCGCGACGAACGAGGCCTCCAGGCGTTCGAGGAGGCCGTCGACGGTGTCGGCGAGCTCCTTCACCTCGTCGGCGGGCCCGGTCACGGCCAGCCGCTCGTGCAGGTTCTCCGCGGAGATCCGCCGCGTCGCCGCCGTGATGAGCCGCAGCGGGCGCAGGACCCGGCCGGCCAGGACGCGGCCGAGTACGAGCGAGAGGCCCGCCATCACCACCAGGGCGATCAGCGAGGCGAGGACCCAGCGGTGCTCCTGCCGACTGTGCGCGTCCGCGAGCTGCGACTGCAGCGCGCGGATCTGCTCCCGGGCGGCCGTGAGGTCGGACGCGCCGGGAGAAGGCTCCGCGGGCGTGGTCGACCGGACCCCGGACATCAGGTACGTCAGGGCGAGCAGCACGATCCCCGACCCGAGGAACCCCGCGGCGTACAAGATCGTGAAGCGCCGTCCGACCGTTCCGCCCCGCAGCATGCCCGTGCTCCTCTTCGCGCCCGTAGGTGGCCGCGACCAGCATGCCCCGCCGTACCTAACAGCGAGGTGACAGCCACGGTTCGGACCACGTCATGCCGGCCTCCGTAGAACCGTTGTCATGCAATCGACCAACGACATCCTCCACGCGGTCCGCCGGGAGTGGACCGCCTTCCGACGTCCCGGCCGGCTGATCGCCATGGCGACCGCCGCCCTCGCCGTCGTCGTCCTCGGCCTGCTGTACGCGTTCGGCAACCACGCGTCCTGCAACGGTCTCTGCGCCGCCCCTCCGACCGGGCCGGACGGCGACCTCGTCCACGACCAGTTCTCCTTCATGCACAGGGACCTGGGCGAGAACGGCGCCATCACGGTCCGGCTGACGTCCATGACGGGCACCATCACCTACCCGCCGCCGCACCACGACCAGATCGTCCCGGGCCTCGTGCCCTGGGCGAAGGCCGGGATCATCATCAAGGACGGTGTCCGCCAGGGATCCTCGTACGCGGCGCTGATGGTCACCGCCAGCCACGGCGTGCGCATGCAGTACGACTACCGCCACGACATCGCGGGCAGCGGCGGCGGAGTCTCCGTCCAGGCCCCGCGCTGGCTGCGGCTGACCCGGTCGGGCGACACCGTCACGGGCCACGAGTCCGCCGACGGCGCGCGCTGGACGAAGGTCGGCACGGCCCGGCTCCCGGGGCTTTCCGGGACCGCGCAGGTCGGCCTGTTCGCCACCTCTCCCGGCGACCTGACCCTGCGGTCCGTCGGCCTCGGCGGCGCCACGGAACAGGTGCGCTGGACCCAGGCCGGCGGCGTCTTCGACCACGTCGGCCTCAAGGGCACGGATGCCGCCTCCGGCTGG
Source organism: Streptomyces sp. NPDC002463 (assembly GCF_042889835.1). Classification (NCBI taxonomy): domain Bacteria; kingdom Bacillati; phylum Actinomycetota; class Actinomycetes; order Kitasatosporales; family Streptomycetaceae; genus Streptomyces; species Streptomyces sp. NPDC002463. Next base: position 55,059 of record NZ_JBIARL010000004.1, read on the forward strand.
CGGAGCGACACCGTCGGGGAGGCGAACACGACCGACTGGGAGAAGAAGTACCTGGCAGCCGGCGCGGTGGAGAAGAACGGCACGATCACCGTCACCGGATCCGGCGACATCGCTCCGTCGGGCGCCGAGGACGGCGCCCGACCGGCGGAGAGCACCCTCGGCGGCCTGGCCCTCGCGCTGCTCGTCGTGCTCGTGGTCGCGGTGCGCCTCGCCACCTCCGCGTACCGCCGCGAAACCACCGGGGGCGCACCGGTCACCCGCGCGGAACTCGCGGCGAAGGCGACCGTCCTGGCAGCCGCCACGTTCGTCACCGGCCTCCTCGCCCTCGGCGTCGTGATACCCGTCGGCGTGGCGATCCTGAAGGGGAACGGCATCCCCGTCCTCGCCGTGTCCGCGCTCACCGAAGCGCGTGTCGTCGTGGGAACGGCCGCCGCCCTCGCCCTCGCCGCCGTCCTCGCCCTCGCGCTCGGCGCGCTGCTGCGACGGGCCTGGATCGCGATCCCCGTCGCAGTCCTGACGATCCTGCTCCCGTACGTGGCGACTTCGTTCCCGCTGCTCCCCGACGGCCTCTCACAGTGGCTTCTGCGCGTCACCCCGGCCGCCGGCTTCGCCACCCGGCAGACCCTCGTCGCACACCCGCAGGTGACCGCCCACTACGCGCCCTCCGCCGGCTACTTCCCCCTTCCCTGGTGGGCGGGGGTCGCCGTACTGGGCGCGTACGCGGCGCTGCTTCTCGGCCTCGCCCTGCGCCGACGGCAGGCGGGCGGGACGCAGCGATCGGCGGCGTGGCGATAATCGCTGGTGCGACGGTCGGCGTGCCTTGTACGTTGGCTTCGCGACCGCGCCTCCGATGCGCTCGGCTGCGGCTACTTCCTTCCGAAACCAAGTGACGCCGCCGCCACTTCTGATCTCGGCAGGCGCGGGCGCGTGTTCGCCCCGTCGGGCATGGCGCCCGCGGGGCCTCGCCCCGCCCGACGTCGTGGCCGGGGCCGCCCGATCCTTTGAATCCGGGGGGATTCACTGCCTCGTCACACCCCACGCGTCTCCAAGGTCTGGTCCGAGATGCTGGTGGCCCCGCACGTCTCGGCCGCCGCCCGCGCCATGCCCCCGTCGTCACCACGGCTCCATCACAGCCCCGCCGGACCTGAGTTCCGCACCCATGCCTCCGGTCCGGCCTTCGTCCGGGAGCCCCGAGACGAGCTCTTCCTCCTCGCTGTTGGCAACTTCGTCGGCGGGCAGACCTTCTACGAGAGCGGCGAGCAGCGCGACGCCCGCTTCACGCGGCTCGTCGGTGAACTCGCCGTCGAGGACCCCGAGTGGACGGCCGGTCTGCTGCGCTGGCTGCGCGGCGAGGGCAACATGCGCACGGCGTCCCTGGTGGGCGCCGCCGCGTACGTACGGGCCCGGCTGGAGGCCGGGGCATCCGCAGGCCCCTCCAACCGGTCCGTGATCGACTCCGTGCTCCAGCGCGCCGACGAGCCCGGCGAACTGCTCGCCCACTGGATCGCGGCGTACGGGCGCAAGGTGCCGCAGCCCGTGAAGCGGGGCATCGCCGACGGGGTGCGCCGCCTCTACACGTCCCGGTCCCTGCTCAAGTACGACACCGCCTCCAAGGGCTTCCGCTTCGGCGACGTGCTCAACCTGGTGCACGCCACGCCCGACCCGGCCAAACCCTGGCAGGGCGCGCTCTTCCGGTACGCCCTGGACCGCCGCCACCACCCGGAGCGAGCGCTTCCGCCGGCCTCCGACCACCTCCTGACCGCTCACCGGGCCCTGATGGAGACGCCCGTGGACGAGCGGCGGGCCGTGGTGGCCGGGCCGGGCGGCTCCGAACGGCTCGCCGCGGCGGGCATGACGTGGGAGGCCCTGGCGGGCTGGCTCCACGGCCCGATGGACGCCGCCGTCTGGGAGGCCGTGATCCCCGCGATGGGGCCGATGGCGCTCCTGAGGAACCTGCGGAACTTCGACGGGGCGGGAGTCTCGGACGCGGCCGCCGCCCTCGTCGCCGGGCGCCTCTCGGACGCCGCCGAGGTCGCCCGGTCGCGGCAGTTCCCCTTCCGCTACCTGGCCGCCCACCAGCACGCGCCGTCGCCGCGCTGGGCGGCCCCGCTGGAGCGGGCACTGGCCCACTCCCTGGCCAACGTGCCGGCCCTGCCCGGCCGGACCCTGATCCTGGTGGACCGGTCCGACTCCATGTTCTGGGACACCGTCTCCGAGCGGTCCAGGCTCACCCGCGCCGACGCGGCGGCCGTGTTCGGCACCGCGCTGGCCATGCGGGCCGAGCAGGCGGATCTGGTGGAGTTCGGCTGGGGCAGCGCCGAGGTGCCGTTCACACCGGACGAGCCGGTGCTCGACGTGCTGAAGCGCTTCCGGAGCCTCGGAGGCACCTACACCACGAAGGCGATCCGGAAGCACTACGAGGAGCACGACCGGGTCCTGATCGTCACCGACGAGCAGGTCGCCGCCTACGAGCCCACCGGACCGACCGAACCCGTCCCGGCCGACGTCCCGGTCTACACCTGGAACCTGGCGGGCTACCGGCCCGCCCACGGCCCCACAGGCCCCCACCGCCACACCTTCGGCGGCCTCACGGACGCCGCGTTCCGCATGGTCGGCCTCATCGAGGCGGGCCGCGAGGCCGCCTGGCCGTGGACGGCCGACCGGCCCGGACCCGAGCCCTCGACTCCGGGGACCGTCGATCAGCCCTGACCGGAGTCGGTCCGGGTGAACGTGCCGAGACCCTCGGTGTTCAAGTACTCGACGGTGAAGGACTTTCCCTCCGGGGTGAAGGTGACCCCGGTCAGTCCCACGGCGTTCTCGCCGGCCGTCGGGAAGCTGAACGTGTCGCCGTCGTAGTGCGTGAGCGGGTACGACCGGGGCTTCGGGCCCAGACGGAGCGTCAGGGCGCCGTCCGGGCCGGCGACGACCTCCGCGCGGCCGTAGTACGGGCTGTCGTACGTGCCCGTGTACGTGTCGGGGGCCTGCGCCGGCGCGGCACCGGACGGCGGGTGGGCGTAGTCGGTCTTCGACACGCCCTCGTTCGCCTCCTGCTCGTACAGCGCGTTCACCAGCGGGATCCAGTCGCGGCTGATCTTTCCGGTCTGCGCGATGTCGAAGAAGTCGAGGGCGACGGCGTCGGCGACGCCGACCGGCGAGGTGTTGGTCAGCACGACGATGCCGAGCTGCTCGCCGGGCAGCATCGTCACGTTGGTGTGCGCGCCCTCGGCGAACGCTCCCGTGTGCGAGAGCCTGAGCCGGCCCTCGTCGTCGTAACTCACGTTCCAGCCAAGGCCGTAGAAACCGGTCCGGCCGGCCGGGGCGTGCGGCGGGTTCGACACCGACTCGGGCCGGTGGGTGAGCTCCAGGGCGTCGGCGTCGATGATCCGCCTGCCGTCGAGCTTGCCGTCGGCCAGCTGGAGCTTCAGCCAGGTGGCCATGTCACGGGCGCTGGAGCTGACGCCTCCGGCGGGGGCCTGGGCGTCCGGGTCCCGTACGAACTCCGGCTTCCAGGCGCCGTCGACCTTGACGTGGCCCCAGGCACGGTCGGACGCCTTCGCGAAGTCCTCGAAGCGCGAGCTCGTGGAGTTCATGCCGGCCGGCTTGTAGAGGGTGTCGGCGGCGAGCTTCTCCCACGGCACGCCCTTCTCGTCGGCGACCGCCTGCGCGGCGGCCGTGAGACCGAAGTTCGTGTACGCGTAACTGGCGCGGAACGGGGCCAGGGGCTCGTAGCGCAGGTGGGACAGGATGTACGGCCGGTCGTAGCCGAGGTCTTCGAGCAGGTCACCGGCGTGGTCGGGGAGGCCGCTGCGGTGCGAGAACAGGTCGGCGACCGTGACGTGGGAGGTGACCCACGGGTCCTTGAGGGCGAAGCCCGGCACGTGCGGGGCGACCGGCTGGGTCCAGCCGTCGGTGCCCACGGCCCCGGAGACGATCGTCGACGCGATCGGCTTCGACACGGAGGCGAGCTGGAAGACGGTGTCGGCGTCGACGGCGGCGCTCTCGCCGGCCTTCCGCACGCCGTACCCCTTCAGATGGATCACCTTGCCGTCGTGGACGACGGCGACGGCCACGCCCGGCACTCCGGTGCGTTTCATGGCGTCCCGGACGACTCCGTCGAGCCGGTCGACGGCGCGCTGCACGTCCGCGTCGTCGAGCTGGGGCGGGGGCTGGGCGGGCGGCGGAGCGGGGGGCGGCGTGGGGCCGGGTGACGCGGCGCCGACAAACGCCGCCGCCAGTCCCGCCGCGGCAAGCCATCGAACGGTGCTCACGTCTCCATTCAAAGGCCTGGGCGGAGGTCTGTCGCGCGCTGCCGGTCGGGGCCGCTCCATGGCCGGCGGTAGACTCGACGACCGTGGCGGATACCCAGTACGAAGACTTGTTGAAAACGGTGCTCACCTCCGGAACGGCCAAGGCCGACCGGACGGGCACAGGCACCCGGAGTGTCTTCGGGCACCAGCTCCGCTACGACCTCTCGCAGGGCTTCCCGCTGGTCACCACCAAGAAGGTGCACCTCAAGTCCATCGTGTACGAGCTGCTGTGGTTCCTCCGCGGCGACTCGAACGTCGGCTGGCTCCAGGAGAACGGCGTCAGCATCTGGGACGAATGGGCCGACGACAAGGGCGAGCTCGGCCCCGTCTACGGCGTGCAGTGGCGCTCCTGGCCCACCCCCGACGGCCGGCACATCGACCAGATCGGCCAGCTCCTCGACACCCTGCGCCGCGACCCCGACTCCCGCCGGATGATCGTGTCCGCCTGGAACGTCGCCGAGCTCGACCGGATGGCGCTCGCCCCGTGCCACGCCTTCTTCCAGTTCTACGTCGCGGACGGCAAGCTCTCCTGCCAGCTGTACCAGCGCAGCGCGGACCTCTTCCTCGGCGTCCCGTTCAACATCGCCAGCTACGCCCTCCTCACCCACATGGTGGCGCAGCAGACCGGCCTCGAACCGGGTGACTTCATCTGGACCGGCGGCGACTGCCACATCTACGACAACCACGTGGAGCAGGTCACCGAGCAGCTCTCGCGCACGCCGTACGAGTTTCCCGAGCTGAAGCTGCACAAGGCCGACTCGCTGTTCGACTACGCCTACGCCGACGTGGAGATCGTGGGCTACCAGCACCACCCGGCGATCAAGGCTCCGGTCGCCGTATGAGCGAGCGCATGCACGACCGCACGGCCATCGGGCTCATCTGGGCGCAGACCACCGACGGGGTGATCGGCGCCGACAACGCCATCCCGTGGCGGCTCCCCGAGGACATGGCGCACTTCAAGGCGACCACCCTCGGCCACCCCGTGATCATGGGCCGCAAGACCTGGGACTCGCTGCCCCCGCGCTTCCGCCCCCTCGTCGGCCGCCGCAACATCGTGGTGACCCGCGACGCGGAGTGGACGGCCGAGGGCGCGGAGCGCGCCGGATCGATCGAGGCCGCGCTCGACCTGGCGGCAGGGTCGCAGGAGCCGGGCGGCGAGGCCGCCTGGGTGATCGGCGGTGGCGAGATCTACCGCGCCACCCTGCCCCACGCCACGACGCTCTCGGTGACGGAGGTCGACAGCCCGACGGCCGGCGACACCTACGCCCCGGCCCTCGACGCCGACTGGCGGCTCTCGGAGGACACCGGCTGGCAGGACTCCACGACCGGCCTGCGCTACCGCATCCGCCGGTACGACCGTCCGTAGTCGGCCGCTACGCCCCTACGTGGCCGGGAGGTCGTCCTGGCCTTCAGCGTTCCTCGCGAATCCCGAGGATGTACGTGGCGGTCAGCGCGACCGCGCGGTCCTCGTCCTGGGACAGGTCCGCGAGGGCGTGTGACGCCGTGCTTCCCGGGATGTCCGCGAGGGCCTGAACGAGGCGGAGGCGCGAGGGCGGCCGTGTGTCCTCGTGGGCGAGGCGGTCCACGAGCAGGCCGGTGATCCGGTCCGCGAGCGCGGGACGGCTCGCCAGGGCGCCCAGAGCGTCGGCCGCGGGCACGTCGTTCACCTCCTCGACGATCATGTCGAGGAGGGTGGGGACGGCCTCGTCCGCACCCCGTACCCCCAGCTCCAGGGCTGCGTACCTCCGCACCGAGGCGTCGTCGGCCGCCAGCGCCTCCCGCAGCAGCTCCGTCGCCAGGTCGCCGGGGATCTCGGCGATGGACCGGACCGCGCGTGTCCGCACATCGGCCTGCCGTGAGCCGAGCCCACGGGCGAGGAGCGGCAGTCCGGCCTCGCCCGATCGTGCGATGGCCCAGCGGAGGGCTCCCGCCACGCTCGGGTCCGTCTCGCTCAGCACCGCCTCGACCAGTGCCTCCACCGGCACCGGGGCCTCCTCGGCGGAGGACAGGGCCGCGCGCTGCCTCGTCTCGGGGCTCTTCGACCCGAGGGCCTGGAGGAGCGCGACGATCTGGAGGACGTCCTGCCAGCCGGCGGGTTCCGCGGAGTCGATCCGGCGCAGCCGCGTGAGCAGTTCCGTCTCGGCCGCGATGCGTGCGCGCGTCTGCTGGGCGAGGTCGGCGACGAGCTCCGCGGGAGCGAAACCGGGATCGTCGAGCGCGCGCCCGACCTCGCGCAGCGAGAGCCCCAGGGAGCGCAGGCTCTCGATGTGGAAGACGCGCCGGATGTCCGCGTCGGAGTACTCCCGGTAGCCGCCGCCCGTACGACCTGTCGGCCGCACCAGGCCGAGGGACTCGTAGTGCCGGAGCATGCGGGCGCTGACCCCGGAGTGCCGCGCGACATCACCGATCAACACAGACTCTCACTCCTCCTGGCCGGTCGGGCCGAGGGCCACGATCCGCTTGGCCTCCTCGATCGCGAAGTCGAAGCCGGCGTCCGGGTCGCGCGACAGCTTCTCCGTGGCGATCGCGTGCTGACGCACGTGGGGGCGGGAATCCGACATGGCCGCGCGCAGGACCGGTGTCATCGCCTCGCCGAGCGCGATCAGCGCCCTGCTCAGGCTCAGCTGCGTCTCCCGCCCGCCCTGCCCGAGCCGGCTCGCCAGCGTTCCGGCCAGCTCGGACTCCTCGCCTTCGGGGACGAGTACGACGGCCGCCCGCCAGGCGCTCCGTGCCACCTCGTCGTCGGCGTCGGTCAGGAGCTCCCGGGTGATCGCCGGCCAGGCCCGACCGTCGCCGATCTTGGACAGCGTGTGCAGGGCCTGGCTGCGCGCCTGGGACCGGTCCGAGCGGAGCTCGCCGAGGAGCCGGGGGAGCGTCAGCGCGGACGCGTGGCGGGTGAGGGCCCAGGTGAGCATTTCGCGGACCTGGAAGTCGGGTTCGATCGCGCACCGCCCGACGAGCCCGTCGACGTACCGCGAGTCGGGTGCCGTGCCCACCGCGAGCGCCGCCCGCAGCCGGACCGAAGCGCTGTCGTCGCCGAGCCCCCGCAGAGCCCGCATCACCGTCGTGCCCTCGTTCGTCATGGTCATCGAGACCACCTCCTGGGCCACAGTGAAGACCTTGTCACCGTGTCAAGGTCAAACGGGGCCGCGCGGGCGGCCCTGCGGGGGAGCGGGGTTCAGTAGGTGTGACCGACGTGGGCGAGGGCCTGCTTGAGGAGCGTTCCCTGGCCGCCCGGCATCTCGTTCTGCACGGTCGGGGAGGCCGCTTCCTGCGGGCTGAACCAGACCAGGTCCAGGGCGTCCTGCCGCGGGCGGCAGTCGCCGGTGACCGGGACGATGTACGCCAGGGACACGGCGTGCTGGCGCGGGTCGTGGAAGGCGGTGACGCCGGCCGTGGGGAAGTACTCGGCGACGGTGAAGGGCTGCAAGGAAGCGGGGACGCGCGGCAGGGCCACAGGTCCGAGGTCCTTCTCCAGGTGGCGGAGGAGTGCGTCACGGACCCGCTCGTGGTACATGACACGGCCGGACACCAGAGTGCGGCTGATCGTCCCCTCCGCGCCGATCCGCAGGAGCAGTCCGATGCTGGTGACCTCGCCGCTGTCGTCCACGCGCACGGGGACGGCCTCGACGTAGAGGATCGGCATCCGGGCCCTGGCCGTGCCCAGTTCGTCCGCGGTCAGCCAGCCGGGCGTGGTCTCAGTCATGTCAGACATCGATTGATCATACTTTCCGGGTCGCGCTTCGGCCCCGGGCAGCGTGTCTGCCAGCCGGGTGGGAGTTCGGGGTGGCCGCCGTGGGAGGAGGCGGTCAGAGGGGCTTGATCCGGGTCCGCAGCAGGCAGAACTCGTTGCCCTCCGGGTCGGCGAGGACGTGCCAGCTGACGGTGGGGTCCTGGCCGACGTCGGCGGGCTTGGCACCGAGGGCGAGCAGGCGCTCCAGCTCCGCGTCCTGGTCGCGGTCGGTGGAGTTGACGTCGATGTGCAGGGGGAGCTTCCCGGCCCGCGGGTCGCTGCTGGGGCTGAGGAGCAGGGTGGGCTGCGGTCCGCCCCAGCCGGTGCCGGGCGGTCCGATCTGGATGCTTCCGTCGCCCTCCCGGCCGATCTCGACGTACCCGAGGACCTCGCTCCAGAACGCGGCGAGCCGCTCGGGCTCGGCGCAGTCGAGGACCAGTTCGGTGATGCGGCATGCCATGTCCACGAGTGTACGTGCCGACTCGTGATGACGTGCTGTCATATGGGCACCCGGGAAACCGGGTTGGGCGTGACGGCAGCCCCGCGACATGCGTTCCGCCGGGTTCGGGCGGTCCGCGTCCCCGCGTGAGGACGGTCGATGCGCCGGGGCCCGCCCCAGGCGCCTCCCGCCCCCCTTGCATCCGAGTGCCGCCACGACGGGGAAGAAGTGGCACAGGGCGTGTACGCCACGGCAATCGGTGAAACGGATCAGCGCATGGACACTCCCACACCGTCCGAGGGCGTCCGGTGTCTGGTCACCGGCGCGAGCGGCTACATCGGGGGCCGCCTCGTCCCGGAACTGCTCGACAGCGGCTTTCGCGTGCGCTGTCTCGCGCGGCACCCGGACAAGCTCCGCGACTTCCCCTGGGCCGACCGCGCGGAGACGGTGCGCGGGGACGTCACCGACGCGGCGAGCCTCCGCGAGGCGCTCGCCGGCGTCGACATCGCGTACTACCTCGTGCACTCCATGAGCTCGACGGCGGACTTCGAGGACACCGACCGGCTCGCCGCCCGCACCTTCGCCGCGGAGGCCCGCTCCGCCGGGATCCGGCGCATCGTCTACCTGGGCGGTCTCGCTCCCCGGGGAGCGAGGGACGACGAGCTCTCGCCCCACCTGCGCTCCCGTGCCGAGGTGGGCCGCATCCTCCTCGACTCGGGCGTCCCGACCACCGTGCTGCGGGCGGCCGTCGTCATCGGCTCCGGATCGGCCTCCTTCGAGATGCTGCGGTACCTGACCGAACGGCTGCCGGTCATGGTCACGCCGAGCTGGGTCGGCAGCCGGGTCCAGCCCATCGCGGTCCGCGACGTGCTGCGGTACCTGGTGGGCAGCGCCGACATGCCCCCCGGCGTCAGCCGGACCTTCGACATCGGCGGCCCCGACGTGCTCACCTACCGGAAGATGATGGTGCTGTACGCGCAGGTCGCCGGGCTCCGCAAACGCCTGATCGTCCCCGTACCGGTCCTCACGCCGAGGCTGTCCAGCCAGTGGATCGGTCTCGTCACGCCGGTCCCGGCCTCCCTGGCCCGGCCGCTCACCGAATCGCTCCGGCACGAGGTGGTCTGCACCGAGAACGACATCACGCGGTACGTTCCGGACGGCCCCGGAACGCCCATCCCCTTCGAACAGTCCCTGCGGCTCGCCCTCCGCCGCGTGCGCGAGGCGCGGGTCACCACCCGCTGGACCTCCGCCTCGCCGCCGGGGGCGCCGAGCGATCCGCTGCCGACCGACCCGGACTGGGCGGGCGGCAGCCTGTACACGGACGAGCGGTCGCGCACGGTCGACGCGAGCCCGGAGTCGCTGTGGCGCGTCATCGAGGGCGTGGGCGGGGAGAACGGCTGGTACTCCTTCCCGCTGGCCTGGGCCGTCCGCGGCTGGGCGGACCGGCTCGTCGGGGGAGTGGGGCTGCGCCGGGGCCGCCGGGACGCGGAGCGCCTCCGGGTCGGTGACGCGCTGGACTTCTGGCGCGTCGAGGAGATCGACCGCGGACGCCTCCTGAGGCTCCGGGCGGAGATGCGCCTGCCGGGCCTCGCGTGGCTGGAGATGGCCGTCGACCAGGACGAACGGGGCCGGACCTCGTACCGGCAGAGGGCACTCTTCCACCCCAGAGGCCTCGCGGGGCAGACGTACTGGTGGAGCGTGGCCCCGTTCCACGCGGTGGTCTTCGGCGGCATGGCCAGGAACATCGCCCGGACCGCCGAGACGGAGCCCGCGCCGGGGCGCACCGTGAACGGAGGTCATCGCTGATGCCGGACGAACGCGGCCCCGCGCGGGCACCGGACGCGCCGGAGGGCACCGGTCCGCGCGCCGCGACGGTCCGGGACCCGCCCCGACACCGAGTCGGTTCCGTGTACCTCACGACGTCCGCATAGGCTGGCCGTGTGGATGACGGGCATGCGGGGGCGATCGTGACGGACGACGGGAGCAGGGCCGATCTGCAGAAGTTCGCGGTGGCGCTGCGCCGGACCGTCGGAGAGGTGAACCGTCTGGTCCACGGCTTCGCGTCCACCGAGAACCTGCACCCCACCGACGTCCACGCGCTCTCGTTCGTGCTCGACCATCCCGATACGGCCACACCGGGACTGCTGAGAGAGCATCTCGGTCTGACCTCCGGAGCGGTCACCGCCTGCCTCGACCGTCTGGAGAAGGCCGGCCACATCCGTCGCAGCAGGGCTGACGACGACCGGCGCGTCGTACGCATCCACTACGTCCCGGGGGCCCGAGCCGCGGCGCGGGCCCACTTCATGCCGCTCGCGCAGGCGGCGGATCGTGCGCGCGACCGGTTCACGGAGGACGAACTCGCGGTCGTTCTGAGGTACCTCGACGCCCTGAACGAGGAGCTCGGCGAGCTGCGCGCGCCCCGCCGCTGACGCTGCCCGCCGCGGTTCGCTCCGCCGGCGCGGTCTCCCGGCCGCGATGCCGTTTCCCGAAGGCTGCATCCATCGGCGAGCGAAGCACGGAAGGTCGTCGAGGGCGCGGCCGTCCGGACGTCCCGCCCGGCGGTGTCCCCTCCCTGTGTCCGTGCTTCAATCTATCTCGATCATTGAGATAATCAATCGTCGAGAGACATTGCGAGGAGTTCCCATGCCCTCATCCCTCCGGTGGCCGAGCAGACTGCTGCCGCTGCTGGTGCTGGTCGCGTGGCTCGTCATCGGGGGAGGGCTCGGTCCCTACGCCGGCAGGCTCGGCGACGTGGCGACCAACGACCAGTCCGCCTTCCTGCCGCGCACCGCGGAATCCACCCTGGTCCTGCGGGAGCAGGAAGCCTTCCGTCAGGAGGAGACCCTGCCGGCCCTGGTCGTCTGGACCGCCGAGGGAGGAGGGCGCGTCCCCCCGTCGACGCAGGCGGCCGCCACGCGGGCCCTGGCCACCCTCAAGAGCGCGCACGGCGTGGTCGGAACCCCCACCCCGGCGTTCCCGTCCGGGGACGGCGAGGCCCTGCGGGGAATCGTCCAGCTCCGCCCCGACCTCGGCGACGAGCTGCCCGCGACACTGGACGAGATCGAGGCCGCGGTCTCCGCCGTACAGGGGACCGAGGCATGGCTGGCCGGCCCCGCCGCGACGCAGGAGGACCTCCGTGACGCCTTCGCCGGCATCGACGGCCTCCTCCTCGTCGTCGCGCTGGCGACCGTCCTGGTGATCCTTCTCCTGGTCTACCGGAGCGTCCTGCTGCCGCTGCTGATCATCGTCGGTGCCGTCTTCGCCCTCGGCCTGGCCTGCGCCGTCGTCTACGTCCTGGCGGACCACGACCTCGTGCGGGTCGACGGCCAGGTGCAGGGCATCCTGTCCATCCTCGTGATCGGCGCGGCGACGGACTACGCCCTCCTGCTGGCCGCCCGCTACCGGGAGGAGCTCGGCGCACGCGACGGGGACAGGGTCCCGGCCATGCGCGCCGCCCTGAGGCAGTCCCTCGGCCCGATCGCGGCCAGCGCCGCCACGGTCGCGCTCGGCCTGCTCGCCCTGCTGCTCAGCGACCTCACCAACAACCGGGCGCTCGGCCCCGTCGGCGCCATCGGCATCGCCTGCGCCCTCCTCAGTGCGGTGACCTTCCTCCCCGCAGCCCTGGTCCTGCTCGGGCGGGCCGCGTACTGGCCGGCCCGTCCCAAGGCTACGGCCGACGACGAGGCGCATCCCGTCTGGCGCAAGGTCGCGTCCCTCGTCGACCGCGCACCTCGCAGGGTCTGGGCCGTCGCCCTCACCGCTCTGCTCCTCTGCGCCGCCTTCTCTCCCACACTCGTATCGAAGGGAGTCCCGCTGGACGAGATCTTCGTCAAGGACGCCCCCTCCGTCGCCGCCCAGGCGCGCCTGGGCCGGCACTTCCCCGGGGGCGCGGGCAACCCCGCCGTCGTCATCGCCGACGTGGCGGCCGCCCAGGAGGTGCGCACCGCCGCGCAGGAGGTCGACGGAGTCGACTCCGCGACGCTCTTCGCCACCCCCGGCACCGCACGGCCGCTCGTCGCCGACGGGCGTGTCCGGATCGACGTCACCCTCCAGGACGCCGCGGACTCCGATGCGGCCAAGGACACCGTGGCGCGCCTGCGCTCCACGGTGCACGCCGTCCCGGGAGCCGACGCCCTCGTCGGCGGCTACACCGCCCAGCAGTACGACACCAGGCTCACGGCCGAACGGGACAGGGCGCTCATCGTCCCGGTCGTGCTGGCGATCATCCTGGTGATCCTCGTCGGCCTGTTGCGCTCCCTGCTGCTGCCCGTGCTGCTGGTGGCGACGGTGGGGCTCAACTTCCTGGCCACGCTGGGCGTCTCCGCCCTGGTGTTCGAGCACGTCTTCGGGTTCACCGGAACCGACTCGGCCGTCCCCTTGTACGGATTCGTCTTCCTGGTCGCCCTCGGTGTCGACTACAACATCTTCCTCATGTCGCGGGTGCGCGAGGAGACGACCGTGCACGGCACGCGCGAGGGCGTGCGCCGCGGGCTGGTCGCCACGGGCGGGGTCATCACCTCGGCCGGCGTCGTCCTCGCCGCCACCTTCGCCGCACTGGGCGTCATCCCGCTGGCGTTCCTGGTCCAGATCGCCTTCATCGTGGCCTTCGGCGTGCTGCTCGACACCCTCGTGGTCCGCTCGCTCCTGGTTCCCGCCCTCGTCCGGGACATCGGCCCCGTGATCTGGTGGCCCGGCTCGCTGAGGCACCGCCCCTGACTCCCGGCCGGGCACGGAGCATGAGAACGCAGGTGCGCCGGAGACGGCTCCAGAGGCGCCGCGGCCCCCACACCCGGTCGGGGGCCGCGACGGGTGCATCCGCCGCACGGGGTTTCGGGGAACCGCGGATGCAGGAGTCCGAAACCAGTACGCCGACGTGACCTGTTCGCGACCGGCGTCCGAACAGGGAGGGCGCGATGACCGTCTCCGTCGTTCTGTACACCTCTGACCTCAGGGTCCACGACCATCCGCCGCTGAGGGCCGCGCTCGAAGGAGCGCAGGAAGTGGTTCCGCTGTTCGTCCGCGACCCGGCCGTGGACCGCGCGGGGTTCGCGGCCCCCAACCGGCTGGCCTTCCTCGCCGACTGCCTCGCGGACCTGGACCGGGGGCTGGCGGACCGCGGCGGCCGTCTCGTGGTGCGGGAGGGCGACACGGTGTCCGAGGTGCGGACCCTGGTGCGGCAGACCGAGGCCGACGAGGTGCACATGGCGGCCGGTGTGACGGCGTTCGCCAGGGAACGGGAGGCGCGACTGCGCAAGGCGCTGGAGGACGACGGCTGTCGGCTGTACGTACACGACGGCGTGGTCACCGTCGTGCCACCCGGCGACGTCCTCCCCCACGGATCGGATCACTTCGCGGTGTTCACGCCCTACTACAAACGCTGGACCGCCGAGCCGCTCCGGACGCCCCTGTCCGCCCCCACATCCCTGCACGTCCCCTCGGACGTGCGGTCCGAGCGCATCCGGCGGCGTTCCGCGGTCGCGGACGTGTCGCCGGCCCTCGCCGTGGGAGGGGAGAGCGAGGGACGCAGGCTGCTCGGCTCGTGGCTCGCGCAGCACCTCGACACGTACCAGGACCGCCACGACGATCTGGCGGGTGACGTCACGTCCCGCCTCTCGCCCTATCTCCACTTCGGTGCCGTGTCCGCCACCGAGGCGGTGCACCGGGCGAGCAGGCGGGGCGGTGAGGGAGCCGACGCCTTCGTGCGGCAGCTGTGCTGGCGCGACTTCCACCATCAGGTCCTGGCCGCGCGACCCGAGGCGGCGGGCGCGGACTACCGTCCGCGCCAGGACCGTTGGAGGCGGGGCGCCGACGCCGAAGCAGACCTCGCCGCCTGGCGGGAGGGGCGTACCGGCTATCCCGTCGTCGACGCCGCCATGCGGCAACTCGCCCACGAGGGATGGATGCACAACCGCGGCCGGTTGATCACCGCGTCCTTCCTGGTGAAGACGCTCTACATCGACTGGAGGGAGGGGGCGCGTCACTTCCTGTCGCTGCTGGTGGACGGTGACGTCGCGAACAACCAGCTCAACTGGCAGTGGGTGGCGGGCACAGGCACGGACACCAGGCCGCAGCGCGTCCTCAACCCGGTGCGGCAGGGCAAGCGGTACGACCCCGACGGCAGCTACGTCCGGCGTTGGGTTCCGGAGCTCGCGGACCTCGACGGACCGGTCGTCCACGAGCCCTGGCGGCTCACCGGACTCGACCGGGCGTCGGTCGACTACCCGGACCCGCTGGTCGAGCTCCCCGAGGCCCTGGAGCGATTCCGGCAGGCCCGGAGCGCGGCCTGATCCGGTGCCCTCGCTTCGCATCGATGTGCACCGGGATTTCGATGCAAGAACGATGCGAATTGTGCCGAAGGGGGTGCGGGGCGGACCGTGAGGGTGTGCGGGGCCGGTGAACTCCCGACGCCGCTCCCGCCGCGGCAAGCCCCCGGTGGACGTCCCACGCCACCGCCCGGAGGAGGAAGCGTCATGACCGCACACCGGCTCACCGGCTGTTCCGCCCGCCAGTCGGAACGGCCTCCCGGTCACACGCCGCCCGGCGACGGCGACGACTGGATCGCCCGTGGCCTGGTCCGCGGCGACGAGTACTGTCTGGCCGCGGCCTACCGACGCTGGGGCCGCCTGGTCCACACCCTGGCGGCCCGGGCTCTGGGGGACCCCCGCGAGGCGGAGGACGTCACCCAGCAGGTGTTCGTCGCCGCGTGGAGCGGGCGAGGCAACTTCCGCCCCGAACGCGGCACCCTGCCGGCGTGGCTCACCGGCATCACCCGCCGGAAGATCGCCGACGCGCTGACCGCCCGCACCCGCCGCACCGAGCTCGCGACGACCCTCGGGGCCACCCTGGAGCACGAGGCCCGGACGGGCGATCAGCCCGAGCTGCTCCTCGACCGGATGGTCGTCACCGACGAACTGGCCAGACTGCCCCGCGTCCAGCGCGACGTGCTGCGACTCGCCTACTTCGCCGACCTCACCCAGACACAGATCGCCGACCGCACCGGCCTGCCCCTGGGCACCGTCAAGAGCCATGCACGGCGCGGCCTCCAGCGCATGCGCCACAGCCTGGAGCTCGCCGCCGCCGGAGGCTGACCGGGTCGTACGGCCGCCCCAGGGGCTCCGAAGACCGACACGAGACAGACCCGCCGCCCCGACCGGCCGGCGGCACACACAAGGGGTGGAGACGATGAACGGACGAAGCGTCGCGGTGGTGGGAGCGGGGGTGGCGGGACTCACCGCCGCCCATCTCCTGTCCCGCGTCCACGACGTGGTGCTGTACGAAGCGGAGGACCGGCTCGGCGGCCACGCGCACACGCACGAACTGCCCGCCGCCGAGGGCGGGACGCTCCACGTGGACACCGGCTTCATCGTCCACAACGAGCGGACCTACCCCCACCTCCTGCGCCTCTTCCGCGAACTCGGCGTCACCACGCAGGACTCCGAGATGAGCATGTCCGTCCGCTGTGACGGATGCGGCCTCGAATACGCCGGCGCGCGCGGAATCGGCGGCCTCCTCGGCGGCGGCAACGTCCGCCGCGGCCGCCACCTGCGGATGCTCGCCGAGGTCCCCCGCTTCCACCGGCTCGCGCGCCGCCTGATGTCCGCCGACGACACCACCTCCACCCTCGGGGACTTCCTGCGGGCCCACCGCTTCTCCGCCCACTTCGTCGGCCACTTCGCGATCCCCCTCGTCTCCGCCGTCTGGTCCTGCGCCCCCGACACCGCCCTTCGCCACCCTGCCGTGTACCTGTTCCGTTTCCTCCACCACCACGGTCTGCTCTCCGTGACCGGATCGCCCCGGTGGAAGACCGTCACCGGCGGATCGGCCGCCTACGTCGAACGGATCGCGAAGGGTCTCACCTCCGTACGGACCGCGACCCCGGTGCGCACCGTCGTGCGCGGAGCCGACCGCGCGACCGTCGTCACCGCCGACGGCGAGGCGGCCGAACACGCCGCCGTCGTGATCGCCGTCCACCCCGACCAGGCCCTGCGCCTCCTGGCCGATCCCACCGCACACGAACGGCGCGTCCTCGGCGCCTTCACGTACTCCCGCAACCCGACGGTCCTGCACCGCGACACCACCCTCCTGCCGCGCTCGCCGCACGCCAGGGCCTCCTGGAACTACTGGCTGCCCTCCTGCACGGCGCGCCCGGGATCCGTCCAGGTCAGCTACGACATGAACCGGCTGCAGCGACTCCCGGACAGCCGCCCGCACATCGTCACCCTCAACCCCGGCGACCGCGTCGACGAGTCCACCGTCCTGGCCCGCATGACGTACGAACACCCCGTCTACACCCCGGAGTCCGTGGCCGCGCAGCGCCTTCTGCCCGCCCTGCGCACCCCGGTGACCGCCTACGCGGGTGCCTACCACGGCTGGGGCTTCCACGAGGACGGCTGCCGCTCCGGCGTCGAGGCCGCCCGCCACCTGGGAGCGGACGCCTCATGAGCAGCGCCGACCCACCGCCCGTCCCCGCCCTCTACGAGACCGAGGTCGCCCACACCCGCGTCACTCCCTTCCGCTACGCGCTCCGCCACCGCACGTACCTGTGGCTGGTCGACCTCGACGACCTGCCCGTCCTTCCCCTGCCCTTGCGTCCCCTCGCCCGCTTCGATCCGTCCGACCACTTCGACGGCGGCGCCCCCACCCTGCGGGCCGGCCTGGAGGCCTGCCTCGCGGCCCACGGCGTGGCGGACGCGGACGGTCAGGTGCTGATGCTCGCCCACGCACGCGTCCTCGGACACGTCTTCAACCCGCTCACCCTGTACTGGTGCCACGACCGGGCCGGACGTCCCCGCTGCGTCGTCGCCGAGGTGCACAACACCTACGGCGGGCGCCACACCTATCTGCTGCAGCCCGACGCACGGGGCCGCGCGGTGACGGCCAAGGAGTTCTACGTCTCGCCGTTCCTCGACGTCGAGGGTGCCTACCGCATGCGGCTGCCACTCCCCGGCGACCGCCTCGACCTGACCGTCCAGCTCCGCCGCACGGACGGCTCCCGCCCCCTGACGGCCACCGTCCGCGGCACCCGCCGGCCCGCCCGCCCGAGCACCCTGCTCGCGGCGGCGGTCCGCCACCCCTGGTCGACCGCCTCGGTCTCCCTCGGCATCCGTCGCCACGGCATCCGGCTCTACCTCAAGGGGCTCCGCGTCCGCCCCCGTCCCCGTACCGTCCCCGCCCCGCAGGAAGGCACCCCGTGACCCTCTCCCTTCCGCAGGCCACGCCGTCCGCCGGCCACGTTCCGGTGGACCCGGACCGCTGGCCCGACGTAGCCCGGCTGCCTCGTGCCTCCGCCGTGCGCACCGCCGTCGCCCGCCGGCTCGTGGAGCGGGCGTTCGCCCGGCTGCCCCTGCGGACGAGCGCCGGCCGAGGCGTGCCCCTCGGAAACCGGCGGACCGGCGCCGACGTGCCGACCCTCGTGCTCCACGATCCGGAAGCCTTCCACCGGCGGATCGGCGCCGACGGGCTGATCGGCTTCGGCGAGTCGTACATGGCCGGTGAATGGGACGCCGACGACCTCGTCGGTGTCCTCACCGTCCTCGCCCGTCACGTCGACGACCTCGTTCCCGCCCCGCTGCACCGGTTCCGGGGTGCCTGGGTCCGGCGCAGGCCCGTTGCCGACCGCAACACGCCCGACGGGGCGCGCGAGAACATCCACCGCCACTACGACCTCTCCAACGAGCTCTTCGCCCTCTTCCTCGACCCCGGTCTCAGCTACTCCTCGGCCGTCTTCGACCCCCTCCGGAGAGAGCCCGGGATCCTCTCCGACGCACACTTCACCGCTGCCCAGCACCGCAAGATCGACCGGCTTCTCGACCTGGCCGGGACCGGCCCGGGCACCGAGCTCCTGGAGATCGGCACCGGCTGGGGCGAACTCGCGATCCGTGCCGCCGCCCGGGGCGCCCGCGTCCGCACCGTCACCCTCTCCGAGGAACAGCTCGCCCTCGCGCGCCGACGCGTCGCGCGTGCCGGCGCCGACGACCGCGTGACCGTCGAACTGCTCGACTACCGTCAGGTCCGGGGCAGTTACGACGCGATCGTGAGCGTCGAGATGATCGAGGCCGTCGGCGCCGAGTACTGGTCCGACTACTTCACCGCGCTCCGCCGCCTCCTCGCCCCGGGCGGCCGCGTCGCCCTCCAGGCCATCACCATGCCGCACGCACGCATGCTCGCCACCGCCCGGACCCACACGTGGATCAGCAAGTACGTCTTTCCCGGCGGTCTGATCCCCTCCCCACGGGCCATCGCGGAGGAGAGCGCCGCCGCCGGCCTGCGGATCACCCACCGAGCAAGCTACGGCGACCACTACGCAGAGACCCTCCGCCAGTGGCGCGCACGCTTCCTCCGAGAGGAGTCCGCCGTGGCGGCACTCGGCTTCGACCCCGTCTTCCGGCGCATGTGGGATTTCTACCTCGCCTACTCCGAGGCCGGATTCCGCTCCCGTTACCTCGACGTCCTCCAACTCCGGCTCACGGCCGACGACTCGGAGGCCGCAGGATGAGCCCCGCGAGCCGCAGGCCCGGGTCCGCGCCGCCCGCCGCCACCGCCCGTCGGAGCGGGGAGGGCTCATGAGCGGCGTCGACACGGAGACCCTCGGCCTCGTCCTGGCCGCCTCGGCGGCCACCGCGCTGACGGTCATGCTGGTCACCTTCGCCATCGGCACCGCGAGACGTCTGCACCGGATCGTCGACATCGCCTGGGGCGTCGCCTTCGCCGCCGTCGCCGTCGTGGCCTGGATCCTCGCGGCCGGCCACGGCGACGACGTCCGCCGGACCGCCGTCGCGCTCGCCACCGTCGTCTGGGGACTACGGCTCGCGACCCACATCGCCCGCCGCGGGCGCGGTCACGGGGAGGACCCCAGGTACGCCCGGATGCTCGCCCGCGCCCGCGGCAACCCCACTCTCCACGCGCTGTGGAAGGTGTACCTCCTCCAGGGCGCCCTCGTGTGGCTCGTCTCCCTCCCCGTCCAGGTCGCGGTCCTGCTGCCCGGACCGCTGACGGCGACCGACTGGGCGGGCCTCGCCGTGTGGGCGGTGGGCCTCGCCTTCGAAGCGGTGGGGGACCGGCAGCTCGCCCGGTTCAAGGCCGACCCGGCGAACCGGGGCCGCGTCATGGACCAGGGGCTGTGGAGCTGGACCCGGCATCCCAACTACTTCGGCGACTTCCTCGTGTGGTGGGGCCTGTACCTCACGTCCTGCGCCACCTGGCGGACCGCCGCCCTCACCCTCGTCTCCCCGCTCGTCATGAGCGCCCTGCTGATCTGGGGCAGCGGAAAGCGGCTCCTGGAGGCCCATATGGCCGGCCGCCCCGGGTACGCGGCCTATCAGGCACGCACGAGCGGCTTCCTCCCCCGGCCTCCCCGCCCGCTGCCGGCCGCGGAACGGGTGGACGACGGCGCGACCGGGAGGTCGGTGCGCCCTCCACGTCCGTAGAGGAGGACGCCCTGTCAGCCTGCGGCATCTCCGGCCGGCTCTCCGTACAGCCGGGAGATCACGCCGATCGCCTCGCGCAGTCCGGTGGGACGCACCATGCCGGGAGCGGGCGGCCGGCCGAGCCAGCCGGGACCCGCGAGGAGGACCAGGGGGGCCGTGCGTGCTCCCCGGACACCGAAGGCCGTGGTCGCGACGTGCCGGGCCAGCGCGTGGTCGGCGGTGGACCTCGCCTGGGACCAGAGGGTGACGGCAGCCGGCCCGGACCGGCGCACCGCCGCGTCGAGGGCTTCCGCGGGCACGGCCGCGCCGAACATCCGCGTCGGCAGGCCCCTTTCCGCGAGTCCCGCGGCGAGTGCCTCGAGGGGCAGCGTGTGCTGCTCGGCGGGCACGCAGGCCAGGACGACCGGGGCGGTCGAGGAAGCGATCGCCGGTCCGGTCGAGGCGGCCCGCCGCAGCGCCGTGGAGACGTGCCAGGAGAGCAGGTGCTCCACCTCGACGTAGCGGTCGTCCGACGATTCCCACTTCCGGCCCACCGCGTGCAGCGTCGGGGCCATGACCTCCTCCCACGCGGTGACCAGCCCGTGTTCCGCGAGCACCTCCTGGAGCAGTCTTTCCATGGCCGGGGCGTCGAGGCGCACGGCGGCACGGGCGAGTCCGCGGCACTCCTGCCGTACGGCGCCCAGAGGAAGCCCGCTGCCGGGGCCGGCGCGCCCGGTTCCCGCCGGAGGCACGTCCTCCGCGGGCACGATCGAGCCCGCCTTCGCCTCGGGTACCGCCGCAGGGGCGTCGGCGGTCGCGTCGGGGACGGCCGTCTCCGCGTCGGTCCGGACCTGCTGGGCGGCCCGTGCCGCCTCGGCGGGCGGGACGCCCGACGCCGTGAGCCGGCACATCTCCTCGAGCATCGCGACGTCGGCGGGGCTCCACCGCCGGTGGCGCCCGTCCACCCGCGCGGCGGGTCCGATGCCGTACCGCTGGTCCCAGGAACGCACGGTGGTGGGGGAGACGCCCAGCCGCCGTGCCACGGCGCCCGTCGTGATCCCGTGGGCTGTGTCGGACATGTTCCCACCATACGATGCGGAATCGATGCGAAGGTCGGGCGTAGGCTCGTGAAGCGTTCAGGAGCCGGTCCCTCGGGGCCCGTGACCGGCAAGGTCCTCGAGCACCTCGCGGGCCGCACGCGCACCCGAGGCCAGCGCGCCCTGGAGCGAACCGGTGGCCCGGTGGTCCCCGCACACGTACCGACCGGGGGCGAACCGCGTGGTCCGTGACAGCGGGACGGGGCCGGCCATCGCGGGCAGCGCCTCGGGAACGGTGACGCGGTGGACGAGCTCCCAGTGGCCCGTGTCCGCGCCGTACACCTCGCCCATGGCCCGCAGGACCGCCGCCGTCTCCGCCGGGCCGGGGGAGCCGAGCACCGAAGTGGACACCAGGGCCCTGCCGTCGGGCGAGAACCCGGGCTGGACGGCGCTCAGGACACAGGTGTTCAGGAACCTGCGCCGGGAGTCGACGAAGAGGAGGGGTTCCGTCGTGGGCGGTTCGGCCGGGGCGTGGTAGAGCGTCGTGACCGTTCGGCCGTCCGGCACGCGGAGGCCCGGGAGCAGGTCGGCCGCGGCCCGTTGCCCGGTCGCGACGACGACGGCGCGGGCCCGCAGCGTGTCGCCGCCCACCACGGCGACCTCGCCGGGCGTCACGGCCGTGACGGGACAGCCGCTCCGCAGTACGTGTGGCGGCAGCCGGGAGGCCAGTTGGGCGGGAACCGCCCCGATCCCCTCGGCCGGCAGGGCGAGGGTGCCGCGGAGCAGGCTCCGCCACACCAGATGGAAGAAACGGGCCGAGGTCTCCAGCTCGTCCTCCAGGAAGACCCCGGAGAGGAAGGGCCGGAAGAAGGTCTCCACCAGCTCCGGTGACACACCGGCATCGGCCAGCGCCGTACGCGTGGTGCCGTCGGGGCCCCGCCGGAGCGCGGAAGCCGGTGCCAGCGCGTCCCGGGCCGTCAGCGCGGCGACGGCCGCCAGATCACGCGCCGACGCGAGCCTGCCGGGGAGAAGATCACGGATCTCCCGGAGCCTGCGGGTGGGGTCCGTGAACCGGCGGGGGCCGTTCTCCGTGTGCACGAGGACGCCGGGCGTGAAGGGCCGCAGCTTGAGCGCCTTCAGATCCAGCCGACGCCGGACCTGGGGATAGGAGGTGTTGAAGACCTGGAAGCCCCGGTCGACGGTGAATCCCTTGACGCGGTCGGTGCGCATCCGCCCGCCGACCGCCCCCGCCGCCTCCAGCAGCCGCACGCGCAGGCCGGCCGCGCACAGGTCGGCCGCGCAGGCGAGCCCGGCGGCCCCGGCCCCGATGATCACCACGTCGTACCGCCCGGCATGCGACGTGCCCATGGCGACACCTCCTCTTCGTCCCTGGCGCGGTGGCGCTCGTCCGCCGGACGGGTGCCTGCCTGCGCCCCCGGCCCGACGGTGTCCGTCACCTTCGACTTCCGGGCGCGAGGGCGGCGCGGATGCAGCAGGGGCTCGTGGTGGGTGAGGTGCTCCCGGTGTCACATCAGCAGCGAGCCGGGATCCCTGACCAGAGGGGCGGTGCCCACCGAGTTGCTGACGTTGAAGGTGACGCTTCCCGCGCGGTAGCGGTCCTCGGTCCATTCGATCGGGCGGCCGTCCTGGTTGCTCGTCAGGTGGCGCTGTCGCAGCAGCGGGCTGCCCCGGCGGACGCGGAGCAGACGGGCGTCGTCGCTCCCGGCGGGGACGGCGTCGATGAGGTGCTCGCCGTAGTGGGCGATGATCCCCGCGTCCTCGGCCATGCTGTCCATGATGGAGGCGCAGTCGACGGGCAGGGACTCGACGCTGGGCGCGACCCACTCCGCGTACGCGGTGCGTTCCACCATCACCGGTTCGTCGTCCAGGCAGCGCAGCCGCAGGACGTCCAGGACCGCGGCGCCCTCCGGGAGCCCGAGGCGGCGTGCCTCCTCGGGCGTGGCCCGGCGGCGCTCCCGGTGGAGGAACCGGCTCGCCGACCGGTAGCCCATCGTGCGGGCCCACTGGGCGAAGCTGTGGAGCTCGGCGAAGCTGTGCCGGCGTTCCCGGCGGAGCACGATGCGCCGGGCGCCCTGCCGGGAGCCGATGATGCCCTCCGCGGTGAGCACGGCGACGGCCTGGCGCACCGTACCGCGTGAGGCGGACCAGCGGTCGGCGAGGTCGCTCTCGGAGGGCAGGCGGGCGCCGACGGGGTACTCGCCGTTGAGGATCGAGCGGCGGAGTTCCTCCGCGATCTCCACGTAGAGCGTCGTCACAATGCCCCCATCTCGTCCTTGGCTGTGCGCAGCACGTCACGGCGCGTGCGGTCCCGACACCCACCCTAACCCGCCGATCAGGCACCGGATCGCTCTGCTGGTTCACCTCAAGTCCACGGACGTCACCCGTGGTTCACGGCACCCGGCTCTTCCGGGAGGCGACCGGATTCGGTCATGTCCCGTTCATTTTCCGGACAGGAAGCGCAGGCGAACTAAGGGCGGCTTGTTCAGACAAGTTCCGCCCCTCGCTTCAGTCGCTCCATTTGCTTCTGGGAGAAACCCGTGCGCAGAACCCCCGTCCGCGGCGCCGCATTCCTGCTCGGCGCCGTCGTCCTCACCACCGTCACCGCCTGTGGTGCCGCTCCCGAGGGCGCCGCCGGCGCCGAGGGCGCGAAGTCGGCCACCGCGGCGTCGGCCAAGGACTTCGGAGGCATGGACGCCCTCGTCAAGGCGGCGAAGCAGGAAGGCGCGCTGCACGTCATCGCGCTGCCGCCGGACTGGGCCAACTACGGCGAGCTGATCAAGGCGTTCGAGACGAAGTACGGCATCAAGGTCGAGAGCGAGAACCCGGACGCCGCCAGCGCCGACGAGATCGCCGCCGTCAAGTCCCGCAAGGGCCAGAAGCGTGCCCCCGACGTCCTCGACCTGGGCATCGCCTTCGCCCGCAGCGGCGCCGAGGAGGGTCTCTTCGCCCCGTACAAGGTCGAGGCCTGGGACAAGATCCCCGAGGCGCAGAAGGACGCCGACGGCCGCTGGTACAACGACTACGGCGGCTACGTCTCCATCGGCTGCGACGCCAAGCGGATCCCGAACTGCCCGAAGACCTTCGCGGACCTCCTCAAGCCCGAGTACAAGGGCAAGGTCGCCCTCAACGGCAACCCGACCAAGTCCGGTTCCGCCTTCGGCGGCGTGTACGCGGCCAGCCTCGCCAACAAGGGCTCCTTCGCGGACATCCAGCCCGGCATCGACTTCTTCGGCAAGTTGAAGAAGAGCGGCAACTTCATCCCCGTCGAGTCCACCCCCGCCACGGTCGAGAAGGGCGAGACGCCCATCAGCATCGACTGGGACTACCTCAACGCCGGCTACGCCGACCAGTTCAAGGGCAAGGGCGTCGACTGGCAGGTCGCCGTCCCGACCGACGGCGTGTACGCCCAGTTCTACTCCCAGGCCCTCAATAAGGACGCCCCGCACCCCGCCGCCGCCCGCCTGTGGATGGAGTTCCTCTACAGCACCGAGGGCCAGAACCTCTGGCTCAAGGGCTACGCCCGCCCCGTCCTGCTGCCGGCCATGACCACCGACGGCACCGCCGACAAGACGCTCCTGGCCAAGCTCCCCAAGGTCGAGGGAACCCCCTCCTTCCCGGCCTCCGCCGAGCTCGACAAGGCCAAGGCCACCCTCGCCGAGAAGTGGGACAAGGCCCTCTCCTGATGTCCTCAGCCACCCCCACCAAGGGAACCGCCGGCGGCACCAGCCGCCGGCGGCGCGGCCCCCGCACCTGGCTCGCCGCCCTCCCCCTGATCGCCTTCACGGCCCTCGCCTTCGGACTGCCCCTCGGCGCCCTCCTGTTCGGCGCCGTCACCCGCACCGATCCGGCCACCGGCGCCACCGCCCTGACCGGCGAGCACCTGAGCCGCTCGCTCCAGGGCCCCTACCTCGGCTCCCTCGTCGGCAGCGTGCAACTCTCCGCGCTCACCGCCCTGATCGGCTCGGTCCTCGGCGTCCTCATCGCCCAGGCCGTCGTCACCTCCCGCTCCCAGGCCCTGCGCAGCGCCGTCCTCACCGCCTCCGGCGTCCTCGCCAACTTCGGCGGCGTCCCCCTCGCGTTCGCGTTCATCGCGACCGTCGGCATCTCCGGCGTCGTCACCCAGCTCGCCGACCTGACCAGCCTCGGCTGGAACCTGTACTCCTTCGGCGGCCTCGCCGTCGTCTACCTGTACTTCCTCATCCCCCTCATGGTCCTCGTGATCATGCCCGCCCTCGACGGCCTGCGCCCCCAGTGGCGGGAGGCCGCGCAGAACGCGGGCGCCGGCGGGTGGCAGTACTGGCGCCACGTCGGCATCCCGGTCCTCGCGCCCTCGCTGCTCGGCGGGTTCGTGCTGCTCTTCGGCAGCGCCTTCGCCGCCCACGCCACCGCGGCGGCCCTCGTCGGCGGCTCCGTACCGCTGGTCACCCTCAAGATCGCCGACGCCCTCTCCGGCAACGTCATGGTCGGCCAGGAGAACGTCGCCCTCGCCCTCGGCCTCGACATGATCCTGATCGCCGGCCTGGTCATGGCGATCTACCTCCCCCTCCAGCGCAGGAGCGCCCGATGGCTGCGATGACCCCCACCGCCCCGGACGTCACCCCGGAGTCCGGGACACGCCCGGCGGCCCGGTCCACCGCACCCGTACGGACCCGGCGCCGCCCCCGCGTGTGGCGTGGCCTCGTCCTCGGCCTCGGCGGCGCGTACTTCCTCGTCCCGCTCGTCGCCTCGTTCGTGTTCACCGTGCACACCCCCGGCCAGGGCGTCTCCTTCGAGGCGTACACCGCGCTGCTCTCCGCCGACGGGTTCACCGAGAGCCTGCTGCTCTCCCTCGGCCTCGCCGCCGCCACCATCGCGCTGTCCCTGCTGCTCGCGGTGCCCGCCCTGGTGGCCGTCCGGCTCGGCGCGCCGCGCCTGCGGCCGGTCGTCGAGGTGATGTGCATGCTGCCGCTCGTGGTGCCGCCGATCGCCCTCGTCACCGGCATCAGCACCGTCCTGCGCTGGGGCCCCGACCACCTGTCGCGGACCCCTCTCTACCAGACGTTCCTCGCCGTCCAGAACGAGGACTTCCCCTTCGTCCTGGTCCTCGCGTACACCGTCATGGCCCTGCCGTTCGTGTACCGCTCCCTCGACGCGGGACTGCGCGCCGTCGACGTCCCCACGCTCGTCGAGGCCGCCCGCAACTGCGGAGCCTCCTGGCCGTACGTCATGCTCCGCGTGATCCTGCCCAACCTGCGCTCCTCGCTCGCCGGCGCCGCCTTCCTCACCCTCGCGCTCGTCCTCGGCGAGTTCACCACCGCCTCGATCCTCGGCTTCCGTCCCTTCGCCGTGTGGATCGTCTCCATCTCCGGAGCCCAGGCCCGCATGTCGGTGGCCGTCTCCCTCCTGAGCCTCCTCATCACCTGGGCCCTGCTCCTCGTCCTGTCCCGGGCCGGAACCGCCCCGACCGGCACGCCCGGAGCCCCCCGCACCTCCCGCAAGGAGTCCTGACCCATGACCTCTGCCACAGCGGAACGGACGGAGTCCACCGCCGCCACCGGGGCCCGCGTCGAATTCCGCGGCCTGCGCCGCGCGTTCGGCACCACCACCGCCCTCGACGGCCTCGACCTGACCGCCGAACCCGGCGAACTCCTCGCGCTCCTCGGCCCGTCGGGCTGCGGCAAGACCACCGCCCTGCGGGTCCTGGCCGGCTTCGAACGCCCCGACTCCGGCGAGGTCCTCGTGGACGGGGCGGACATCACCCACGTACCGGCCAACCGCCGCGACGCCGGCATGGTCTTCCAGTCGTACAGCCTCTTCCCCAACCTCACCGCCCGCGACAACGTCGCCTTCGGCCTCCGCGTCCGCAAGGCCAGGACGGCCGAGCGCCACGCCCGCGCCGCCGAACTCCTCGACCTCGTCGGCCTTCCCGAGCACGGCGACCGCTACCCGCACCAGATGTCCGGCGGCCAGCAGCAGCGCGTCGCCCTCGCCCGCGCCCTCGCCCTCCGGCCCCGCGTCCTGCTCCTGGACGAGCCGCTGTCCGCGCTCGACGCCAAGGTCCGGCTCAGCCTCCGCGAGGAGATCCGACGGCTCCAGCTCTCCCTCGGCATCACCACCGTGTTCGTCACCCACGACCAGGAGGAGGCGCTGTCCATGGCGGACCGCGTCGCCGTCCTCAACGCCGGGAAGCTGGAGCAGTGCGCCGCCCCGGCCGAGCTGTACCGCCGGCCCGCGACCGCCTTCGTCGCCGAGTTCGTCGGCACCATGAACCGCCTCCCGGGCCACCTCACCGACTCCGGACAGGTGGAGGCCGCGGGCAGCCGCCTCCCCGTCGACGGAGACGTCCCCGACACCCGCGACGTCGAGGTGCTCGTCCGCCCCGAGAACATCACCGTGACCGCCGACACCGAAGGCGAGGCCGTGATCGTCTCCACGTCCTTCTTCGGCTCCGTCACCCGCGTCCACCTCGACCACCGCGGTACGACGGTCAAGGCCGACCTCCCGTCGCGCGACGCCGGCGACCTCACCCCCGGCACCCGCGCCACCGTCGGCATCGCCCCGCACCCCGCACTCGTCGTCCCGAGGGCGGAGCGGTGAGCGGACTCGCCGCCGTCCTCTTCGACATGGACGGCACCCTCGTCGACACCGAGGTCCTGTGGTGGGAGGTCGTGGAGGAGATCGCCGCCGGGCTCGGCCACCGGCTCACCGAGACCGACGCGCCCGAGGTCGTCGGACGCGCCGTCGAGGACACCGCCGCCCACCTCGTACGCACCACCGGCGCGAGCGACCCGGACGGTGTCGCCACGGCACTGACCACCGCCTTCCAGAAGCGCGTCGACGAGGGCGCCCCGATGCGCCCGGGAGCGGACCGCCTCCTCGCCGAACTGGACCGGGCCGGCCTGCCGTTCGCGCTGGTCAGCGCCTCGCCCCGCTCGGTCGTCGACTCGGTCGTCGGCGGCGCGCTCGCGCACGTCCCCTTCGCGCTCACGCTCTCCGCCGACGACACCGTACGGACCAAGCCGCACCCCGACCCGTACCGCGCGGCCGCCGAGCGGCTCGGCGTCCCCACGGAGGCGTGCGTGGCCGTCGAGGACTCCCCGGACGGAGCGGCCTCGGCCGACGCCGCAGGCTGTGCCGTCCTGGTCGTCCCCTCCCTCCTGCCGGTGCCGCCGGGCCCCGGCAGGATCTTCGCCGAAAGCCTCGAGGACGTGACCCTCGACAGCCTGCGCCGCCACGTCCACGACGGGGCGGCAGCCAGAAGCGCAGTGAAGGGCTGATCCGAACACGCGCGCCGGGCCCGTTCCAGGATCGAGCGATCCAGGAACGGGCCCGCGCCCTTCTCCGCCGGTCAGCCGGCCGTACGGGCGAAAAGCCCGGGCTCGTACGAGCCGCCCAGGGTGCGCACGATCACGGCCATCCGGGTGGCCGCGTTGATCAGCGCCACCACACAGACCAGCGCGCCGACCTGGTCGTCGTCGTAGTGCTTGCGCACCTCGGCCCAGGTCTCGTCGGACACGCCGTGCTCGCCGAGCCGCGTGCCCTCCTCGGCGAGCGCGAGCGCCGCCCGCTCCGCCTCGGTGAACACGGTGCTGTGCCGCCAGGCGGCGACCAGACTCAGCCGTACGGCCGACTCGCCCTCGGCCGCGGCCTCCTTCGCGTGGGCGTCCACGCAGAATCCGCAGCCGTTGATCTGACCGACCCGCAGCTGCACCAGCTCCCGCAGGGACTTCGGCAGCGTCGACTCCTCCAGCGCCAGGGAGGCGTTGTAGAACCGCTTGGCGACCTTCGCGGCGGTGGGGCTGTCGAACAGGTTGAAACGGGGTTCCATGACGTCGTCCTCATCCGTGATGCCGTGCGCCGTCGCACGGGGTGACCACAAGACGCCGCCGCCCCCGTCCGTGTGACGGCACGGCACTGTGGCCTGGATCACCGGAACCGGGTGTCACGGAACGGCGCCGGCCGGCGTCTCGTGCACGGCGCACACGAGAGCGAACGGGCGGGAGCGGGCGATGAACGACCGAAAGAGGGACGATGCGGCGAGGCAGGACGGGACGCGTGACGTCACCGAGGCGTTCGTCGCCCACCGCAGACTGCTCTTCACCGTCGCCTACGAGATGCTCGGCTCCGCCGCCGACGCCGAGGACGTCCTGCAGGAGACCTGGCTGCGCTGGGCGGGCGTCGACCCCGGCACCGTACGCGACCAGCGCGCGTACCTCGTCCGGATCACCACCCGCCAGGCGCTGACCCACCTGCGCACGCTCGGCCGCCGCAAGGAGTCCTACCTCGGCCCCTGGCTGCCCGAGCCGCTGCTGACCACGCCCGACGTCGCCGAGGACGCCGAACTGGCCGACAGCGTCTCGATGGCGATGCTGCTCGTCCTGGAGACCCTCACCCCGACCGAACGGGCGGTGTTCGTCCTGCGCGAGGTGTTCGACCTGGGGTACGACGAGATCGCCGAAGCCGTCGGGAAGACACCGGCCGCCGTCCGCCAGATCGCCCACCGGGCGCGGGCCCACGTCGCCGCGCGCCGGCCGCGCGGCGTCGCCTCCGCCGCGGAGACCCGCCGCACCGTCGACGCGTTCCGCCGCGCGGTCGAGACGGGCGACCTGCGACGCCTGCTCGACGTCCTCGCGCCGGACGTCGTCCTGCTGACCGACGGCGGCGGGGCCGTACGGGCCGCCCTGGCGCCCGTCGTGGGCGCCGACGAGGTGGTACGGGTCCTGGGCAGGATCGCCACCGTGGCGGTACTCGAGCCCGCCGGGATCAACGGCGATCCGGCGCTGATCGTCCGGCTGGACGGGGAGATCGACACCGTCCTCGCGATGCGCGTCGACGACGGCCTCATCACCGGCCTCTACGCCGTGCGCAACCCCGAGAAGCTGTCGTACCTGGCAGGCGAGACCGCCCTGAGCCGCTGAGGGCCCCGGCGAGCGCCCCGACTGTCCCCCCTCACCTCTCCTTCCTATCCTGGAGGAAGGAGAGGTGAGGAGGGCCGCCGATGGCCGCCGTCGCCGTGCACAGTGCCGTCCTGGGGGAGGGGCGCCCGACGCTTCCGTACGCGGAGGCCGGCAGTCCGGGGGGCGTACCGCTCGTCCTGGTGCACGGCTATCTGGACTCCTGGTGGACGTTCGAGCCGCTGCTGCGCAGCCTGCCTCCCGGCCTGCACGCGTACGCCCCCACCCAGCGGGGCCACGGCGACGCCGACAAGCCGCCCGACGGCTACCTGCCGGAGGACTTCGCCGAGGACCTGGTCGCCTTCCTGGACAGCGTGGGCATCGAGCGGGCCGTACTGGTCGGAGGATCGAGCGGCGGGGTGCAGGCCCGCATCGTCGCGGGCCGCCGACCGGACCGCGTGGCCGGCCTCGTCCTGCTCGGCGTCCCGGCGACGCTCGCCGACAAGCCGCAGGCCGCCGCGTTCTGGGAGACCGTGCGGGAGTTGCGGGACCCCGTGGATCCCGCACTCGCCGTGGACTTCGCCGACGGTCTGACAACGACCCCGGTGGCACGCGGCTTCCTGAAGACCGTCGCCGACGAGAACATCAAGGCCCCGGCCCACGTCTGGCGCGAGACTCTGCGCGGACTCCTGGAGACCGACCTCCGGGCCACCCTGTCCGGGATCCTCGTGCCCACCCTGGTCGTCTGGGGCGACCGGGACCCCCTCCTGACCCGCGAGGACCAGCAGACGATCCTCGACACGATCCCCGACTCCCGCCTCCTGATCTACGAGGGCGTGGGCCATGTCCCGTACTGGGAGGCCCCGGAGCGCGTACTCCGGGACCTGACGGCCTTCATGGCCGACCGTATGTGAGGACGACGCCTGCGCGTCAGGACCGGTCCGCGCTCGTCAGGGCGTCGGTGACCAGGCGGGTGGCGAAGTCCTCGTCGTCGGTGATCCGGTTGATGACCTCCGCCAGGAGGAACGCGGTGGCCTCCAGGGCGTTCATCTCGTCCCGGGTCCAGTCCCCGTACTGCTGACGCCACAGGCTCGGGCTGAGGCCGGTGCCCGCCGCGATGGCCAGGCCGGCCATGGTGGGGACGGCCGCGGGCCGGATGCTCCTCGACATCCGGAGCATCGTGGTCACCAGGTTGGGCACGACGTACTCGACCACGTCCTTGTCGTGCTCCTCGCAGGCCAACCGCAGCCACTTCATGTACATGAAGATGATCGTGCACACGCCGTCGAGCAGGTCCTGGGCCCCCGTGGGCCCCAGGGACGCGGTGAACTGCTCGTCCAGCCTGCGCCGTTCGGGGTCGATCTCGGTCCTGCCGTCGTAGATGGCCTTGAGCCGGGAGTCGACCAGCATCATCGCCGCACTCACATCACCGGCGGGGGCGTACTGGGGGTCGCAGGACGATGGCACAGGATTCTCCTCGTATGACAGCGGCCGGCGGCATGGTATGCCGATACGCTAGACCGCTGACCTGCCCGGGGTCCGGTAAATCCCGAGGAAAGCCCCTGAGGGGTGACATCGGCCGGAAGTCCGCACCGCTCGCCGCGTCGTGGGCATAGCGTGGTGCGGCATGACGGTACTGATCGTCGGCGGCAGTGGTCATCTCGGCACCGAACTCGCCCGCCAGGGCAGTGCGGCGGGCCGGGACACGGCCGCCACCTTCCACTCGCGCCCGGGTGAGGCGCCCGGGGTGACGTGGCATCGCCTGGATCTGCGTGATCCCACCCGCCTGCGGGAGCTCCTGGACGTGGTGGAGCCCAGCGCGGTGATCAACGCGAGCAGCGGCGGGGCGGACTGGGCGGTCACCGCCGAGGGCGGCGTGCGTCTGGCCCGGACGGCCGCGGAACGGGGCATCCGGCTGGTGCACGTCTCCACCGACGCCGTGTTCGCGGGCCGCCCCGACCCGTACGACGAGACCTGTGAGCCGGACCCGGTCAGCCCGTACGGGGCGGCGAAGGCGACGGCCGAGACCGCCGTGCGGCTGCTGTGCGCGGACGCGGTCGTCGCACGGACCTCGCTGATCGTCGGCGACGGCCGGTCCGAGCACGAGCGCAGGGTCCACCACCTGGTGGCGGGCACGCGTCGCGGAGCCCTGTTCACCGACGACGTCCGCTGCCCCGTCCACGTAGGGGACCTGGCCGCCGCGCTCTGGGAACTCGCCGGGTCCGACGCGACCGGCGTCTTCCACCTGGCAGGCCCGGAGGCCGTCACCCGACACGAACTCGGCACGCTCATCGCGCGGAGGGACGGCCTCGACGCCTCACGCCTCGCGACCGGCCGCCGCGCCGACACGGACCTGCCCGGCGGCCTCCGTATCGTCCTCGACGGCCGTGCGACCCAGCGCCGGATCGGCACCCGCCTCAGGGGAGTCCGGGAGTTCCTCGCCGGATGAGGTCATGCCGTCCGCGGCTCAGACCTCGGGCAGGGAGGGATCGGGTGTCCACGGCTGTGGGGCGCTGACGGCCCAGCGCTCGTGGTCGCGCCACTCCCCGTCGATGTAGAGGTAGGCGGGCGAGACCCCTTCGAAGCGGAAGCCGAGCCGCTGGACCAGGGCCAGGGACGCCTTGTTCCCCGGCTGGATGCAGGCCTCCAGGCGGTGGAGCCGCAGTTCGGTGAAGGCGTACTGAAGGGTCAGGGCGACGCCCTCGGTCATGTACCCGGACCCGGCGGACGGGGCGAAGGCCGCGTAGCCGAGGGACGCGCCCTGGTAGCGGCCCCGGATGACCGAGTTGATGTTGACCATGCCGGCGGCCTCGCCGGTCTCCCGCACGCGTATCAGGAAGCCCAGGTTGCTGCCGTCGTCGAAGCGGTGCATCCAGTCCTGGAACTCCGCCGCGGTCGCGGGCAGCTGCATCCACGGATGGTGCAGCGTCGAGCTGGCCCGCACGAGCGTGCAGAACTCGTCCTGGTCGGAGTGCGTGAGCGGGTGCAGTGCCACCCGTGGCGTCGTCGTGGGCATGCACCCACGTTAGGGCACGTGTCACTCCCCGCCCGGAGATCCCTTCCTCCAGAAGGTGCGGGAGAAGACCTTCTGCGCGTGCTTGTTCTGTTCGTTCCTCAAGGCGTTCCCGAACCGTGGCCGGCCGGAGGCCTGGCGGGTGAACAGGTCGGCATCCTGGGCCAGTCCGGCCTGGGCCAGGGCGATCGCCAGATTCACCTGCTCGGCCACCTCCCAGCCGTCCACGACCGTCTCGACGATCCGGACGACGACGCTCTCGGCCCGTGGCTGACTGGGGTGGTCGAGGTGGTGGAGCCGCTTGAGCAGCAGTACGAGGCCTCCCGGGTCCCGGCTGCCGGCGCAGCCTCGCGCCACCGCGTCGACAGCCGGGAAGAGACGGGCGGCGGCCAGCGCGAGCAGGAGGGGCGCCATCTCCGGCCCGGGGGCCGCGCACGCCCGGTCGTACAAGGCGGACTCCCGCATCACCTCGGCGTCCGACACGGCCAGGACCTGGAGGAAGAGCCCCGCGTATCCGGTCGGCCGCTGCTCCACGGTCTGCTGGAACACCGTCTCGGCCAGCGACGGAAGGCCACCGCGATCCAGGGACGTCAGCAGATACGCGGCCCGCTCGGGACTGCCCGAAGCGGAGACCATCTCCACCACCGCCTCGGCACCGGGGTACACATCGTCCAGGTAGCGGAAGAGGAACCGCGTCGACTCGACCGAAAGACGCATGGCGCCCATCAAGGCCTGCGAGGCCTGCGAGAAGCAGTCCATGCTGTAGAGGGCGGCGATCAGGCCGGCGATCTCGTCGACCTGCCAACGCTCCACGGCGCGATCCACGATCTCCGCCGAGGCGGCGCCGTATCCCGCCTGCACCAGACACCTCACCAGGGACAGCACGTGGGACACCCCCCGGTCCTGTGTCGCCGCGAGGATCCGGTCGGCGTCCTCGGTCAACCCCCTCGCCGTGAAGCACTCGACGGTGGTGACGACGTCCTTCGCCGCACCGCGGTCCGCCACCGCGTCGTGCAGGGACCGGGCGTGTCCATCACGGCCCGCGTTGCGCAGGGCGACGGTGAGCTCCGCCAGCTCCTGCGCGCTGCGGTGACCCGCGGCAAGACCCAGCGCCGACAGGGTCGCCGGCTCGACCTCGGTGCCGGCGGCCCACACCACGACGGCGACCACGTCGGTCACCGTGCGCACGACGAAGGCGGCCGCGAGCAGGCTCTCCGCCAGCTCGCCCAGCTGATCCCGGTGCAGACCGAGACAGAGACCGATGATGTCGCACGGCGCATGCAGCTCGACCGACGACCGCAGCAGCGTCGCCACCCCGTCCTCGAAGCCCGCCCGGTGCAGAGCGGCGGCGAGCGCGGCCGTCTCCGCCACGGGCCGTGTCATCACGAGGGCCGGAACCGCCGTCTCCGCATGGGCGTGGAGACCGGCCTGCCGTAAGCCCGAAAGCAGCGCCGCGACCTCC
Source organism: Streptomyces sp. NPDC002463 (assembly GCF_042889835.1). NCBI lineage: Bacteria > Bacillati > Actinomycetota > Actinomycetes > Kitasatosporales > Streptomycetaceae > Streptomyces > Streptomyces sp. NPDC002463. The sequence continues at coordinate 89,349 of NZ_JBIARL010000004.1, forward strand.
TCGACCCGGCGGGAACGGCTCGCCGACGACACGAGCTCCCGCGCCATCGCCTGCTGGGTACGGGCCTCCAGATCACCCACGACCGCGACCAGTTCCGCGACGGAGGCGGTACGGTCGGCCGCCTCCAGCGCGGCCATCAACGACGACGCGCCCTCACCCGGACGCTCCAGCTCGGCGAGCGCGTCGAGCTCGGTCTCCAGACGATGGCACTGCTCCTCCGCCGCGATCAGCTCGGCCCTCGTGACGGCGAGCGCCTCCTGCAGGAAGAGCACCTCCTGACGCAGGTCGCCGCACTCGCTCTGCAGCTGCTCGTACTCGCCCTCCCACAGCGCCACATCCGCCCGATGGGCCGACTGCTGCTCGTCCAGCTTCAGTTCGAGGTTCTCGCAGCGCCGCAGCGAATCGGAGAGACTGCGCTCCCGGTCGAGCAGGGCCTCCTCCAGAGCGCGTTGCCGCGTCCTGATGCGACGGCTCTCCTCGTCGACGTCGGCCAGTTCGTCCTGCAGCTCCTGCAACTTGCCGCTGCGGCGGTTCGACTTCAGCGCCGTCCGGTGCGTCTCCCGCAGCGCGGCCTCGGCCTGGGGCGTCAACGGCGCGGAGACCTCCCGGACCGTGCCGACCAGGTCGGCGACGAACTCCCACGGCGGAACGCGCTCGCCGTTGAGGTAGCGGGTCACGGAACTCGCGTCGAGATGACGGCGCGCGGCGTACCGCCGGACGCTGATGCCCAGCGCACCGAACAACGCTCGAAGATCCTCGGCCAGCGCGCGCTTCTCGGCGGGCAGGCTGTCCTTCAGCGCGGCCAACTGCGCCGGCTTCCGCCGCCGGTCGGGATTCGCATCCGTCATCTCGACTGTCCTGTCAGGCATTCCCGCAGTATCCGTCGCGCGACAGGGATGCGTCCTGGTGCGGGTGTTGCCACCTGAGTCGGCAACACGACCGCCGGCCGCGTCCCCGATGCCACCTCCAACCGGCAACACCGCAGCTCCCCCTTCCGCCTCACGCCCGGGCAACGATGGTCGCCACACACCACGAGCCGGGATCGTCGCCAGACGAGGACCCGGCGGACCCAGGAGGACCAGGAATGACCGGCACCGGCGACGTCGCACGCGAGCAGCCCAGCACACCCGTGTGGCGTCGCCTCATCCTGCAAGCCGCGATCGGCGCCGCGGGCGCCGCCGGATCCGCGGCCGTGACGTTTCTCGTGTACTGGCTTCAGCACCGATGACCGGCACGGCCTCGGTGCCTCAGCCGAGCTCCGCCTGAGGGTCGGCGGGGATGTCGAGCCGCTCGGCAAGGCTGGTCAGGGCGGCTCCGAGGGGGAGGGCGATACGGGAGAGGGCGTGCCGGTCCCCGCGGGTCGGGTCCCGGTTGATGATCAGGACCGGGGTCCCGGCCTCGGCCGCCTGGCGGACGAAGCGGAGCCCCGACATCACCGTGAGCGAGGAACCGAGAACCAGCAGCGAGGCCGCCTCGCGGACCAGGGCGCGGCAGTGCTCGACGCGCTGGGGCGGGACGGCTTCGCCGAAGAACACGACATCGGGCTTGAGGACCCCGCCGCAGTTCGCGCACGGCACCACACGGAAGTCGCCGACCTGCTCGTCGGTGAGGTCGGCGTCACCGTCCGGGTTGATGCCGGCCGCCACCGGCTCGAAGCCCGCGTTGGCCTCCTCCAGGCGTGCCGCGAGCTCCCGGCGCGGACTGTACGTGCCGCAGGACAGGCAGACGACCCGCGCCAGGCTGCCGTGGAGCTCCACGACCCCTCCGCTGCCGGCGGCCTGGTGCAGACCGTCGACGTTCTGGGTGATCACGCCCGAGAGCAGCCCGTGCCGTGCGAAGGCGGCGACGGCCCGGTGCCCGGCGTTGGGCAGGGCGCGACCGAAGGTGCGCCAGCCGAGATGGCTGCGCGCCCAGTACCGCCGCCGGGCCTGCTCGCTGCCGGTGAAGTCCTGGTAGGTCATCGGAGTGTGCCGGCTGAGGCTTCCGCCCTCGCCCCGGTAGTCGGGGATGCCGGACTCCGTGGAGATCCCGGCACCGCTGAGCACCAGCACACCGCCGGCCTCCAGCGCGTCGGAGACCGGCCCCAGGTCCGTCGTACCCGGTGGCAGGTCCTCGTCCGGCGTCCAGCTCAAGGTGGGGCGCATGCGCATGCGGCCAGGGTACGGAAGGGGCGACCCGTACGCGTTCCGGCGGGATGGGGGTGACGGTTTGCGACAGGGCTGTCACAGGTCTCGGCCGTCGCTTGACCGCCACCCGGAGCGGAAGGCCAGAGTGTCCGGATGTCCGAGACCTGTGTGATCTTCGATATCGGCGGCGTGCTGGAGTTCACGCCGGAAACCGGATGGGTGGAACGGTGGGAGGAGCGGCTGGCGCTGCCCCACGGCACCGTGAGCGAGCGGATGCGGGACGTGTGGGCGGCCGGCAGCGTCGGCGCCATCGGCGAGCACGACGTGCACGCCGAGGTGGCGTCACGCCTGGGCCTCGACGGCCCCCACGTCGAGGCCTTCATGGCCGATCTCTGGGCGGAGTATCTGGGGAACCCGAACAACGAGCTCATCGACCACGTCCGAGGACTGCGCGGACGGTGCAGGCTCGGCATCCTGAGCAACAGCTTCGTCGGCGCCCGGGAGCGGGAGACGGAGCTGTACGGCTTCGACGAACTGGTCGAGCGGATCGTCTACTCGCACGAGATCGGCATCGAGAAGCCCGACCCGCTCGCCTTCGAAGCCGTGTGCGCCGCCCTGGGCGTGCGGCCGGAGAGCTGCCTCTTCGTCGACGACGTCGCGGTCAACGTCGAGGCGGCCCGGGCGGTGGGCATGCAGGCCCATCTGTTCGAGGACAACGCCCGGACCCTCACCCGTATCGCGGCGCATCTCGACGCCGGACGACCCGTCAGTTCATGAGGAGCAGCCGGGTCCGGGAGACGAGCTTCCGGTTGACGCTGGTGCTCTGCACGAAGATGGTGAACTCGTCGTTGTGGTCGGGCCTGACCCGCGTCTCCACGTCCGGCAGGCCCAGCAGGGCCCGGGCCTGGGGCCCCGTGTAGACCCGGTCCGTCGTCTTCTCGAGGACCGCTATCTGCTTGCGGGCCTGGATCTTCTCCGGCTTGCTCAGCTGGTAGAAGGCACAGCCCGTGCGGTACGTGTGCCCGGACTCGACGACCCATTCCCGGATCGCCACGTCACGGGCCACCGGGAGCAGCTGGTACTCCGACGGGTCCGCCGGCGTGAGCCCGGCCGCCTTGATCGTGTCCTTGTTGACCGCTTCCGCGCCCGTGGAGAACACCGCCCGCGATCCACGGATGCCCTTGGTGCGGCCCACCATGAACTTCTCCGTGGCCTCGCGGATGACCTGACCGGCCTCCTCCAGGCCCTGGGTGCTCGTGGCGTCCCAGATCGCGATGTTCTCCTTCGGGAAGCCGCAGTTCATCGCCTCGCGCTTGCCCATCTGGTCGGGCACGAGGACGGCGAGGGTCCAGTTGTCCTCCTGGGCCGCGACCATCTCGGCCATGGCCTTCACCAGATCGCGCGGCTTGCCGGAAGGGGCGTCGGGGCAGCGGTGACTGGCGTTCTCCTGGCCGTCGGTCAGGACGAACGTCAGGAAGCTGTGGTCACCGTACAGCTGGGCGGTCTGCGCCAGCTCCCGCTGCGACTTCAGCGAGGCCGCGAGCAGAGCCGTCATGCCGCCGACCCGGTACAGCTGCTTCAGCGACGGCATCCGCAGCACGTCCTTGTCGTAGATGACGCACTCCACCTTGTCGGCGAACACGTACACCGTGACGCGGGTCTCCTGGTCGAGCTCCCTCGACCGGCGGGCGAGATAGGCGATCTGCTGGTCCGCGACCTCCACGACCTTGCGGCTCAGGTGCGACATGGACGAACTGGCGTCCAGGACAAGGGCGACGTGGTTGATGTAGTTCTGCGCTCCGGACAAGACAGTTTCCCCCTCTTTCCGTCTGGTGTTCCCACCGTCTCACCCAGCACTGACAATCGGTCCTGGCTCCCGGAGGGGGGCGGGAGGGCCGTCACTCGGGGCGGCTGAAGCGGTGTGCCGCCCACAGCAGGGCGAGTGCGCCGCCGGTCAGGAGGAGGGCCGCTTCGAGCGGCAGGGGCGGCTGCCGGCCGGCCCATTCGATACCGGCTGCGGCCGCCTGGTCCGGCACCCGCAGGGCGATGGTGCGGCGGAGCAGGTCGACCGCGTACGCCAGGGGGTTGACGTCGGACAGGACGCGGGCCCAGGCGGGCAGGGCCGTGAGCGGGAAGAAGGCGCCGGAGAGGAACAGCAGCGGCATCATCACCAGACCCATCAGCGTGTGGAACGTCTCGGGCCTGCGCAGGGTCACCGCCAGGGCGAGGGCGAGGGCGGTGATGGCGAAGGACGCCAGGATCATCCCGGCAAGGAGCAGGATCAGGAGGAGCGGGTCGTAGGGCAGGCCCGCCACGCCGGCCAGACTCAGCAGGACGGCGCCCTGCACGGTGGCCGTCAGGGTGCCCCCGGCGCAGCTGCCCAGGAGCAGGGTGGAGCGGTGGACCGGGGCCATCAGGAGCTCGCGCAGGTAGCCGCTCTGCCGGTCGGTGATCAGCCGGATGCCGACCATGAAGGCGGGCGTCTGCACGGTCATCATCAGCATGCCGGGGAAGAGGTACGTCCGGTAGTCGACGCCCAGGGACGACTGGGGGATGAGCGCGGCAAGCCCGCCTCCGAGGATCAGGAGGTAGAGCACGGGGTGGATCAGCATCATCGCCGTATGGGTGCGCTGACCGGTGAGGCGCAGCAGATCGCGGTGGACCAGGGCGTGGACGGCACGCAGTTCGCGCCGCAGCCGGGTGGCCCGTCCGTCGTCGGCGGCCTCCGGGGACGTCCAGGCGAGGGCGGTCATCGGTCACCTCCGGTCCGCGTCGCGGCCGCGGCCGCCCGGCCGGGCTGTGCGGCGCCGATGCTGCGCCCGGTGTGGTGGAAGAACACGTCGTCGAGCGTCGGCGGGGTCGCCGAAGCGGCGTTCACGGCGATGCCGAGCGCTTCGAGCGCCGCGCACAGGCGGGGGATCCAGGCGCTGCCGCCGGGCAGCCGCAGGGAGATGCCGTCAGCGTCGACGCTGACGGCGCGGTCGGGCGGGGCCAGGCGTCGTACGACCTCCTTGGCCGCGACGTCGTCGTCGGTACGCAGCACGACCCGGTCGTCCCCGATCGCGGCCTTGAGCGCGAGGGGCGTGCCCTGGGCCACCAGCCGTCCACGGTCGATGATGGCGAGGCGGTCGCAGTTCTCCGCCTCCTCCAGGTAGTGGGTGGTGACGAAGAGGGTGCTGCCGTGCCGTTCGCGCAGCGCACGCAGATGTTCCCAGACCTCGGCCCGGGCATGGGGGTCGAGTCCGGTGGTCGGCTCGTCGAGGAACAGCACCCCGGGGGCGTGCAGCAGCTGGCGGGCGATCTCCAGCCGGCGCCGCATGCCGCCGGACAGTGTCCGTACGGGGGAGCGGCGCCGGTCGGTCAGCCCGGCGGTCTCCAGGACCTCGGCGGTGCGCCGGCGGGCGTCGCGGCGGGGAAGGCCGTAGAGGCGTGCGTGGATGTGGAGGTTCTGCTCGGCCGTCAGATCGGGGTCCACCGCGCTGTGCTGGAAGAGCATCCCTACCCGCCGCCGTACCAGATGGGGCTGGGTGAGGACGTCGGCGCCGGCCACCGTGGCCCGACCCGAGGTGGGGCGGGCCAGCGCGCACAGCAGGGAGATGGTGGTGGACTTCCCCGCGCCGTTGGGTCCGAGGAAGGCGAACGTCTCGCCGCGCCGCACGTCCAGGTCGAGGCCGCTCACGGCGTGGGTGGTCGTGCCGTCCGGTCCCGGATAGCTCTTGACCAGACCGCGCGTGCTGATGGCGCACGCGGGCTCGGGCGGGTCGTCCGCGGCGGGCGTACGCGCGAGGGCGGCCGTCCTGAGGGCCGTCGGGGCGAGATCGTCTTCACCGGCGTGTCGTTGCATGGGGTGCCGTCCTCGTCTACGGGTCGGCCGGCCACCAGGGAGGCGTGGCCGGCCACGCGTTCCGGTCGTGGTTCCGGCCGGCGGCTGCCCGGGACAGCCGCCGGCCGGATGGTGTGCCAGGCTTAGGCGCAGCTGATGCCGATGCAGACCGTGTTGAGGAGCGTCAGCAGGCCGATGCACTCGCACGTCGCGGCGAACGCCGCTCCGTCAGCGCCCACCGGGTCGGTCTCCGGGAGGGCGTGGAGGCGGGCCAGCAGCTCGAGGTCCTGGTTCTCCATGGGATTCTCCTTCTTCTGTGAGATGGCGGCAGCACTCTTCTGCCGCTCGACCCGGCATCCGGACCATCCGGCACCGGGAGTCTGTGGGGCGCTACCGGCCGGCAGCGCTTCCGGCCGCTCAGCTCTGCCGTGCGACCATCCAGTGCCGGGGGCCGGCGTGACGGAGCCGCAGGAGGAAGGCGAGGATTCCGGCGGAACCGTCGCTCCAGCTGGTCGACACGTCCCCGTACTCGTTGGGGAAGACCACGTGGCCCCGGCGATGGGCCCTCTCGGCCAGGAGGAGGCCGGCCAGTTCCTCGGCCATGTCCCGGTGGACGGGGTCTCCCGTGGCCTCGGCCAGGTCGAGGAGGAAGTCGCCGTTGCCCGCGAGGCCGTGGCACTGGGTGAGGGCGGAGCGGGAGGCGCGTTCCATGACGGCGTGCGCGCTGCGGCGGGCCGGGTCTCCGAACCTGTCGTCCCCGGTGACCTGCCACAGCCGGACGAGGAAGGTGCCGATGCCGGCCGCGCCGTGGCACCAGTACGCGGCCGTGGGCACGTCTCCGGACTGGGCGGGCCACTGCGCTGCTTCGCCCGTGCGTACGGCGTCGGCGACGAGGAACTCGCCGACCTCCAGGGCCAGTTCCCTGTGCTCGGGGCGTTTCGAGAGGTCCGCGGCGGCGAGGAGGAAGCACCCGATGCCGGACGTCCCGTGGGCGAAGCCGAGGTAGCGTTTGCCGCCCTCCGGGGAGTCCGCCTCCGCGGGGACCGCCCAGCCCACCCCGGACGGCTCGCGCCGGACGGCGGCGGTCAGCCGGTCGGCCGCGTCGACGGCGAGGTCGGCGAAACGCGTGTCACCGGTGCGCTGCCACAGGTGGAGGGCGGCGAGCCCGCTGCCCGCCGTGCCGTGCGTGATGTCGTGATGAGGCGTCACCAGCTGGGGCGCCAGAGCCAGCTCCACCGCGTGGTCGACGAGCCGCCGGTCGTCGACGGCGCGCCCGGCGTCGTACAGCGCCCAGGCGGTGCCGAGGCCGCCGAAGTGGAGGCCCGGGCGTGGGGAGCGGGTGTCGGTGCGGTCCGCGATCCAGTGACCCGCCGTGGAGAGGAGTCCGGGCAGGCGTGGATCGCCGGTGACCTCGAAGCACCTCGTCAGGACGGCCAGGACACCGGCCGCGCCCTGCTGCACGGTGCAGGGGTCGCTCTCCCCGGCCTGCGTCGACACGGGCCACAGGCGGTCGTCTCCCGGAGTCATCGACTCGACGAGGTGGTCCACGAGCCCGGCCACCGCGTCATCCACCGCGGCGCCGGTGGAAGACCCCGGCCGTACGGAGGGCTCGGCCGCGCTCTGGGGCCGCGAAGCCTGCTCCGCCCGCCGCAGCGCCTCGCGGGCCCTGTGCGGGTCCCACCGCTCGGCGGGATCGTCCCGCATCAGCCCCAGGATCATGTCCACCACACCGTCCGGCAGCCGAAGCGGCCGGGTGCAGGCCGTGAGCCATGCGGCGAGCCGCTGCTCGGTCGGCGTACCGGCGGGCTCCTCGGCCAGGAGGTTCGGGACCTTCCCGGCAAGGACGAAGCACACGGTGGCGCCGAGGCTGTAGTAGTCGGCCGAAGGGCGGACGGGCGCGTCGGCCAGGCGCTCGGGCGCACTGAAACCGGGCGTCCCCACACGGCTCGGCAGAGCGTCCTCGTCCTCGTGGACCGCGAGCTCCAGATCGATCAGGCGCAGTTCCCCGTCCGGGCGGACCATCACGTTGCCCGGAGTGAAGTCCCGCAGGACCAGGCCGCGGGCGTGCGCCGCCGCCACCAGGTCCACCAGGCGCCCGACCTGCGCCAGCGCGTCGGCGCGGTAGTGCTCGCCACCCACGTCACGGAAGTGCTCGGCCACCCAGGTGCGCAGCGTCACGCCCGGCACCTCGTCCTGGGCCAGGAACAGATGACCCCCGTGCTCGAACAACGCCAGCGCTTCCGGAGCCAGCCCAGTGCCGCTGAGCCTCTCCAGCGTCCGGGCCTCGCCGCGCAGCCAGTCCCGGACGTCGCCGCCGGAGGCATCGCCCTCCACATGGGGCCGGGCCTCCTTGATCACCACGCCCGCACCCGTACGGGCATCGCTGCCCCGGTACACGCCGCCCTTGTTCGTCTGCCGGATCGCCTCGCGTACCGCGAAGCGCCCTCCGAGCACCACCGGACGGCTCGTCGCCTCCCCGCCGCGCGGCGCCGCAGGCACCGTGGCGGGGAACGGACAGACGGCCCAGGACGGCGGGGAGTAGTGGCCGGTGCGCTTGTCCTCCACGGGGTTGCCGTCGGGGTCCTCGATGAACCACACCAGCAGACCGTCCTCCGACAGCCGGCGCCGTCCGACGAAGGCGCCGTAGCGGTAGTGCACCAGACTGCGTACGGCATAGGGCTGGTCGGACAGGATCCGCGGCCCTGCCAGCCCTGCCGTGGCCGCGTGCAGCTCCTGGGCGAGCCCGGCCGCCTCGGCGTCGGAGCGCGGATAGACGGTGATGAACTTGCCCGAGCTGCCCCGCGGGGTCGCCCGGGAGTTCAGTGCGCCGACTTGCTCGAGGGAACGGGCGAACTTGAACCCCGACTGCTCCCGCAGCAGCACGCGCAGCGCCCTGGTGAGGACCGCCGGCGCGGAGGCGGACGTGGCCGACACGTGCAGCTTCCACCCCTGCGTGCGCCGTGTCCCGGCCACGGGCGCGACCCGGCACCAGGTCTCGTCCGCCTCGACCGCCCAGCGCGCATCCGTACCCATGGCGTGCAGCGCCTGACGGAGAAGGTTCTCCAGATCAACTTCGGTCGTGTGGCTCGTCATTGCGTGTCCCTCTCAACGGCTTGAACCGCCGAGGGGAAGGTGCCCGGTGACATAAACGGACCAACACACGCGCACCTCGATTCACTTCATCCAGCGAGCGCACAGCGCTGTAACACCGGGAAGGGGCGCGCCCGGCGCAGTGGGAGGCGCACTTCGATCATCGAGTTTGCAGATGCGAAATTTCTGCGGACGGGGCCTCCCGTAGCGGCTCGCGGGCGTGGGGTGAGGTCGGGGCGTCGCTGAGCCGGCGGGTGCTGAGCCCCTCCAGGAGAGCCGTCGGCCGTTCGGCGGACGCCGTGAGCACCGGGGCGGGCACGTCGGGACACACCCGGGCCGGCAGCGCGGCGACGTCATGGACCCAGGTCGGGGAGGCCCGGGCCAGGTCCGCGCGGAGGTCCGGTTCGAGGATCGCGCTGGCGCGCAGCTCGCCCCAGGCCGTGCTGTTCTCGCGGACCTCGTGGCCGTCCACCCGTCAGGCGGCGGGCCTGCCGGGCTGGTCGTGGGTGGAGCAGTGGATGCCCCCGCCGCCGGAGGCGATGGTGTCGATCCGGACCGGGACGATGTCGCGCTTGGGGAAGTGCTCCTGGAGGATGCTCCTCGCCCGCTGGTCGGCCTTCGTGTCGCCGAACCTCGGCATGAAGACGGCGTCGTTCGCGATGTGGAAGTTCGCGTACGTCGGCACGAAGTCGTCGCCCTCGCCGGTGATCCTGTCGAGGTCGGGCTGCGGCAGGTCGATGATCTCGAGCGCCGGACCCGGGCTCTTCGGGGCGTCGGCCGGGCCCGGATCCGTGGGGCCGCAGGCGGAGGTGCCGAGGGCGATCGCGCCGATCCCGGCGAAGGAGCGCAGGGCGGAACGTCGGGAGGGGAGGAAGGACACGTGGGACTCCGATCGTGGACTGGCAGGACGGAGGCGTGGGGGCCACGGCGGGGGAGGGGAAGGCAGGGCCGCGGTGTGCACGGCCCGCGCAGACGGCGCTGTCCCGCGACGACCCCCGCGAGATCGGTGGCCACCGCCTCCACGGCCTGCTCGGGGCCGGTGGCATGGGCGTGGTGTACCTGGCGTACACCCTGGGAGGGCGCCCCATCGCGCTGAAGGCGGTGAGAGAGGAGTTCGCCGCGGCCCCCGGGTTCCGTGAGCGCTTCGCCCAGGAGGTGGCCGGCGCCCGACGGATCCACGGCCTGGTCACGGCGCAGGTGGTCGATTCCGGCGTGGACGCCCTTACCCCGTGGCTCGCCACGGCATACGTCCCCGCGTCGGCCCTGCAGCAGGTGGTCCGGCGGCACGGACCGCTGCCGGTCCGCACGGCCCTTCTGCTTGTCGGAGGCATCGCCGAGGCGCTCCAGGGGATCCCTGGTGCGGGCGTCGTGCGCCGGGACCTCAAGCCGGCCGATGTGCTGACGGCCTCCGACGGCCCGAGGGCGATCGACTTCGGGATCGCTCGTGCCGCCGACGCCGCCGCACTGACCGGGGCGGGGCTGCGGATCGGGACCGCCGCCTCCACGGCGCCCGAGCAGGCCCTGGGCCGGCAGGTGACGGCGGCGACCGACGTCTTCGCCCTCGGTGCCCTCGCCGCGTACATGGCCTGCGGCGCGGCGCCCTTCGGGGACGGGAGGAGTCCGCGGCGCTCTACTGTGTGGTCCACGAGCAGCCCGACCTCTCTCGGGTCCCGGTCGAGCTGCGGGACCTGCTCGCGCGCTGCCTGGCCGGCGCCCCGAGGACCGCCCGACGACCGCCGAACTGATGGCCGCCGTCCACGCCCACCCCATGGTCGGCGGCCGGCCCGAGTTCGCCGACGGCTGGCTGCCCCACCAGGTCGGCGACGACATCGCGAGCCATGACGTGGGACGCGCGCCGGTCACGCCGACGCGGCGGGCGGATGCCGCTCGTCCTCCTGCTCGTGGTCGGCGCGCTGCTGGCCGGCGGGAGAGCCGTCCGCTACTCGACGGCGTACCGGCGGGCGACGCGGAATCACCCGACGCCGGTCGCACGCCGACCGCCCGGTCACCCCTCACCGCACAGCCGTCGAGCCCCTCCTCCCGTCCCGCCGGCACGGCTGCCGCGCCCTACGTGCCCGGGTGCACGAACGTCGAACCGACCTCGCCCGACACCTCGTACGAGTTCGATCTCCGGGCCGGAAAGGTCGTCCCCGGGGACACCGCCGCCTGGTACCTCGCCCGCGGCGCCGACGCGTTCGTCCTGTCCGGGGAGAGCGACGCCTTCATCGCGGACGGAGACGAACCGACCGTGGCCGACTGCGTGCACGGGATCGAGACGCAGCCGGTGACGGCACTGCCGTTCGCCGACCTCGCCGGCGAACGCCCCTTCTGCGTGTGGAGCGCGGACCGGAAGGAGATCGTGATCGCCCGCCTGGCCGAAGCCCCGGAGGACGGTTCCGTCACGATCGCCCTGGACCGGCACCACCGGGAGGGCTGAACCGGAGGGCTCGTGACGGCGCGACGGGCCCGTCGCACGCGAAAGGGTGCGGGGTAGAGTTCGGGCATGGCGACCCGCAGTGATCAGATCCTGGAAGCGGCTGCGCGGGTGATCGCCCGACGCGGAATCCGCGGGCTGCGCGTGGAGGAACTCGCCGGCGAGGCCGGGGTCTCCACGGCCCTCATCTACTACTACTTCAAGGACCGCTCGGGGATCCTGCGCCGCACCTTGGAGTTCATCAACGACCGCGCCGAGCGCTACACCGCCGAACGCGCTCCCGACGCGCCGCCCCTGACCCCCCGGGAGGAGCTCGAGGAGACGCTCCTCCTCGAGCTCCAGGACACCGTCGAGGTACGGGAGAACAGCGCGGCGTGGGGCGAGCTCCGGGCCAGCGCCGTCTTCGACGAACTGCTGCGCGAGGACCTGGCCCGGGCCACTCTGACGTGGACCCAGGAAGTGGCTGCCCTGCTCGGGCAGGTGCAGCCGATGGCGAGTGCCGCGGCGCTCGCCTCGGCGGGGGAGCGGCTCACCGCTCTCCTGGAAGGGCTCAGCATGCGCTGGCTCGGTGGCGGCATCCGGATCGAGCACGCGCGCGACCTGATGCGGGGAGCGATCGAAGCGGAGCTGGCCGGCCTGCGCTGAGCCTGCGGCTGCTCCGACACCGACGGGCCTGCACTGAGCCCGCGCCTGCTCCGGCACCGTCCGGCCCCTGTGCCGAGCCCGCGCCCCCTGTTGCGCCACCACTCGCTCGGTACGCCGGCTTCACCGTCCAATGTATTGACTGGATTTTCAGTCGATGCCCCGGTGAACGCATAGCCGAGGACGGACCGACTCGGTGCCTGGTCTACGCCCTTGTCGTCGAACGGATCGCCTCCCACGACGTCCGGCGGCGCCCCGATGGCGGTGAGCAGGATCCAGGGCCCCGACTACTACGAGATCCGTTCCGCCGACCGGGACTTCCTCGCCTCGTGCGCCGACTACCACCTGTGCTGTTCGGTCCTCGCCGGCTGGGGAGTGGTCCAGTCGGCGAGGAACCGGAGGGAGCGGGCGGTGGGGGAGCCGGGCTCGACGTTGTACACGCACAGGGTCTGCTCGGTGTCACCGGGGACCTGGAAGGACTCGTAGGAGAAGTGGAGCTCGCCGGCGACCGGGTGCTGGTAGTGCTTGGCGCCGTGGGTCCGGCGCAGCACCCGGTGGTCGTTCCACCATGTGGCGAACTCCGCGGACTTCAGCGTGAGTTCACCGATCAGATCGGCGAGACGCCGGTCGTGCGTGCTGCGTCCGGCTTCCAGGCGGAGGATGGCGACGGTTTCGGCGGCCACGCGCTCCCAGTCGCCGACAAGACTGCGCCTCCCCTCAGAACATGGCGGGACGAGAGCTTCGGGTGTTGCGGGCCACCGTCGAGGATGTGCCCATGGGCGGAACGCCGACTCCGGCTGTGCGCGGGGCGCAGAACGGGTGGATCTGGTGGTCGAGCTGCTCGGCGGGGTGCGGTGGGTGTGACGGGTTCCTCGGGGTGTTGCAGGTGTTGAGGGTGTGAGGCGTGGGGCAGGTGGGCATTGAATGATCGTTCCAGTGGAGAGTGTTCGTTCTGTGGGGGAAACCTTGAGTGTGTGCGTGATCGGTGCGGGGCTGTCGGGGCTGGCGGCCGCACACGCTCTGGCGGTCAAGGGGATCGACTTCGTCTGTCTCGAGCGGGCGGTCGATGTCGGCGGGATCTGGCGGCAGCCGTCGGCCGGTGAGCCGGGGCCCGGGTACCGGTCGCTGCATCTGAACACCGCGAAGCAGCTCACGGGGTACACCGAGTTCCCGATGCCCGACGCGTACCCCCTTTATCCGCGGCACAGCGAGGTCGCGGCCTATCTGCGGTCCTTCGCCGAATGGGCGGGGGTGGTGGACCGCATCGAGTTCGGCGTCGAGGTCGTGTCGGTGCGGCAGGAGGGCGACGACGCGTCGTGGACGGTCGTCAGTCGAGGGGCGGACGGGACGCTGGAGTCGCGGCGGTTCGCTCATGTCGTCGTCGCCTCGGGGCACAACACGGTGCCGACGCTGCCGAAGCCCGCGCCGCCCGGTTCCGACGGGTTCGCCGGCAGGATTCTGCATTCCGTCGACTACCAGGACGGATCCGACTTCGCCGGGCAGCGCGTCGTCGTCGTGGGCCTCGGCGCGTCGGCGGTGGACATCGCCACGGACCTCTCCCGGCATGCCGCCCGCACCGTGCTCTCGGCGCGCCGGGGACTGCACATCGTCCCCAAACAGCTCTACGGCATGTCGGTCGACGAGATGGCCGAGGTGCCGTGGTTCACCGCCATGTCCCTGTCCGAGCAGGTCGACTTCGCCGAGAACGCCCTGCGGATCGCGCGGGGCAGACTGTCCGACTACGGCCTGCCCGAGCCGGACCACCCGCTCTTCTCCTCCCCCGTGACCATCTCGGACGAGATCCTCAGCCGCATACGCCACGGCGCGGTGCACCCCAGGCCCGGGATCGCCCACCTCGACGGCAGGCGGGTGGTCTTCACCGACGGGACTTCGGAGGAGGCCGACGCGATCGTCTACTGCACCGGCTACGGGATGGACTTCCCGTTCCTGCCCGAGGGGTGCCCGGCCGGGCCGGGCGGGTCGGTCGAGCTGTACCGGCGGGTCGTCGCTCCCGGCCGGCCCGGTCTGTACTTCGTCGGCCTGGTCCGTCCGATGGGCGCGATCACGCGGCTCGTGGAGGGCCAGACGCACTGGGTCGCGCGCATCATCGGCGGCGAGGTCGTCCTGCCGGACGCGGATGCGATGCGCGAGGAGATCGACGCATACCTGAGGGGCATCGCCGAGCGTTACGGCACGGCGGAGGGCGGCTCCTCCATCCAGGTCGACGTCGGTCCCTACCTCAAGGAGATGCGAGGACTCCAGACCGTCTGAAGGCCCGGCCAAGCTCCGTGACCGACCTCGACGACGGAGCTCCGGTGTATCTCCGCCGGGAGCTCCATCGTCGGGGGTCGCTAGACCTCCGCCGCTGTGCGGTGCCGCATTTTCGTCGGCGGTCTGACGGCGTAGGCCTCCGACGAGAGGTATGCGGTCACCCGGGGCGGATGGCCCTGCTGGTGGACGAGCGCGAGGTAGGCGATGAGGCCCACTCCGTCCTCTGGCCGTCTCGTGGTGAGGGCGGGCAGTGACCGGACCAGCGGGGCGGGATCCATCCCGTGGCTCCGCAGGATGTCCACCGCCCGGTCGAGGACCTCTTTGTCGTCGCGGGCGTAGTCGCGAACCGGGACGTGGAGGGTGAAGCCGCTGGGGCGGCCGGTCTCCGTCTCGGTGAAGGAGTGGCAGGACAGGCCGGGGCGCCGGTCGAGGTCGTCGGTGGCGGCGGCGGCCCGGAAGAACTCCTGGATCTCCGCCGGTCCCGGGCCGGAGCCCGTACGGGACAGGTTGCCCGCCTCAGTGGCCGACAGGTTGAGGTGCCGGGTGTAGACCTTCACCCGCGGCGTCTCCCAGTGGCCCAGGTCCAGGGCGAGGAAGGGGTGGCCGTCAGCCTTCAGCAGCGCCGCGTACGCCCTTTTATGCCCGAGTCGACGCAAGGCCTTCCGTACGGTCTTGGCGGAACGTTTCGCCCCTGACGCGGCCGGATTCAGGTACACCTTGACCTTGGGCACGCCGCCGGGCAGCAGTTCCAGTGCGATCCACAGCGCCAGCGGACCCTTCGGCCGGTCCGGGAAGAACAGGTCTTCGATCTCGTCGAGCCGCTCGGTGGAGAAGTCCCAGCGCCGGCCCATCGCGCGGACGACGTCCAGACCGATCCGGCCGTTCTCCGCCCGGGTGTCCGCCCCGCAGCCCGGCTCCACCAGCACACGCAGCGCCGGGGCCCGGCCGGGGCTGAAGGAGAGCGAGTACTCGACGGGGGTGTGGTCGTCCGAGAGGAAGGTCCGCGCCGGGGGCGGCAGGGCCAGCGACCGCTCGGCGGCCGGGCCCAGCGCCTCGACCAGGGTGTGCGCATACGTCTCCGTGTCGGCCGGAGACAGTCCCGCCACGTCGCAGAGGCCCACCAACTGGGCCCGGGTGAGGGCGCCGAGCGTGCCGGACCGCAGATTCGGGAGGATGTCGAGCGGCAAGCCGGTCACCGGCACCCCACCAGAAATCCGGGTACGCATGAAGATACCCGCCGACGAGGGCGGGTATCCCGGTGCGCACCGACCCAGGGCGGTGGCTCTGCCATAGCGGTGTCGGTGGATATGTGGTCCACGACATCTCCTCTACCTCATACGCAACATTGGTGCCGCGTCGATCACTACCCTCGCTATCGAATAGTCATGCGGAGATATGGAGACTATGGAAAACTTGTGGATCAGCTGGTGAGCCAGGCCAGGAACTGGCTCCAGCGGCCCTTCCGTTCTCCCTTGCCCTCCCCGACGGGCCGGTCGCCGAACTGCGCATCGGACGCGGGGGCGCCCGCGCCGGGCCGGGCGCTGCCGTGTCCCGATGACGGGACGGGGGTGAACTTGGCCGGCAGCGCGCCCAGGGCCCGGTTGAAGGGGCCGGGACGCCAGATCAGGCTGTCCTCCGGTACGGCGAGTTCGACGTCCGGCAGCCGGTTGAGCAGGTGCTCGATGGCCGTGACGGTGATGTGCCGGGCCGGCTCCTTGGACGGGCAGCCGTGCAGGCCCGCGCTCCACGCCAGGTGGGACCGGTTGCTGCCGGCCGTACGGGCGGCAGCCAGGGCGGGGCTTGAGTTGGCGGCGGCGAAGCTCACCAGCATCAGGTCCCCGGCCTGCACCTTCTCGCCCGCGAACTCCATGTCCCTGGCCGGGTAGTGGGGCGCGTAGTTCGATATCGGCGGGTTGTCCCACAGCGTGTCGTCGAGCGCCTCGTCGATCAGACCGCCGCCGTCGGCGTAGCGGTCGTCGGTGAGCAGTCGGTGCAGGGTGTTGCCGAGGAGGTTGCGCAGCGGCTCGGCGCCCGCGCCGAGGAGCAGGGCCAGCTGGTGGACCATCTCCTCGTCGCTCAGCTTGGCGTGGTGCTGCATCAGCCAGGACGTGACGTCGTCGCCCGGCCGGCTCCGCTTGAGCGTGACCAGTTCCTGCACGGCCCCGAACAGCACGGCGGTCGCCTTCTCGGCGTTCACCCCGTCGAACATCCCCGTGATGCCGAAGAGCACCCGGTCGCCGATGCCGGCCGGGCAGCCGAAGAGTTCGTTGAAGACGAACAGCGGGAGCTGCTTGGCGTAGTCGCCGAGCAGGTCGGCCGACCCGCGGGAATCGAACTGGGAGATCAGGTAGTCCGAGATCCGCTCGGTGTTCCGGGCCAGCCGCTGCGAGTCGATCCGGGCCATGCTGTCCGTGATCGCCTGGCGCAGCCGCAGGTGTTCGCCGCCGTCGCTGAACATGCAGTTCTGCCGGTAGGCGAGGAGGGGCACGACGGGGCTGTCCCGCGGGACCCGGCCCTCGTTGAAGTCCCGCCACAGACGCGCGTCCTTGCGGAAGGACGCGGAGTCCTGGAGCAGCTGGAGCGCTGTGGTGTAGTCGGTGACGAGGGTGGCGTCCACCCCGGGGGCGAGCTCCACGGGCGCGGTGGGCCCGTAGTGGCGCATGTACGCGTAGTACGCCTGCGGGTCCGCGGCGAACTCCGGTCCGTGCAGCGGGATCCGGGCTCCCGAGGCGTGGGCGGGGCAGCCGGGTGGGGGCACCGGGGCGGGGGTCTGGGTGTCCATGGCGGCTACTGCTCCTGTCGGGTGCGGTCCAGCAAGAAGCGGACCAGGGTGGTGAGTGCGCCGGCGGACGACTTCTCGTCGCGCGCGTCGCAGGTGACGACGGGGGTGTCGTCGAGCAGGTCCAGCGCCTCGCGCAGCGCCGCTTCGTCCCGCAAGGGCGTGCCGTCGAAGTGGTTGACGGCGATGGCGTATTCCAGCCCGTACTGCTCGATCAGGTCGATGACCCCGAAGGAGTCCGCGAGCCGCTCGGGGTCGACGAGGACCAGCGCGCCGAGGGCCCCGCGCGCGAGGTCCTCCCACATCTGCACGAACCGCTGCTGGCCGGGGGTGCCGAACAGGTACAGCACGATGCGGTCGCTGATGGTCAGCCGACCGAAGTCCATGGCCACCGTGGTGGTGGTCTTGCTCCGGACGCCTTTGAGGTCGTCGACGTGCTCGGCGGCCTGCGTCATCCGCTCCTCGGTGGTCAGCGGCTCGATCTCCGAGATCGAGCCGATGAACGTGGTCTTGCCCACCGCGAAGTGCCCGACGACGAGGATCTTCACCGGGATCTGCGAAGCGCCGTCGCGCACGTAGTCCTGCTCACCCAAACTTGGCGCGGAGACCATTCAGCACCTCCTCCAGGATCTCCCGGTCGGCGAGGGCCGCCCGGCGTACCGGCGAACGGGTGACGAGGTAGCCGCCCTCGGCCAGGGCGGCGAGGAGGATCTTCACCACGCCGAGCGGCAGCCGGGTGTGGCCGGCGATCTCGGCGACCGACAGGTAGCCGGCGGAACACATGTCGATCAGCCGCTGCTCCTCGGGGGAGAGCCGGGTGGGCCGCTGGCCCTCCTCCGGCGCCACCGTCACCAGCGTGATCAGGGAGAGCTGCTCCTCGTCGGGCAGGCCGCGTCCCTTGGTGATGACGTACGGCCGGACCAGCTCGGCGGCCTCCGGCTCCCACTCCTCGCGTCCCGTCATGAGTGCGTGCCGAGGTTCTCGCGCGGCGGCGTCATGAGCACCTTGCCGAGCTGGCCCACGAGCTGCTGCATCCGGAAGGTGATGTCCGCCATGTCGACGTCCGGGGACGCGGAGACGCCGAGGTAGGCACCCTCACCGGCGGAGATCAGGAAGACCCAGCCGCCGTCGAACTCGACCAGGGTCTGCCGCCACCGCGCACTCGGGTCCTCGCAGAAGAAACCGAGCGAGCGGCTCAGCGACTGCACACCGCTCATCGCGGCCGCGACACGGTCGGCGTTGTCCTTGCCGTAGCCGTTCGACCTGGCCATCAACAGGCCGTCGGCGGATATCAGGACCGCATGCAACGCGCCGGGAATCTCCAGGGCGCTGTCGAGCATCCATGACAGATCGTCGTTCACGAGACCTCATGTCCTTCGCTGCTTGCACGAGATGTACCGCTCGTGCGGTCCGGCTCCTCCGGGAAGGCGGCCCGGCCGGACTCCGTGCCTCGCTGGAAGGCACCCATGATCGCCGCTGCTTCGGCGTCGGAGCGGCTCGGAGCCCGCTCGGGCGTACTGCTGGGCACGATGGCCATCGGCCGCTTGCGGCGCCGCTTGGGCAGGCCGTCGGCGGTCGAGGACGTCGCGAGCACGGCTTCGGGTCCACCCGGGCTGGTTACGCCGGGAGTGATCACGGGCGGCGCCGTGGACTTCTGCACCGGCATGCTGGTGAGCAGCTCGTGCGGCAGCAGGACGACCGCACGGACGCCGCCGTAGGGCGAGGACGAGTCCACGGACACCTCGAAGCCGAAGCGCTCGGACAGCACGCCGATCACCGCGAAGCCGAACTGCGGCGGGTTGCCGAGTCCGGAGACTCCGGTGACGCGGTTGCTGGAGAGCAGTCGCTCGGCGCGAACCCGTTCCTCGTCGCTCATGCCGACGCCCGCGTCGTCGACGACGATGCACACGCCCTTGGGCACGGTGCGGGTGTTGATCTCGACGACGGTGTCCGGGCTGGAGTAGCTGGTGGCGTTGTCGAGGAGCTCGGCGAGCGCCAGCGCCACCGGTTCGACGACTCGGCTGGTGAGGCCGAAGTCGACGCGCGAGAGGATCTCCACGCGACGGAAGTGCCGGATCCGGCCCTGGGCGCTGCGGACCACGTCGTACACGGACGCCACGTCACGGTGGCGACCGAGCCAGCCGTCACACAGCACGGCGATGGACTGCGCGCGCCGGCCGAACTGCGAGTTGGTGTGGTCGATCTCGAGCAGGTCCTGGAGCATGGCCGACTCGCCGTACTTGCTCTGCAGCCGTGAGACGACCAGCTGCTGTTCGGCGGCGAGACCCTGAAGTGTCCGCATCGCGGACTTCAGGACTGTCTTCGTCGCCTCCTCGGCCTGTTCCTGCGCGGCCTCGACAGACTGCGTGTAGTGGTTCTCCAGGTCGGAGTAATGGCTCCGGAGCCCGTCGATCTGCTGCCTCAAAGCCCGGGCCGCCTTACGCTGGCGGACGATGACGGCGATGGCGGCAAGAACGAGGACCAACAGAGCCCAGAGCATCGGGTTCTGTATGTATTCCGTCATAAGACTCTCTTCAGGCGGCCGACGGCCAGTGGCTGGATTCCCGTCAATGCGGTGCACTGGCGAATCGCCCGCATCGGGACGCCTGCGCAGGACACCCCTGAAGTCGGAGGTGCCGTTCCGCGCTCATCCGCCCGCCCCGCTTGCGCCGCGATCGTACCACTGTGCGATTAAGTGATGACTCGTCAATAGACAGGCTGACCAGACAAGTCGGACGGTACGGGACGGGCTCCCGGCCCATGGAGCCGGGCCGGTCGGCCTGAAACCCACCGGCGGAGGTACGTCGCCCCAGGTCACGGGCGCAGCCGGAGCCTTCCGGCGGCATCCAGCCATTCTCGGACGACTTGGAGGGGGACACACACCATGAGCCTTCTCCAACCTCACGCTGACATGTGATGAAGAACGAGGACGGCCTGGCCGATGGCGGTGATGCGGTTGATGCTGCAGCGGAGCTTTCGCAAGAGGTGCCATCCCTTCGGTGTGCCATGGTCTGCTCGCCCAGACAGCGGATCTTGGCGTGCGTGCTGTTGTGCCGGCGCTGCCACCGCTTGAGACGACAACCTCGGAAGGGCACCCGAACGGGGCGGCCGGCACCCTGATAGGCCTTGCCCGCCCAGCACTTCAGCTCGGCCGCGGCGAGCGCGTCGATGATCCCGTGGGTCCGTGCGGCGGTCAGGGCGCGGACGGACCCGGGCAGGGCGGGGGACGCCCACAGCAGCCGACCGAACGGATCGGTGAGGGCCCGGACGTTCATGCCGTGGCGCTTGTGTTTCCCGGAGTGGTACGGGGTGTCGGCGGCGATCCGGTCGATCGGCAGGAGGGTGCCGTCCAGGATCACGAACGCCTTGGGCCGGATGGTCTTCATCGCCTCGGTCAGGGTCGGCGCGAGGGCGGCCAAGGCATCGATGGCCTCGCGTATGTAGCGGAATGGGGTCTCCCCTGCTCGAACGGAGTTGAGAGCTTGGGGAAGGGTGGACAAGCACGCGAAGCTCCTGGTGGGGCACGGTGGATCTTGGTCGTGACACCTCCTGCCAGGAGCTTCATCGCGTTGCGGAGCCGCCCAGCTGACGGACAGCGCCGACAGGTTGGAATCAGCTCTGTGTGTCGTGACTGGGATGATCGAGATACCGGATATAGGGGGTGACTGGGAGCCCGCGACGGAGCTCCAGGCAGGGGTGCGGCAGGCGTCTATGTTCCAGAGCGCAACGTGGCCGTTCAGTAACGTTCGAGAATCGCGTGATTCGCTTCAGGCTGGACCCAGGTTCTGTCGTCCAATGTCACGCCCATCAGGAGTGAGGCGAGGAAGACGGCTGCTTCGTAGGATTCGGCTGCTTTGTCGTATCGGGTGGCGCTGCCGCGCCACTGCTTCAAGTGGTTGAAGCACCATTACGCGACATTGTGGTGCTTGGAGACCGCGCGGTCGAAGGCCGGCGGCCGACGTGCGTGGCCGCCGCGCCGGGCGCGGTTGCCGACCCGGTCGGCCCGCTCGGGAATCGTGTGCGGGATGCCCCGGCGGCGGAGCCAGGCGCGGATCGCGTTCGAGCCGTAGCCCTTGTCGCCCAGGACGTGATCGGGTCGGATGCGGGGCCGCCCGGGTCCGATGCGGGGCAACCGGATCGCTTCCATCACGGTGGTGAACCGGGTGCAGTCGTTGGTGTTGCCGCGCGTCACGACGTTTTCAGGCGAGTGGACGGCCACGGCCGTCGCAGGCCAGGTGGATCTCATAGCTCAGCAGTGAGCGTCGTCACCAATGCCGTCCTCACCCTGGAGCGGGCCAGAACACTGAGCGTTTTCAGCGGTGCCTCTCCAGGGTGAGGACGGCTTTGGTGACGACGCTCATGCGGTTGGGGCTGATGCGGGATCTACGGAAGATCTGCCAGGACTTCAGCCGCGCCATGCCTCGTTCGACGGGTGCCCGGGCCGCGCCGCTGGCGCTGCGGCACGACGAGGGAGTGAGCGGCGACTCGGCGCGCCGGCTGTCGTCTGACGTCGTGTCGGCCGCGGGGCCGGCTCGTCAGGGGCGGTGGGCGTCAGCCCGCGATCAGGATCCCTCCCGCCACGGCCGCCGCCACCCCCACGAGGAGGGCCACGACGCCGAACGCGATCTCGCCGACGCGGGAGCGGTGTTCGGCGGCGAGGTCCGTGGTGAAGACGCCCGGGTCGTCGGGGCGGTAGTGGATCGTGAGGTTCCGGCCGCGCGAGCCGACGGGATCGCGCAGCCCTTCGGTGCGGTAGGCGGTGACGGCGGTGCCGTCGTGGGTGGTGAAGGCGACGACCGGGGTGTGGCTGGTGAGGGTCTCACCGTCCTCGTCGACCGTCACGTCCTTCAGTACCGCGATGACGCGGCCCGGGACCGGGCCGCCGGAGGCGAGGCCCTCGATGCGCAGGCGTGTGTCGCGTACGGCCCCGGGCAGGTAGGTCGCGCCCAGCAGCGTCCAGGGCACGCCGAAGCCGATGAGGGCCCACGGCCAGCCCCAGTCGATCGAGGCGACGACGACCAGCCCGACGTAGATGAGGAAGACCGCGAAGTTGGGCCAGCCGAGCCCGCTCCGTCCGGCGTCCGGGTCGGTGGTGAAGCGGTAGGCGTGCGGGCGGCCAGGAGGGTAGCGGATGCCGATCTCCCGGCCCGTCCAGGCCGTGCTGATCCGGTCGCCGCACTCGCCGTCGTTGGTGACGGTGAACTCCTGCCCCGTGGCGGGATCGCGGAAGGTGACGACCACGGCGATCCCCTCGCGTCCCGAGCTCCCGTGCCGGGGCTCCGCGACCCGTTCGATCCGGCCCATGACGCGGACCGCCCGCTGGCCGCGGGTCACCCCGGCCAGCGACCGTCCGTATCCGACGAGGGCGACGGCGCCGAGGACGACGCACCACAACGCCAGATATCCGTGCCAGCCCATCCGTGCTCCTCCTGGTCCAAACCGCCTGCCCCGCCCGGCTCACCCGTTCTGTCCGGGCGCCCGTCCCGTCCGTCCCGTCAGCGCGCCGGGACGCGCCGCACGATTTCGCCGTCGCCGTTCGCCTCCAACGAGGCGGCGCCGTCGGCGCCGGTCACCCCGACCCTGAGGGTGAGGGCGCCGGACAGGCTCTCGGCGGTGAGCTGCCAGGTCCGCGGGGAGCGGACGCCGAGAGTGGTCCTGGCCTCCCGGACGAGGGCGGGGATGCGCGGGTAGGGCAGGGCGTCCAGGTCGAAGCCGGGTGCCTGCGAGCCCGCGGGGGTGAAGACGACGGTGAGGAGGCGGTCCTGCACGACGACGGTGAGGGCCTGGCGCTTCTTGCCGTCGCCCTTGGTGAGCGAGTCGACCGCCTGACGCAGCCGGCCCTCGTCGAACAGGGACTGTCCGGGGCCGAGGGCGACGGTGCCGGACGCGGCCGAGACGATCGTGGTGGACGAGGTGCCGGGGCCGACGGGCCCGGCGGCCGAGGGGGGCCGGTCGGTGGGGTCTTCCGGGCCGAAGAGTTCGGCCCGGAAGACGAAGACCACGCCGGCCGCGCCCAGCAGCAGGGCGAGGAGCGTGAGGTAGCCGCCGACGGTGCCGCCCGGGGGCGGCTCGCCGGCCAGGACCGGGCCGGGCGCCGAATCGATGCGGGCCGCGGTCGCGCGGTCCTCCCATTCCGGTGTCGGGCGCTTCACCAGCTTCACCGCCCACGGCTGGTGCGGTGGGTACTGGACGACGACGATGCCGCCTGGTTTGTAGTCGGGCAGGTCGACGAGATTGACGGACTGGGTGGACTCGACGCGGTACGCCGGTCCGCCGTCCGGGGCGACGGTGAGGTCGAAGCGGACGGGCACGTCGCTGGTCTCCCCGCCGGTGGCGCGCAGGCTCTCGATCATGGCGAGCGCGGTACGGGGGACGATGGCCGCCTCGCGTGCGCGCTTGGGCGCCCCAGCGGCGAGGACCAGCAGTCCGTAGGCGATGGGTACGGCCAGGCCGCCGACCAGCAGGGGAACGTGTTCGAGGACAGTGCCGACGACGAGTGCGGCGAGCGAGCTCCCGATCACCGCGCCCGTGAGGATCCCGCGGGCGAGATCGAGGGGGGTGCGGCGCGTCGGCGGTGCGCTCGGAGGGGCCGGCGTGATCGTCATACCGGGATTGTGGCGGTCCGGGCCGTGGTCCGGTAGGCGTCCGGGTGCCCTTCTCTCCCCCAACGGCGTTCCGTGGGACGGATGTTTTCACCTGCCGGGCCACCCGGGCAGCCGGCCGATGCGTTGACCGTTCCGGGCGCCGGGGAACCGCGGCTGCTCGGCTACGCCGATCGACGAGTTGGTCGAAACGATCGTCGTCCACATCAGGGCGGTACGCCCGCAGACCCTGATCGCCCATGACGCGTACGGTCAGCTGACCGGGCATCCCGATCGCGTACGCACCCACCAGGCGACCGTCCTCGCCTTCCACGCCGCCGGCCTCGAACACCGCTACCCGGCCGCGGGACCGCCCTGGCGCCCCAGGCTTCGTACGCGGCCCCGCACCCGCACTCGCGCGCCGGCACGCCGAGCTCGCTCATGAAGCGGGTCGGCAAAACGACATTGAGTGTCCCGGACGAGCAGGGGAGCACGGCGATCGACGTGGGCAGCCATCTCGATCAGAAGCGGAGGGCCGTCCTCGCCCACAGGAGCCAGGTTGCCAGGGAACGGCCCCTGCCTGGCGACCTCTCCCGCCAGGCGATCGGTCGCCGTCGGGTGCCTGCAAGGCGTTCGGCCGTCTAACAGGTCTACGAGAGACGTGTGGCCCGGGCCGGGTGGTCCGGGCCTTCTTCATGCCTCTCGGGAAATTCCTTCCCGGCCGTTGCTGGAGGCCGCTTGACGACTCCAGGGGGTGAAGAGGCCCCTCCCCGACCAGGCCGACACGTAAGCACCCGAGACCTGTCACTGTCCCGCTCGCTCAAACGGACTCACCTTTGAGGACATTCCCATGACCACCCACCAGGCACCCGGGGCAGTAAACGAGCCGACCGGCGCTGCGCTGGAGACGCAGCAGCAGCCACCCTTGGGCTGGGCTCACGCCACACAGGGACGCTCTCACGCAGAGAGCCGAAGGACCGCCTACCGCGAGGCACCCCCTACCCACGCGGACGACACCACGCAGGTGCCCGCTGTCCTCGTTCGCTGCGCTCAAGGGAGTCGCATCATGACCCGGGACAACGTTTCCGCCCCCGCCCAGCCATCTGCCGCCGTACCGGTCCGGCCGGCGGGCCCCGCGCCCGCCGTGCAACAGGCGGCCGTCGGCACCAACATGCCTGCCGGGATAGTCCGAGGCACCGCCCAAGGCGCTGCCCAGGGCACGTCGCGAACGCTCACGGCCCACCTGACGGAAGAGTTCCTGGGCCGGCCCGCCCGACTGGGTCAAGACCCTGTGGGGCGTCATCAAGGGGCCGTGGGAGTAGCCACCGGGGCCGGACAGGGCAATCCTGTCCGGCCCCGCCGTCGTTGGACGGCCAGGACGGAGCGCTTCGCCGAGGCACCCGGGGCATCCGGACGGGTGAGTCTCTCCCTCGCGGACGCGCGGACGATCGGTTTCCTGTACGCGACGGCACCCACGGCCCGTACGAGACGATCACGTCCCGCTCGCCTCGCTCACCGCTCCGGCGCGGTCGCGGTGGACGCCTGATGCAGGTCGACCAAGGTCCGGACGGGGGGCGGCAGCCAGCCCTCGACTGCCGTGCCCGGGCCGTCGCCGCTCTCGTCGTCGCCGCCGATCCGGCGCAGCATCTCCTCGGCGGTGGGCCGTCGGCCGGGATCCGGCCGCAGGCAGTCCCGGACCAGCTCGACCAGGTCGCCGGGGAGCAGCCGCGACGCACGGTCGAGGACGTCACTCTGCGGGAACGGAGCCGCGCCGCAGGCATGGCAGAGCACCATGCCGAAGGCGTACGCGTCCACCGCCGCTGTCAGCGGACCGCCGCTGAACTGCTCCGGCGCCAGGAAACCCTGGGTGCCGACGACGAAGTCGGTGCGGGTCAGCGCGGTGCCATCGGCCGCCCGCGCGATGCCGAAGTCGATGACGCGCGGGCCGCTCTCGGCGACGACGATGTTGCTGGGCTTGAGGTCGCGATGGATGATCCCGCAGGTGTGGATGCCTTCGAGCGCCTCGGCGATACCGAGGGCCAGGGAGCGGACGGTCCGGGCAGGCAGGGGCCCGTGGGTGCGCAGCACGTCGGCGAGCGAGGGTCCCGGGATGTACTCGGTGACCAGCCAGGGCCGTTCGGCGTCGGGCCCGGCGTCGACCACGGGCGCGGTGTGGAAGCCGCCGACCCGGCGCACGGCCTCCACCTCCCGCGCGAAGCGCCGCCGGAAAGAGGGGTCGGCGGCGAGCTCGGCCCGGACCACTTTGACGGCCACCCTTCGGTCTCCCGGCGACATCCCCAGGTACACCGTGCCCATGCCGCCCTCGCCGAGCCGCGCGACGAGCCGGTACCGGCCGATCTCGCGGGGGTCGTCGTGGCGCAGGGGCTCGTGACGGACTGTCGCTGGGGACGGCGGCGCCTGGTGTGGGACCGCCCGCGAACGACCGGGCCCGCGGGGGCTCGCGGCGGTGTCCTCGGCCTCCGCGGCCCGGCGCATCCGCTCGATCTTCAGCTCGCTCTCGGCGCGCAGTTCCGCCGCCCGCTGCTCACCCTCGGCCTTCAGGATGGCGGCCTGGCGGGCCCCCTCGGCGGTGAGGATCGCGGCGCGCTTGTCGCGGTCGGCGCGCATCTGCTTCTCCATCGAGTCCTGGATGGAGGTCGGCGGCTCGATGGCCTTGAGCTCGACGCGGTTGACGCGGATGCCCCACCTGCCGGTGGCCTCGTCGAGGACTCCGAGCAGGGCGGCGTTGATCTCGCTGCGGGAGGTGGGGGTCCGCTCCAGGTCCATGCCGCCGATGATGCTGCGCAGGGTGGTGACGGTGAGCTGCTCGATCGCCTGGATGTAGCTGGAGACCTCGTAGGTCGCGGCGCGGACGTCGGTCACCTGGTAGTAGACGACCGTGTCGATGTTGACGACCAGGTTGTCCTGGGTGACGA
Source organism: Streptomyces sp. NPDC002463 (assembly GCF_042889835.1). Taxonomy (NCBI): domain Bacteria; kingdom Bacillati; phylum Actinomycetota; class Actinomycetes; order Kitasatosporales; family Streptomycetaceae; genus Streptomyces; species Streptomyces sp. NPDC002463. Next base: position 116,031 of record NZ_JBIARL010000004.1, read on the forward strand.
TCGGCTGAGGTGGGAACGGCACCACCTGTTCGCGCAGGTCGATACGGTTGCGGATGCGGTCGAGCGGCGGGAAGAGCACGTGGAGCCCGGGTCCGAGCACTCTCCGGAAGCGTCCGCTGCGTTCGACGACCACTGCCTGTGCCTCTGGCACCCGGCGCACGGTCAGCAGGAACAGGCCGACGGCGGCGAGCACTACCGCCACCGGTACCGCCCAGACCAGCCAGTCGAGTGTGTCTGCCGCCGAACCCTCTGCCGCGATCTGCACATGCCCCCCTCATGTGTCGGTGTCCGACAACTCTTGTACCGTACTTAGCAGTTGCGTGCCGAGGGCCCCGCGCTCATCCGCGGGGCCGGGGTGAAGCCAGAGCCAGGCTCTGGCTCTTAGAACGCCCGGCGGTAGGCGTGCTGGGTGGTCTTAATCGAGTGCGAGAGTCCCGGTCCGGGTGATACAAGGTCTGCGTGCCTGAGCATCCCTACTTCCCCACCCTGCTGCGGATGATTGACGAGCGGTCCGCCGCGTTCCGCGCCACCGTCGCCGCGGCCCCCAGCCTCGACGCCGACGTCCCGTCCTGCCCGGGCTGGACGCTGTACGACCTGGCGAACCACCTCAGTGAGGGGGACCGCTTCTGGGCCTACATCGTGCTGAACACCGCGCCGGGCGACGAGCGGCCGAGCAAGGACGGGCTGGCGGCGCCCAGGGAGCGCAAGGCCCTCATGACCTGGCTGGCCGACTCGACGGAGCAGCTGCTTACTGCTCTGCGCGAGGCCGGCCCGGACCGGAGCTGCTGGGCCTGGTGGGAGCCGCTGGCCTCGCCGCACACGGTGGCCGCCGTGGCCCGCCGCCGCGTCCCGGAGTCGCTGATCCACACCTACGACGCCCAGTTGGCCTCCGGTACCCCGCAGGAGCTGCCGACGACCGAGGCGGTCGACGCCATCGAGGAGTTCCTCGCCACCGTCTGCACCGTCACGGTCCCGTGGCCGGGCGAGCCCGCCACCATGGACTACCACGCAGCCGAGGCCGGCTCCTGGCGCCAGACGGTGGACGCCGCCGGTTCCCGCTTCACCCGCCTCACCGCGGCGGAGGCCGCCGAGAGCAAGCCCACCGCCGCCATCTACGGCACGGCGAGCGAGATGGCCCTGCTCATGTACATGCGCATCCCGGCCGGCTCGCTGCGGATGGAGGGCGACGCCGACCTGCTTCAGCAGATGCAGGACTGGGGCTGAGGCCGACCGGCAGATGGATCACTTGAGGCGTCGGGTGGTGGGGCGGCCGTCGCGGCGGTAGCGCGGGGTCGCGCGGCGGATGAGCATACGCAGCGTGACGATCGCTGCGGACAGATAGAGGTAGAAGTCCACGACGCGGCTGCGCTTCTCGGTACGGCGCCGCAACTTGCCGAAGCCGTTCATCCGTGCGCGGCTCCGCTTCACCACCCACCTCTTGCCGGCCTGGATCGGGGCGGGGATGCCTTTGCGGGCGATCTCGCCAGTGAAGCCCAACTCGCCAAGCGCAGCTCGGGTCTTGTCGCTGTCGTAGCCGCGGTCCAGGTTCACGTTGCCCCGGTCGGGCAGCTCGCGGACCTGTTCCTCGGCGACCTTCAGGGTGGGCACGAGCAGCGGGGAATCGTGCCGGTTGGCCCCGGCCGAGACGATGCCGAGCGGGACGCCGGTGGCTTCGGTGGCCACCGAACGCCTCAGGCCCTGTTTGCCTCGGTCCACCGGGGAGCGGTCGGTGCTCTCCCCGCCGCCAGGTGCCTTGGTGATGCAGCCATCCACGGAGAGTTCGTCGAGTTGCAGGCCGATCATGCGGTCGTACGCCTGTAGGGCGAGCGCGTGGATCTTCTCAGCTATCCCCATCTGGGCCCAGTAGTTGACGCGGCGTCTGATCGTACGGTCGGAGCAGCCCGGAGCGGCGATGCGCTCGTAGCCGGAGCCGTGGACCAGCGCAGCGATCACGTGCTCGAAGACGGTCCGGTCCGGGATGCGCGGGTTGTGGCAGCCAAGCGGGTGCGCGTCGACGTGTTCGGGCAGCAGAGCCACGAACTGATCACACAGGGGTCCGAGCAGGCAGGATGGCAGGACAGGCACGAGCCCTCAGGTGATCACTGAGCGTAGAGAACTCCATGATCACCTGGGCTCGTGCCTGCTCGGTATCCGGGGGCGTGCTGGGCATGCCCAGCACGCCTACTGCCGGGCGCTCCGAGATGATCGAGATACCGGATATAGGGGGTGACTGGGAGCCCGCGACGGAGCTCCAGGCAGGGGTGCGGCAGGCGTCTATGTTCCAGAGCGCAACGTGGCCGTTCAGTAACGTTCGAGAATCGCGTGATTCGCTTCAGGCTGGACCCAGGTTCTGTCGTCCAATGTCACGCCCATCAGGAGTGAGGCGAGGAAGACGGCTGCTTCGTAGGATTCGGCTGCTTTGTCGTATCGGGTGGCGCTGCCGCGCCACTGCTTTAGGTGGTTGAAGCACCGTTCCACGACATTGTGGTGCTTGGAGACCGCGCGGTCGAAGGCCGGCGGCCGACGTGCGTGGCCGCCGCGCCGGGCGCGGTTGCCGACCCGGTCGGCCCGATCGGGAATCGTGTGCGGGATGCCCCGGCGGCGGAGCCAGGCGCGGATCGCGTTCGAGCCGTAGCCCTTGTCGTCCAGGACGTGATCGGGTCGGATGCGAGGGCGTCCGGGTCCGATGCGGGGCAACCGGATCGCTTCCATCACGGTAGTGAACCGGGTGCAGTCGTTGGTGTTGCCGCGCGTCGGCGCGGTCCACGGCGTCGTCACAGGGCTGTGTTCCGTTCCGCCGCCGGGACCGCTGGAGGCGCGAGGAGGCATCACCTGCTCTCCACTGCAGGACCACTTCGTGGCTCAAGGACTCGGTCGCCCCACCCAGTGCCTCCCGGCCCGCCTTGGCGGGGATGGTCAGAAGAAGCCAAGCTTCTTCGGCGAGTAGCTGACCAGCAGGTTCTTCGTCTGCTGGTGGTACAGCAGCCACACCCATTCTGACCTGCGGAAATCACGGCAGGCGGGGCTCTCTGGTGGGGGCTGGTCCGGAAATGGTCCGGATCTTGGTCCTGGTGGATCCCAGGCGGAGAGGCTGGCGTGGGATGGGAAGTTCTGGGAGCCATCCATGTCCTGCATGTCCCGTGCGCTCGCCGGCCGGACCCGAGGCTGTGGTCGTCCTATCGCCAAGGTGCCTGGACGCGCTGTGCCTGTTGTTGTGCGGAGGCGGCGTCTGCGCATGCCATGGACAGAGGCGGGAGAGGCGCCCGGCTGCCTGGGTGTCCACCAGCAGTGGGTGTCGGGCGAGAACGCGGCCTTGGGGACGTTGTTGATGGCTTCTGGTACACGGCGGACGAGTCGTGCCGTTCGGCGTCGTCGATCACTCACAGGGAGCGGCGCGAGAAGCCGTCGAGGAGGGTGAAGAGCCGGGGGACTGCCGTCAGGCGGTGTCGGCTGGGGCCGGCTTGGCGGGCACCGCATGGATATTGGGCCCAGAGGAGGTACTGGGCAGGCCACGGAAGATCGATCCCCTCGCGTCCGTCGTAGGCCACGACCACCGGCTCGGCCATGGAAGCAGCGATGCCGGTCACCATCCCGCGCCCCGTGTGGTGCAGTTGATCGGCCAGTCTAGCCACCCACGGTTCGTCCTGTAGGTCGCGCTTGATCGGCCCGCTCCAGGGCGTCGTATGCACGCGCCGATCGTGCCGCTATCGGAGAGTCGTAGTGGTTCTGTTCGGCAGGGGTGAGACGCATTGCCGACCTGATCCAGAAGGTCGGCGCGTACCTGCGGTACTTCCCCAACCGCGGGGGCGGCAACTCCTGGGGCAACGCGATCTCCTTGGGTGTCGCCAACGTCAGTGACCCCAACCGAGCCCCCGGCGCTTCCGCATGTCGAGGCCTTCCGTATGACGAGACCACCCGCACTACGAGGCCCCCTCCACGGCCGGAGCTTCTCGGGGTTCAGTACGGCCCAGATCCGCCGGATCCTTCCGTCCGTGATTTCGAACGCGTACACCGACAGGATGGCGCCGTCCAGGTGGGCCGCCAGTCCCAGCTGGCCGTTGACTGTGCACTCCCGGACCGCCAGCGTCCGGTCGTACCCGGTCCGCGAAGAAGCGGGCGATCTGCTCGGCGCCCTCGATCGGGTGGACCAGCGCCGTGACGACTCCGCCGCCGTCCCCGACGGCGGTGGGGTCAGGGACGAGCAGACCGATGAGGGCGCTGATGTCCTTGGCCTGCCACGCCAGCCTGAACTTCCCGACGACACGGGTCTGCTGGGCCGTGGGCGCCAGGGGAGCCCGGGCGGCGTCGATGCGTCGGCGGGCCGAGTACGCCAGTTGGCGGCAGGCCGCCGGAGTGCGGCCGACGATATCGGCCACTTTGGAGAAGGGGTAGCGGAAGACGTCGTGCAGGACGAACGCCACGCGTTCGGCCGGATCAGCCGTGCCGTCGTCCCCCGCACCGGCAGGCCACTCGGTGCGCGCGGGCAGCAGCTCGGGGACCCATTCCCCACGTACCGCTCGCGCCGCGTCTTCGCCGAGCGGAGCACGTCGAGGCAGATACGGCTGGCGACCTTAGTCAGCCACCCCGCGGGGGACGCCACCGCCTCCTGCTGCCGCCGGGTCATGGCGCACCAGCGGGCGTACGTCTCCTGAACGACGTCCTCGGCCTCGGCGAGGGAGCCCAGTGTCCGGTAGGCGAGGCTGATCAGCCGGCGGCGCTCACCCGTGAGTGCGCTCGACATCGGGTCGAGTCGGCAGTCCAGCGGAGCGGTCGAATGGGACGTCATGATCGTCCGGCTCCCTCGTTCGGCTCGTCGCCCACGGCGGCCTCGGCGAAGGCGCCGAGGACGTCGTCCAGGTCGCTCTGGGTCATGGCCCTGCCCGTGCCCTCGGTGCCGTCGGTGCGGATGCTGGAGGGGCCCATGGCCGGGGCCTCGGGGTAGGGGCCCGGCCCTGCTCGCGCACCATGCCGATGTGCCACAGCTGCGGCACATGGAGCTGCTCTCCGTGTGGCTCGGCGTCTACTACGGCGACTTCACCGTCGCGGCAGCGAGCGAGAACCTCACGGCGAACCGGGGCAAGGCCCTGACCGTGCTGCGCCGGGGACCCGCCGCGATGCGGGCCCTGGCCGAGACCATGACTCGTGACGCCTCCAACATGATCGGGATCATCGACCGGCTGGAGAAGCGCGGCCTGGTGCGCCGCGCCGCGAGCCCAGCGCCTCAGACCAGTGCGTCAAGACCTCATGGCTGAGGGCGAGCGCGTCACCGACGGGCTCGGCGCGAAGATGCGCACCACGCAGGAAGGCCTGGACCGGCTCGACCAGCAGGAACGGGACGCCCTGGCCACCCTTCTTGAGCGCGTCTTCGTCTCCTGAGCCGCCACCTGACCCTGTCTCCCCGCACGCGCGGGGGGCGACAACGGTGCTTCGGGCGCCCGCACCTGCTCGGCTCGCTCACCGCGCTGCGCCTGGCCGCCGGACCTACGGTGGCCTCATGAGCGACCCGGAGAAGAACAAGGCCACGGCCAAAGCGTTCTACGACCTGATGTTCAACGAGAGTCGTCCCGCTGAGGCCATCGACCAGTACGCCGGCGCCACCTACATCCAGCACAACCCGCACGTCGGCGACGGCAAGCAGGCGTTCATCGACTACTTCGAGCGCATGGCCGCCGAGTATCCCGGCAAACGCGTCGAGTACAAGCGCGCCTTCGCCGAGGGCGACCACGTCATCCTGCACTGCCACCAGATCTGGCCCGACGAGGAGTACGCCGGCATCGACATCTTCCGCTTCGACGCCGATGGCAAGATCGTCGAACACTGGGACGTCCTCCAGGTCATCCCGCCCACGTCCCAGAACGACAACACCATGTTCTGAGCGGGCTTCGGACTCACCGACTCCAGGGGCGGAGTTTGTCGGGTTTGCGTACCGCCCAGATGCGCGTGATCCGGTCGTCCGCGACGTCGGACGCGTACACCGCCACGGTGACGTCTTCGTGCTCGATCACCAGCCCCGCCCGGCCGTTTACCGTGCGCTCCAGGGCCGTCAGGCTGCCGGACGCCCGGCCGGTGAGGTCAGTGAGGGAGCGCGCGATCCCATCGCGGCCCTCGATCGGGTGGAGCGCGGCAGCGACCCCGCCGCCGTCCGCCGTGAACGTGGCGCAGGGCGCGAGGAGAGGCACCCGTGCGGCCCGGCAGCTGCGGACCCTGTGCGAGCTCCTCCAGATGGGGCCGTGACCCCACAGGTGTCGCTGTCCCTACACACCGACTTCGAAGACCGCGCGACACTCACGCCGGGCGCCGGCCACGTCAGCGCCCTGGACGCGCTGCTGGACCGCGTCGTGGCCCGCAGCACGGAAGGCGGGGCGGCCACGCCCACACAGCGTGAGACGGACGAGGCCGCGATCCGCCGCCGCGTCGACGGGATCATCGATGCGATCAAGTCCAAGGACCTTGAGGGGCTGCGGCGGCTCTACTCTACGGACGTCGTGTCCTTCGACATCGATCCGCCGCTCCAGCACGTGGGGCTCGACGCCAAACTGAAGAACTGGGTGAACGTGTTCACGCTCTTCCAGGAGGTGACGTACGAGATGCGTGACCTGACGCCTGCGGTGGGTAATGACGTGGCATTCATCCACGGCTTCGGTCGCCTCGGCGGCACGCTGCGCGACGGGACGGCGATGGGCGGCATGTGGGTCCGGGTCACCTTCTACTTTCGGAAGATCGACGGCGAATGGCTGATCACGCACGACCAGGTCTCCGTGCCCCTGGACATTCTGGGCGGCAAGGGAGTCGTCGACCTCGAACCGTGACGCCGGCGGGCCGAGCGGGCGGCGCAGGTGAGTGTCCCCGCCCGGCCGACCGTACACGCGTCGCCGGGTCGGCCAACGCCTGTGCCGCCGATCGGAGTTGCCGGGGTTTGCCCGCCCGATGCCGTCGCGGTCACCGTATCGTCCAGGCTGACAACGCCGTCTGATCAACGGAGGAGAGGTACCACAGCATGGCAGTGAAGATCGCCTCGGTCATCGCACGACAGCGCGTCGACGACCTGGAAGCGGCCGTTCCCTTCTATGAGCGGCTCACCGGTCAGACGGCCGAACGCTTCGACTTCGCGGGAGTGCGGCTTGCGGCTGTCGGTACCTTCCTGCTGTGTTGCGGCCCGGACGAGGCCGTGCAGAAGATCGCCGGCGTGAGCACCACTGTGGCCGTCGAGGACCTGGCCACTGCCGTCGAGCAAGCGGTTTCGGCCGGTGCCGTCGTGGTGGCGCCGGTGCAATTGACTCCCCATGGTCACCGAGCGGTACTGCGGCACTCCCACGGAGGCGTGTGCGAGTACGTGGGCCCCTGAGTACGTTCGGTGCCCGCCTCAGGCGCTCGCCGTCCGTGTATCGGGGGCCGACGGAGCGCTCAGTCGGATCCGTTGTGGGAGGACGTCACCGTGTCCCCGAGCAGGTCGCGGACCTGCTCGGCCTCGTTCGAACCGAGCTCCTCGAAGATGCTCAGCGCCTCCTCCCAGCAAGTGCGGGCGCGCGCCGTCTGTTCCATGGCGTGGAGGGCGCGTCCCAGTACGACCAGGATGTTGCCCCGGCGCCACTGCCCGCCGGATTCGCCGATGCGTTCGAGTGACTCCTCGGCGTGGGCCGCTGCATGCCGGGGGTGCCCCGCCGCGAGATCGGCCTCTGCCGACCGGAAGAGCGCCATGCCCTCCCACAGCGGCTGGTGACTGGTCCGGAAGACGTTCCGCGCTTCGTAGAGGGCCGCGTTCGCCTCCTCGTGCCGGCCCGCCTGTGTGAGGGCGAGGCCCAGCGCGTAGCGCGCGTTGGCGCCGCGCAGCGAGAGTCCGAGGCTGTCGTAGATGTCCATGGCCTCCTGAGCGAGGGTGATGGCCCCGGCGCTGTCTCCCTGGGCCGCGCGGACGCGGGACAGGTTGCCCAGGGCGCTCGCCTCCCCCGGGCGGTCGGAGGCCGACCGGAAGGCGTGGAGGGCGTCGGTGAGATGCCGGTCCGCGTCGTCGTACCGGCTCTGGTAGAGGGCGATCACACCGAGGAGGCTCGCAGCCCGGCACTCGACGGGAGTGTCCCTGGACGCCCACCGCAGTGCCTGCTCCGCCCCGTCCCGGGCCATGGCGAAGCGGCCCAGGGGCATCTCCGCCTCTGCCTGGATCAGAGCGGTCCGGGCCATGGTGCGGAGATCGCCGGCGGTCGCGGCCGCGGTGCGGAGGGCCTCGGCGGCCGAGGCGTACGGCCCGGAGTGCGTACCGGATTCGCTCAGGTCCTGGGCCACCCAGAGGAGGTCGACGGCTCGGCTCAGACGGCTTGCTTCGGCCGACTGACGTACGCAGGCGAGGAGGCAGTCGGCCTCGGTGTAGAGCCAGTTCTGCGCCGCCCCGGAGTCGGCGAACGTGAGCCCCCGGTACGCGGTGGCCTCCAGATGGTCGACCAGGCGGTCACCCGGTCGCTCCGTCGAGTACGCCAGGGCCGCCGTCGACAGATAGAAGTCCAGCAGACGTGAGAGCGCCATCTCCCCGGTCGCCGAAGGTCGTTCGTCGCGCTCGACGCAGGCGCGCGCGAAGAGGCGTACGAGATTGTGGTAGCGGTACCGGCCGGGTGACGCGGACTCGAGCAGCGACGTGTCGACGAGGGCTTCGAGGAGGTCGTCCGTCCGGTGCGGCGCGAGGTCGAGGACGGCGGCGGCGGCGGTCAGGGAGATGTCCGGGCCGTCGGCGAGGGAGAGGAGCCGGAAGGCACGCGCCTGGTCCGCTTCCAGCTGGCCGTAGCCGAGCTCGAACGCCGCCTTGACCGCGAGATCGCCGGCCTGGAGCTCGTCCAGGCGACGGTGCTCGTCGGCCAGCTTCGCTGCCAGGGTCGTGACTGTCCAGGTGCGGTGGGCCGCCAGGCGGGAGGCGGCGATACGGATCGCCAGCGGCAGGAACCCACAGGCGGCGACGACCTCGAGCGCCGCCGCCCGCTCGGTGGAGATCCGCTCCTTGCCGGCGATCCGCGTGAAAAGGAGCAGTGCCTCCTCGGGGGACATCGCGTCCAGGTCCACCAGGTGCGTGCCCGGGAGGTCTGCCATGCGACCGCGGCTGGTCACCAGCGCCGCGCAGCCCGGCGTGCCCGGCAGCAGCGGCCGCACCTGCGCCGCGTCCCGGGCGTTGTCCAGCAGCACGAGGATCCGCCGCCCGTCGAGCGCGGCGCGGAACTGCGCCGCTCGCTCGGCCACGTCGGAGGCGATCGCGGAGTCGGGAGTGCCGAGTGCCCTGAGGAACGCGCCGAGGACGGCTGGGGGATCGGTGGGGCCGGGACCGGCGCCCTGCAGGTCGACGTAGAGCTGCCCGTCCGGAAAGTGCGGGCGCACCTCGTGCGCCACGTGCACGGCCAGCGTCGTCTTGCCGACACCACCGATGCCCGCGAGCGCTGCGACGGCCACGGCGGGGTCATCAGCGTGGGTGAGTGTGTGACCCAATTCCCGTACGAGCGCCGCGCGGCCAGTGAAGTCCGGCACCGTTGCCGGAAGTTGGGATGGGCGGACGGGGGTTGCGGGTGGCGGTTCGGGGCGCGACGACGGAACGGCGAGCAGAGAGTCTTCGGCGGTGAGGATGCGTTCTTGCAGCTGCTGGAGGGCCGGGGAGGGATCGATGCCCAGCTCGTCGGCGAGGACCCGTCGCGTGTCCGCGTACACGGCCAGCGCCTCCGCCTGCCTGCCCGACCGGTACAGCGCCAGCATCAGGAGCTCGCGGAGTCGTTCCCGGAGGGGATGCGCCGCCGTGTGTGTCGTGAGCTCCGGCACCACTTCCGCGTGGGCACCTTCCTGGAGATCCATGTCCAGGCGCCTCTCGAGGAGTTGCAGTCGCCACTCCTCCAGCTGGACTCGCTCCGTCTCGGCGTACGGCCCCGGCAGTCCGGTCAGCGCTTCGCCTGCCCACAGCACGAGTGACTGGGTGAGGAGCTCGCGCGCCCGTCGGAGGTCGCCCCGGTCCTGGGCTTGTTCCGACTCCGACACCAGGTCGCGTGCTGCGTGGAGGTCGAGCATGCCGGGTGAGAGACGGAGGGCGTAGCCGCCGTTCTTGCTCAGCAGTGTCTCGGGACCGAGGAGCTTGCGCAGCCTTGAGGCGTACGTGCGCACCGCGGCAAGCGCCTGGCTGGGCGGCTCGGCGCCCCAGATGGCGTCGATCAGTTCGGCGGCCGTCGCGGTGCGGCCACCTCGGAGCAACAGACAGGCCAGGAGGGCACGTTGTTGGGGCGATCCGGTAGCCACGGGGTCCGCGTCGCGCCACGCCCGGACCGGACCCAGGAGGCCGAACGAGAGGCCCTCGGCCGGCGGCCAGGTCGGATCGGTGCTCGTGGTGGGGGCAGTGAGGGGCGCGTAGCGAAGGGCGCGCATCCGCTCGGGCGGTTCGCCGCGCCGCATGCGGTCCTGGAGCTCGCGGAGTTCGGGGCCGGGGTCGACGCCGAGTTCGTGGGCCAACAGGCGCCGCGTGTCCGCATACACGGCCAGTGACTCGTTCTGGCGGCCGGAGCAGTACAGGGCAACCATCAGCTGCGCGCGCAGGTGCTCGCGCAGCGGATAGGCGGCGATCAGCTCCTCGAGTTCCGGGATGACGCCCTCGTGTTCGCCGAGTTCCAGATCGAGGTGGATCCTGCTCTCGACGAGCATGAGACGCCATTCGGTCAGACGGGTGCGCTGCGTCTCGGCGTGGAGTCCCGGCACGCCGTCCAGGGGTGTGCCGACGAGGCCGCGTACCGCCTCGCCGAGCAGTCGCCGGGCGGTGCCGGAGTCGTCGGACGCGTAAGCCGCCTTGGCCTCGGTGTGCAGCCGCTCAGCCTCGGACAGGTCCCAAGGGGCCACGGTATCGCCACTGTCGGACCGGAGAAGGAATCCGTCCGCTTCGCTGTCGATGACGACGCCCATCGGTGCAAGGATCTCGCGCAGCCGGGCGACGCGGTCCCGCATGGCATCCAGCTCGATCGCGTCGGCTGGATGGCGCCTGTCTGAGTCCGCGGTCGTGTACACCAGGTCGACGGGGGTGACGAAGGGGCGCTCCCTCAGCAACAGGACCGCCAGGACGGCCTGCTCTTCGGCCGTTCCCATGGAGACGGGCTCGTCGCCCCACCAGGCCGGCTCCGGACCGAACGCCGTGAACTGCAGCGAGGTGGCGCGGCCGTGACCGGTCGGCTCCACCGCCTCACCCTCGATCGCCCGCGGCCCCCCGTACAGCCGGTCGAGGACCGGGCTCACGAGCACCGCGAACGCGGCTGTGCCCGGCGACAGCCGTGCGCTCCCGCCCGGGTCGGCGAGCAGCGCCGCGAAGTCCGGCATGCGGCCGAGGTGCGGTTCGAGGGCCCGGCCGACCGCCTCGATGACCTCGAGGGACTGTTCGGTGTCGAGCCCGCTCGCCAAAAGGTCCCGTACGCCCGGTTGGAAGTCGTACAGGACCTCACCGACGCCGCCTGTCATCGCCGCCGGCAGCCTCCCGGCGCTCGTCTGCCTGTCCCCCAGGGGCTGCAGAACGTCCCCGAGCAGCACCTCGGAGACGACGGCCGACGTGGAGTCGGGCATCGTCGCGATGCGCATCAGCTGGATGACGGGCATGCTCAGCGGCCGGATCGTGGAGAGCCGGACGGCCAGCCGGTACGCCTCCGGGGAGAACGAGGCGCGGAAGCGCTCGAGCCGCTTCTCGGGGGTGGGCGGCAGCGGGTCGCCGCCGGTGCCGCCACCGGCGTCCGGAGCCACCAGGACGGTGTCCACCAGCTGCGGCACCCGCGGCCGCGTCAGCAGCCTCGCCCACGTGTGCAGCGTGGCGGGCGTGAGCGGTACGACCGGGACCGGCAGCCGGTCCCCGAGACCCTCGACGGGACCCCCGCCGAGCGGGTCGATGACGTCGAGCTCCCGGTTGGTGGCGCATTGGCTCTCCGCGACCAGGAGCCGGGGCCGGGCGTCGAAGGCGGTGCCGCGCCAAAGGCGTCGCGGTAGCGGTGGGACGACTATCAGGGGGCCGGAGCGTTCCCAGGCGCCGAGGAAGCGCCGCGCGGCCGGACCGCGCCACGCCTCGTCCACCCCGTCCGTCAGTACGAAGACGACGGGCGAATCCGTCCGGGGTGCGGTGCCCGGCCGGTGGTCCTCCCGCAGGTCGAACCGGTGGACGCGGACCGAGCGGAAGACCCCGCCACGCTCGAGGAGCCGTCTGACCTCCCGTACGAGCGGCTGCCAGACCCGCATGGAGGCCGACTCGTCGACGAGCAGGACTGCGGTATGCCGCAGTTCCTGCTTGGGCCGGTCGATCACGTCGAGCACACCGGACTCGGCTGTGACCCGGACGGTGGCCTCGATGTCGGCGACCGTGCGGTGCCGGTGGTCACGGTGTCCGCGCAGAGGACGCAGCGCCCGGGCGAGGCCATGTGCACCGGGGAGCGCGCGCGGTCCCGGCGCGTGGATGGCACGGGCCGGGGCGCCGGTCTCCGTGCCGGGGTCCGCGTGGTGGGCGGTGAAGAGCTGGTGCTGCCGGGCGGTGTCCTCGGCCGGGACGGCGGGATCGGGGGCGGCCGGGCGAGCGTGCGTGGCCGGGGCGCCGCCGGGGCGGGGGCCGGGCCGGGCGCGGCCGCCCCGGGAAGGGAGGAGCTCCACCGGCCCGGCAGGTTCCTCCCGCTCGGCCTCGGCCGTGCCGGGCACGGCGTCGGCGTTCCGGTCCGCGCCGCCGCCGATGGCCCGTGCCAGCCACAGGACGTCGAGCAGCTCGAGGCCACCGAGTTCGTACCCGATGCCTTCCAGGATCCGGCGCAGCCGCTCGATCATGCGGGGAACGCCTCGTCCAACCGGTGCATGACCGCCGCGAGCAGTTCGTCGCGGCTCAGATCTGCCCCAGTGACCCGCAGATGGACCGCGGCGAGCAACTGGTCGGTCGCCAGGCTCTGCACGGCCGCCCGGTTGAGGAACACCTCGATGAGGTCGTCGGCGTGGGTGAGGGCCTCGTCTCCCAGGTTCTGCCGGACGATGTCACGCAGCTTCGCCTCGTCGGGGTCGCGCAGGTCCAGCCGCACGCAGCGGCGCAGGAAGGCGGGCGGAAACTCCCGCTCGCCGTTGCTGGTCATCACGACGACGGGGAAGTGGGCGCAGGAGACCAGGCCGCGGTGGACCCGGACGCGTTCCCTGGTGCCGGTGGCGAGGACGTCGACGGTCTGCTGCTGCTCGGGCAGGCGGGACAGTTCCGGGATCTCGAACTCGCCCTCTTCCAGGACCACCAGCAGGTCGTTGGGCAGGTCGATGTCGGACTTGTCGAGCTCGTCGATGAGCAGGACGCGGGGGCGGTCGGCGGCGGCGAGCGCGGTGCCGAGCGGGCCGAGGCGCAGGTAGTTCCCGATGTCCGAGCCCTGCCCGGCGCGCCTCCTGAGCCTGTGCGCCTGTCTGCGCGGCGCCTGGCGTTCCCGCTGCAGCGAGGCCTCGCGCAGGCGGCCGACGGCATCGTAGCGGTAGAGGGCGTCCGCGAGGGTGGATCGGCTGTTGACCGACCAGCGCAGGACCTCGCCGAGGCCGAGGTCCTCGGCGACGGCCCGCGCCAGCGAACTCTTGCCGGTGCCCGGGCGGCCCGTGACCAGGAGGGGACGCCGCAGGTGGAGCGCGGCGTTGACGACGGAGATCTCGTCGTCGCTCATGAGGTGCCGCTGCGCCTGGGGAAGCCGGCGGGAGGCGGGGAAACGGCGCCAGGGCGGGGGCTCGGGAAGGTCGGCGGTCCCGCGGAACACCCACCAGGGCTCGGGGGAAGGACCGGCGGCGCCGGGCGGGGTGGCGGGCTGCTGCGGCACGGTGGCGGTCTCCTCGGTGGGACAGCGGGGCGGGGCTCTGGACGGTGGTGGGGGCGCGGGGTGGGCTCACGGTGGGGTTGGCCACGGCGGGGTGGTCCGGGACGGCCAGGTGCTGGCGGGGCGGGTCACGGCGGGGAGGCCTGGTACGGCTGGGTGAGCGTCCAGGGATCGGGCGCCAGCGGCGGGGGTCTGTGGTCGGGGCCGTCGTGCAGCAGCGAGAGCCGGCGGCCATGATGGGCCGGACAGTCCGGGTCGGCCATGGCCTTGGCCCGCTCCAGCCGTACGACCTCGGGGATCTGGTTGTGGTCGATGCCCTCGACCAAGGCCAGCAGGTCCGTGGAGATGTGCCCGCCGTGGTCCTCGCGGTGCCAGAGCACCGTGTGCACGCCGGCCTCGATGCACTGGCGCAGGACACGCCCCTGCTGCTTCCGGTCGCAGCTGACGACGACGATCCCGGCCTCCGGGCTGACTTCGAGCCGGGCACGGGCAACGGCCGGGTCCGTGCAGCGCTCGTCGAGGAGCAGCCGGGGCGAGGTCGGCAGCGCGCTGCTGCGGCGCTTCCAGGAAGCGTACGATTCCCGTGTCCGCTCCGAACTGCGCAGCACCACGCGCCGGGCGATCCCGGGGTAGAAGCCGCCGCCGTCGGCGTCACCGGCGAACTCCCAGGTGTCCACGTCGAGCCGGAGCCAGGCGGGCGACACGAAGAACTCGAGGAGAGCGGTCTCGGGATGCTCCCGCACCTCGGTACGCAGGACCTGCCGGATCGCCTCCACCACGCGGTCGCTGGCGACCTCGGTGTCCTGCGTCAGCACGACCTCGTGCCGGCCGTCGCCGCTCCACACCCAGATCTGGAACGTGAAGAGGTGACCGGGCGGCGCGGGCAGGAGCTCGACCTGGACCCGGGGCGGCGCGACGGCGGCGGGCCGGGCCGCGGCGGCCGCCGCGGCGTGAGCGGTGGTGGCGTCGGCCCGGAACTGGTCGACGGCGGCCGGAGCCACACCCAGCCGGGGCGCCGCGCTGCGGACCCAGGCGTCCAGATCGTCCGCAAGCTCTCCGCCGGCGGCCCGCTCGCGGACGCCGATGTGGACGAGCCCCTGCAGCAGCGGGGGCATCGGCTGACCGGGATGGGGGTCGTACCCCTCCAGGATGTCGGTGGCGTCCACGAGGTCGACGGGCGCCAGGGTGCCCTCGGCGTACGGCAGTACGGTGCGCAGCAGCGATCCGGGCTCGACGGCGCGGCAATGGGGGAGGAGGGCGGCGAGGTTGCGCCGGCGTCCCACGGAGAGCCGTTCGCGCGGGCTGACGACGCGGGCGATCCGCAGGAGCTGTTGCCAGTCATCCGTCTCCGCGGGTCCGCCCGGACGGCGCTCGGCGAGGATCTCGTAGACGAGGTCGAGGAGCTCGGGCACGCCCCGGCGCACGCCCATGGCCAGGCCCGCGAGCCGCTCAACGTCCGCGGCTGCCCCGGCCGTGCGCCTCCCGAGCCGCGCGGCGAGTCGTTCCTCGCAGTCCCGGACCTCTTGCCGGGTGGTGAGCAACTGCTCCAGGAACGCGAGGAGTTGCTGGCGGCCGCGGCCCGCCGCTGGGACCGCCACGGGCGGCAGGTCCGGCAGTTCGGACTCGATGGAAGACAGGCCGATCGCGTACATGGCGGCGGGCGGACCGTGAGCGCCCGCCGCCTGCGCGGGGCGGCCGGCGGCCTCGTGGGCGGCGACGACGAGGCCGACGACGGCCTGGCGGTCCCGGTCCCAGAGCGGTCCGCCGCTGAACCCGTCCGCCACCGACCCGCCGAGCACGTCGAGGGCGAGCCATGGATGACCGGCGGCGCGGGGCATGGCGCGCAGCGTGGGCAGGGTGTGGCCGCTGGCCCACTGGGCCACAACCTCGTTGCCCTCCCGGTGCGGGAGGAAGGGGGCGGGCTCGGCGCCCGAGGGGGCCTCGGTGTCGAGTTCGAGCACCGCCAGGTCGCCGTAGTACGGCAGCGAGCCGGCGGCCGGCGGCAGGGGACGGTCCTGCTCGGGGCGGGAGCGCGGCGGCCGCCACATCTCCGGGATGACCCGGCCGACCAGGACGCGCTCCCGGTCGAGATGGGGCATCCGGAGCGTGAACTCCTCGGCGCGCGAGGGCAGGGACGGGTCGAACCGATCGCGTCCCCGCGCGCTGTTGACGACGTGCGCGCAGGTCAGCACCAGCCGTGGGGTGATCAGTACGGCGGCCCCGACCGGCCCGGACCGACCCCGCACCGACACGAACGCCCGGTTCAGCGGCTCGTCGGCCAGGGCGGGATTCACCTGAGGCCGCACGATGTCAGGAGCCGTTCACCGGGCCGGGCACGTGGAGGGCGGCGGGCTGGTCGGAGCCGGTTACGGGGGTGGTGGCGGGCTGGTCGGAGCCGCCCGCGCCGGCGGCTCCGGCGCGGTCCACCAGGTTCCAGGTGGCGGACACGGTGAAGCTCGCCTCGCCGCTCCCCGAGAAGACACCGAGGCTCAGATCGCTGCCGAGCGTGACGCCGAACTCGACGGTGACCTCGTCCGGCCGCTGGGCGAACTGCGAGAAGCTGCGGTGGATCCCGCCGAGTACGCCGCCCAGCGGGCGCAGCGCCTGGGTGAGCGCCTCGCCGCCCCGGGTCAGGGCCTGCGCGGCGCGGCCGTCGGCGCTGACCGGCCGAGCCGACCCGAACCCCGCGGGCAGGTCGAGGTCGTCCTCCGGCCCTGCTCCCACACCGGTGGGCACCTCCGTCGCGCCGCCCTCGGAAGCGAGGTGCAGGCGTACGACGGAACCGTCGTCAAAAGTGAGTCTCACGTCCCCCATGGGGCAGAGTCTCGCACGTCACACGCTGTTCCGCCCCAATGTTCGCCGATCATCTCCGACGACCTGCGGAACCCGGGTGTCAGGATGTCCCCGTGGGTGGTTCGCCGCTGGACCGGAGTCCGATTGGCGGGCTCGGTGGCCACCGTGCGGTGGGACTGACCGGGGCGTGCTCGGGTGTCCGTACGGCGGCTCTGCCTGTCGATGCTCAGAGAATGCCGGAGGATCATCTCCGCAGGTCAGAGGCTGTCCGCTGTTCCGTCTCGTGTTCTGCGGACCGAGGAACGCTGGATTGACCGGGTCGGTGCCACGAGAGTGGGCCTGTGCAACCTACTCGGACGTCGTTTCATTTGGTGAGGGGGTGCCAACAACATCAGGCCCGCCAGAGCCATTACAAGCAACGAGGCCACAGCCCATGAAGCTGCGACCTCGTCACCACAACCGCAGTTGCAGTACTAGGCCGGGCCCAGTTCCGGGTCGCGGGTTTCGTGGACTTCCCAGTGGCCCAGGCGGTCCGTGAGGGCCGCTCGGCGGCGGGCCAGGAAGACGAAGGCGGCGACGGCGGTGGTTGCGGCGGCTGCGGTCGTGGACAGTGCGGCGCCCCAGGACATCGGGACCATCAGGACGTAGGTGGCGAGGGCATAGGACAGCAGCAGGCCGCCGAGCCAGGGCCAGTGGGCGCCCGGCAGCACGGTGGTGGGGGTGGGAGCGAGGACGGTACTGCGGTTCGGGTCGGGCTGTACGGGGGGCGCGGGGGCGAGGACTCGCTCGAAGTCGGCGCGGTCCAGCTCCAGCCACGCCACCTCGCCTTCGTCAGTGACGAAGACGACCGGCTGATTGTTCCTGATCAGGCGCCAGTTACGGGCGCCGCACAGCCAACCCGGCCGTTCGCCCATGGTGGCCGCGAGCAGGGCGAGCCCGTGGGGCGGGCCGCCGCGGTTGGCGGCCAGTACCTCGGAGCCGTCCTCCAGTGCGAAGCGCAGCTTGTGGTCCGAGGTCACGCGGACGGTGCCGTCGACGTCTCCGAGCGACACGTGGTCGCCGCGCCGGGCCGAGGTGATCCGTGCACGGACGGCGGGCAGGGCCGATCCGCCGGCCGCGTCCTCGCGGAGGGAACGGGCGGCAGCGTCGGCCTTCGGGGCGTGCCAGGTCACGCGCAGCCCCCAGATGAAGAGCAGGAGGCCGCCGGGAATGAAGGCGGCCACCGTGCCGTAAGGCGGCAGGGAGAACGCGAACGGGGAGTCCGTCTTCGCGTACCGGCCGAGCTGGCCGGTGTAGTCGATCACGCCGCCGAGTTCGGGTGCCGAGGGGGCGTACAGGACGATCGTGGGTCTGGGTTTGCTGCGCCTGCTCCCTCCCTGCATCGGGTAGTGGCCGTTGCGCACCTCGACCCGCCCGGTGATCCGGTGGCCGTCCGGGGCGAGGACGGGGACTTCGACCGTCACGTCACCGCTGAACATGTCGACTTTCGGGTCGTCCCTCGTCAGCCGGTGAGTGGCGACGATCGTGCCCTCGGCGGTTTCGGCGCCGGCCTTCTGTATCGCGGCGATGCGCCTGAGGTCGTCGCCGTCCGCCCGGAGCGCCAGCTCCGCCGCCACGGGCAGGGCGGGCAGGATCACGGCCACGCCCAGCAGCCAGGGTGTGATGCGGCGGGGCCACAGGGATGCGAAGGGCAGGCGGGTGGGCGGTGGGGTGGGATCGGTCTGCCGGGGGGCCGCGGGGTGGAGGGGGCGGGAGCCCGACCACGCCCATACGGCGCCCAGGAGCAGGGACAGTGCGCCGAGTACGGCCACGTCCGGCCGGTACACGGACATGCCCGCCCGCAGGAACAGTGTCCAGATCGCCAGCACTGCGAACAGCAGCGCTCCCCCGCCCGAAATCCTGGTCAGCCAGGTGTTTCTCGCCATGATCGCGGACTGTACCAACGCTGGTGCGCGGGGGGCAGATGGAACGGCTTGGGTGGGGATGGGGCGCTTAGAGGTCGCTTCTTCTGGCGTGATCGTTCGTTGAACGGTGCATGACGGATCTGGTTGAGCGGCTGGTGCCGGACGAGTTGTGGGTGCTGTTCCGGCGGGTGGTACCGCCGACGGAGGTCATACGGCCGCAGGGCGGCGGCCGGCGTCGTGCGGGTGACCGCGAAGCCTTGGCCGCGGTCATCTTCGTGGCGACCTCGGGTTGCACCTGGCGGCAGCTCCCGCCGGTGTTCGGCCCGAGTTGGCAGACGGTCTATCGACGTTTCGCCCAGTGGAGCCGGGCCCGGCTCCACCGCGTCATCCTCGACGAACTCGGAGCCCGTGGGGAACTGGACTGGTCGCGATGCGCGATCGACTCCGTCAGCATGCGGGCCGCAAAGGGGGGGCCTCTGACGGGACCGAATCCGACCGACCGTGGCAAGCCCGGATCGAAAATCCACTTGATCACCGACCGGAACGGACTGCCGCTCTCGCTCGGCATCTCGGGCGCGAACATGCACGACAGCCTCGGTCTGGAACCGCTCGTGCGGGGCATCCCGCCGATCCGATCCCGGCGTGGACCTCGCCGACGGCGCCCCGGCAAGCTCCACGCCGACAAAGGCTACGACTACGACCACCTGCGCCGCTGGCTCCGCAAACGCGGCATCCGCCACCGCATCGCCCGCCGTGGCATCGAGTCCTCACAACGGCTCGGCCGTCACCGCTGGGTCGTCGAACGGACCGTGTCCTGGCTCGCCGGCTGCCGCCGACTTCACCGCCGATACGAACGCAAGGCCGAACATTTCCTCGCGTTCGTGCGCATAGCCGCAGCCCTCATCTGCCACCGCCGGCTCACCAAATGAAACGACGTCTAAAGATCTACAAGCCCTTAGCGGGGGCCGTCGCCTTCGATAGCAGGCTCGATCAGTGCAGGCCGAGCTGTCCTGTCAGATTGGTGATCCGCCTGGCCAGCTGCCCGGCTTCGACCAGGCGCGGCGCCGACCCTGTGATGTGCTCGATCAACATCAGGACGTTCTCGGCCTTGAGCGTGAGCGGCAGGACGTCCAACGCGCTGTAAAGGTCATCCCAGGAGAACCGCGTCTCCAGCGGGTACAAGGCGTCGGCGTAGCTGGTGGCGAGGCAGCGGTGGGCGGCCTCGCCGCCGAGGAGCTTCTCGTACGGCTCGTCGAGTTTGCGGCTGATGAATGGCGCTGCCGAAGAGGCGCGATAGGACATGCTTCCTCCAAGAGGAGATTTACGGCCCCGCGCCTTGTGCCGAGCGTACGACAAGGGACGGCGTTTGTCTGAGGTACCGTCCCCCTTCCAGATCTGCCGTTGGCTGTCCGGGCGCGGTGAGCGCCCGCCTCTCGGGGGATGGGAGGCGGGCGCTCATCAGGGATTCCGCTGTCCGGCCCAGTCCGGATGCAGTCCGGACCGTCCGGATCCAGGGTGGATCGCGTGACCGAGGAGCAGCCGCACGTCGTTGTGTACCCGCTTGATGGCTAGGGCGGACGGCGAGTCAGGGTCGACGGAGAGATCTCCGGAATGGCCCACAGCCTGACGGACGTCGTGGAGTTCCTCCGTCGCGCCGGCTGGCTCGACACCGAGACGCGGCCGCCGCTCAAGTGGCGCGGCGGCGGCCCCGAGGTGTGGACCCCGGAGCCGCCCGATTCAGGCCAGGAAAGGTAAGGGCGCACCATGGACTACCCCAGCGATCTGCTCCGCGAGGATCTCCAGTCTCAGCCGTACGAGACTGAGGACGACTGCGCCAACAGCTTGCAGTGGGTGGCTGCTGAGCTGGAGAAGCAGCCACCCGCGTCACCCTACGAAGAGCCGAGCGAGGCGCTGGCCGCCGCAGAGGGCTGGGCCGCACTAACGTCGTACGTGGTTGCACGGACGTACGCGCCGCAGTCACCCATGAGGTATGCCGGGTGGGTGCGGATCGTTGCTCTCGTTCTCCAACGGATCGCGGCCATGCTGCGAGCGCGGTTGATGGATGTTGTGACGCGCCTCGGAGCCTCGGGGCTGACCGTCAGCGTCGCCTTCCCTTGGGGGCTGAGTGTTGCCCTGGAGTGGTCGGTCTAGCAGGACGCCTCACCACTACAGTTACCCCGTCATGGCGCGGGAGGTACCAGCGAGCGGGTGGGGTGTTCATGAGACGGTTGGCCATGCTGGCGTTGGTGGCGGGGAGCCTGGTGGTCTCCTGCGCGTCCTCGCAGGAGGAAGCGCGGGCGCATGCAGCCAAGGCGTGTGCGGACTACGGTTACGGTCGCGAGTCCAGCGACGGCTCTGAGCGTGAGACGACAGTGGACGAATACCGGAAGCTGGGCGCCGATGACTCAGTTGCTGACGAGGCCGCATTGGCTGCCCGGAAGGACAGCCGGTGGGACCGGTTGTCCAACGCCATGACGGACAGTCAGGAGTTCCTCAAGCAGGCGGCCATCGCGAGCGACGAGACACTGCCCCAGGAAGAGCGAGACGCTGCCCGCGCTGCGATCGAACGGTTGAACGGGGAAAGTCTCATTCGGACGGTTGAGCAGGAGTGCCGCAAGGCGACTGCTTGATCAGGTCGCGGGCACGTCAACTTCGCTCCCAGTGCCCAGCATTTGTTGCACCGGGCGACTGACAGGGTGCGCGCTGGCCTGCCGTAGACCTCGCGGAGTCGTGGCCGCCGTTCGAGTGGTATCGGGGTGGCCCCGAGGTGCGGGCCCCGGATCCCCCCCGTCTGAGTCACGTAGGCGTGTTGTCGCTCGTCGACGGAAGGATGTGGCTCTCCGTGTCGTCGGCCCAGTTGTAGACCCACTGCTTGCGGACTGTCACCTTCCAGGCCCATGGGAAGACCGTCTCGGCCATGCCGATGACTCGCTGTGTGATCGCTTCGAGGGCCCGCTCGATGCGGCCCCACTGAATGTTCTTCTTGAGCTCGCGGTCGACGTGGAATTCGAACGAGACGCGTAGTACCCGCGGCGTGCCGTCAGCCATGGTCCCCTCCTCTGCGGCGCCAGGTGCGCCCTTTCGCAGAGACTAAGGGTCCCGTAACCCCGAGGAGTTGCACCACGGCCCTTTGGCCACGAGGGTCTCAGGCTTGGTCGTGGCTCCCTGAGGCATTGCGATCACGCTGCTGGGTGCTGGACGACTTCAGCCACTGAGCTTCTTCAGCTGGACCTCGGAAGGGTGATGGTGCTGCTCAAGCTGACGCGACCAGGACCACGGCCTTCGGGCGTCCTCGGAACTCTGTGTCAGCCACCCATGTCATCCGATCGGTGGCCGGGTTGAAAGAGCTCACTGTTCCGTTGGTCCCGAGGCCGCCATACGACGGGCAGCGGGATGGGCGTCGTCTCGGTGACGGCTGACGCGGCGTTGTTCTTCGCCGGGAGGCGCCAGGTGGGGGCGTTCTGGCTGAGCATCGCAGTTGTCCTGCCGGGCCACCTACCGTGCACGGTCACAGCTGTGGTTGTGTACGGGCCCTGGTTCAGCCGAGCAGGTCGGAGAGGGCGGTGGCGATGACGGTGGCGAGGGTGATGACGGTGGCGAAGGTGGTGGCTGCGCGGGTGAGGGCGGTGGGATAGGTGGCGCCGTCCATGCGGGCGAGCTTGCCCGCGGCGGTGCCGGCCAACAACGCGACGACGAAGACGAAGGCGGCGGTGAGGAGGATGACAGCGACGGTCACGACAAGCTCCCTGTGCTAGTGGGGTGTTGACGTGGTCGACGGTTGCCGAATCGGTGTTCGCCGTGGTTCGCGTGGACAAGGATGAACAGTGGCGAACACGTCACTGGTCTCGGGGGGAAGCGCGTGCACAATGAGGAGAACGGTCACAACCCGGCCCTTGCCGAGCTGCGTGCGCGGCTCAAGGATGGGCTGGCCCGGGCCCGGCTGAACCAGACGCAGCTTGCCCGCAGCGTGGACCTTGCGCGGACGACTGTGTCGCAGGCGCTCTCGGCCAACGGGCCGGTGCCGTCGGAGGCGACAGTTGCAGCGCTGGCCGACGGGTTGAAGCTGCCGGTGGACGAGCTGCTGGCGTTGCGGCGGACAGCGGAAGAGCGGGGCACCGCCGAAGCAGATCGGGTGGGGCCGGGTAGGCCGATCGGTCGGTGGGCGCCGCATGAGCTGGAAGTCCACCCCGCCGGGCCCAGTGAGGCTGCCGCCCCCGGGGCCCGGCCGCTGCCCGGCTACGTGCCGCGCGCGCACGACCGGGTGCTGGCCGATGCTGTACGCGATGCGGCGGCTGGCCGCAGCCGGATGGTGGTGCTCGTGGGCACCTCCTCGACGGGGAAGACCCGGGCGTGCTGGGAGGCCGTCCAGCCGCTCGCGCAGCAGGGGTGGCGGTTGTGGCACCCCTTTCACCCGACCCGCGCGGAGGCCGCGCTGACGCAGCTGGGCCAGATCGGGCCGCGGACAGTGGTGTGGCTGAACGAGGCGCAGCACTACTTCGGCGACCGGGTGGCCGGTGAACGGATTGCGGCGGCCGTGCACCAATTGCTGGTCAACGACAAGCGCGGGCCGGTCTTGGTGCTGGGCACGCTGTGGCCCGAGTACGCCCACCGGTACACCGCCCTGCCCAAACTGGGCGAGGAGGATCCGCACAGCCGGGTGCGGGAACTGCTGGCCGGCCGCACCCAGACCGTCCCGGATGCCTTCGATGCTCATGACATGGCCAAGGCCGCCGCCTTCGCCGCACAAGGCGACCAACTTCTGGCCGACGCCCTCACCCGCACCCAATACGGCGGAAAGGTCACCCAGGACCTGGCCGGAGCCCCCGAGCTCCTGCGCCGCTACGAGCAGGCCACCCCGGGCGCCAGAGCGCTGCTGGACGCGGCGATAGACGCCCGCCGCCTCGGTGTCGGTCTTCACCTTCCGCAGGTCTTTCTGACCGACGCTGCCTCCGACTACCTCAGCCAGAGTGACTACGACCAGCTCACCGACGACTGGGCGGAAGCAGCCTATGCCGAACTCGCCGAACCGGTGCACGGCAAGCAGGCCCTCCTACGCCGCACCACCCCACGGCCCTCACTACGCCCTCCTATCCCTTCCACTGTCGTCAACACCGCCAAACTGCCGTTTGCAGAACCGGTGTTCCGGCTTGCCGATTACCTCGAACAACACGGTCGCACCACTCGCCGGCCCCTGTGCCCACCCGACT
This sequence comes from Streptomyces sp. NPDC002463, assembly GCF_042889835.1. NCBI lineage: Bacteria > Bacillati > Actinomycetota > Actinomycetes > Kitasatosporales > Streptomycetaceae > Streptomyces > Streptomyces sp. NPDC002463. Next base: position 139,728 of record NZ_JBIARL010000004.1, read on the forward strand.
CCTTCTGGCACGCCGCCCACGCCCACCTCACCTACCCTGACGACCTGCACAACCTCACCCAAGCCGCCGAGGACAGGTACCGTCTGCAATGGGCCCACCATCTCCGCCACCGCTCCGCGGACCGCGGCAGCACTAATGCCCTGTACCGCTTGGCGGTGGAGCGGGAAGAGGCCGGGGATCGGGACGGCGCCGTGAGCCAACTGCGGCGGGCCGCCGACCGCGGCGACGCCGATGCCCTGATCCACCTTGCCGACATGCGGGAGACGGCCGGGGGCCGGGACGGCGCCATGGCTTGGGCCCGGCAGGCCGCTGACCGCGGCTACACCGATGCCCTGGTCCGCCTGGCCGGGATGCGGGAGGCGACCGGCGACTGGGACAGTGCACTGAGCCTTCTCCGCTTGGCCGCCGACCGCGGTAGCGCCAAAGCCTTTCTCCACGCGGCGTATATGCACGAGGTGTTCGGGGAGTGGGGCGATGCCGAATTGGCGTACGTTGCCGCCGATGAAGACACCCACTACCTGGATGAGTGGGTGGTGATGAAGGGGGCATCCGGGGACTGGGATGGCGCCGAGGCCTTGGCCCGCCAAGCCGCCTACCACGGCAGCACCAGCGCCCTCTTCTGCCTGGCTGTGATGCGGGGAGCGGCCGGGGACTGGGACAGCGCCGGGGCTCTGGCGCGCCAGGCCGTCGACCATGGCAGCACCCACACCCTGGTCCGCCTCCTTGTGATGCGGGGGGCGGCCATGAACCGGGAAGTCGCCGAGGCCTTGGCCCGTCAGGCCGCCGAGTACGGCGTCACTAACGACCTGGTCTGCCTCGCCCAGCTCCCCAATGCGCTCAACAGGCTCTGGCCATACGGCCTGAACCCTGACGGTACGCCGACACCTCCATGGCCAGTCTCGGTGCCAGCCTGTCCCAACCGACAGCAGGCGGCTCAGAGCAGGGCCCTAAGGGCCGTGGCGATGACGGTGGCGAGGGTGATGACCGCGGCGAAGCTGGTGGCTGCGCGGGTGAGGGCGGTGGGGTAGGTGGCGCCGTCCATGCGGGCGAGCTTGCCCGCGGCGGTGCCGGCCAACAACGCGACGACGAAGACGAAGGCGGCGGTGAGGAGGATGACAGCAACGGTCACGACAAGCTGCGCGGTGCGATCCCTGACGTCGTATTCGACGCCCTGTGGCTGGCGATCATGCCGTTCCTGTCCGCCGCCCAGCGCCACGCCGTGCGGGAACTCGGCTTCGCCTCCGCCGTTGCGGACCCCAATCAGCCCCTTCCATGCACGTACCTGTCAGCCGTGCTGCTACTTGTCCTGGTCCCTGCATTCACCTCGGCCGGAGCCTGTCCCCTTGGAGGCCCTGACCGCCCACGGCAGGCAGGCGCTGGCCGACACCGACGCCTGGCGGGCGCTGGAGAGCTTCCTGACCCGCACCGTCGAGGCGCAGGTCACCGACGCCTCTCTGGCGCCGGTCGCCGCCGCTTCCGTCGACGCCCTGCCGCGCACCACGGAACTCAAGGAGTCCCTGTGGTCGACAGGCACCACACTCCTCGACCGGGCCCGCGCGGCCGGGGCGGTCCGTCCCGACCTGGCCGCAGCCGATCTGGTCCCGCTCATGTGCGGCATCGCCTACGCCGTAGACGTGCACGGCAGCGCTCCCGCAGACCGGATCGACACCGCGCATCGCTACCTGGCCGCGTTGCTCGGCGCCCTGTGAGCCACGCCAACGACGGTGTGAGATCTCCCCTCTGCCGCAGTCCGGGGCGATCCTTGCGCCCGGCAGCGACGCCGGGCACCTCCGGCGCACGTCCACGACCGCCTTCCCTCTGGGGAATCGTGGCCGCAGGGGTGGGGAATTCCGTTTGCTGGACGCGGCCACCGCCGACCGGGCCGACGGCCGCTGCTGACCTCGGTCGCCGCAATTACCGCCGTCGCCTTCAACGAGCGGCAGGGCTGGACCCAGGCCACCCATCCCGCACCCGGGCGAGCCGGCCACGCCGCCTTCCTCGGTCCCCGACACCCGGCCCGCACAGTCGCCCCTCGCCCTCTCTGACCTCTTCTCCGGATCAGTGAGACATTTGAGTTTCGTTGCCACGTCTCCGCCCCTAGGAGGAGGCACCGCTGATCGAACTGTTTTTCCCGGACCGGGTGTGGGGCCCCCGGGGCGAACCGTGGTGAATTCGGAAAGGCTCCGTCACAGAACCGTGAAGCGGGCGCGTGATCCTGGTGTTCACCACAGCGCAGCACGTGCGCTGCCATCGGGGGGAGTACCACCATGAGTTCCGTTCGCAGAGCCGCCGCCGTCCTGGTCGCCGTGTCCGCGCTGGCCCTGACCGCCTGTGGGCCTTCCGAGGACGGAGCCGCGGGCGGCAGCGGTGCGCCCAGCGCGACGCCCCCCGCTTCCACCGCCCCGTCCACGCCGGTGAAGCCGACGCCCACGAAGCCCACGAAGCCCGCCGGGTCGGCGGAGCCGTCGGGGCCCGCCACGCCGTCGAAGCCGGTCAAGCCGTCGACGCCCGCCAAGCCGGGCTCGCCGTCGACCGATCCCGACTACGACGTCTTCCCGTGCAGCACGTACGACGTGACGTTCACGGCGAGTCTGGCGGAGTCCACGACCAGCAGCTACCTGCTGAAGATCACCAACAAGTCCGGCAAGCCGTGCCGGGTGCTCGGCCACCCGATCGTGACCTTCGGCGACCTGGACGGGCAGGCGAAGGAGCGCGGCGCCGCCCCCGGCATCGAGGACGCCATCCGGCTCGCCCCGGGCGAGTCCGCCTACGCGGGGCTCATGGGCGGCCTGAAGGGGACCACGAGCAAGACGGTCTCCTCGATCGCGATGACCATGAACACCGAGTCCGACCTGAAGCAGGTGCCGCTCAAGGCCTCGACGCCTGGCTTCAACGTCTCCCCGGACAGCTCCGTCACCGCGTGGATGGACAACGCCGAGGACGCGCTCAGCCTGTAGTCGTGGGTTTTTCCGCAGCCGGCCGCGGAGGTTGCTCCGCTGCCGGCTGCGGCGTTTCCTCCGCCGGCGGCCGCAGCCGTACGCAGCATCGTCCGGGGCCGGCTGCCGGGCACGCCTCGAACCCGGTCTCGGCGATGCCCGTGAGCACCCCGCGCAGCAGGTGCAGGTTCATGCCGCAGACCGTCTCGGTGTGGTCCTGTGCGAGCGCGTGGAAGGGGCAGTTGGCGAGGGTGATGGCCCCGTCCTCGCGGTGCGGCTCGTAGCCGTACCGCTCCAGGAGTTCGAAGACGTCGGTCTGGTTCTGCTCGCCCAGCCGGGTGCCGAGCTCCTCGGCCTTGCGGTGCAGCACCCTCCGTACGGGCTCGCCCGTCGCGTCGGACTCCTCCACCGCCTGGGCGAGGAGCCGCCCCGCCAGCTCGTAGCGGCGGTCCGGGAGATTGACGGTGACCTGCTTCGCCGAGCGCCGGTAGAGCTTCGCCGGCCGTCCCGCACCGGGTCCCGAGCGTCCGCTGCGGCGCTCGTAGACGACGTCGAGCAGGGACTCGTCCGCCAGCCGGTCCAGGTGGAAGGCGGCGGTCTTGCGGGCGAGCCCGAGAGCGGCGGCGGCCTCGTCCCGGCTCACCGGGACCGACTCGCGCACCACGTGGTCGTACAGCCTCCGGCGGGTCGGCTCGTCGAGGGCCGCGACGGCGGAGACGTCGGCGTCGCGCGGGCCGGGCTCGCGTACGCCGGGCTGTCGCACGTCGGACTGTCGCACGTCGGGCTCGCGTACGTCCTTCGGGGTGTCCACGGACACCAGTGTAAAACCCACTCCCATTGACTAAAGAGAGAAGGAGGTCTTCTATGGGAAATGAACCTTGCCGATAGAAGGAGGGGCCATGTCCTCCGTCACCACCAGCAGCAGCTCGGCCGTCCGCCGGCGAGCGGCGCTCTCCGACCCCGGCTATCAGGCGTTCGTGATCCTCCGTACGGGATTCACGGTCGCGCCGATCCTCTTCGGTCTCGACAAGTTCGCGAACCTGCTCGTGGACTGGCCCGCCTACCTCGCGCCGTGGATCGATGACATCGTCCCCGGCAGCGCCCAGACGGCCATGTACGTGGTCGGCGTGATCGAGATCGTGGCCGGGATCGCCGTGGCCCTCGCCCCCCGCTTCGGCGGCTGGCTCGTGGCCGGCTGGCTGGCCGGGATCATCGTGAACCTGCTGACCGTCCCGGGGTACTACGACATCGCGCTGCGCGACTTCGGACTGCTCCTCGGTGCCGTCGCGCTCGCCCGGCTCGCGCAGAAGCACCACGCCGAGCGGGTCTGACACGGGAAAGCGGGTGATGCCTCACGGCATCACCCGCTCGCACCGCCGCCCCGGAGGGGGTGGCCGGGGTCAGGCGAGCGCGAGGAAGAGCTTCTCCAGCTCCTCCTGCGTCATGGGCGGGGTGTCGGAGTCGTCGTCGAGGCACTGCCGCATCCCGCTCGCCACGATCTTGAAACCGGCCCGGTCGAGGGCCCGGGAGACGGCGGCCAGCTGGGTCACGACGTCCTTGCAGTCGCGGCCCGACTCGACCATCGAGATCACGGCGGCCAGCTGCCCCTGGGCGCGCCGCAGACGGTTCAGGACGGGGCGCATCGCTTCGTCGTCCACTTGCACGGAAACCTCCTTCACCCCCTCCGGCCAGGATACCCCATGGGGTATGAATCAGGACTTTGCCGGGTGTTCCCGGTGTCCCCCTGTCGGTCGGGCCGTCCGCCACCACCGGTAGGCGACCGCGCCGACCAGTACGGCCCCGAGGACCGCCCACGTGGCCGGGTGGGCCCACACGGCGGTGTCGATCTGCTGCGAGAGCACGAAGACGCCCATGACCACGACGAACCAGCCGAACGCCGTCCGCAGTGCGTCCTGCGGTATGCGGCCGGCGAGGCGGCCGCCCACGAGGCTGCCGACCACCGCCGCGGCGGTCACGGTCAGCGCCAGACCCCAGTCGATCCCGACGCCGGAGAGGTGCCCGGCGAGCCCGGCGAAGGAGTTCATCCCGATCACGAGGAGCGAGGTGCCGACCGCCATGCCCATCGGCAGCCCGCCGAGCAGGGCGAGCGCCGGGACGACGAGGAAACCGCCGCCCGAACCGACCAGGCCCGTCACCGCGCCGACGGCGAGACCCTCCGCCGCGATCTGCCGCACGGGCAGCTCGGCGTGGATCCGCGGCGCCGCCTCCCGGCCGCGCCGGGGCTTGCGGAGCATCGCGACCGCCGTCGCCAGCATCATCAGCGCGAAGGCGACGAGCAGGGCCGTACCCGGGACGTACTCGGCGACCCTGCCGCCGCCGTACGCGCCGGCCATGCTGAACCCGCCGAAGAGCAGGCCGGTCCGCCAGCGGACCCGGCGGGCCCGGGCGTGCGGGACCAGCGCGGCGAGGCTGGTCACGCCGACCACGAACAGCGAGGTCGCGATCGCCTCCTTGGTGTCCTGCCCGGCCAGGTAGATCAGGATCGGCACGGTCAGGATCGAGCCGCCGCCCCCGAGGGCGCCGAGGCTGAGGCCGACGAGCAGGGATGCCGCGACGACCAGGGCGGTCACGAAGCGCTCCGCAGCTCCGTGATCACCGTGCGGATGTCGGTCCGCGGCCCGCGGTTGTACGGCAGCTTGGACAGCAGGACGCCCATGGCGCAGGAGTTGCTGACGGCCGCGTAGGTCAGGCCCGCGCCGACAGCGGTGCCGATCAGGTGGGCGCCCGGGACGAACACTCCGACCAGGCCGGTGGCCAGGACGATCGAGCCGGCCACCAGCCGGACCTGGCGCTCCATGTCCCACCGCTCGGGGCCGCGGTTGACGGGCGCGCCCGCCGCCTCCCAGGCGACGATGCCGCCCTCCAGGACGCGGAGGTTCGGCAGTCCGGCCTCGGCCAGGGCCTTCTCGGCCTGGCCGGCGCGCTGGCCGGAACGACAGACCAGGACGACGTCCTCGTCGAGGTGGTTCAGGAGCTCGGCGCGGTGCTCGCGCAGGGTGTCCAGGGGCACGTTGTACGAGCCGGGGATGTGCGCCGTACGGAACTCACCCGGCGTACGCACGTCGAGCAGGCGCGGGGCGCTCCCGTCCTGGACGAGCCGGTGCAGTGCGGCGGGGGTGAGGGAGGTGGCGGGTGCGGGGGTGGTGCTCATGGGCTTCCACTTCGGGTCGGTCCGTTATACCCAGGGGGGTATATAAGAGGGTGTGAGGGGCCCCGGCGGGCGACGAGACCCCGGGGGGAGTGGGGAGAAGCGGGGGGTGAGGGTCAGGCGTCGGCGGGCTCGGCCGCCGGCTCCGTCAGGGCCCAGGCGGCGTATCCGCCGAGGATGTCGGAGACGTCCCGGAAGCCGCGCTGCCGCAGCAGGCTCGCGGCGATGGAGGAGCGGTGGCCGCCGGCGCAGTGCAGGACGAGAGGCCGGTCGGCGGGCAACTCGGACGCGCGGTGGGGGAGTTCGCTGAGCGGGATGTGGAGCGCGGAATCGATGAAGCCGTTCGCCGCGCGCTCGCCGCAGGTGCGCACGTCCACGACGACCGGCGGCTGCTCGCCCGTGAGGGCCGTACGGAGATGCGCGGCGGTGACCCGGCTCGCGGGGGTGACCTCGCCGGCCAGCGCCTCCAGGGCGTCCTCGGGGTTGCGCAGGTAACCGACGACCCGGTCGAAGCCGATCCGGGCGAGGCGGGTGACGACCTCCTCCTCCCGGTTCTGCGGGGCCATGACGACCAGCTCGGCGGCCGGGTGGAGCACGGTGCCGGCCTGCTCGGCGAAGCGGCCGTCGGCGGGCACGTTCACCGCGCCGCGCAGATGCCCGCCCGCGAACTCCTGCGGGTCGCGCGCGTCCACCACGAGCGCACCGCCGGCCCGCAGCTCGCTGAACTCGGCGAGCGCCAGCGGGCGAGGGGCGGACGCGTCGTAGCGGGCCCGGTCCTTGCGGTTCAGCTCGGCGTCGTACGCGAAATAGCCGGGCGCGGCCGACTGGCCGGCGGTCACGAGTGCGACGAACTCCTCGCGGCCCATCGGGGCGCAGGCGTAGTTGGTCGCCCGCTGCTCGCCGATCGTCGACTGCTTCTCCGTCGACAGGTTCTTGCCGCAGGCCGATCCGGCGCCGTGCGCGGGGAAGACCCGCACCTCGTCCGGCAGCCCCATCAGCTTGTTCTGCACGCTGTCGTGGAGCATCGCGCCGAGCTCCTCGGCGGTCACGCCCACCGAGGCGAGCAGGTCCGGGCGGCCGACGTCGCCGATGAACAGCGCGTCGCCGGTCAGGACGCCGTACGGCACCTCGTCCTCGGCCTGCTCGTACACGAGGACGCTGATCGACTCCGGGGTGTGCCCGGGCGTCTCCAGGATCTCCAGCGTGACGTCGCCGAGGGAGATCCGCTCGCCCTCGGCGAGCTTGCGGATCGGGTACTCGGTCTCGGCGCGCCGACCGTAACCGATCCAGGCGCCCGTCTCGTCCGCCATCTCGAGGTGGCCGGCGACGAAGTCGGCGTGGAAGTGGGTGTTGATCACGCCGACGACGTCGAAGCCGTGCGCGGCCGCATCGGCGAGGTACTCGGAGACGTCCCGGCGGGGGTCGACGACCACAGCCTGGCCGGTGCGCTCGTCGGCGATCATGTAGGACGCCTGGGAGAGGCAGTCCAGGTAGTACTGGGTGAAGAACACGGCCATCCCTTCGATACCCCCATGGGTATTTATGCACTCGACCGTAAGGGGGCTCCCGCAGCGAAGTCAAATACCCCCCTGGGTATCCGGGATTTTTTGCCGGACCGGCAACAGCGATGGCGTGACCGGGGTGCGGTGGGCGACGGTGCCTGCGTGACTGACGACATCGCGGCGGGAACGCCCGCCTCCATCCGTACGCCCCCGCCCGCCGACGGATACGTCGGAGACCCCGCGGTGCGGGCGAAGTGGGACGACGTGTACGCCGACCGCGAGCAGCTGTGGAGCGGCCGGCCGAACGGCGCCCTGGTGGCCGAGACCGCCGGACTCGCACCCGGCCGGGTGCTCGACGTCGGCTGTGGCGAGGGCGCGGACGCCGTCTGGCTCGCCCGCGGCGGCTGGGACGTGACCGCGCTCGAAGTGTCGGGGGTGGCCCTTGAACGGGCGACCGGGCATGCCCGGGACGCCGGCGTCACCGTCCGCTGGGTCCACGCCGGCCTGGCGGAGGCGGCGCTCCCGCCGGCCTCCTTCGACCTGGTCTCCGCCCAGTACCCGGCGCTGCTGCGCACCCCCGACGCCGCCGCCGAACGTGCGCTGATCTCGGCCGTCGCGCCCGGCGGCGTACTGCTGCTCGTCCACCACGCGGGGATGGAGACCCGGCAGGCGGACGAGGGTGACTTCGACCCGGCCGACTACGTCTGGCCCTCGATGGTCGCGGCCCTGCTCGACGACGGCTGGACGGTGGAGGTCGACGAGGAACGAGCCCGCGTGATCCCCGAGGGCGGAGCCGGTGCGCACCACACCCACGACGTGGTGCTCCGCGCCCGCCGACTGCGCTGAAGGCCGAAGCCTGTTTCCCGGCCGGGGCCCCGGTGCCCCGGTCGTGGACCGCGACCTGACGCAGTGTCATTCATCGAGGGTGAGTCGGGCCCGGTAGTGGTGTCGGCGGGCTGCACCGAGGCGCAGTGCGGATCCCGGGCCGTGGTCACCGTGCGCGGGGCCTGTCAGCTCCGGTACCGCTGCGCCACTGCCGCGAAGGCGGCCTTGGGTTCCCATTCCATGTCGGGGTAGGTCTGTCCCCGGCGGCCTTCGAGGAGTTTGACGATGCCCAGGCCGGCCCGGTCCAAGTCGTTCCTGGGGTCGCCGTCCGGGCGGTGCGGATAGCCGGGCAGGGCGAACAAGAACACGAACGCGCTGTCCACGCCCTCGGTCTCGAAGATCTCCAGCAGTTCGCTCAGATATGCGGCCTGGCCGGCCTCGTCGCGCTCGTACGTGCCGTCCAGTCGTACGGGAGCCTTGGTCTCCGGGTCGTACTCGACCACTTCCAGCACCCGCCCGCCGCGGTCTCCCGCGCCGCGGTAGGCCGCGGTGCCGAACCCGGTGATGGCGAGCGGCTTCGGGCCTCGGGCCAGGGTGCGCACCGCGTCCCGGAACCGGTCGGCGACCTCGGCGGAGCGGATCAGCTCGAACGTCACGATGTCGAAGGGGGTCCAGTCGACCTGCTCGAACTGGATGGACGCGTAGGTGAGCCTGCCCTGGAAGTGCTCGCGGACCGTGGCCGCGGCCTCGCGGAGGAATGCGTTGATGCGCACGCCGAGCTCGCGCATCGCTTCGCCCCGCCGCTCGGGTGGGCTCATCAGCTGCTCGACCCGCTCCTCGGGGCTCTCGCCGGGCAGGAACCCGCGGTTCATCACGCTCAGCTCGACCCCTGCGACGAACACGACTGTGGCCCCCTGCTGCCGGAGTCGTTCCGCGCGCTCGGCGCAGTCGCGGAAGAGCGTGAGGATCTGCTCCGGGTCCAGTTCCAGCGGATAGGGCGAGAACCAGACCTCCATGCCGAGCTCGGCGGCGGCGCCGGCGGCCAGTTCCAGTCGGTCCGGGTCGCCGCCGATGATCTGGACCGCGTTGCAGTGCAGGTCGTCGCGGATGATGGCGAGCTCGCGCCGGACCACCGCGGGGTCGAAGAGCTCGCGGGACAGCCGGCCGTGCACGACGAATCCGGTGTCGTAGGTCATTCCTCTTGCTCGCATGGCGATGTCCTCTCTGTCGGTCTCGGCCGGGTCGAGGCTGACAGGAAAAGTGCGTGCACGCAAGTTTGCGTGAAAGTAATTTTGCGCTACCGCAACTTTGTGCGTACGCAGCCCTGTGTGGAACGCTGACACCGTGACGACACCACCATCAGGGCTGCGGGAGCGGAAGAAGCAGGCCACGCGCGAGGCGCTACGCGAGGCGGCCCTGCGTCTGGCCGTGGAGCGCGGACCCGACCAGGTGCGGGTCGAGGACATCGCTGCGGCGGCCGGGGTCTCGCCGCGCACCTACAACAACTACTTCGCCAGCCGCGAGCAGGCGATCGTCTCCGCTGTCACCGAGGACCGGGAGGCGCGCATCGCGGCGGCGGTCGCGGCCCGGCCCGCAGGAGTGCGCCTGGCGGACGCCGTCACCGAAGCGGTGGTCGAGCAGTACACGAACACCGGCGAGCGTGAACACAAGGCGCTGCTGCTGATCACCACCCAGACGGCACTGCGTGACGCGTTCCTCGATACCGCCGCCGGTATCGAGCTTCCCCTCACGGCGGTGATCGCCGAACGCGTGGGTGACGCCGGAGCGCACACAGCCCGAGTTCTCGCGGCGAGCGTGGCCGCGGCGGTGCGCATCGCGTTGGAGGGCTGGCTCCGGCCGGCGGGGAACGCGGAGGCCGCCGACGGTCTCGCCGCCGGAGGACTGGTCGTGCCCTCCGGCTCGTTGCCCGACCAGCTCCGCACGGCGCTGGCCCCGCTCGCGCCCGCGTTCGACGCCGCCCAGCAGCACACCCAGCCGTGAACCGACCCGACCGGTGCGTCCGCTGGACGGACAGCAGATCCGGAACACGCCGCTGGATCGGCCACCGTCCTCGGTGGCCGATCCACCGGAGATGACGCCACGCCGGGTCGTGAGCCATGGCCGGAGTACTAGGCGGACTCCAGCAGCCCCTTGAGCCGGGTCAGGTCGGCGGCGACCGTGTCGGCGTCACGCTCGAACTCGGCGTCGCTCATCTCCGGCCGGCGGCGGAGGGTGAACACCACCTCGCTCCCCGTCTCGTCGGCGATCACCCGGACCGGGTTGTAGAAGGTCTGTCCGGAGGGGAGCGTGACGTCGTGGTCGAGCACGCCCAGGTCGTTGCGCGGCACGAACCTGACCGTGACACGCCCCAGCGGGGAGGAGTCCGCGACCCATTCGTCGCCGACCTTCTCGATGGATTTCCCCAGGCCATGGGCCCAGGCGGGAAGGTTCACCGGATCCGACGCGTAGGCGTAGACGTCGGCGACGGAGCGGTCGATGGAGATGCTGACGTGGCGTGATTCCTTGTCGGTGACGTTCATGGTGTCGACGCTAGTGGCCGGGCGTGGCCTTCCGCTTGAACGAATCAGACATCGGTGCCGAGTTCCCCGGCCAGCAGGGCAGTCGTCCCGGCCACCAGCGGATCGTCGGCGGGGGCGTCCTCCTCGGCCTTGGTGGTGAGGACCGCGAGGACGATCGGCGTGCCGTCCGGCCGCCAGGCCACGCCCACGTCGTTGGCGCCGCCGTGGCGCCCCGATCCGGTCTTGTCGGCGAGGAGCCAGCCGGCGGGCAGTCCGCGCCGGAACCGCTCGGCGCTGGTCGTGTTGCGGAGCAGCCAGCCGGTGAGCCGTTCCCGGTCGTGGCGCTCCAGCGCGTCACCGAGCACGAGACGCGCGCAGCCGACGCCGATGGCGTACGGAGTGGTGGTGTCGGTGACCCGCCAGGGCTCCGCCGAGTTGAGCTCGGGCTCCCACCGGTCGAGCCGCGTGACACGGTCTCCGATCGAGCGGCAGAAGCGGGTGACGCCGGTGGGGCCGCCGAGCTCCCCGAGGAGCAGGTTGGCGGCGGTGTTGTCGCTGAAGCGGAGCGCGGCGTCGCAGAGGGCGGAGACGGTCATGCCGCCCGTGACGTTCTCGGCGCGCCCGGTGATCGGCGAGTAGCCCGACCTCGCGACGTACGCCGTCGAGTAGCGGACGCGCCGGGCGAGGAACTCCCCGTCGTGGTCGACGTCACGCAGCACGGCCGCGACGGCGAGCATCTTGAACACCGAGGCCATGGGGAAGCACTCGTTCGCCCGGTACGCCACGGTCCTGCCCGAGCGCATGTCGCGCGCGAACACGCCGAGCCGTGCGCTGTGTTCGCGCTCAAGCCGTCGCAGCCCCGCCACGACTCCGCCCGTCCCCTGCGACGAGGCCTGGGCGGTGCCGCCGCCCACGGCGAGCGCGGCCGTGAGCGCCGTACCGGCACCCAGGGCCAGCGCGGAACGGCGGGACAGGTCGGGTACGTCGGCGTGCACGGTGTTCCCTTCCGCAGTGACCACTGTCGTACGTGTACACCGCCCGACGCCCCGGCAGCCTCAGCCACGCGGGCCGGCACGGCACAGGGAACAGACGTGTCAGCCCAGTTGGCGCCGGACCAGCTCATGGAAGAGCCCGCTCGTGTCCGCGAGAAGCTCGGCAGGCGTGCCCTCCTGGACGACGCGGCCGTCCGCCAGGGCGATCACCCGGTCCGCGTCCATGATGGTGGACAGACGGTGGGCGATCACGACACGGGTCGCGTTCAGCGCGCGGGTCGACTCGATCACCGTCCGCTGCGCCTCGTTGTCGAGAGCGCTCGTCGCCTCGTCGAAGAAGAGGACACGAGGCCTGCGGATGAGCGCCTGAGCGATCATCAGCCGCTGGCGCTGGCCGCCCGAGACGCTGCCTCCGCCGTCCGACAGCATCGTGTGCATGCCCATGGGCATCGCCTTGATGTCCTCCGCCAGGCCTGCCATCGCGGCTGCGGCCCACGCGTCCTCCAGCGGATACGATCCGGCGCCCCGGATGCAGTCGAGGACGGAACCGGAGAACGGCTGGGCGTTCTGGAGGACGACACCGCACTGGCGGCGCACCGCCGCCTGGTCGAGGGCCGCGAGGTCCTGACCGTCGTACCGCACGGTGCCGGAGGACGGCCGGTCGAAGCCGATGAGCAGCCGCAGGAGCGTGGACTTGCCACACCCGCTGGCCCCGACGATCGCGACGAACTCGCCCGGACGCACCCGGAGCCTGACCCCGTCGAGGACGAGCGGGCCGTCCTCGGTGTAGCGGTAGGACAGATCCTCGGCCTCGATCGCCCCGGTCAGCTCACCCGGCGGGGCGCTGGAGGCGCGTACCTCGGGCGTCTCCCGGAACACCGGCCTGATCTGTTCGAACATGGGCTGTACGGCGGCCGCCGAGAGGAGCGCGCCGGTCAGCTGCGTCACCGAGGACAGCATCATCGTGACGCCGGTGCTGAAGGTGAGGAACTCACTCGCGGACAGGGTGCCCCGGGCCGGGCCGGCCAGGAGCGCGAACATCACGAGGGTGCACAGCGGCAGACAGACCGCGCCGAGGACCGCGAGGACGTTCTTGATCCTCCCGATGCGCCGGTGCAGCCCCCGGGTCCGCGCGAACTGCCCCGCCCACGCGGCGTACGCGAAGCTCTCGGCCGCCGCGACGCGTAGCTTGGGCAGACCGCGCAGGGTCTGGAAGGCCTGGTTGTCGAGCTTGTTGCCGAGCCGTATCAGCTGTCGCTGGTACCGCAGCTGCCAGAGGCCCAGGCCCAGGAAGACCACGGCGGTGGCGAGCAGCAGGGCGAGCGCGACCAGGGCCAGGGGCACGCTGTAGACGAGGAGCAGCACCAGGTTCACCGTGCCGACGGTGCCCGCCTGGACGACCACCGGGCCGATGCCGGACAGCACCCGGCGGATGGCGCTGATGCCCATGGCCGCACTGGCCAGTTCACCGGTGGACCGCCCGGCGAAGAACGTCGTCGGCAGGCGAAGCAGCCGGTCCCAGACGGCCGGCTGGAGAGTGGCCTCGATGCGGCCCTCCATGCGGAGGATCGCGGTGTTCTGCAGCAGCATGAAGGCGGCCGACACGATGCTGGTCGCGATGATCGCGGAGCCGGCCTGGACGATGAGCCCGGTCTCGGCCGCGGGTACGTACGCGCCGAGCACCTTGCCGGTGGCGACGGGGACGAGCGCGCCGAGGGCGACCGCGACCAGCCCTCCGAGGAGCAGGTCGCGGAGCTCCGCCCGCGTGCCCCGGGCGCTGAACCGGAGCAGCCGCAGCAGGCCCAGGGGGCGGTCGGGCAGCGGCCGGTAGAACATGACGGCGCGCGGCGCGAACGCGGCGGCGCCGGTCCGGTCGACGCGCTCCCGCTCACCGGTGGCGGGGTCGAAGGCCGTGTACCGGCCACGTCGCCACAGCAGCGCGACGGGCGTCCCGTCCTCCGCGCGGTGGCCCACCAGGGGCCCGCTGTCCTCGCGCCACCACCGGTCGCCGAGCCGGACGCCCCGGGTGCGGATCCGGGAGGCGAGCGCGATGCGTTCGACGGGGTCGGGGTGTCCGGGGTCCGCGGCCATGCCGCCGGGCTCGGCGAGGGTGATGCGCGCGTCGCGGGCGACGGCCCGGCACACGGCGTAGGTCGTGTCGTCGGCACGGTCCCGGGGGACGCCGCCGGAGCGGCCGATGGAGGCGAGCAGCGTGTGGTCGGCGCGCGTACGGGCGGCGTGCCCGGCCTCGATCCCGGCGGCCGCGCGGTCCTCGTGGTCGCGTTCGAGCTGCTCGATCCGGTCGTCCAGGGCGTACAGCAGCCGGTACTGCTGGTCGACCATGCCCTGCCAGGTCGCGGGGTCGACGAGAAGGGTCCCGGCGCCATGGCCACTGTCGTACGTTCCGTAGCCGTCGTACGCCGCGTGGCCCTGGTGACCCGTCGCGTAGGCGGCTCCGTACGCGATGCTGCCGGGAGTGATCCGCATCCAGAGGACGTCGTCGTCGGCCGCGCCGGGGGCGTCGCCGGGGCTGCCGTCCAGGACCGCCTGGTACAGGACGCGCAGCCCGCGGCCGATGCCGAGGCTGAAGGCGTGCTCCAGGGGGCTGAGCGGGACCTCGGTCCCCATGCCGTACCCGCTCTGATCCTCGTACCACTGGCCGCCGAATCCCTGCTCCCCGTACGACTGGCCGACCGCGTAAGGCAGTTCGCTCAGCTCGACGCGGCGCAGCCGGCAGCCCTGTGCGGGACGGCCGATCAGGGTGCGCGTGGGCCCGTCGACCGGGCCGAGCAGCAGCGCGCCCGGTTCGAGGCGGCCCAGGAAGTGCCAGGGGCCGAGCCGCGCCGCGTCGACGGCGAACAGGTCGAGCGCACCCCCGACGACGAGCCAGAGGACGTGCGGGCCTTCCAGGGCGAAGCTGCGCAGGCCGGCGCAGTCGACCGCGGTGCCGAGGGCTCCGAGGGCGGCGACGACCGGGTCCGGGGCGAGGCCGTCGTGCCCGCCGATGGGCGGATGGGGGACGTTCACCTCAGTGCTCCTTGACCAGACCGGCGTACGTGCCCCGCGCGGCGAGGAGTTCTTCATGGCGCCCGCGTTCCACGACCGTGCCCCGGTCGAGCACGACGATCTCGTCGCTGTCGCGCACGGTGCTCAGCCGGTGGGCGATGACCACGCAGGCGCAGCCGCGACGCCGCAGGTTGTCGATGACGATCTGCTCGGTCGCCGCGTCGAGCGCGCTGGTCACCTCGTCGAGGATCAGGACGCTCGGGCGGCGCACCAGCGCGCGGGCGATCTCCAGGCGCTGCCGCTGGCCGCCGGAGAAGTTGCGGCCGTCCTGCTCGACGCGGGAGCGGATCCCGCCGGGGCGGCGGGCCACCTCGTCGTACACGGCGGCGTCCTGGAGGGCGGCGACGACGGCCTCGTCGGGGACGGACGGGTCCCAGAGCGCCACGTTGTCTCGGACCGTGCCCTCGAAGAGGAAGACGTCCTGGTCGACGAAGGAGACGGAGGCGGCGAGGGCACTGCGCGGGATGTCCTCCAGGCGCATCCCGTCGATGCGGATCGCGCCCTCCCACGGCGTGTAGAGCCCGGACATCAGCCGTGACACGGTGGACTTGCCGCTGCCGGAGCCGCCGACCAGGGCGACCTGCTGCCCGGGTCCGACGGTGAGCCGGAAGTCCTTGAGCAGCGGGGCGTCGAGAGGGCTGTAACCGAAGGTGACGCCCTCCAGTTCGACGTGGCCGGTGAGGCGGCGGGTGGCGGCGCCCGGGGCGCGCCGGGTGTGGACCGGGTCGACGGGGAAGTTCTCGACGTCGCGGAGGCGGGCGATGTCGGCGGCGAAGTCCTGGACGCGGCCCGCCACGCCGTTGAGCCGGGTGATCGGCGCGGTGAAGCCGGTCACGAGGGCCTGGAAGGCGACGAGCAGGCCGACGGTGAGATGCCCCTCCACCGCCCGCATGCCGCCGATCATGAGGATGAGCGCGCTGTTGAGCGCGGCGAGGGTGGGTGCGACGACAGCGAGCCAGGCGCTGGGCACGCCGAGCCGCTGCTGAACGTCGAGGGTGGTGGCGTGCTGTCCTGCCCAGCGCCGGAAGAAGCCGTCCTCGCCGCCGGTCGCCTTCATCGTCTCGATGAGCTGGAGTCCGCTGTACGCGGTGTTGGTGAGCCGGGCGCTCTCGGCGCGCAGCTTCTGCGTGCCGGTGGCCCGCAGGTGGACGACGATCCGGAGGGCGACGACGTTGAGCAGGGCGATCAGCACGCCGACGACGGTGAGTTGGGGGTCGTACGTCCAGAGCAGCACGGCGTAGAGCAGGACGACGACGGCGTCGACGGCCGCCGCGGCCAGGTCGCGGGCGAGGGTCTCGGCGACGGCGTCGTTCGTCTGCAGGCGTTGGACGAGGTCGGCCGGGTTCCGCTGGGCGTAGAAGGCGAGCGGGAGCCGGAGCAGATGCCGCAGGAAACGGGCGCTGCCCAGGGTGGAGGCGATGATCCGCCCGCGCAGCAGATTGGCCTGCTGGAGGGCGGTGAGGGTCGCGGTGAGGACGAGGGCGGTCGCCATCGCCGCGAAGACCACACCGAGCAGGGACGTCTGGTTCCCGATCAGGAACATGTCGATGTACGTACGGCTCAGGGCGGGCACCCACGCGCCGACGGCCACCAGGAGGAGGCTCGCGACGACCGCTGCGGCCATCGTGCCCGAAGT
Source organism: Streptomyces sp. NPDC002463 (assembly GCF_042889835.1). Lineage (NCBI taxonomy): Bacteria > Bacillati > Actinomycetota > Actinomycetes > Kitasatosporales > Streptomycetaceae > Streptomyces > Streptomyces sp. NPDC002463. Next base: position 156,373 of record NZ_JBIARL010000004.1, read on the forward strand.
ACCGCGCAGCCGGGCGGGCAGGGCGGCGAGGACACCGGGCCGGGTGCCGCCGCGACGGAAGCCGGCGCCCGGTTCGAAGGTCAGCACGATGCCGGTGAAGCTGGTGTCGAACTGGTCCATGGGGACGAAACGGCGCCCGCTGCCGGGGTCGTTGACGTACACCCCTGGCCGGCCGAGGCGGCGCCCCGTGCCCTCGTACACGACGTAGTGGTTGAACTCCCAGAAGAGCACGGCCGGAGCGGTCACCTCGGCGAGCGCGGCCAGGTCCATCTGCATGCCCTTGGCCTGGAGGCCGTAACCGCGCGCCGCCTTCAGGAGGTTGCCGGCCCGGGACCCGTCACGGGAGACGCCGCAGGCGATCCGGAGCTCTTCCAGCGGGACGAACCGGCCGTGGTGTCCGAGGACCATCGCGAGCGCGGCGGCGCCGCACTCGACCGCCTCCATCTGGAGCACGGTGGGGGTACGGACGGTACGGGGCCGTCGGCCCTTGGCGGCGGGTGTACGGCGCCGGGAACGGCCCGCCGGTGGGAGCCGGCGGTCCGTGGACCTGGCCCGGGACGGGGCGGCCGCCCGTGCCGCGCTCACGGCAGCAGCCAGTCGACGGGGCGCTGCGCGGACAGGTGGACGGCGCCGGTGACGGGCGTGCCGGACTCGGGGGCGTGCGGCGGCCCGTCCGAGGACGACCAGGCGTATCCGGAGGCGGTGGCGGGGGAGCGGTCCAGGGCCACCAGGACGGCGACCGGATCGCCCGCGCGGGAGAACCGCGCGGCGAGCCCGGCGTCGCCGAGGAAGGCACCGAGTTGCGCCTGCGTCTGCGGGGTGCGGCCGACGGCGGCGACACGGCCGCGGAGCACGCCGTACCGGTCGCGCGGGACGGACTGGACGCCCAGGTCGACGGGGGCGCCCACGCGGAGCGCGGCGGCGGTGTCCCCCGGCAGGTACAGGACGGCCCTCAACGGGGCGTCCCGGTCGGTCACGCGCTCGACGGTCGCCACATCGGCGCCGGTGGTGACGACCGAACCCAGCCTGGCGTACAGCGTGGTGACGCGACCGCCGGCCACGGCACGGACGGGCCGGTCGCCCTGTTCCGTGCGGACGGTCAGCAGCGGCGTGCCGGGGGCGACGGGCCGCCCCTCCTCGACGAGGACCTCGGTGACCTGCCCGGCGACCGGGCTCTGCAGCAGGTAGGTGCCCTCGGCGTGGGTGAGGAGGCCGGGCGCGTTCACCTTGGACGTCACCGTGCCGGTGAGGGCCCAGAAGCCCGCGGCGGCCATGACGACGACGGTGACGGCGAGCACGAGACGGCCCTGGGGGCGCGCGAAACGCACGGGGACGTCGAGTTCTTCGGGCGATTGCAGCTTGGAAAGCGCATTGCGGCGGAACTGCACGGACTATTCCTTCGGCTGCATTCTCTCGATTGTCACTGTCGGGCCGTCGGGGCCTTTTTCGGGCGTCCGTGAACCCCGGAACCGGAGAGGTTCCGGGGTTCACGGACAGTGTTCTGCCGGATACCGAATCAGATACCGATCCGGTTGCCGAATCAGATACCGGCGATACCGGTGACGCCCGCGGTGTTCACCGAGACGCCGGTGATGCCGGAGGCCAGGCCCGGGACGCCGGCGACGAGGCCCTCGACGCCCTGGACCGTCTGCAGGGAGCCGACGGTGCCGAGGAGGTTGGTGACGTCGCTGGTCACAGCGCCGGCAAGACCGCCGGAGATGGTGACGAGGCCGCCGGAGACGGCGTCGAGGTCGGCGTCGGAGATCTCAACGGTCTCAAGGTCGTGACGCATGATGCGCACCCTTCGTTCATGGGGGGAATCCGTCTTCTGCGGCCGCAGCGGGATTGATCAAATCACGTGAACGGTTGGCCGGAGAAATTCGGTCGGCGTTTCCGCGCGGGTGTTTCTGCACTGCGGGAAGCGGCCGTGCACCCACATTCACCGAATGGCGACACCTTCTCCTCGGAACCGAGTAACAGATTCGGCACCCCCGCCTCGCGCGAGGAACTTAAACGGACAGAAGGGTTCCGTCCGGGCGGCCCGGTGCCCCTGGCTGTCGGGGAACGGTGAAGGCGCCGCTCCCCGACACGCACACGTTGTGCAGGTTTCCGGCAGGCGCGGCGCCCCTCCCCGGGACGCTCCGGCCGGACTCAGGCCTCGGGAGCCATGTCGTACGTGACCCACATCGTGCGCGTGGCCACCTGGTCGTACTTGGACCGGGCGCGGTGGTTGTCGTCGGCGGTGATCCAGCGGACGACGCTCCAGCCGCGCTCGGCCCCGATCCCGCGCAGGGCACCGAGCAGCAGGTCCGCCACGCCGGAGCCGCGTTCGGCCGGATCCACGAAGAGGTCGTCGAGCCAGCCGCCGACGGTCGCGGACAGCGGGCGGGCGAAGGGCCGGAAGTGCGCGAGCCCGACGAGCCGTCCGTCGGCGGCCTCGGCCACGAGCCCCTCGACCTCGTGGCCCGGGTCGTGGATCCAGGACCAGACGAGCCGCGCGGCCTCCTCGGTCTGCTCCACCCGGTAGAAGTCGGCGTAGCCCCGGTAGAGGGCACACCACTGGTCGAAGTCGCCCTCCCGGACCGGACGGATCGAGACGGCGGCGGTGTCGGACATGTCTTCACGCTCCTCACGCACCGCTCCCTGCGGTGCGGACCAAGTGGATCACGCAGGGGATGACCTGCGGAGTTCGGTCCGGGCGCCGCCACGGCGGGCTTCTCCCGGAGGGCACTCGCACGGGCGTGCGATAGGTTCCCGACCATGACTCAACTCGGCCCGGCCGCTTGGCCACCCGCCCCGATGAAGACCGAACGGCTCGTGCTCCGAGAGTCCGAGGCCCGGGACCGCGCGGCGTTCGTCGCACTCTTCTCGTCGCCGGAGGTGGGCACCTACGTCGGCGGCCACCGTCCCGGCGACGAAGTCGACCGCGCGATGCCCGAGGTGCCCGGGCGGCGCCCCCGCCTCTTCGTGATCGAACTCGACGGAGCGATGATCGGCATGGTCACGCTGGACCGGCGCGGCGCGGACCGCCGGGGGCACGTCCGTCCGGAAGCCGAAGAGGCCGAGCTCGGCTACATGTTCCTGCCGGAGGCCTGGGGGCGCGGGTACGCCGCCGAGGCGTGCGCGGCGGCACTCACCTGGTTCGCCGACGCACACCCCGGCGAGCCGGTGGTCCTCTCCACCCGGACCGCCAACACCCGCGCCATGCGCCTCGCGGCGAAGCTTGGCTTCACCGAGGTGGAGCGGTTCGAGGAGTACGGCGCGGAGCAGTGGTTCGGGGTGTGGTCGGCGGGGACGCCGGCGGGCTGATCCTGGGCGGTCGGTCCGACGGCGGGTCGTCGTCCGGCATGCCGCGCCGCGTGATCGCGAGGCTGTCGCGGCCGGCTCCCTGAGCGCCTCGCTCGGCGAGATCCCCTCGTCCGCAGGCGTCCGGCACGACGCCCCGGTCCGAAGTCCGTCCCAACGCCCCCGCCCGCCGCAGCCGTTCACCTCCGGGAACGCGGAAGCCCCCGGCCGTCTCCCGCCGGAGACGGGAGACGGCCGGGGGCGTACCGGGATGGTTACCTCGCGAAGCCGTAGTCCAGGAGCTTCTTGACGTCGGCCGCCCTGTTCGCCTCGGACGGCGAGGCGAGCACCGTGCCGATGACCGTCTTCGTGCCACGGGTGGCGGCGAAGACGAGGCAGTACTTGGCCTGCGGACCCGAACCGGTCTTCACGCCGATCGCGCCGCTGTACGTGCTCAGGAGCTTGTTCGTGTTGGTCCACGACATGTACCGGTAACCACCGCTCTTGGTGGTCACCTTCTGCTGCGTGGACTTCGTCTTGACGACGGTGCGGAACGTGGAGTTCTTCATCGCGCTGCTGGCGATCTTCGTCAGATCACGCGGGGTCGAGTAGTTCTGCCCACTCCCTATTCCGTCGAACGAGTCGAAGTGGGTGTTGCGCAGGCCGAGCCGCCGCGCCTCGTCGTTCATCTTCCCGATGAACGACTTGACCCGGGCGTCCCGCGTGGTGCCGGTGCCGAACTTGTCGGCCAGCGCGTACGCGGCGTCGCAGCCCGAGGGCAGCATGAGGCCGTAGAGGAGCTGGCGGACGGTCACCTTGTCCCCGACGATGAGCCGGGCGGAGGAGGCGTTCTTGGCGACGATGTAGTCGCTGTAGGCCTTCTGGATCGTGACCTTGGCGTCGAGGTTGAGGTTCGGCTGGGAGAGCACGACCTTCGCGGTCATGATCTTCGTGGTGGACCCGGTCGACCGGCGGGTGTCCGCGGCCTTCCCGTACAGGGTCGTACCCGTCCCGTTGTTCATGACGAACCCGCCCGGTGCGGTGATCGACGGGGCGGGCGTGGCGGCTTGCGCCTGGCCGGCGAAGAAGCCGCCGGCCAGCACGGCCGAGGCCGTCAGCGAGACGGTCACGGCGCTGCGCAGGCCGAGTGTCGGAGTCAGCAAAGTCTTCTGTCCTTGGTAGAGATGGACGTCTTCCCGTGGGAGACGTACGAAAGGGCTCCAAGGATGCACTGAAGAGGCCGTGATCTTTCTCGCGCTCCCCGACACGCCTCCGGGACCGTCCGGGAAGGCCGCTGAGATCGGCGATGCGCAGGTCGCCGTCGGAGTCGAGCACTCCGATGCTCTTCTTCGTTTGACTCGGGGTCGGTCGCTAATCAGCGCTCAGGGCTGCATAGGCAGGGAAAGTCCGAAAAGTCGCCGCGACGAGAGTCGAAGCGGTGGCTGCGTGCGGTGCGCGCCAGGCGAGTGGTCAAGCCGTCGACGGCCCGCCGTGATGTTGTGCTCCTGTGCTCGAATGTAGTACTTCTTATACATGAGCGAGCAGGTGCACAACAGGCTGGCGGTTGTCAGGGCAGAGCGGAAAGTGTCGCGACAGGCACTCGCCGAGGCAGTGGGTGTCCACTACCAGACCATCGGCTACATCGAACGCGGCCAGTACAACCCCAGCCTCGACCTGGCCCTGAAAGTGGCCCGGTACTTCGGACTGCCGGTGGAGGCGCTGTTCTCCCTGGAGCCGTTCCAGCCGCTCACCGACGAGGTCTACGGGAGGAAGCAGTGATGACCGCGACGACGCGCTACGACCGACGGATGTACGCCGTGATGAACGACCGCCGGGCGGCCGCGGCCTATGCCACCGTGCCCAGGCGACGACTGATCGTGGGGGCGCACATCGCCCTCACCGTCACCGGAGTGGGCGCCTGGATCGGCACGGTGTTCGGGTCCGGATACGGGTTGTTGGCCTTGGTCGCCGCGGTACTGCTCCCCTGGATGCTGCTCACCGGCCTGCTCAACGGCTCGACGCGCGGACTCCTGGAGCTGCGCGGCCGGATGCTCGACGAGCGCCAGCTGGTCGAACGCGACCGGGTGCGCGCCCTGGCCCACCGCATCACCCTGTGGCTGCTCGTCGCCACGGCGTTCGGCGTCGGGGCCTACGGCGTCCTGGCGGACGCACCCCTCCAGTCCGCCGTGGCCCCGGTCCTCGTCGGCGTGCTCGCCGCGCACTGGATGATGCCGCTGTGGGTGGCGGGGCTGCGGGTCCAGGACGACCTGGGCGACGACGAGGACTGACACCGGCCGCTCCGGGGCGGGGCTCAGGCCCGCGTGGAGCTCAGGCCCCTTGCGGGGCTCAGGCCCCTTGCGGGGCTCAGGCCCCGTGCGGAGCTCAGGCCCCGTGCGGGGCGGTCGACTTCGCCGCCGTGACGAACGTACGGATCAGATCGTGGTCCTTGACGCCCGGGGCGGACTCGACGCCGCTGGACACGTCGACGCCCCAGGGGCGGGCACGGCCGATCGCCTCGCCGACGTTGTGCGGCGCGAGCCCGCCGGCGAGCAGCCAGGTCCCGTCGGGCCGGGCCGTCTCCAGCAGGGACAGGTCCCACGGCTCGCCGGAACCCGCCCGCGGCGAGTCGAGGAGGAGGACCTCCTCGCCGTAGGCGCCGACCCGCGTATCGGGCCGGTCGCTCAAGGACGTGGCACGCCACAGTCGCGGGAAGATCCCGACGGCGGCCGCGAAGTCCTCCTCGCCGTACGCCTTCCCGTGCAGCTGGAGGGCCCCGAAGCCGAGCTCACTCGCGATGCGGGCGGCTTCGGCGGCAGGGGTGTCGTTGACCACCAGGACGGAGAGGACGCTCTCCGGCACGTGGGCGGCGAGCCGTGCCGCGTGGTCCCGGTCGAGTCCGCGGACGCTGGTCCCGCTGATCACCAGACCGACGGCATCCGCCCCGGCCGCGACCGCCGCATCGATGTCGGCGGGCGTCTTGAGCCCGCACACCTTCACGAACACGTGTCTCTCCTCTGCTGGCCCGGCGCGGCACCCCGAGCCTACTCAACCTCCGCGCACCAGCCGAAACCGCAGGGCTCAGACCTGGACGTCGCCCCCGGTCCGCGCGTCGGCGCCGTCCGTGTCCAGGCCCGCCAGGAGGCGCAGCCCGTCCTCGGCGGAGCTGCCGGGGGCCGCGGACAGCACCAACAGCTCCATGCCGGACTCGTCCGGCAGCGCGAAGTTCTCGTGGTGCAGTTCGAGCAGGCCGACGAGCGGATGCCGGTACGCCTTGCGCCCATGGGTGCGGGCGCGCACGTCGGCACGCGCCCAGAGGCGGCGGAAGCGTTCGCTGCCCATGGCGAGCTCGCCGACGAGGGAGGCGAGACGCGGGTCGTCGGGGTGCTTGCCGGCGGCCAGGCGCAGATGCCCGACGACGTCGAGGGTGCACGTCTCCCAGTCCGCGTAGAGACCGCGCTCGGCCTCCTCCAGGAAGATGTGCCGGGCGGTGTTCAGGCCGGGGATCGGCCGGCCGTAGAGGAGCTTGGCGAGGCGGTTGCCGGCGAGGATGTCCAGGCGGTGGTTCATGATCAGCGCGGGTGCGCCGCCCACCAGGTCCAGGACGCGCAGCACCTCGGGCCTCAGGCGCCCCGCCGGCGCCTTCACCGGGCGGCGGCGCTGCCCGGCGAGCCGGTGGAGGTGCCCGCGCTCGGTCTCGTCGAGGCCCAGGACACGGGCGAGCGCGTCGAGCACCTGGGCCGACGGCTGGGTCGCGCGGCCCTGCTCCAGGCGTACGTAGTAGTCGACGCTGACCCCCGACAGGTGCGCGACCTCCTCGCGGCGCAGCCCCTCGACCCGGCGGCGGCTGTCGGTCGGGATGCCGACGGCGGCGGGGTCGATACGGGAACGCCTGGTCCGCAGGAAGCCCGCAAGATCGTCCATGCCCCCCAGTATGGCCGCGGCGGCTCCCGCGAAGGTGGCCCTGCCGTTACCAGGAAGCGCGGTCCGACGGAAGAAGCGTCCCTGAACACCGGCCGCCGCGGCGCCCAGGATCGAAGACGTCCGCATCGAAGTCATCCGATCCGAAGGAGTCCCCCATGAAGACGCTGATCGTCCACGCCCACCCGGAGCCCAAGTCGCTCAACAGCTCGCTGAAGGACCTCGCCGTGTCCACCCTGGAGTCCGCGGGGCACGAGGTACGGGTGAGCGATCTGTACGCGATGAACTGGAAGGCCGTCGTGGACGCCGCCGACTACGGCCCCGCCGCCTCCAGCCCGCTGAAGGTCGCGCTCGACTCCGGCCGGGCCTTCGACGCCGGGACGCTCACCCCGGACGTCGCGGCCGAGCAGGAGAAGCTCCTGTGGGCCGACACGATCATCTTCCAGTTCCCGCTCTGGTGGTACACGATGCCCGCGATCCTCAAGGGCTGGGTGGACCGGGTGTTCACCTACCACTTCGCCTACGGAGTCGGCGAGCACAGCGACACCAAGTACGGCGAGCGCTTCGGCGAAGGCACCCTCGCGGGCAAGAAGGCGCTGCTGTCGGTGACCGTCGGCGGCCCGCAGTCGCACTACGCCGCACGCGGGATCAACGGTCCCATCGACGACCTGCTGTTCCCGATCCACCACGGCATCCTCTACTACCCCGGCATCGAGCCGCTGCCGCCGTTCGTCCAGTACGGCAGCGACCGGATGACCGACGAGGACTACCGGGGCGTCGCGAAGGCCTGGCGGCAGCGCCTGCTCACGCTGGAGTCGACGGAGCCGATCCCCTTCCGCCGGCAGAACTTCGGCGACTACGAGATCCCCTCGCTGCACCTGAAGGAGGGGCTGGAGCCGAACGGCCGCACGGGATTCGCCCTGCACGTCCGCGACTGACACCGGCGCGGTCCGCTGCCCCCCGGGGATGACGCTTGACCCTCACGTGACGTGATGCCACATAGTCGGCGGCGTGGAAGAGCACCTGACCGTGGGACGCGTCGCCGAACTGGCCGGTGTGAGCGTCCGCACCCTGCATCACTACGACGAGATCGGCCTCGTACAGCCGTCCGCGCGCACCTCGGCCGGATATCGGGCCTACGCGGCGGGCGACGTGGAACGCCTGCGGGAGGTGCTCGCCTACCGGCGGCTGGGCTTCGGACTGCGCGAGATCGCGGATCTCGTCGACGACCCGACCACCGACGCGGTCGCGCACCTGCACCGGCTGCGCGGCCTGCTGCTCGACCAGCGCGACCGCGCTGCCGCCATGGTGACGGCCATCGACAGGGAACTGGAGGCACGGGCAATGGGGATCCGTACGACGCCCGAGGAACAACTCAAGCTGTTCGAAACGCAGTTGTACGAGACCATCGGCGCCGCGTACCCGGCGACGCGGCGCACCGAGCCGCGGATCGCCGAGAGGGTCTGGGAGGCGCTCGGGGACGCGCGGACGGTACTGAACGTGGGTGCAGGAACCGGCTCGTACGAGCCCCCGGACCGCGATGTGACGGCGGTCGAGCCGTCGGCGGTGATGCGGGCCCAGCGTCCCGCGGGCGCGGCGCCGTGCGTGGCGGCCGCCGCGGAGAGCCTGCCGTTCGAGGACCGGTCCTTCGACGCCGCGATGGCGTTCAGCACCGTTCACCACTGGCAGGACCCGATCGCCGGGCTGCGGGAGATGCGGCGGGTGGCCAAGCGCGTGGTGGTGTTCACGCACGACGCCGGCGACACCGGTTGGCGTCACCGCTTCTGGCTCACCCGGGACTACCTCCCCGAGGTCGCCGGCCTGGTCGCCGGCCGGCCCTCGGTGGACCAGCTGGCCGGCGCGATCGGGGCCCGCCTGGAGCCGGTCCTCATCCCGTGGGACTGCGCCGACGGCTTCTTCGAGGCCTACTGGCGCCGACCCGAGGCGTACCTGGACGACCATGTACGCCGCGCGGTCTCGGTATGGACCAGGGTCGGAGCCCAGGCCGAGCACCGCGCGGTGAACAGCCTGCGCGAGGACCTTGCCTCAGGCCGATGGTCCGAACGAAACCCGGAACTCGCCGGCCTCGACGCAGCGGAGCTGGGCCTCCGCCTGCTCGTGGCCTGGAGAGCCTGACAGGACGTCGACAGCAGGGGCGACAGGATTCGAACCTGCGGCATCCGGTTTTGGAGACCGGCGCTCTGGCCAGCTGAGCTACACCCCTTCGGTGCGTGCAGCTTGGCACGGTGCCGGATGCGTGCGCCACCCGTTTTCGCCGCGCTCCGGCGCACGGGCCACGTGCCGTGTTCCCTGACGTCCTCTACGGTCGGTCCATGGTGATCACATGGGGCGAGCCGCGCAGGCTCGGTGTTCCGGACGCCGAGGCGCGGTTGCGCTTCGCGGCGGAGCGGCAGGAAGCGGGTGGCGGCCCGGGGCGCCGCTTGCTCGTCGTCGACGGCGAACCGGCCTTCGAACTCAGTGCCTGGTGCGGCACGTGCGCGTTCCTGTTCTCCCGGCTGGAGACCGCCACGCAGACGCTGTCGTCGGCAGGCGTGCAGGAGCAGCTCGCCGGCACGCTGGACGATCCGGACGCGGGAGGCGTGATCGACGCGTTCGGTGCGTTGCTGCCGGCGGGGGAGTACCTCCCTGTGCTGCTCCGCATCGAGCCGCGACCGGTCGTTCCCGGCAAGGAAGGCGACTACTTCAGCGGCGAGCAGGTGGCCACGTGGGGACTCGACGACTTCTGGGGCCTCCCGCAGTACCCGCACACGCCGTACTACCGAACCTTCGAGACGGCAGTGGACGCATCGGCGCACCTCTACGAGTTCGTCGTGCCCATGGTGCCCCCGACGTGGAACGACAGGCGGCGTGTCGACGAGTACGCCGAACTCATGGCCCGGGGAACCGTCCCGACGGCGGTGGCGGTCTCGACGCTTGACGTGTGCGAACCCGCTTCCGCCCGGTCGGCCGACCACTACCGCCACTGGGGCCTGACGCACTTCCTCCTCGACGGCCACCACAAACTGGAGGCCGCGGCCACCACGGGCCGCCCGGTGCAGCTGCTCTCGCTCCTGGCCCTGGGCGAGGGCCTGGCAGGGGCCGAGGACCACGCGCGACTGCCGACCCTGCGCACGCGACCCCGCTCGGCCCGGACGAACGGCATGTGAATCCGAGTCACGGCACCAGGTGGTTCTCCAGGTCGGTGAGCGTGGTGCGGAGCCAGGTGAGTTCCGTGCGGGTGGTGGCGCGGGCGATGGTCAGGACGCCCTGGCGGAACGGGTCGTCCAGGTCCTCGGCGCGCAGGGGGTGTTCGCCGGCGTAGAAGAAGCTGGTGGGTTCTTCGAGGAAGGTGAGGCGGCGGCGCAGGACGGTGGCCTGGGCGGTGGGGTCGTCCAGGTGGCGCAGGAAGGCCAGGAGGGTGAACCAGCGGTTCTCGTCGGTCACGTCGGGGCCTTCGGCGTCGGCGAGGCGGCGCCGGAGTTCGTCCCGGCCGGCGGGGGTCAGGGTGAGGACCTGGCGGGGGGCGGCGGCCGGGCCGGGCCGGGTCTCGCGGACCAGCAGGCCGGCCTTCTCCAGGCGCTTGATCGCCGGGTACAGCGTGGACTCGCCGACCGGGCGTACGTGGCCGGTGAGGGCGGTGATGCGTTTGCGCAGCTCGTAGCCGTGCAGCGGGGTCTCGTAGAGGAAACCGAGGATCGACAGTTCCAGCATCCCCGCATTCTCTCCCACGATGACGCTGCCGTAGTACTACGGTGACGTAGTACTGTGATGCCGATGTATTCGAGAGGGGAGTGGACTGTGCGCGAGGCGCGATTCGACGAGCGGGGCAGTGTCATCCGATGGACCGAGGCGGCCGGCGAAGGGCCCGCCGTGGTGTTCGTGCACGGCCTGGGCGCCGCGTCGACCGTGTACCACGCGCACATCGCGGCCCGGCCCGAACTCGCCGGCCGGCAGGTTCTCTTCGTCGACCTGCCGGGACACGGCATCAGCGATCGGCCCGACGACTTCGCCTACCGCCTCGAGGACCACGCGGACGCCCTCGCCGCCGCGCTCGACGCGGCCGGGGTGCGCGGCGGAGTGATCGCCGGGCACAGCATGGGCGGTGCGGTCGCCATCGTGCTCGCCCACCGCAGGCCCGACCTGGTGGGGCGGCTCGTCGTCACCGAGGGCAACCTCGACCCGTTCCCGGCGCCCACGGCGGGCAGCAGCGGGATCGCGTCGTACACGGAGGAGGAGTTCGTACGGGGCGGGGGCTTCGCCCGTGTCCTGGAGCGCGTCGGCCCCACCTGGGCGGCCACCATGCGTCTCGCCGACCCGCTCGCGCTGCACCGGTCCGCCGTGCACCTGGTACAGGGCACCGATCCCGTGATGCGGGAGATGCTGATCCGCTCTTCCGTTCCGCGGGTGTACCTGCAGGGCGAACTGAGCGGCGAACTGCCGGGTGCGGACGGGCTCCGGGAGGCCGGCGTGGACGTCGTGAACGTCCCCGGCGCCGGCCACAACATCATGTTCGACAACCCCGACGCCTTCGCCGCTGCGGTGGCCGGCTAGCGGCAGCCCGCGCCACCCGTCGGAGCACTGTCTCGACGACCTTGCGGAGCCCTAGAGAGCAGGCTCCTGGACGGGATCCCGGGTTTCCGAAGCCGGGGCGGCCGCTCGCAGCGCCGCCTCGACCCTGCGGTTGCTGGTCATGGTCGCGGTGACGGCGGTCATGGTGAGGAGGAGGCCGGCGGCGGTGTAGAGCGGGGTGCGCACGTCGTAGGTGGTGGCCAGCCAGCCGCCGAGGAAGGCGCCGAACGGGGCGGCGCACATGGCGAGCATGCGGGAGGTGGAGGCCACCCGGCCCATCAGGTGGGCGGGGACGATCGTCTGCCGGAGGGAGGGGGCGAGCACCATCGTGGCGCCCATGGCCGCGCCGCAGACGGCGAGCGAGAGGCCGGCCGCGTACGGGTTCGGGGCGGCGGCGAGGCCCAGGATGGCGAGTCCCTCGACCGCGGCCGTGAAGGTCAGTGCGGCGCCTGTGCCGAGGCGCCGGCCGAGGAAGGAGGCGATGGCCGCGCCGAGCAGACCGCCGGTGGCCTCCGCCGTGAGGAGCAGGCCGAAGCCGAAGGTGCCGATGCCGAGACGATCGTGCGCGAAGAGGGCGAGTACGGTCTCGACGGCGAGGAAGGCGATGTTCCCGACGGCCGGACGTAGCGCGAGCCCGAGCAGCACCCGGTCCCGGAACACGTACGAGGCGCCGGCCCGTGCCTGCCGCAGCAGCGACTCACGGGCCTGTGGTACGGGCGGGGGAGCGGCAGGCAGCGACCGTACGAGCAGTGCCGAGACCGCGAACGAGACCGCGTCGGCGACCAGTGGAACCGCCCGCCCGAGCGTGAGCAGGGCACTGCCCGCGGGCGGCCCGGCGAAGCCGGACATGGCGGTCTGGGCACCGCGCAGACGGGAGTTGGCGCGCTCCAGGAGCGCGGGGTCGCGACCGAGCAGATCCGGCAGGTAGGCCGTGGCGGCCGTGTCGAAGAAGAGCCCGCCGATGCCGAGGAAGAAGGCGACGGCCGCGAGCAGTGGAATGCTCAGCACGTCGAGCGCGGCCGCTGCCGCCGGTATCGCGAGCAGCGCCGCACGCGTCGCGTCCGCGACCCACATCGTGCGCCGGCGGTCCCAGCGGTCCACCAGCGCACCGCCGAGCACCCCGAAGAGCAGCCACGGCAGCGTTCCGGCGGCCGTGACGACGGCGAGCGCCAACGGATCCCGCGTCAACGTCAACGCGAGCAGCGGCAGCGCGGCGTGCGTCACCCCGTCACCGAGCGAGGACACCGTCTGTGCGGTCCACAGCCGTCCGAAACCGGTCGGCAACTTCCTGAGGTCTGTGGTCACTTGGCCTCCCCTTCGGTCTGCTTGACGGCTGCCGGGTGGAACAGGGCGAAGACGAGCGAGGCGTCCGGCAGCGACGGATCGGACAGCGCCCGGTACTCGTTCGCCAGCGCCTCGAGCCGCGCCCCCAGCTCGGCGAACTGCTCTTCGGTGAGCCGGAGATGAGCCATCCCCACGTGCCGCTCGCCGTCCGCCGGGGATGCCTCCAGGTCCGCCACCGCGTGCCGCATCAGCACGTCCGGGCCTCCCTCGCCCGGATCCGGCAGCACGATCGACCGCGCGGCCATCGCGTAGTACCGCTCGGTGACGCCCCGGACCTTCCGGGTCCGCACCACCTTCACCAGGCCGGCCCGTTCGAGCAGTCGTACGTGGTAGCTGGAACTCCCCTTCGCGAGGCCCACTCGTTCGGCGATCTGCGTGATCGTCGAGGGCTCGAAGCGGAGCACGGCCATGATCCGGTGACGCGTGAGGTTGGAGACGGCGCGTAGCTGTTCGTCAGTGGTGACGTGGAACGCCTCGGGAAGATCGTCGGTTGTCATGCCCCCAATGGTCAACACTTCTTGACCATTTGGCAAGGGGTTCGGCTCGGACAACTCTCGAATCAGGGGCCGACGTACTCGTACGCGCCCCCGTGCGGGTGTCGCAGTACCGCTCGGTGGCCGTTGGGGGTGGGCTGCGCCGGCATCACCACCGTGGCTCCGGCCGCAACCGCCTCCTCGACGGCGGTGGTCAGGTCTGCGACCGCCAGGGTGGCGCTCACCCCGGCGACTCTCCGCACCGCCTCGTCCGGACCGCAGAACAGCAGGAAGGGTCCGACGCTCGCCAACTGCACACCGGCGAACTCGAAGCGGCCGGCGGTCTGACCCGTCAGTCGCTCGTAGAAGGGGATGGCCGCCTCCAGGTCGTCTACGCGCTGTCGTGCGATCACCGAGTCGATCTTCATGGGCATGCTGCAACTCCTCGTCCGGGGCGGGGCTCTGTGTGAGCGGATGGCAGGCGCGGCCCGGTCTCGGGCCGGGCCTGCCGCATCCGGTCCGCGTCGCCTCACTGACGGATGCCGACGGGGGAGTGTGACAGCTGGGCCGAGGGGGCGGGCCGGGGTGCTGGTTACAGAGGTGTGCCACCGTCAACACCCTTTCCTCAGTACTTACTTCACCTCTTGACGCAAGCTGGTCCAGACCTCTAGTTTCACGGTCGCACGACGACCCCGTTGTCCCCCACCATCGGCCGACCCGTTCGGCAAGGAGTTCTGCGTGCCCATCAGCCTGCGTTCCCTCCGCACCCGCCGCCGTCAGCGCACCCGTTCGCTGCCGGTCCTCGTCGTCCTCTCGGTGGTTCTCTCCGCCGTCCTCTCCGCCCTGTTCGCCGTCGTGCCCGCCCAGGCCGCCGAGGGCTCGATCACCGGCCTCGCCGGCAAGTGCGTCGACGTCGCCGGCGCCTCCAGCGCCAACGGAACCGCCGTACAGCTCTACGCCTGCAACGGCACCAACGCCCAGCGGTGGTCCAACCCCGGTGACGGCACCCTGCGAGCCCTCGGCAAGTGCCTGGACGTCGTCGACCGCAGCACCGCGAGCGGAGCCTCGGTCCAGCTGTGGGACTGCACCGGCGGCGCCAACCAGCAGTGGGTGGTCACCGCCGCGCACGACATCGTCAACCCGGCCGCCGACAAGTGCCTGGACGTCCGCGGCAACAGCAGCGCCGACGGCACCCGGCTGCAGATCTGGACCTGCACGGGCGCGGCGAACCAGAAGTGGAACGCCCCCGCGAGCGGCGGCGGCACGCCGTCCGGATTCGTCGTCACCGAGGCGCAGTTCAACCAGATGTTCCCGAACCGGAACTCCTTCTACACGTACAGCGGCCTCATCGCCGCCCTCGGCGCCTACCCCGGCTTCGCCAACACCGGCAGCGACACGGTGAAGAAGCAGGAGGCCGCGGCGTTCCTCGCCAACGTCAACCACGAGACCGGCGGCCTCGTCCACATCGTCGAGCAGAACACCGCCGACTACCCGCACTACTGCGACTGGAGCCAGCCGTACGGCTGCCCGGCCGGCCAGGCCGCCTACTACGGCCGCGGCCCCATCCAGCTCAGCTGGAACTTCAACTACAAGGCGGCGGGCGACGCCCTCGGCATCGACCTCCTGAACGACCCCTACCGCGTCGAGCGCGACGCGGCCGTCGCCTGGAAGACGGGCCTCTGGTACTGGAACACCCAGTCCGGTCCCGGCACGATGACCCCGCACAACGCCATGGTCAACGGCGCCGGCTTCGGCCAGACGATCCGCAGCATCAACGGCTCCCTGGAATGCGACGGCCGCAACCCCGCGCAGGTGCAGAGCCGCGTGGACGCGTACAACCGGTTCACCGGGATCCTGGGGGTGGCGCCGGGCGGCAACCTCTACTGCTGAGGCGTCCGGCGAGGCAAGAGGCGGCCGGCGGCCGGTGGCCGTAGTCTCGGACCTGTTCCGGAGGAGGACTTCTCATGCGCACGGTGACCTACTCGATGGGCGTCTCGCTCGACGGCTACATCGTCGGGCCGGACGGCAGGTTCGACTGGACGGCGCCCTCCGAAGAGGTCTTCCGCTTCTGGATCGACGAGATCCGCGAGGTCGGCGTCCACCTCCTCGGCCGACGGCTGTACGAGACGATGCTGTACTGGGAGACCGCCGACCAGGACCAGACGCCCGACGAGCTGGAGTGGGCCGCGCTCTGGAAGCCGCTCCCCAAGGTCGTGTTCTCCACCACGCTGTCGACGGTGCAGGGCCATGCCCGCCTGGCCTCCGGCAGCGTGGCGGAGGAGATCGAGCGGCTGCGGGCCGAACCGGGGGAGGGCGACATCGCGATCGGCGGCGCGACCCTCGCCGCCGAGGCTGCAGCGCTGGGCCTGATCGACGAGTACCGGACCATGGTCCACCCGGTGCTCGTCGGCGGCGGCATCCCGTACTTCCCCCGGAGCGAGCGCCGGGTGGATCTCGAACTCGTCGAGACCCGCACCTTCGACTCAGGAGTCGTCTACCTCCGCCACCGCGTGGCCGGCGCTGACGAGTCCTGACTCGTAGGCGCTGATCACCAGTTGCGCGCGGTCGCGCGCCCCCAGCTTGCCCAGCAGCCGACCGATGTACGTCTTGACGGTGCCGCCGCTGATCAGCAGGTACGCGGCGATGTCCGCGTTCGAGAGGCCGCGCGCGACCAGCACCAGGACCTCGCGCTCGCGCTCCGTGAGCCCATCGAGGACGGGGCCCCGCGCGTGGTGGGCGGGGGGCATACGAGCGAACTCGGCGATCAGGCGCCGGGTCACCGACGGCGCGAGGAGCGACTCTCCGGCGGCGACCGTACGGATGCCTTCGAGGAGCACCTCGGGGGAGGTGTCCTTGAGCAGGAAACCCGCCGCCCCGGCGCGCAGCGCGCCGTACACGTACTCGTCGAGGTCGAACGTCGTCAGGATGAGGATGCGCGTCCCGGCCGTCTCGGGAGATCCGGCGATGTGCCGTGTCGCGGCGATGCCGTCCATGCCGGGCATCCTGATGTCCATCAGCACCACGTCCGGGCGCAGCCGCCGCGTGCTCTCGACGGCTTCGGCGCCGGTGCCGGCCTCGCCGACCGTGGTCAGCCCCGGGGCGGTGTCGACGAGCACCCGGAAGCTTCCCCGGAGCAGGGACTGGTCGTCGGCGACGAGTACCCGGATCGGTTCGGTCACGCTGCCCCCTCCTGTCGGCGAGCGGCCAGGTCGGCCCTCGCGGGTTCGGCGGGAAGACGAGCCGACACGGCGAAACCACCACCGTGCCGAGGCCCGGCCTCCAGCGTCCCGCCGTACATCATCACGCGTTCCCGCATCCCCACGAGGCCGTGGCCACCCTGAAGACCCGCCCGGTCGGACACGGCCGCGTTCCCACCTCCGTCGTTCACCACCTCGATGTGCACGCCGCCACGCGAGTCCCCCGTGACCGTCACCCGGCAGTGTGCCCCGTCGCCGGCGTGCTTGATCGCATTCGTCAGAGACTCCTGCACGATCCGGTAGACCGTCAGTGCGGTGCCGACGGGGAGGGCGTCGGCCAACCGGGTGCGGAGCGCCGTACGAACGCCCGCCTGCTCCGCGCGCCGTACGAGGGCCGGCAGGTCGTCCAGACCGGGAGGGGGCGCCATCTCCGGAACCGTGTCCGCCGCGCCGGGGCTGCGCCCGCCCGGTCCTGCGGTGTCGCCGCGCAGTACGCCCAGGGCGCGCCGCATCTCGGTGAGCGCCTCCCGGCCGGTCCGCTCGATCACCTGCAGGGCGTCGCGCGTCTCCTCGGGGCGTTCCGCCGCCACGTGGTTGGCGACCGCCGCCTTGACGACGATCACGCTGAGGCTGTGCGAGACGATGTCGTGCAGTTCTCTGGTGATGCGCAGGCGCTCCTCGGCGAGCGCGTCCTCGGCCAGGCGCCGCTGCGCCCTGACCGCTCGCTCCCGCCGTTCGCGTACGGCTCGGCCCGCGGCCCAGGCGGAGCCGACGACCAGCCAGACGAGCGCCCCGGTCCCGGCGGCCTCCGACCGGGGGCCGGACGGGGTCAGGACCGCCTCACCGGTGAGGACAGCGGCCGCCGAGACGGCCAGGGTCAGGGCCAGCGCCGCCCGGGCCCGGCGCACCGGCTCGACGAGCGCCACCGCGTAGACGGCCAGGACCACGGCGACGTACGGATCGCGCGTGATGTCGAGGAGCGTCGCCGCCACCGAAGCGCCGAGAACCACGGCGAGGACGGGCAGGGGCCACAGGCGACGGACGGCCAGCGGCGCCCCCACCCCCACGGCCACCAGCCAGCCCACCCACGGCGGGCCGGAGAACCGGGGCAGGGCGTCGGACGCGTCCTGGCCGGCCGGCGCCGCGTAGGCCACGATCACGGCGACCGCCGTGCAGGCATCGAGGACCAGCAGATGCGCACCTGTCGGCAGGCGCCACCGTGCTATGTGCATCGCACGACGATACCCAGTGCGGCAATACCCGGCGCCGCTCATCCGACCCGCCCGAGAAGAATCATCGCGATGCCCACGACCCCCACGAGAACAACCCTTCCGGCGAACGTGACGGCTCGTGGCGCCGGTCCGGTGCGCCAAGCGGCCACCCCCAGGGGGACGAGTGCGACGCACAGGCCCGCGGCGGCAGCGACCGACCAGGCGGTCGTGCCCTTCAGTACGCCCAGCGGCATCGCCGACGCCAGGGCCAGCGCCGTCGCACGCAGCGGGCCGAGCACCCGCGCGCGGTAGGCGCCCACGGCAAGCAGCACCCAGCCGCCCATGATCGCGGCGTTCAGCGTGCTGAAGACGTGGAACGCGCCGTACGTCTCGCTCACCGTACGAGTCGCCGATGACGCCCCCTGGACGGTGACCAGCTGGAAGGCCAGGTGGTCGACGCCGGCGTGGAACGTCCGGGCGAACAGGCCGAGGACGGTGAGGACGCCGCCCCACACCGCCGCCTCCCGGTGACGCTCACCGATCCTGGCGGCGAGCAGCGCGACGCCCGGCCAGAGCAGCATCCATCCGGCGGCGACGAGGCTGTACGAGGTCCTCATGAGGTCCGGACGCTGCTCGTACGCGCTCAGTTGCGCCGGGAAGAAGAAGTCGAAGCGGAGGCGCAGCAGTATGCCGCCGAGCACCAGAAGGGGCCCGACGACGAGGGAGGCGCCGCCCACCCAGCGTCCGGGAAAGACGGGGTGCGGAGGCGTGAGGGTCGCGGTCGTGACGGTCATGGGGGGAACGATGCCGCCGCCGTACACACCGCGTCGTCGGAGCACGGACCACACTTGGGGGTCGGACCCTGGTCGTACGCAAGTGATCGGTGTACGCCTCCGGTCCGATCCACCAGGAGGCCGCCGGCCGCTCAGGTCGTCGTCGGCCCTGCCGCGGTCCCGCCGGTTCCGCCGAAGTGGGCCGTTGCCAGGACCGTGCCGTCGGCGGCCACCAGGCGGGCGCCGCTCAGGGTGTGAGGGTCCACGGGAGCCGGGGCGCCCCAGTAGCCGTAGCCGCCGCTGACCGGGAACGAGCCGAGCGCCACGGTGGACCCGTCGGCTCGCACGAGGAGGCACCGCACCGGTCCGGCGGGCGGCGGTCCGTCACCCAGGTCGACCGACATGTACACCCAGCCGTTCCCGCCCGTGGCGTCCGCCGGGTGCGCGAAGATCCGGCCCACCTCCCGGCCGCTCCCGTTCCCGGCCCGGTCCGGGGAGACCAGCGCCGCCTCCAGCACGTGCGGCGACGGGGCCACCACCTGGGGCGCGCTCTCCACCACGGTCCCGACCGCCCAGCCGCCGAACCCGAAGGCCACTGCCGTGGCCACGCCCGCCGCCGCGATGCGGAAGCGGTGCCTGCGCACACGGCGCCGGGCCGCGGGAGGGGACGTGGGGGCTTCAGGCGCGGGGGCCATGGCCCGTACCACCCGGCTCTCGAACCCCACCGGCGGCTCCGCCCCCGGCAGCAGCCCGAGCAGCCCGTCCCCGACCGCCGTCAGGCGCTCCACGTACGCCCGGCAGTCCGGGCAGCGGTCCAGATGGGCCACCGCCTCGGCCCGCTCGCGCGCGGGAAGGACCCCGAGCGCCAGCTCGGCACCCTCCTCACGCAGCCGCTCGCAGTCCATGCCGTTCACCGCGTCTCCTCGCTCTCCAGGAGCGCCCGCACCTTGATCGTTCCGGTCCTGATCCGCGTCTTCGCCGTGCCCAGCGGCACACCCTCGAAGGCGGCGACCTCCCGCGCCGTCATCCCGTAGATCCCGGCCATCACCAGCGCCCGCGCCTGCTCCCGGGGCAGCGCCGCCACCGCCCGCCGGACCCGCTCGGCCGCGTCGTCGGCGAGCGCGCGCCGCTCCGGGGTCTCCGACACGATCCCGACCAGCGCCTCGAGGTCCTCCGGCGCCACCGGGGTCGCGCGGCGGGCCCGCACCGCGTCGATCGCCAGGTTGTGAGCGATGGCCGTGAGCCAGGTCCGCACGGATCCGCGCCGGCCGTCGTACACCTGGGCGTGCCGCCACGCCCGCTCGAAGGTCTGCTGGGCCACGTCCTCGGCGAGCCGCGGATCGCCGAGGACGGCGACGGCCACGCCGTAGACCGAACGCTGGAAACGGCGCACGAACGCCACCGCGATCTCCGGATCGCCCGTGGCGAGACCGGAGAGCAGTGCCTCGTCGGGAACCCGCTCCAGCGGAAGGCCCATGCGTCCCACACCCGTGGATACGTACGACGTCCCCGAAGGGATCGCCTCCGCCCATTGTCCGCCGGATCGTCCGACCGGAACCGCAATCCCGGCGCGGCCCGGCCCCGTACCCCCTGTGGGGGACCGAACCGGAGGACAGAACGATGAGGGAACCACGTACGCGCGCGCTGCTCGCCCTGTCGGCCGCCGCGCTGGCCGGCCTCCTGGCCGCCTGCGGAGGCGGAAACGGCGGCGGTTCGAGCAGCGGCACCACCACACCGCCTCCCGCCCAGAACAGCACGGTCCCCGCGGGCACGACCCGGGTGACCGCGGACCTGGCCGACTTCAAGATCACGCTGTCCCAGAAGACGTTCACTCCCGGCGCGTACGCCTTCGTCGCGACGAACACCGGGAAGCACGACCACGCCCTGGAGGTCGAGGGACCGGGCGGCGAGAACCGCTCCAGCACCGTCTCCCCGGGTGAGTCCACCACCCTCACGGTGAACCTGAAGTCGGGGAAGTACGAGATCTACTGCCCGGTCGACGGGCACAAGGACCTGGGCATGAAGACCGAGATCACGGTGGCCGGCACCCCCGTCAACCAGCCGAGCACCCCCACCTCTCCGACCACTCCCACCTCTCCGGGCAATGGTTACTGACCGGACCCGCCGCGCCGCCGTACTCCTGCTGCGGCTGGCCGCCGCGGGTCTCACGGCGACGATGGGCGCCATCCACCTCAGCCTGTGGGCCGACGGCTACCGCGACCTGGCCACCATCGGCCCCCTGTTCCTGCTGAACGGCATCGTCGGGTGCCTCCTCGCCGTGGCGCTGCTCGTCACCCCGTACCGCTGGGTCGCACTGGTCGCCACCGCCACCGCGCTGTTCACGGCGGGCACGCTGGGCGCGCTCTTCCTCAGCCTCACCACAGGCCTGTTCGGCTTCGAGGAATCGACGGACGCGGAGCTGGTCCGCCCCACCCTCGCGGTGGAGACGGCGGGCATCGTCGTCCTGACCACCCTGGCGGTGGCGGGCCTGAGCCACCGGCACCGCCCGGCGGCGACCGGCCCTGGGAGGTGACGTCTGGGGTGTCGGTCATCCGGACGCCGGACAGCGGGGCAACTGACAGCGGGGCAACTGTCGGTCACCGGTCTCCGTCCCGGCCGACGGCTGCGACGCTCCACCAAACCCCTGACCTCGCCCTATCGTTGCCCTGAACTATTGCAGAGAGTGACCGCTTCGGGGATGATCTCCCGCCGTGACCGTCTTCCTCTGCCTCCTGCTCGGCGTGCTCCTCGTCGTGCTGCACCGCCTCTTCATCGCTCCGCGCCGTGCCGGGAACCGGGGCTGGGACGCCTTCGAGGCCTCCGCCTACGGCCTACCGCCCCGTGCGGCACTCGACCCGCGGCGCCCCGGCCCGCCCCCGCCGGCCCACCGTACGGAGGAGCGGCGGGCGGTCGCCGACGCCGCCTGGGGCGGGGACTGGAAGGCCGCCGAGCGGTACGTGCGGGCAGCGGGCGAGGACTGGGACGAGCGGTGGGCCCGGCTGGAGCTGCTCCAGCAGATCGCCCGCGAGGACGACGCCTGGCTCGACGCCTGGCGCGCCGCCGCACCCGGCGACTGCGACGCGGCCACCCTCCACGCCGGCATCATGGTCCACCGCGCCTGGGAGATCCGGGGCAGCGGCTACGCCCACGAGGTCATGACCTCGGACATGGACCGCTTCCGGGCCATGCTCCCGGCCGCGATCGAGGAGGCGCGGCAGGCCTCCCTCCTCGATCCGGCGAACCCGGGCCCCTGGGTCGTCATGATCACCGCGGCGCGCGGAGCCCAGTACCGCCGTGCGCAGTTCAAGCCGCTCTGGGAAGGCCTGGTCGCCCGCGCGCCGCACCACTACGAGGGGCACTGGCAGGCCATGCAGTACTGGTGCGCCAAATGGTTCGGCAGCGACCGGCGCATGATGCGGTTCGCCCGGCAGGCGGTACGCAAGGCCCCGCCCGGCAGCCCGCTCGCCGGGATCTACCTCCACGCCCTGACCGAGGTCGGCGACCGGTCCGCCGCCGTCACGCCCATGTCGAGGAGCGCGCTGAAGCGCATCGCCGCCTCGTTCGAGCTGGTCGCCCCGGACGACGAGCGCCTGCCGGCCCTGCGCCACCTCCTGGCCCATTCCATGGTCCGCTCGATGCTGTACGCACCCGCCCTGGAACAGTTCCGCCTGATCGGACCGTGGTGCGGCGCCCAGCCCTGGAAGAAGAACGGCAACCCGATCACGGCCTTCGAGGCGTCCCGTGCCACCGCGGCGAAACTGTCCCGAACCCGCCCCGCCCCGACGCCGCCGGTCCAGGGCATGGCCCGCTAGCCTTCTGAGTCAGGAACTCTTTTCAGATGTAGAAGCCTGGTCCGTGGCGCGTACTGGGCGGCCAAGGACAGTGACGGACGAGCAGGTGGCCGCACCGGTCACCAGAACTCCGGAGTCCATCCCGAAGAACGCGACCCACTGGTCGACGCGCGCGATGGCGAAGGAACCGGGCCTGTCGCAGTCGACCACATCCCGGGTCCGGCGGACGTTCAGCCTGGCTCCTGGCCCCCCCGGTTCCACCCGCACTTCTCACACCCATCGGATCGTCCTGGCTCGACCTCGTGGAGCGATGGTTCGCCTAGCTGACGAACCAACAGATACGGCGAGGCGTCCACAAGGCCGTCCGGGCCCTGGAGCAGGACTTCCGGACCTTCAAGTTCCCTGATCCGCGGTGCCCGCCGAGTCGGGCGGCCCATGGGAGGCCGATGACTCTGGCGGTCTCGAACTCGCGCGTGCGGTCGCCCCTCTGCTTCGGGTCCGGCCGGTCATGGCCGGCCGGACCCGGGCGGGAGGGATCCCGCCGCGTCGGTGTGCCGTTACTGAGGTCAGAAGACGAGCCTCCAGCTGTCGATGTAGCCCGTGTCGCGGCGTTCCATGTCCTGGACCCGGAGCCTCCAGGTGCCGTTGGCGACCTGGCTGGAGGCGTCCACCGTGTAGGTGGCGCGCAGGTTGGCGCCCGAGTCGCGCCAGTTCCACTTCCTCAGCGGGTACACCGTGCCGTCGGGGGCGACCAGGTCGATGACCAGGTCACCGCGGTAGGTGTGCTTGATGTCCACGTCCACCTTGAGGTCGCTCGGCGCCTGGCCCGAGAGCCCGGTGACGTCGACGTCCGAGAAGACCGGGGCACCCGGGACGCCCGTGCCCCCGTCCGGGATCGACACGTCGGTGGTGTTCTCGAAGATGCCCCTGGCGACGTACCAGGTGAAGGTCGCCGTGCTGAGGCCGTTCATGGAGCCCCTGACGGTGACGGTGACGTCGCTGGTGCCCACCGTGGTGGCGGTGCCGGTGATGAGGCCGGTGTGGTGGTTGATGGTCAGGCCCTCGGGGAGGCCGGTGGCGAAGTAGGTGAGGGTGCCGGGGTTGAAGCCGGTGGCCTGGATCTGGAAGCCGGCGGCCGTGTCGACCGCGCTGGTCCGTGGGCCGGGGTTGGTCAGCATGATGCCGTCGACGACGCGCGGGCCGACGTTGATGGCAGCCCAGGCGTTGGCGGCGTCGATGTAGGTGTCGCTGCCCAGCCCGTACAGGTCGGCGGCGGCCTGGAGGGTGGCGGTGCGGGCACCGGCGTAGTCGGTGGACGAGGTCATGTAGGTGGTGAGGGCCCTGTACCAGATCTTGACGGCGGCGTCCCGGCCGATCGCGGTGACCGGCAGGCCGTCGGAGGTCGGGGAGTCGTAGTCCACGCCGTTGACGGTTTTGGCGCCGCTGCCCTCGGAGGCCAGGTAGAACCAGTGGTTGGCCGGGCCGGAGGAGAAGTGGACGTCGATGGAGTCGATGCCGGGGTACCAGGCGTCGGCGGACCTTCCGTCCTTGGAGGGCTTGTCCATGTAGCGCAGCGGGGTGCCGTTGCCGCGGATGTCGATCTTGTCGCCGGCGAGGTAGTCGCCGGTGTCGGAAGCGTTGTCGGCCCAGAACTCCACCGCGGCGGACATGATGTCGGAGGTGGCCTCGTTGAGACCGCCGGACTCGCCGCGGTAGATCAGGCCCGCGGTGTTGGCGGTGACGCCGTGGGTCATCTCGTGGGCGCCGATGTCGATGGAAGTGAGCGGCTTGGTGTTGCCGGCGCCGTCGCCGTAGGTCATGCAGAAGCAGGTATCGGACCAGAACGCGTTGACGTAGTTGGTCCCGTAGTGGACGCGTGTGTAGGCGCCGACGCCGTCGTCCTTGATGCCGTTGCGGCCGTGGACGTCCTTGTAGTAGTCCCAGGTGAGCTGGGCGCCGTAGGCGGCGTCCACGGCGGCGGTCTGCCGGTCGCCGGTGGTGCCGTCACCCCAGGTGTCGTCCGGGTCGGTGAACAGCGTGCCGGTGCCGGTGCCGTTGCCGCCGTTGAGGTCGTAGGTCTTGTGGCCGCCGCGGGTGCCGTCGGTCATCGAGTAGCTGCCGTTGGCCGGTGTGGTGCCGATGGTGACCTGACCGGAGTACTTGCTGTTGCCGACGCCGGTCTCGATGCCCTGGAACTCGGACAGCTTCGCGCCGGTCGTGGCGTCGGTGATGACGTGCAGCTCGGAGGGGGTGCCGTCGGCCTGGGTGCCGCCGACCACCGTCTCCCAGGCCAGGGCCGGGGTGCCGGACGCGGCCCAGACGACCTTGCGGGCGGTGTCGGCCTTCGCCTTCGCGACGCCCTTGGCCTTCGCGCGGCCCAGCGCGAAGGCCTTCGCGGAGCCGGCGCTCTTGGCGGCGGTGGTGGAGGCGACGGTGACGGTCGCGTTGGTGGCCTTGGTGACGCCCTTGGCGGAGCCGTTCGCGGCGGTGTGGACGACCAGGTCGCCGCCCAGGACCGGCAACCCGGCGAAGGTCCGCTCGTAGCGGGTGTGCACCGTTCCGTCAGCGTCCTTGAGGACGGACTTCACCGATAACTGCTCTTGGCCGCCCAGGCCCAGGGTCTCGGCGGTAGTGGCGACGGTGGCCTGCGCGTCGGCGAGCAGCATGGCGCGCTCACTCGGGCTGAGCTGGACCTGCAGCGCACCGGCCCGGACCTGTGCCCTGGGTGCGTCGGCCTGGGTGCCGGCGGTGGCGGACGCGGGGAGCGCAACGGCGATCAGCGCTGCGCCCGCCATGAGCGCGCTCGCGGCAGCAGCCTTGCGGGGGGTCGATCTCACACGGAACTCCTTCTGCGGCGGCCAGGGGCGAGGCCGGTGACAGCCCGGGCAGGGGGTGCTGCCCGAGTAGAGCTGGCGGTGCGGTGAGGAGGACATGACCGCAGCAGCACGAGATTCCTGTGGGGAACGCCTCGCTCCGTGCGGCCGACCGAGAGCGTGGCATTGTCGACCTGCGCATGTCATCCGCTAGGTGGCGTCGGGTTCCTGACATGCCGGATTCCGACAGCCCGGGTGACTCCCTCTGGTTCTGCTGCCGCGCACGGTGGTGCAGCGGCAGTGCTGCAGCACCGCCGGATCTCCGCACCGCCTGGCCGGCCGTCACATCGGCTCTGCGCCGGCCACCTCCGGATGCGGTCCGTCAGCCTCCGTGGCGTCTCGTCGAGGTTGACGCCGATACCGCCTGCTCGGCAGCCGGCGCGGCCTGCACCGACCACTGAGCTGCCCGCCGCGTTCCTTGCCCGCCCCCTTGACCTCTGCAGCGCCGTCGTCGTCGAGTGGCGGCGAGCCGCCGCCGGGGACCGGGGCGCCTACGCCGCCGAGATCAGCCGCCGAACCACCCGGCCCGGCGGGCAGGGACCAGACCTGCACGGCCATCGATGACCTGAGCGGAAGGCGACGCACTTCCCGGAGCCATCGTTTGTCGGGCCGCTGCCCGAGCCGTCGCGGGGGCGGAAGCGGCTGGACGACCGCCGGGTCCTGAACAGGATCGTGTGGAAGCTCCGTACGGGGACGGTCTGGCGGGCTGAGCTGAGGGCAAGGGCCTGGACATGGGCCGGCCACCTCGGCACGACCTGCGCCGAATCATGGACGCAGTTCTCTACGTCGACCGCACGGGCATCCCCTGGCGGTGCCTGCCGCGCGACTTCGCGCCATGGGAGACGGTTCACGGGCACTTCGCCGCCTGGCGGAAGGACGGTGTCTTCGACCAGTCCAACGCGCTGCTCCGCCGCCTCGTCCCGGCGGTACTCGTCACGGCCGCGAGCGTCTCCGACAGCGCCGGCGGTCAGACCTCGTAGGGCCAGACGGTGACGTTGTCCGGTGCCACGCGGACCTCGACCCATGCCCCATCGACACCGTCCGGCAGAGGCGGGTCGGCAAGATCGAACAGGATCACCGAGCCGCCCACGTCCAGGGCCGCGCCTCCGTCCTCGTCGAGACTCAGCCGTCCGCGAAAGACGATGCGGTCACCGTCTTCCCGCAGTTCAGGCGGCCCATCAGTACTCGGTCGGGCGTTCTCCGTCCAGACGATGTCCTCATCCACGGTCCACTCGACATGGTGGTCTCGCCCCACCGCCTGGGGCGCTCCCCGCCAGAGCACCTCAGCAGTGCCCACTGCCGAGTGCACCCGGACGAGCATGGGCCCCGGCCGGGCCGCCTGCACTGCCTCTGTCTTGACCAACACCCGCCCATCATCCTCGAGTGGCTCACCAAGCACCTTCACCAGGACAAACGCTCTTTTGGGTCGTGTCTGGAAGTCGGTGACCCGTCCCCCTGGTGGCGGAGGACGGCACGACCAAGGCGCGGCTCGCCGACGTGAAGCCGGTCATGCGTGACACGCAGGTCGGCGAGACGGTGCCGCTCGACGGCTGGCGCCCGCGCCCGTACCGGTCCGGTGTCCCCGTCGAGGCGGACAGCGGACCGGAAGGGGGACCGTGTCAGCCGCGGTTGATCGTCTCGCAGGTGTTCGTGACCTGGTCGAGGGCGGCGACGTCCGCCGTGACGGTGTCGTTGGTACCGCCCTCGCACTCGACGCGGTCGTAGCCGCCGTTGCGGCTGATGATGACGTCGTTGCCCGCGAGGCCGCGGAAGGTGGCCCGGTCGGGTCTGGCGAGCCAGCCGTCGGGGTCCGCCAGGTGGTCGTCGGCAGTGCCTCCGACGAGGACGTCCTGGCCGGGGCCGCCGTTGAAGTCGACGGGGATGTTGAGGTCGGCGCCGGCCGCGAGCCGGTCGTCACCGTCGCCGCCGTCGGCGTGGATGGAGGTGATGCCGGCGATCTCCCCGCAGGTCGCCGTGCGCGGGCTGGTCTGGGTGCAGCCGGGGCCCGCGGTGATCCCGGCCGGGTCGGACACCCGCAGGAGCGGGGCGGTGGCGACGTAGAAGCTGACCTGGTTGTTCACGCCCGGCCGCGCCTCGAACGTGACGACCCCACCTGACCGGCTGACCGTCCCGGTGGAACATGCCGCGGCGGGTGTTGCGGAAAGCAAGGGCATGGCCAAAGCCGCGGCCAGTGCGGGCACGATGACGCCAAGGCGCCCACGGTCGCTGTACAAGCGCATTCCTGACTCCTGTCCAGATTGTCTGACATAGCCTGAAAAGCACTTTTGATGGATCCGTGGTGGATGTCAAACGCATGTGGTGCGATGCGGTGACTCCCGCGCTCGGTGGCGACTTCGCTGAAGGTTCGTCAGATGACTTCCGGAGCAGCCTCATTACTCGCACGTGAGTTCACCACGACACGCCCGTCATATGACTACCGGATGTAAATCCTGTGAAGGTACGATCACGCCGCCATCGCACTGACAGGGGGACATGTGGGGGCTGTGGGGACGAGCGCGGGCACGGGCGGGACCGCTCTGCCGACACTGAACATCGCGGCACTGCCGCTGGTCCTCGCCGGACCGATCGTCCGGCGGGTCGACCGGAACAGCGTCACCGTATGGCTGGCCCTCAAGGCCCCGCGCAAAGTGACGCTCGACGTATACGAAGGGGCCACGGGTGCTCTGCCCGCGACCCCCACCCTGACGGGCACCCGGGTCACCGCGCGCATCGGCGAGAACCTGCACATCGTCGCCGTGACCGCCACCGTCCCCTCCGGGGGGACGCTCAAGTCCGGGACGATCCACCGGTATTCGTGCCGCTTCGGCGAGGACGTGTCCTCGCCGACGACACCCGCGCCCGCCGCCGCGCCCGACCTCTTCGGCCCGACGATCGTCGCGGCGAACCGGGACGCCGCCCGCGACGCCCTGCTCTACGTCGGCACTTCGGGCGCGCCCGACATGCCGAGCTTCGTCACCCCGCCGGACCGCCCCGCCGGGCTCCGGCTCTTCCACGCCTCCTGCCGCAAGCCGCACGCCGAGGGCACGGACGCGCTGTCGATCCTCGACGAGGTGCTCGCCGCCGACGCCGGATCTGCCGAGCGGCGGCCCCAGCAGCTGATCCTGACCGGTGACCAGATCTACGCGGACGACGTCGCCGACGGCCTGCTGCACATGTGCACGGTCTACGGCAAGGCGCTGCTCGGGCGGGACGAGACCTTCTCCACCGTCCATCCGGCCTACCAGAAGTGGTGTTTCCGGCCCGGCTGGCGGCAGGAGATGACCCTCACCGACTTCCACATGACGAGCACCAAGGCGCGCAGCCATCTGCTGCGCTTCTCGGAGTTCCTCGCCATGTACCTCCTGGTCTGGTCGCCCGCGCTCTGGCCGGCGGTGCCGCCCGTGCGCTTCTTCGGCGAGCTGTTCCCGAAGGAGGCCGCAGCCCTCGGCGACCCCGACCACACGGAGTACTTCGGCCTCCGCGACAAGCCGGAGTACACCAAGGCGCACGAGCGGCTCATGGAGTACGTGGCCGACTGTGACCGGGTGGACGGCTTCCGCGGCACCCTCCACATGGTGCGCCGGGCACTCGCCAACACCGCCACGTACATGATGTTCGACGACCACGAGATCACGGACGACTGGTTCATCTCGCGGAAGTGGGTGCACGAGGTCTGCGGCACCGTCCACGGGCGCCGGTTCCTCGGCAACGGCATGGCGGCGTACGCCGTCTGCCAGGGCTGGGGCAACACCCCCGAGCAGTTCGCCGACGGACCCCGCGGCGAGGCGGGCCGTGACCTGCTGGCCGCGCTCGCCGCGCCCGACCACACGGCGTCCGGTCCGGCCGCGGTGATCGCCCGCCGGACCGGCGTGCCGAGCGGGGTCGACTCCGGCGGCCGGATCACCCGCCTGGACGGCTCGCTGACCTGGCACTACTCGGTCACCTGGAACGGCCACCAGCTCGTGGCCGTGGACACCCGCACCCAGCGCGTCTTCCGCGGCGGCTTCGAGGACCCGCCGTCCCTGATCTACTCCGACGCCGCCTTCACCTCGATGGTGGAGTCGGCCGAGGACCAGGGCCTCGACAAGGTGACCGTGCTGCTCTCGCCGTGTCCGGTGCTCGGCGACCCCGTCATCGAGGAGGTCGCGCAGCCGGCCGTGCGTCGCATCCAGGGGTACGCGGGCCAGCTCGACCAGGACTACGAGGCGTGGGGCCACGACCCGCGCGCCTTCGAGAAGTTCATCGCCCGGGTCCTGGGCCACGCCAAGCCCGGCGCCGACGGCGTCCGCCGCCGCCGCGTGATCTCCCTCGGCGGCGACGTGCACTACGGCTTCGCCGCCCGGATGACCTACCGTGCCGCCGCCCCGTACACCGGAGCGGCCGGCCAGGTCCGTTCCGTCCTGGCCCAGTTGACGTCCAGCTCGCTCAAGAACGAGGCGACGGGCACGATGCTGCTCCACCACATGGGCTTCAATCTGAGCCGCATCGACCTGCCGCACACCCGCCGGGCCGGCTGGGCCAACCCGTCCGGCAAGGACCTGAAGATACGCATGTACGACTCGTCCGGCGAGGCCACCCGCCAGACCTGGGTCCGCGAGAGTCCGGCCCTCCTCGAACTCGGCGAGACCGCCACCGTGCACAGTCCGCAGCCCGAGTGGGAGTACGAGCTCAGCTACTTCCGGCACACCGACCCGGACGGCACCGCGCCGCGCCCGGGCGGTCCCGCGCCGGTGTCCTTCCCGGCCACCGGCGACCGGCGGAACGCCCTCGCCCAGTACGTGCAGGCCGCCGACAACCACCGCGACTACATGTGGATCACCGGCAGCGGCCGCGAGATCGTCGGCCGGAACAACATCGGCGAGGTGCAGTTCACCTGGGACGGCCAGGACGCCAAGTCGGTGATCCAGACGCTCTGGTGGCACCTGCCCGGCAACAGCGGCGGCGCCCCCCTGACCCGGCTCGTCGTTCCCCTGGAGGTCGGCCAGACCACCGGCCCACCGCCCTCCACGCTGCCCGACCTGTACGGCGGCAAGGCCCTGCGCGAGGGCGACACCGACGCCTCCACCAACGGCGGCACCACCGGCGTCACCCACGTCAGCGACCTCCAGCGCGACCTCCTCGAACTGGGCTTCGCCGTCATCACCACCCGCGACGGCTCCTTCGGGCGAGATGTCCGCTGGGCCGTACGGGAGCTGCAGTCCTACGCCAAGATGGGCAAGGTCGCCCGAGTGGCCACCGCCGTCGTGCGCCTCGCCCAGCCGCTCACCGCCGGCGCCACCACCCTCACCCTGACCGCCGCCGCCACCGGCACCCCGCCCGCGCCGCCGTTCAAGGCGCGGATCGGCGACGAGAACGTGAACGTCACCGCCGTGTCCGGCGCCACCTGGACCGTCACCCGCGGAGCCGACGGCACCGGCGCCACCGCCCACCCGGCGGGCGACGCCGTCACCGCGCTGCGCGACCACCGCTGGGCCTCCGCCCTGGAGAGCGTCGACGTGCCCGCCGCCCAGCGGTTCACCGGACCCGTCAGCGGTGTCGTCGACACCGCCACCCGCCAGGTCATCGCCCGCTGGAAGACGTACGGCTGGCGCTGCCCCGTCGTCGTCGAGGCGTGGACGCTCAACGCCTCCGCCCACCCCGACGCCATCCCGGTCATCCCCGCCGCCGGCGGCCTCCCGGCCCGCCTCGCCGACAACCTCTGGCGCTGGGAGAAACCGATCAACGACACCAAGACCTCGCCCCGCATGTACGCCAGGGACTTCTCCGACTACTGGACACGGCCCGCGAGCCGCCCCGCCGACAGCTGGGAGGTCGACCGCAAGACCCCCATCGGCCAGCGCGCCCCCTACCCGGACCCCAAGGCCACCGCCGCGGACCCGTTCCAGATGATGGCCGGCCCGGTCGCCGAGCCGTCCCGGAGCCAGACCTGGGGGCCCGAGGCCGAGATCACCCCCGAGTCGCTCGTCGGCACCCCGCTGCGCGACCTCGACGCCGACACCCTGGCCACCTTCAAGGTGGTCCGGGCCGTCGCCGAGGTCGAGGCGCTCGGCTACTTCGACGCCGTCAACTGCTACGACCACGCCTTCGCCTCGCTCGGCCTGTGCCACTGGACCGCCGGCACCCGCAACTGGCACCCCTTGAACGAGCCCGGGCGGCCCGACCGCGCCCTGTGGGAGGTCAAGGACGGCGAGCTGTGGGCCTACTTCGCCTATCTCCGCAGCAAGGACGAGGCCTCCTTCCAGAAGGTCCTCGGGTTCTTCGGGGTGCAGCCGGACCGCGTCTGGACCGGCAACGGCCAGGGCGGCACCCCGTCCCCCTGGGTTCCCGCCGAGCGCAAGTACGCCGCCCGCGGCCTCATGACCCGGCAGGACGGCAGCACCGCCCCGCTCGCCGGCTTCCCCGCCCCGGGACCCGGCGTCACCCAGAAGTACGGGCAGTACGCCGAACACGAGTACTTCCGGCTCTGGCACTGGTTCTACCGCTTCGTGATGGCGGGCCGCACCCTGGACGGCTTCCGCCGCAACATGTGGGACATGGCCCGGATGCGGATCCGCGACCTGCGGGCCACGCCCTGGAACAGCGCCACCGCCGCCAACCCGTACCCGATGAAGGCGGGCACCACCATCGGTGACGTCTTCCGCTCCGAGAAGACCGCCGCCCTGCTGCACCGCTGGCACGTCTTCGGACCGGCGTACCTGCTGCGCGGCAAACCGAACGCCACGGCGTCCGTACGCCTGCAGAACGTCGTGAAGACCGCCGAGACCGACTCCGGCCTCACCTTCGGCGACGACCCGACCCACTGGAACGAGCACCACGAGGAAGCCCTCGCCGCCGCGATCCTCACCACCAACCCCTGCCCCGACACCTCGATCACCGGCTGGAAACCACACCCCGCCGACCACGACAGCCACAAGGGCTACTCGGACCCCGGCCACACCCTCCGGGTCGTCAACGACTGGCCGGACTGGTACGGCGGCAGCAACCTCCGCCACTTCACGCTGCCGCTCGCCGACATCCCCGCCGAGCAGCGCACCCTGCGCACCGCCCGTGACTTCGTGCTCGACACCCAAGGACTGCCCACATGACCGAGATACCCACCGACGGCGCGGGGGACCCCGGAGAACCCGAGAGCCCCGACGCGCCCCAGGGGCCCGTCGACGGTCAGAGCGCCCTCGTCACCGAGATCCTCCAGCTGATCGAGCCCCTCACCGACGCCGTCGCCAACCCCCTGCTCCTCGCCCGGCTGCTCGCGCAGATCGGCTGGAACCCGGACGCCGCCGGAGAGCAGGGCGCCGCCGACGTCGCCGACTGGCTGACCACCGCCGCCGGAGCGGTCGGCGGCCTGAAGGAACTGGTCGAGAACCCGCCCCAGGACCTGGAAGGCCTCGGCACCCTGCTCGACGTGGTCGGCGCCGCCGTGGACCTCGCCCGCGAGGTGCCGCCCTCGCTCGCCGTCTTCGACGCGGCCGCGTTCGCCGAGGACGTCGTCCACTTCCTCGTCACCGACTGGCTCCTGCGCCACCACGCGGTCCTCTACCACGTCCTCGTCCTGCTCGGCGTGGTCGTCCTGCCCCAGGAGGCCGAGCCGCAGACGCCCGTCGTCAACCAGGACGGCGACCCGGTACGGACCGACGTCGCCCGAGCCCGACTGCGGCCCGAACGGCTGATCGACCTCGTCACCGACCCGGTCGCCGCGCTGCGTGCCGACTACCTTCCCGGCGGCCTCGTCGACGAGGCCGCCGCCGACGCCCTGGCCGCGAAGCTGTGGCCCCGGCTCGGCGGGCTCCTCCACGAGCTCGGCGTACGGATCCTCGCCGGACTGGGCGAGTCCGAGGGCACCGGCCTCGACGAGGCCTCCCTCGCGCTCGGCCGCCGCATGCTGACCCTCGCCATCCCGATCGCGGTCGCCCCCGGCGTCAGCGGCGAGATCGGCGCCACCCTCGCCCTGTCCTCCCCGGCCTCCGGCGACCTCGGCCTGATCGTCGTCCCGCGCGGCAAGGCCGCCGTCCACCAGCTCCTCGGCGCAGGCTGGGCCATCGCCGCCGACCTGTCCGGCGCCGGACCCGCCCTCGCCGTCGGCCCCAGCGGCGTGCAGTTCAGCACCGACAGCGCCGGCCGCGTCGAACTCGGCCTGGAGATGGCGAAGTCGGGCGAGAAGACCGACGGAAAGGAGACGCCCGCACTGCTCCTCGGCAGTGCCGCCGGCACCCGCCTGGAGGTCGGACGCTTCCGCGCCTGGGTCAAGGCCGTCCTCGAGGACGTGCCCGAGGGCGCCGACGACCCCAACGACATCGAGATCGGCATCGCCGCCGACAAGGCCGCCGTCATCGTCACCGGCGGCGACGGCGACGGCTTCCTCGCCACCGTCCTGCCCCCCGAGGGCCTGCGCACCGAGTTCGCCCTCGGCCTCCAGTGGTCGCGCCGCAAGGGCCTGAGCTTCACCGGCTCCGCCGGGCTCGACGCCACCCTCCCGGTCAACGCCCGCCTCGGCCCCATCGAACTCCAGGCCATCCACCTCGGTCTCGGCGCGGACGCCACCCAGGGCGAGCTCGGCGCCTCGGTCTCCGCCACCGCCCGGCTCGACCTCGGCCCCGTCAAGGCCACCGTCGAACGCATGGGCCTGGAAGCCGGGCTCGGCACCTCCGACGGCAACCTCGGACCGGTCGGCCTCGGCGCCGCGTTCGCCCCGCCGAAGGGCGCCGCCCTCGAAGTCTCCGCCGGACCGGTCACCGGCGGCGGCTACCTCTTCTTCGACAAGGACAAGGGCGAGTACGCGGGCGTGCTCGCCCTCCAGCTGGAGAGCATCGCCCTCAAGGCCGTCGGCCTGCTCACCACCCGGATGCCCGACGGCAGCGAGGGCTTCTCCCTCCTCATCCTCGTCTCGGCCGAATTCACCCCGATCCAGCTCGGCTTCGGCTTCACCCTGTCCGGAGTCGGCGGACTCATCGGCGTCAACCGCTCGGTGTCCGTCGACACCCTGCGCGCCGGGATCCGCAGCAAGGCCCTCGACTCGGTGCTCTTCCCGCGTGACCCGCTGTCCCGTGCCCCCGAGATCGTCGCCACCCTCGGCGCCGTCTTCCCACCCACACCCGGACGGCACGTCGTCGGACCGATGGCCCGGATCGGCTGGGGCACACCCACCCTCCTCACCCTCGACCTGGCCCTCCTCCTCGAACTGCCCACGCCCGTACGGCTCGTGCTCCTGGGCCGACTGCGGATGGCGCTGCCCACCGAGGAGGCCGCCGCCGTCGTCGTCAACATGGACGTCCTCGGCGTCGTCGACTTCGAGCGCGGCGAGGCCTCGGTCGACGCGACCCTCTACGACTCCCGGATCGCGGCCTTCACGCTGACCGGCGACATGGCGATGCGCGCCCGGTGGAAGGGCCGGCCGACGTTCGCGCTCTCGGCGGGCGGCTTCCACCCCCGCTTCCAGCGCCCCGAGGGCTTCCCCGAACTGCGCCGGCTCAACCTGTCGCTGCTCCAGGGCGACAACCCGCGGGTGCGCCTCGAGGCGTACTTCGCCCTCACCGCCAACACCGTGCAGTTCGGTGCGCGCCTGGAGCTGTACGCCGCGGCGCTCGGCTTCAGCGTGGAGGGACTCCTCGCCTTCGACGCACTGGTCCGCTTCGAGCCCTTCGGCTTCGAGGTCGACATCGTCGGCCACGTGACCCTCAAGCGGGGCAGCCGCACGCTCATGGGCGTCGCGGTGGAACTCGCCCTGTCCGGCCCCGAACCGTGGCACGTACGCGGCCGCGCACGCTTCGAGATCCTCTTCCTCAGCGCCGAGATCAGCTTCGACCGCACCTTCGGAGAGCGGGCCGCGCCCGCAGCCCTGCCGCAGCCCGTCGACGTCGCGGCCAAGGTCGAGGAGGCCCTCGCCGACCCGCGCAACTGGACCGCGCAGCTCACCGGCGCGGGCCGCACCGTCGTCACGCTCCGGGAACTCCCGGACGCCGACGGCCGGCTCGTCGTCCACCCGCTCGGCGGACTCTCCTTCACCCAGCGCGTCGCACCGCTCGGCATCACCCTCACCCGGTACGGCACCTCGCCCGTTGCGGGTGACCCGCGCCTCGACCTGGAGCGGGAGCTCACGGTCGACGACACCGGCACCCCGGCGACCGCGCCGGTGACGGTGCCGCTCAAGGAGACGCGCGAGTACTTCGCGCCCGCCCAGTTCCTCGACCTGACGGACGACCAGAAGCTGTCCGCGCCCTCGTTCGAACTGCTCACGGCAGGCGCGAGCGCCGAGGGCGCGACGGGCCGGGCGCGGGAGCGGGCCGGAGTGTTCGCGTCCACCGTCGACTACGAAGAGGTCCTCCAGGACGGCCCCCACCGCGTCGAGGGCGACGCCGGAACCCCGGCCGCCTTCGCCACGGCGGGCCTGCGCACCGCCGCCGGACCCGCCGCCCGCGCGGCCACCCGCCGCACCGGCCGGCAGCGGTTCACCGCCGCCCCCCGCGACCTCGGCGTCCGCGACACCCGCTGGACCGTGTCCGGCGCCGGACACGAGACGACGGCGGGCCTGCGCCGGGCCACCGCGCCGACCGGCACGACCTGGACGGAAGCCGCCGAACAGCGCCGCGCGCAGACGGCACCGGGCCTGCGCCTCACTCCTGTGGGAGGCGCACGGTGACCTCCCGCACCCCGGCGCCCGGACGACCTCCGGGCGCCGCCCGAGCCTTCCCCCGTACCCCTCTGTGCCCGACCATCCCCATCACTCCCGGAGGGACCCGTTGAGCGGCCTGACCTTCCTGTCCTGGGTCCGTGAGGGCCTCGCCGCCGCCGGCGGAGCCGTCGACCCCCTCACCGGGCCCATGACCTCCCGTACGAACGTGACGCTGCGGCCCCGGCTGACCGGGCGCGACGCCGTCGCCGTGCCGGCGAGGCTGCTCGGGCCCGGGGACGTGACCGGGATCGACGCCGGCCAGGTCCTGAGGGTTTTCCCGGCGGCCGACACGGCCGACGCGGAGCCGCACCTGTTCCCGGCGATCGAGTTCGACCGCCCGGACCTGCCGTGGATGTTCACCCCGGCCGCCGCCACCGAGATCGGCCGGCTGCGCCCGTGGCTGGTGCTCGTCGTGGTCGAGGAGCGGCACGCCGAACTGCTGCCGTCCGACGGCGGCCTGCCCCGGCTGCGCTGCCCCCGCACCGAGCTGCCCGTCCTCGCCGAGTCCTGGGCGTGGGCGCACGCCCAGGTGGCCACGGACGAAGGCGCCGGCGAGGCCGAGGTGGACCGGATCCTGGCCGAGGAGCCGGACCGCACACTGTCCCGGTTGCTCTCCCCGCGCCGGCTGCGGCCCCGCACCCGCTACGTCGCCGCCGTGGTCCCCGCCTTCGACGCGGGCCGGCTCGCCGGGCTCGGACTGCCCGTGCCCGACGGCGAGCTGCGTCCGGCGTGGCCGGCCCCCGGCGAGCGGCCCGAGGTGACCGACTGGGTCCTGCCCGTCTACCACCACTGGCGGTTCGGCACCGGCCTCGACGGCGACTTCGAATCCCTCGTCCGCGGCCTGACACCGCGCGCCCTGCCCGGCGACGTCGGCACCCGCCCGATGGACGTGGGTGCCGCGGGCGGCGGACTGCCCGAGCTGCCCGCCGGACACCCGGGGCGGCTCCTCGACCTGGAGGGCGCGCTGCGCTCGGCGGGCACGGAGCCGCGCCCGTGGCACCCGGAGACCGCCGCCGCGTTCCGTACGGCCTACAAGGCGGCGCTCGACCAGGGCCCGCTCAACACCGAACTGACCGCGCCCGTCTACGGCTCCGCGCAGGCCGGCACCGGCGGACGGCTGCCGTCCCCGCAGGCGGGCCCCACGTGGCTGCGCGAACTGAACCTCGACCCCCGCCACCGCGTGGCCGCGGCCCTCGGCGCCGAGGTCGTGCGCCGCAACCAGGAGGACCTGGTGGCCGCCGCCTGGGACCAGGCGGCGGAGCTGCGGCGCGCCAACGAGGTGCTGCGACAGGGCCAGTTGGCCCGTACGGTCGCCGACAGCCTGCACCGGCGCCTGCCCGGCGCCGCATCCGGCGCCGCCGACGAACGCCTCGACGCGCGGATGCTCCAGATGACCTCCGCCGTCCGTGACGCCGTCGACTACGGCGACGGGACCGCGGCCGACGAGCTGGGCCGCAACAAGGAGGCCGGAGCGGCGATGGACCCGGCGTTCCGGCGGCTCCTCCGGCCCGGTGGTCCGGTCGCGCGCAGGGCCGCGGCCTCCGGGGCCGCTCCGGCGTCGGGCGACACGGCCGCGACCGGTCTCGCGGCCTCCCTCGCCGACCGCACCGAGGCGGCCGTACCACCGCTGCCGACACCTCCCGGACTGACCGGTGTCGACAACCTCGCCGGCACCGAGACCTTCGAGCAGCTGAAGGCCGACCGGCTGACCACCCGCTGGTGGGAGCAGGACCCGACCGAGCCCAGGGAGGACGTGGCACCCGCCGTGCCCGCCGTCCGCTGGGTGGGCGCGGCGATGCCGAACCGGGTGTTCGTCGTCACGGACGACGGCCGGCTCATGTCCCGGGTCACCCAGCAGAACGTGCCCGGCTGGGTCGACCACGGCTTCCCGCCCGGCACCACCTGCGCCTCCCCGCCCTCGGCCGTCCGTGACCTGCACGTCTTCGTGATCGGCGCCAACAGGCACCTGTTCCAGCTGCGCTGGGACGGCGAGCAGTGGGTGTGGCTGGACCACGGATGGCCGTACGAGAGCTCCGGCTACACCCGTCCGCTGGAGATCGGCGAGGGCCGGCTCACCACCGCCGTCCGCTACCGGCGCCCCGACGGGCTCGGCTCCACGACCTACCTCCACCAGGGAGCGTACGTCGTGGACGACTACGGCTACCTGTGGGAGCTGCACGGCCGCGAGGAATCCTGGGGCTGGAACCGGATCGGCATGCCCGGCGGCTTCTGGATCACGGGCGTCCGCTCGCAGGACCCGTGGGAACTGCTCCTCGTCAACCGGGCCGGCAGCCTGCTCCGGCTCACCCACAACGGCACCGACTGGGTCCATGAGGACCTCACCGGCGCGCAGCCCACGGCGCACGGCTTCGGCGCCGACCGGGGCGTCCCCGTGCGCGCCCAGGACGGCCGCTACTACGGCGTCGGCAACGACGGCGTGCTGTACCTGAGCTGGTGGTTCGGCCCGCACGTGCTGTGGATGCCGGTGGGTGGCATGCCGCCGCTGTCCCGGTTGATGGGGCTCGGCCACGACGGCAACGCCGTCATCTCCTCCACCACGTCCTCGGTGTTCGTGTTTCCCCCCACCGGCACCCTGCCGGGTGGTGACCGCGTCCCCTCCGGATCCGACCAGGGCATCCAGGGCGCCACGTACGGCTCCCTCGTCCACGTCGTCGCGGACGGGCAGCTGATCGTCGTCGACCGCGCCGGGGACAACGTCTGGCACCCGCTCGGGCGGCCCGAGTTCGGCGGCAAGGGAAACCCGGCGGCCGCACCGCCCGCCCACATCCGCTGGCGTCCGCGCCTGGGCTTCCTGTCCCACCTCCTCGTCGGCCACGTGGACGCCCCGGCCGGGATCAACATCCCGTACCTGCGTCTCGGCCGGGCCACGGACTTCGACGGCTCGGTGCGCGGCGGCTGGCAGCTCAAGCCCGCCATCGGGGAGCGGATGTCCGCCGAGGACACCCAGGGCTTCGGCATCGCCACCGCCGACCTGGACGACTCGGGCCGCCCGGACGCGCTGCTCTTCTGGATCGAGGAGTACAACAACAACGGCCACGTCGGGAACTTCGGCCGCTACATGATCGCCCGGGACCTCGACGGCGAGGCCAACCCCTCCTGGTGGGTGGGGCCGGTGGCCATGCCGACCCCCATGTCGACACCGACCACCTCCTCCGGCGGACTGACCGAGGGTGCGTACGTGCAGGCGGGCAGCGCGACCCTCGCCGACCTCGACGGCGACGGCAACCAGGAGATGATCGTCGTCTACCTGGGCGGTCTGAAGGGCAACAAGCGGCTCTTCATGCGGATCGGCTGGAACATCTCCCCGGAGAACGGTGTCGCACGCGGCGGCTGGTCGGACTCGGTCGAACTGCCCTGGCCGGGCCGGCCGGACGACTACGCGCCCGCCGTCACCGGCCTGGGCGTCGCCGTCGCCGACCTCAACCACGACCTGCGTCCCGAGCTGATCGTCATGCTCACGGAGCAGACCGCCGCCGGTGCCACGACCTCGTACCGCGTCGGCTGGAACATCAACGCACGGGGACGGATCTCCGCCTGGGGTCCCGTCGTCCCGGTGCCCGGCACGGTTCCCAGGGCCGCGGGCGCGGGGATCACGGTCGCCGACTTCAGCGGCACCGAGAAGCCGGACCTCGTCGTCCTCGTCCTGGAGGACGGACCGACCGCCAACTCGGCCTCGTACCGGATCGGTTGGGACGTCGACGGCGGATCCGGCGCGCCGCGCGCCTGGTCCGACCCGATCACGGCCGACGCGGGCGCCTGGTACGGCTGGACCAACCAGGGCGCGGGCGTCGCGCTCGCCGACCTGCCCGGCACGGTCGCCGAACGCCGCCGCACCATCACCTCGGACTTCCGGACCGCCGCGCAGACGCACCAGAAGGCGCTGATGGCCGCGCACGGCCGCGCGGTCCAGCAGACCGAACCCGCCGTGGCGCTGCGCCCGCTGGCCGGTGCGGTACGGGCCGCGACCGCACCGGAGAAGGCCGTCACCGCCCGGGTGGCCGCGCGCATCGACGGCGCGGACCTCGCGGCCTCCGGGCTCCCGGACCCGCTGGGACCGCTGCTCGCGCCGCCCTCCTTCGCCCAGCCGATGGCCGAACTCCTCACCGAACTGGGCAGCGACCACCTGCTGCCCGGCGTGCAGAACGTCCCACCGGACACGGTGACCCTGCTGCGCGCCAACAGCCGGTTCGTCGAGTCGTTCCTCGCCGGCGCCAACCACGAGCTCGGCCGCGAGCTGCTGTGGCGCGAGTTCCCCACGGACCGGCGGGCGACCGCCTTCCGGTACTTCTGGGACGCGCGCGGCACCGTCGAACCGGGCCGGGAGCAGCCCGACGTGCCGCCGATGCGCGACTGGGGCCGCATGACCGGACTCGGCGACCACACCCGCAAACCGGCGGGCGGCGAGGACGCGGTGGTCCTGCTCGTCCGCGGCGAGGTCGTGCGGCGCTTCCCGTCGCTCGGGCTGCACGCCCGGCGCGCGCTGGCCCCGACCGTGCCCGGGGGCCCGCGCCGTCTGGGCGAGCAGCGGGTCGAGCTGGTGTTCTCCGGGGAGATCGGAGCCGACGTGCTGTTCGTCGGCTTCCCGTTCACCGTGGCGGAGGCGCTGGGCTCGGACACCGACCCCGGCTGGTTCTTCGTCTTCGAGGAGCACCCCACCGCGCCCGCCTTCGGCCTGGACGAACCCCCGAAGAACCCGGTGTACGGGCCGAGACCCTTCACCTGGAGGGACGTCGACTGGGCGGCGACGGTCCGCAGCGCGGATGAGCTGGCCGCGATGACGTACCTCGGCGCGGTACCGGCGTTCGGCGCCGACCCGCGTCCCCTGCACCCCGGCCCGGGCGCGCCGTCGCTGTCCTTCGGCCGCAACGCCGCCTCCCTGGCACACATCACGCTCCAGCGACCGGTACGGGTGGCCCACCACGCCTCCGCGCTGCTCCCGCTGCACGGGCCGGGCCTGCGGGTCACCCACGTCCGCAAGCGGGTGCCCGGCAGCGACCGGGTCTTCGTCCGCGAGATCGCCGGCCGACACCCGGGCGGCCGCTGGTGGCGCATGTCCCTGACGGAGGCGCTGGAGGCGCTCGACGCCCGCCAGGCGCTGTACGTGGAGCAGACCCCGGGCGTGCGTGCGGCCGTGGTGGCGGCGGCGGGCACCGACGGGGAGCGCCACCTGCGCACGGTGGCCGACGACGATCCGTCGGACAACCTGTCGGAGCTCCCGACGATCCCGCCGGAGGCGTACGAGGTGCCGGTTGCGTACCCGGCGGCTCCGGGCACGGCCTCGTGACGCCGTGCGCGACCGGGCCGCGGCATAGCCGCTGCGGTCCGGCCGCCGGCCCCGGCGTCTCCGGGCGCGGCCTCGGAACGCCGCGGGCTGCCCGGCGGCTGCCGGGATCCTGCCGACGCGGCCCGGCTGCCGGCCCAGGAGCCCGCGGGCGCGCCCTCGTGCCGCCGACGCAGCCGGCCCCCTCCCTCTTCGCGGCCCCGCCGCACCCCCTCGTACGCCATCACCTGGACGGACACGGACGCCGATGACCACGTCACCACCTCCCGCCTGGACCCTGCCCACCACGCTGCCCGTGGTGATGCTCCCCGTCCGGCTCGAAACCCGCTTCACCGCCTCCGAGTTGCTCGTGCGCGTCTACCCGGACGAGATCCACATCGACACCCATGAGGCGCTGCTGACCGCCGACGAGGAGGAGTACGGGCGCCGGTACTGGCGTGGCATCTGGGCCGCGCGCGGCGACGAGACCGCCGAGCGGGCGGCCTGGGGCGAGGTCGCCGACCGGTTCGGTGACGAGCGGGCCGCGTGGATCGCCCGCGTCATGGAGCCCGTCAACCCGACGGACCAGCCCGGCATGGGCGGTGCGGACGGCGAGCCGCGCTTCCCCGTTCCCGCCGAGCACCGTACGGCGGGCTGGACCAGGCGACCCGTCGCCCGCGCCCTGCCCACCCGCTGGTACGTCGTCGGCCACCCCGTGGACCCGGCCGCGCCCCCCGTCACCCGGATCTCCGCGAAGGTCGGCGGCGCGGCGGGCGGCCCCCTGCCGGTCGGCCCCGCGCCCACCGCGGACCTGGAGGACCTCGATCCGGCCGCCCCGCCGACCGACGCGGCCACCGCCTGGCTGGTCGACTTCGCGGCCGCCGAGGCGATCGGGATGGCGGTCCGCCTCCCGCGCGGCTCGGGCTACTCCTCCCTCTTCGCGTACGGCGTGGTCGAGGACGAGCCGACCGTCGCGACCGCCGAACTGCAGGCGCTGATCGAGGCGCAGTACTACACGCGCGGTCTGGGCTACGTGCCGCCGGGCGCGCCGTCCAACAACACCGCCGCCACCACCTCCCGTTACAGCCGTCGCGACCCGGCGAACCGCGAGGCCTACCAGGTCCGGCACTTCGACAGCGCGCCGAACGACGTCGACACCAACGCCTCCGTCCTCGCCAAGGCGTTCGGGCTGCCGCTCGCCGGCCAGACCGGTGGCCCCGCGCCCCTGGCACGCGCCCGTGACGCGCGACGCCGCGACCAGGCGGCGGCCCGGGACATGGCGACCGTCCTGTGGGAGGCGACCTGGGGCTACTACATGCGCCAGTTCGCCGAGGACCGGTTCTCCGAGACGCAGGTGCTCGGCGCCCGCGACCACGCCCGCCGCTACCTGCGGCCCGGCGGCCCGCTGCCCGCGCTGCGGATCGGGAGCCAGCCGTACGGGATCCTCCCGGTGCTGCCGCTGGACCGCTGGAAGGACGTGGAGGGCACCGGTCTCGGCGAACTGCGCCTCGACCCGGCGATCCCCGGCTTCCTGCGGACCCTGCGCGACCGGATCTGGGCGCCGTCGGCCGCCGACCGGAACGCCGTACCCCGCATCACCCGGGGCGCGGCCGGGCAGAGCACCATCGCCGAGATCCTCGGCATGGCCCCGACCGCCCGACGCCTCCACGCGCGCAGCGCCGTGGGCACCGAGTACGTGGCCGCGCTGTGGCGCTACGGCCCGCTCGGCCTGAGCGACGAGTGGCGCACGGGCCTCGCGGGCCTCGTGCGCGACCTCACGGCCCGCCTCGGACTGCCCGCCTGGCAGTACGGTCCCGGGCGCCTGGTCTACGCGGACAAGGCCTGGTCGCTGGACCACCCGTGGACCGACGCCCCGGCCGGCACACCCGGCGGCACGCCCGCCGAGTACCTGACCGCCCTCGCCGAGCCGATGGACCCGCCGGAGTGGGCCCTGGTCCCGCCGAGGACCGAGCGCGGCAACATGCCCTGGCCGCGCTGGTGGCACGACCTCGGCGCGGCCGGCGGAGACACCGCGGCCCAGGCCCTGTCGACCCCGCTGCTCTACCGGCTCGCCCGGCACTCGCTGCTCGCCGAGTACGCGCGCGCCGTCGACTACGTCCTCGGCACCGGCCGGGCCGAGCGGAACGAACCCGAACTGGTCGACGTCGACAAGGCCGTTCCCACACGGACCCTCTGGAAGCGCGCGGAGTCGGGTGTCGTGCCGGGCGGCCTGCCCGGCCCGTCCACGGTCGACTACTACGTGTGGAGCCCCGAGGCCAGGTCCCGCACCGAGCTCAAGCCCCTGCACGAGACGATGTCCGCGCTGAAGGCCCTGGCGCCGCTGCCGAGCGAGGAGCTCGAACGGCTCCTCGCGCAGAACCTCGACACGACCTCGCACCGCCTGGACGCGTGGATCACCTCGCTGGCCACCAAGCGGCTCGCGTGGCTGCGCCGGCCGGGATCCTCGTACCGGTACGGCTGCCACCTCGGCGGCTACGGCTGGCTGCTCGACGTCGTGCCCCGCGCGGCCCAGCCGCCCCAGGTACCCGTGGAGCGGCGCCCCGAGGGCGAGCGCACGGACCCGCTGGCCGCCCCCGGCACGGTCACGCCCTGGAAGCTGTTCGAGGCCACCGACACGGCCGGACCGATCCACGCGCCCTCGCTCGCCCAGGCCACCACGGCAGCCGTGCTGCGCGCCGCTCAGCGCGCGCACGGCGACCTGCCCGACGCGCCGACCGCGATCGACCTGCCGTCCCGGCGCGCCCGGACCGCGTCCTGGATCCTCGACGGCGTGCGGCAGGGCCAGCCGCTCGGCGCGCTCCTCGGCTACCGCTTCGAGCGGGCGCTCCAGGACCACCCCATCCGGACCCTCGCGTCCTGGACGGACCGCTTCCGGGAACTCGCCCCGACCACCGCGACCCACGTCGACCACGACGGCACGGTCAGCGAGACGATCGCCGCGCACGACGTCGTCGACGGCCTGCGGCTCCACCGCCGCCGCGCCGCCGGCAGGCTCGACCTGGTCCGGGACGTCGGCGTCCCGGCCACGGCGGCCGAGGAACTCGCCGCGCTGAAGACCGTCCTGGACGAGCTCGACGACGCGGCGGACGCGGTCGCCGACGCGCTGCTCGTCGAGGGCGTCCACCAGGCCGTCCAGGGCAACCCCCTGCGGGCCGGCGCGACGCTGGACGCGATGGGCAACGGCGAGGCCCCGCCGCCGGAACTGGAGTCGCTGCGCACCCCGCGCACGGGTGACGCGATCACC
Organism: Streptomyces sp. NPDC002463; assembly: GCF_042889835.1. Taxonomy (NCBI): domain Bacteria; kingdom Bacillati; phylum Actinomycetota; class Actinomycetes; order Kitasatosporales; family Streptomycetaceae; genus Streptomyces; species Streptomyces sp. NPDC002463. Next base: position 201,019 of record NZ_JBIARL010000004.1, read on the forward strand.
CACCGGGTGATCGTCCTGCTGCCGGAGCCGTCGGGCACGACCACGACGGCGCCTTCCCTCACGGGCACCGAGGACGTGGGAAGGGCCGCACTCACGGCCGCCGCCCCGGGCGGCGGCGCGGGGGACACACCGCCGATCGTCGTCCTGCCGCCGACGGACGACGGCAGCGGCGACGGCACCCTGCCGGACGACGGCCCCGGCGGCCCGCCCGGAAGCGGCGACCTCCCGGAGGACGGCACGGGCGCGGGTTCCGGATCGGGTACGGGTACGGGATCGGGTTCAGGCTCCGGTTCCGGCACCGGGGGCGGATCCGGGGGCGGATCAGGCACCGACACCCCGCCCACCCACGGCGGCGGCTGGGGAAGCGACCCCTTCACGCAGACCCGCGCTCTTGCCGAGCCCGCCCTCGACGCGTGGCTCACCAGGCTCCTCCCGGCGCCCGACACCGTCACGTACGCCGTCCGACTGGCCGACGGCGGCACCCGTACCCTCCCGCTCGCGGGGATCGCCCTGTCGCCGCTGGACTGGCTGGCGCTCGGCCTCGACCCGGAGGCGCTGCCCGGCTCCGACCTGGAGCGGCATCTGCTGCTGCACGCCGACCGGCTGCTCGCCGGAAGCGAGCCGGCGGCGGCCCGCCCTGTGGCCGTGCCCGCGGACGACGAGGGCCTCGGACCGCTCCTGGAGACCGTCCGGGCCGCGCGGGAACTGCTGCGGGCCGCACGCCCGTTGCGCCCGGCCGACCTGGCACTGCCGGAGGCGGCGCCCGAGGGGGCAGGGTCGGCGCCGGACGATCCGTCCCTGGAGCCGCGTGCGGTCGCCGTCCGCGGCGTCGTACGGCGCGCCGTCACCGACCTCGCCGCGACGGCCGACGCCGCACGCCTGCACCGGGGCCTCCTGACGGCCAACCTCGTGGGCGTCCCGGCGGCGGCCCCGCCGCTGCCGCCGCGCCCCGGCGCCACGCCCGACGAGCTCGCGGCGCACACGGCGACCCTCGGAAACCTCGCGGCCGTGGTCGCCCCCGAACTCGCCCGCAGGCTCGCCCTGTCGACCGCACTCGACAGGGCCCGCGCCGAGAACACGCTGCCGCCGGGCGCCTGGGCGCGCGAGGTGCTCACGGCTCTCCTCGGCACCGAGCTCGTCGTGCTGCCGGGCTTCGCGGCCCCGCCGCCGGGTCCGCTCACCGAGTCCCTGGCGCACGCCGACACCCTGCTCGCCGGCGACCCGCACGCCCCGGCGGGCTGGCTCACCCGGCTCGGCCGGGTCCGGCGCGGCGTCGAGCGGCTCGTCACGTCGCTCGGCTACGCGGAGGCGCTGGAGTGCGGCGACGCGCTGACGGCCGTCGTCGCCCAGTCCCCGTACACCGCCTCCGAGGACCCGGAGCGCGCCGAGCGCTGGGCGGCGCTGCCGTCGGCGACGGGGGAGTCCCCGGGCCCGCGCCTGTCCCTCGTCCTGCACACGCCGGACGGCGACCCGGTCGACCCGGCGGACGTCCTGTCCGGGCGGCTGCGTGGCCTGATCGTCGACGAGTGGACGGAGGTCGTGCCGCGCGAGCGGCAGACCACGGGCGTCGCCGTGCACATCGACGCCCCGGACGCCGCACCGCCGCAGACGGTGCTGCTCGCCGTACCGCCGGACGCGTCCCCCCAGTGGACGCCGGAGCTCCTCGGCGCCACCGTCGAGTCGGCCCTCGACCTGGCACGGCTGCGGGCCGTGGACTACGAGGCCCTGCACCCGGACAGTCCCACGGCCGTCGCCGACATCGGCCAGCTCGCCCCCGCCGCTCTCCTCGCCATGAACACCAAGGTCGAGGACGCGGTCGCCACCGATTTCACCCGCGGCCTCCCGAGGTAGGCGCCATGACTTCGATCACGACCTGGACCCGGCTCGAACCCCGCGCCCGCACCGGAGACCTGCGGCCCTCCCTGGAGGGCCAGGTGCACGACCCCGCCTGGATGCTGGCCCGGCAGTGGCAGCTGGGCGAGTTCCTCGGCGACGACGCAGGCACGCCCGTGTGGGTGCGGGTGCGCGGCCACGCCGACCGCGTCACCCGCTTCCGGCCCGGCCCGGCGGCGGGCGCCGGCACCGACTACGACGGCGGGACCCCGCTGGAGGCGCTGGTGGAGGCGGAGCCCGCAGGCCCGCGCGCCACGTCGGCGGATCTGCGGTCGGGCGCCGAGGCCGGACAGCACCTGCTCCGGCTGCTGCGCGCGGCGGGTCTTCCGGCGGAACCGCTCGCGGAGGCCGTCGGCATGCTCCTGGACGACTTCCCCCTCGGCCTGACCGGCGAGGAGGGCGCGGTGGACGCGGCCACCACCCGCTTCCTGTCGGTGCTCCGCGGCCGGGTCCCGGACGGCCACGCGCTGGCGTTCTCCCTCCACGCGTCGCCGCCGACCCCGGAGGAGCCCGGCTGGGGCCTGCCCCCGGCCGGGTACGACGTCTTCCGCTCCTGGCTCGACTGGTACGACGCACGGCACCTCACCGCGGCCGAGGGGGAACCGGCGTGGGACGCGCGGCGCCTGGAGCACCGCTTCTCGGTCGGCCTGTCCGAAGGCGGTACGGAGACGACGCTGACCGCCCCCGCCTACCAGGGCGGCACCCTGGACTGGACCGACTTCACGGCGGCCGGCGACACCGGCCTGGAGTCGCCGGCGGCCCGTGAGGAACTGCTGAGCACCACCTTCCCGGCGCCGGTGCGCTTCCCGGGCATGCCGGCCCGCCGGTTCTGGGAGTTCGAGGACGCCCGGGTCGACCTCGGGGGAGTGGAGGCGGCGCCGTCGGACCTGGCGCGCATGCTCGTGGCGGAGTTCGCCACGGTGTACGGCAACGACTGGTACCTGGTGCCGCTCGACGTCCCCGTCGGCAGCCTCACGACGCTCACCTCCGTGGTCGTCGGCGACACGTTCAGCTCGGAGCTGGGCGGCCCCACGCTGCTGCCGCTGCCCGGCACGGGCACGGGGGACGCCAACTGGTCGGTCCACCGGCTGAGCGCCGAGGACGGGGGCCGGCGCACCGGCCTGTTCGTGCCACCGGTCCTGGTCGGCGGCCTGGAATCCGAGCCGGTGGAGGAGGTGCTCCTCGCCCGCGACGAGGGCGCCAACCAGGCGTGGGCGGTGGAGCGCCGCGTACCGACGCCCGAAGGAGGTTCCCTCGACCGCAGCCGTACGACTCCGACACCGCGCCCGGCCCCGGCGGTGCCGGGCGGAACCGTCGCGTACCGGCTGATGAGCGACGTACCGGACCACTGGTTCCCCCTGCTCCCCCTGGAACCACGCCCCGGCGCGTACGTCTTCCGTCTGGGCCGTCTCGACGGCCCCGACGGCGAGCCGCTGCGCCCGCAGGGCCGACTGCTCGCCCCCGGCCTGCCGAACGCCTACGACCTGTTCGCCGAGGAGGTGCCGCGCGAGGGCGTGACGCTCACCCGCTCCCACCAGTACGCCCGCACCCGTGACGGCCGAAGCGTCCTGTGGACGGCACGCCGCGCCCGCCCCGGCCGAGGCGAGGCCCAGTCGGGCCTGCGCTTCGACCGGACGGAGGAGTGACAGGCCGCCCGTAGGGGCCCGGGTCGGCAGGCGGCCGACCCGGGAGCGGGACGTCAGAACCCGATGGCCTCGCGCAGCAGCAGGACGGTGCCGCGTCCGGGCTGCGGCTCGGCGTTGAGAACGAGGAGACGGTTGACCGCGCTCGGCCGCCCGTAGGCCGCCAGAGCGCGCTCGCTCTCCAGCACGAGGGCGTGCTCCTGGACGCGGCGCAGCGCGGTGTCCAGGTCGGGCACCACCTTCTGCGCCCCGACGACCCAGATGGCCCGCGCGGCGCCGCCGGCGGAGGCGGGGAGCTGGCTGCCGCTGCCGGAGGCGATGACGAGCGTGCCGGTCTCGGTGACGGCGTTGACGCTGGCGACGAAGACGTCGGGGGTGGCCGCAAGCCGTCGGATCTCGTCGGACTCGGTGGCGCGGTCCATCGTCAGGACGCGCGGCCGGACGGCCTCGTAGCGGTCGCCCGCCTCGATGTCCTTCTCGATGCCGGAGAGCCGAAGCGTCTCGCTGGCCCCGGTGAAGACGCCCGAACCCTCCGGGATCAGGTCCTTGACGCGGGCGCGGGCGGCGTCGGCGTCGTCGAGGAGCTCGGCGGTGAAGCCGTTGGCACGCAGCGCCGCGATCGTACGGTCAAGGCTCTCGGCGGACGCCGGAGCGCTGAAGGCATGGCCCGCCCGCGTCTCCGCCGTCTCGGCCTCACCGGAGTCGGACGGCGCGGAACCGGCCAGCGGGGTGGTGTCGACGTACCGGACCTCGTAGACCCGCTCGGAGAACCGCCAACCCTCCTCGGTACGCCGGTAGGTGTCGTGGTAGACGGCGAAGTTCATGCCCGACCGGCCGTCGAGCAGCCGCGCGACCTCCTGCATGTAGGTACGGCCGGTGGCGGTGTCGCCGTCGATCCGGATGGTGCCCGGGTGGCTGTTCTGCACGAAGAAGTCCCACTGCTCCTGCAGGCGTTCGCCTCCGGCCCTGATCTCCTCCCGGCCGACGAACTCGACGGGGACGTCGGGCATGCGCAGAACGGCATCGGGCGTGAACAGCGCGGCAAGACGGGAACGGTCGCGCATCATCGCGGCATCGGTGAACTCGCCGCGCAGCGCCTCGATCTCGACGCGGTCGGCGATCGACTGGAAGTCGTTCATGGTCGGAGTCCTGTCCTGTGAAGGGCGTTCTCGGTGTGCACGACTCCGACAACGCAGCCCCGCCGAATGTGAGGCGAGCGGCGGACCTCACATTCCGCCGCTCTGTTCTGTCGTCATGGAGAGGGAACGGAACGAGGAGCCGGAGAGCGAATGACCCCCGAGCCACGACGGAAACACGAGCAGGCGGACGAGCGGCAGGATGCGGGCCTGAACGCGATCATGAGCGAGCGCCGGCAGCTGCTGAATCTCGCCTACCGGCTGCTGGGCTCGCTGGCCGACGCGGAGGACGCGGTCCAGGAGACGTACACCCGCTGGTACGCGATGTCGCGCGCGGAGCAGGAGGCCGTCGAGTCGCCGGGCGCCTGGCTGACGAAGGTGGCCGGACGCATCTGCCTGAACGTGCTGGGCTCGGCGCGCACGCGCAGGGAGACGTACGTCGGAGAGTGGATCCCGGAGCCGCTGCCCGGCAGGGACGGGTGGACCGCCGGGGCTCCGGGCGGCGCAGGCGCGGACCCGGCCGACCGGATCACCCTCGACGAGTCGGTGACGATGGCGTTCCTGGTCGTGTTCGAGGCGATGACCCCGGCCGAACGCGTCGCGTTCGTACTGCACGACGTCTTCCGCTACCCGTTCGCCGAGGTGGCCGAGATCGTCGGCCGAACCCCGGCGGCGTGCCGCCAGCTGGCCTCCTCGGCCCGCCGCCGCGTCGCCGCCATGCGGGCCGAAGCGGGCCCGACGGCCACCCGACAGGCGGGCGTCGTGCGCCGATTCAAGGAAGCCTGGGAGGCACTCGACATCGAAGCCCTGATCGGCCTCCTCGACCCGGCCGCGACCGCGGTCTCCGACGGCGGCGGCCGCGCCGTCGCCCACCTGCAACCGCTGGTGGGCGCGGAACGCATCGCCCGCCTCTACCTGACCATCGCCCGCCTCGCCCCGCCCCGCACGATCCTGGAGACCCCGGTCAACGGGCTGCCGGGCCTGGCGGTGGAGTCCGATGGCCGGATCGAGACGGTCTTCGCGTTCGAGGTCTCCACCGACGACCGCATCACCCACATCTGGGCGGTACGCAACCCGGACAAGCTCCGCCCATGGCAACGGCAGTGACCACCGCGCGTCACCCAGAAAGGTCGCTCGCCGCGGGGCAGTAGGGGAGAGCGAAGGGCAGACCGAGGTCGGCGGGCAGGAGAGCGCCGATCCAGGTGTCCCTCAGGGTGTTCCCGTTGGTCTGCGCCGCGCGCAGGGTGCCCTCCCTGACGAAGCCGGCCTTCTCTGCCGCGGCCCAGGAAGCCTGGTTCCCGGCCTCCGCTCTCCACTCCAGGCGCTGGACCCCTCGTTCTTTGAAGGACCATTCGGCCAGGGCGAGCACCGCCTCCGTCGCAAAGCCTCGGCCCCTGTGCTCCGCCACGGTCCAGTACCCGATTCCCCATGCGTCGGTGTGACGGTGCACATTGACGGATGCCACCAGCACTCCGCTTTCCCGGTCCTCCACCGCGAAGTGGTACATCGTCTCGTCGCGCCGGCCACGCGGCACCAGTTCGCGCAAGTAGAAGGCCGCGTCCTCGTCGCCGGGATCATGCGGGCGCAGGAGCAGACGCTGCGTCGTCAGCGCGATGCGTTCCATGGGCGGCCATTCTGACGCTCACTCACATGCCAGGCCATCGATTTGTGATACACCTCGGGCCCGCTGCACAGGCGCGGCTCCCGCGGCGGTCGGCACCGAAGTTCGACAAGGCCGACCACCGCGAGCGCACGCGGTCGAGTGCGGCATGAACCGCCTCAGGGAACACCGGGCCGTGGCCACGAGGTACGACGGACTCGCCGCCCGCTACGAGGCCACTGTCCTCGTCGCAGCCATCAACGAGTGGCTGTGACCACCCCTTTCACAACAGGACTGGCCGATGGTGCCGGAGGACGCCGAGGGCAGGTACCGCGGTGCACGCCAGGCGTCGAGTCGCTGCTCGACCGCCGCCCCCAGTGACAGCAGCGCGGTGTCCTGCCGGTCGCCGGCCATCAGGAGCAGACCGACCGGCAACTCGCCGACGAAGCCGGCGGGTACGGACAGGGAGGGGTACCCGGCGACGGCGGCCGGGGTGGACGACGGGATCACGTCGTTGTCGCCCCGTGCACAGTCGGTCGTCCAGGCGGGCGGGTTCGCCGGGGAGGCGATGGCGTCCAGGTCGTGCGCGGCCATGGTCTCGTCGATGGACCGCCGGGACAGGTCCTTCAGCTCGGCGCGCATGGCCCGGTAGCCCGGGTCCGTGGTCGACGGCGCGGCCAGGGCCTGTTCGAACAGTTCCTGGCCGGCGAAGCAGGTCCGTTCGGCCGGGTGCGTGCGGTTGAACTCGATCAGCCCCGCAAGGTCGCGAGGCCCCTTACGGGACGCGAGGTAGGTGTCGATGTCCCGGTGGAACTCGCTCAGCAGGGCCGGGAACTCGAGCTCGGCGAGCCTGTCCTGGTACGGCGGTGTGACCTCGACGACCTGCGCACCCGCGGCACGCAGCCGCTCCGCGGTGCGGGTCATCAGGGCGTCCACGCCGGCGCCGAGCGACGGGAGCCGCCACAGCCCGATCCGCTTGCCGCGCAGACCGCCAGGGCGCGTCACCGCTGTGTCGTCACCGCTGAGCGCCGAGAGGGTGAGCGCGGTGTCGATGACGTTGCGCGCCATGGGGCCGGCCGTGTCCTGCTCGGCGGAGATGGGGACGACGCCGGACTGGCTGACCACCCCGAGGCTGGGCTTGTGGCCGACGACCCCGTTCATCCCGGCCGGGCACACGATGGAGCCGTCCGTCTCGGTGCCGACCGCCACCTGTGCGAGAGAGGCGGCGACGGCGGCCGCCGAACCCGAGGACGATCCGCACGGGTTGCGGTCCAGGACGTACGGGTTGTGCGTCTGACCGCCCACCGCCGACCAGCCCGATGTCGGCCTCGCCGCACGGAAGTTGGCCCATTCCGACATGTTGGTCTTGCCGAGGATCACCGCCCCGGCCGCACGTAGCCGTCCGACGAGCTCCGCGTCCGTGGCCGGCGGACTTCCGGCCAGTGCCATCGACCCGGCCGTCGTCGGCATGTCGCGGGTGTTCACGTTGTCCTTCAGCAGGACGGGGATGCCGTCGAGCGGGCCGCGCACCTTCCCGAGACGATGCCTGACATCACTGGCGGCCGCCTGGCTCAGGGCCGTAGGGCTGATGCGAAGCACCGCGTTGATCTCCGGGTCGACAGCCTTGATCCGCCGGAGGTACGCCCGCGTCAACGCCGACGAGGTCAGGGACCCGCTCTTCATGCGCACCTGCAACTCGGGGATGGTCACCGTGTCCAGGTCCACTCCGCGCAGCAAGGCGGAACTCTCGGCACCGGACTCGACGGCCATCGCACCCTGCCCCGGCACGCCCGACGCCACAAGGGCCGCCACGGCGAGGGCCGCGGTCACTGTCGCAACACTTCTCTTCGTCATGGGCGACAGCCCACTGCAGGAGGACCGCCGGGCACAAGAAACTTCTCCGCCTCTCCACCCGCCGACGCCACACGACCGACAGAGCGCGCCCGAACGGGTCGATTTCACATCAGGTATGCGTTTTATGTATGCAGATTGATAGAGTGGCATGCGTGTTGGGTACGGAAGAGATCCTCAGACTCACGGTAGCGGCGCTGATGTCGCGCTCGGGGGAGCGGCAGGGCGACCTGGCCGCCGGGCTCGGCCTGTCGCAGGCCCAGGTGTCGCGCAAGCAGTCCGGAAGCGCGCACTGGTCGCTTGAGGACGTCGACCTGCTGGCCGCGCACTACGGTCTGGCCGTGCTTGACCTGCTCGCCGGGCCGACGCACGCGGTCGGTGTCCTGCACGACGCGGCCCAGAGCCTGCAGCCCGGCGCGCTGACCGTGTCTCCCGTACACCAGTCCGCCCCGTCCGTCCCGTCCGCCCCGTCTGCCCCGTCCGCCCTGGACCGGCCGACGGCCGGGACGCACCCTCCGGCTCAGGCCGAGGAGCCGACGCCGGTGTCGCCGTCCCCGGCCGAGACCGTCGTGCAGGAGTCGACAGGGCTGTGCGTCCTGTGCGGGCAGCCCGCCCCGCACGAACTCGACGGCTTCCCGCAGCATCTGAGTGCCGAGGAGTGCGCCGCGGCCGTCGCAGCCGCGCTCCCGTCCGTCGAGACCTCTGACGTCCCTGATGTCCCGGTCGAGCTGCCACCGGTTCCGTCATCCGCCGAACCGCCGACGGCCCCGGCGGCCGCAGCCCCCGCCGCACCGGGACACAAGGCTCCCGCGTACGCCTCCGGCACCCTCGTCGAGCAGATCGCGGACCGTGTCCACGACGTCCTGGCCGAGTGCGGGGGTGAGGTCGATGCCGCGCAGGCGGCACTGATCAAGAGGGCGATCCCGGATGTGATGGCGTTGCTGAAGGCGTCCCGGGTGGGTGGCCGTTACGAGCATTCGGAGTTCCCGCCGACGCAGGACATCCTCAGGAAGAAGTCGCAGAAGGGCGCGGACGAGATCTGGGAAGGCCGCCCGAAGTGGCGCAACGCTGCCCTCGTGGCGGCGGCGAGGAAGGGCGAGAAGTTCGAGGTGACCGCCCTCGACATGAACGCGGCCTACCTGTCGGCGCTCAAGGCGTGGTTGCCGATCGGGCAGCTCCGTGAGGACACCAGCGGCGTCCACGACCCGAAGAAGGCTGGCGTCCACCTGATCACCCCCGCCGACTGGGACCACACGGACCTGCCCAACCCCCTGGGCAACCGCATGGAACCGGGCGAACTGTGGGTGTCGGAATCCACCCTCCGCCTCCTCCTCGACTGCGCCTCCCAGGGCCTCGCGGACCCCCCGGTCATCCACCGCTCCCTCGTCTCCGGCGCCACGGAAGCCCTCCTGGAGAAGATGCGCCGCGCGCTCGCGGAAGTCCGCAAGACCGCGCTGGCCGAGGGCGACGAGCTCACCATCACCTACGTGAAGGCCATGTACTCCAAATTCGTCTCCACGATCGGGGAGTCCAGCTCCAACCGGGAGATCCGCCGGCCGGACTGGATGCACATCATCCGCTCGAAGGCGTTCGCGAACCTGTGGATGAAGGCCCACAAGGCCCGCAGGGCCGGACTCCAGGTCGTGGAGATCTCCGGCACCGACGAACTCCACGTCACCGGCGACTGGCGCGAGGTCTTCCAGGAGGGCCGGAACCTGAACGAAGTCAAGGAGAAGGACACCTACATCCTCGGAGGCAAGCGCTGATGGCCGGCTCTCCGGACCTGTGGTCCCGCTGGGGCCAGTGGCAGAAGACGGACGTGAACGGGATGAAGGGCGGCGAGGCCCTGATCCTGGAACTGAACCCCATCGTCCACACCTCCGGCATCGCCTCACCCGTCACGACCCGCCGCGGACTGGCGGCCCGCCTGCGCTACCTCGACAGCCCCGCCGGCCGCGCCGAACTGAAGACCCAGGGCGTCTCACCCCGCACGATCCGCTCCTGGATGAAGTCGAAGGGCCAGGTGTCCCCGACGCGGGCGAGCCGGGAGCGGATCGACGCCGCGTACTGGCACCGCCGCCGCGAGAACCTGATCCGCTCCGGCTGGCTGGTCAAGCACCTCGACAACCAGGGCCGCGGTCGCCGGATGGAGATCTACCCCGTCGACCAGACCCGGGTGGAGGCGAAGTACCGGCGCGACCTGTCCACCCGTACCGTCACCGTCCGCTACATCTGGACCGACCTCGTCGACGCCTGGGCCACCCGCGACGCCGGCCTCGTCGACGAGATCTGGGACGACGTCATCTCCGACCTCGACTCCGACTACAACGCCTACGCCTACGTCTCCGCCGTCGGCATCAACGCCTGACCCCCGACCTCCTGCCGATCAGGGAGCCGACCAGTGCGGCGGGCCCACACCTCGAACGCCACGGTCGTGAAAGGCGGAACGGCGGCCAGCAGGGCGAGGAACGTCCGTCCCGGCCGCCACTTCAGCCGGATCGCCACCAGGAGGGTCAGCAGTACGTAGACGATGAAGACGGCACCGTGGAGGGCCCCGAAGATCCGTACGCCGAGCTCGGTGGTCTCGGGGACGTACTTGAAGTACATCCCCGTCAGCAGACCGGCCCAGGTGCACGCCTCGATGGCCGCGATCCAGGTGAAGGCGCGCAGCAGACGCCGTGTCCGGACGGCGGGTTCGGCGGCCGGTGCGGCAGGGCGGTCGTCGACGGGTGACAGGGGCGTGCGGAGACGTGCCGGCGATGAGGGCCACAGGGCGTGGTCACCGAGCAGACGGACGATCGCGGGAACCAGGAGTGGCCGGACGAGGAAGGTGTCCAGCAGGATGCCGAAGGCCATGGCGAAACCGAACTGGAAGAGTTCGCGGATCGGTTGGGTCATCAGGACGGCGAACGTCGCCGCCAGGATGAGGCCCGCCGAGGAGACGACACCGCCGGTACGGGTGAGGGCGGCGCTGATGGCCTTGGCCGGGGGCAGGGTGCGCAGCTCCTGCTTGAACCGGCTCATGATGAAGATGTTGTAGTCGACCCCGAGCGCGACGAGGAAGACGAAGACGTACGCGGTGACGCGGTTGCCGATGCCTTCGTCGCCGAGGACGGTCAGGGTGAAGAAGGTGGTCGCGCCCAGGGTGGCCAGGAACGACAGGACGAGGGTCGCCACCAGGTAGAGCGGTGCGAGGAGCGAACGCAGCAGGAGGACGAGCACCGCTGTGACGACGGCCAGGACCAGGAGCGCGATGAGGGTCGTGTCGCGGTCGAGGGCGGAGCGGATGTCGGCGTTCTGCGCGGTCTCCCCACCGATGAGCACCGTGGCGTCCTCCACGCCGGCCGCGTCGGCCGCGGCCCGCGCGGCCTCCTTGAGCGGACCGATCGCGTCGAGCGCCTTCGAGCCGTACGGGTCGACGTCGAGGACGACGTCGTAGAACACGGTCCTGCCGTCCTCGCCGAAGCGGGGCCGTTCTCCGACCCGGCTGACATCATCGGCGTCGGCCAGCGCGGCGGCGATCTCGGCCGGTGCGGAGCCGGAACGCAGGGCGTCCCGGGAACGGACGACGACGGTGCCGGGTGCGATCTCGCCGGGCCCGAACTCCTCCTGGATCAGTTGCTGGCCGCGCGCCGACTCGGTGGCGGCGCGAAAACCGCTGAGCGTGTTGAAGCTCTCGTGGTAGCCCAGCAGACCGGCGCTCATCACCACGAGCAGGGCGACCGCGGCCGAGGCGACCCGGACCGGCGCCCGGGCGACGAGAGCGGCGATGCGGTGCCAGGTGCCCGCACCGCGACCGCGTGCGGCGGCCTTGTCCACGCCCCCGGGCCAGAAGACGCCTGTGCCCAGCAGGAGGATCAGCGCGGGAACGAAGGTGAACGCCACCAGCGCCATGACGGCCACGCCGAGTGCGAGGTACGGGCCGAAGCCGCGCAGCGCGGGGGAGACGGCCGCGAGCAGGGCGAACATCGCGAGCACGATCGTGGACGCACTGGCGAGGACGGATTCGGCGGTGCGCCGCACAGCGGTCTGCATGGCGCGCGGGCGGTCCGGCTCGTCGGCAAGCGCCTCGCGGTAGCGGGCGGTGATGATCAGCGCGTAGTCCGTGCCCACTCCGAACAGCAGCACGGTCATGATCGAGGCCGTCTGGCTGCTGACCGTGATGATCCCGGCGTCCGCGAGGAGCGCCCCGGTCGTCTCCGACACGCGCATCGCGACGCCGACGGCGAGGAGGGGGACGAGGGCCATCAGGGGTGAGCGGTAGATGGCCAGGAGGATGACGAGGACGAGCAGGACGGTGGCCAGGAGCATGACCTTGTCGCCGCCGCTGAAGACCTTCACGGTGTCGGTGGCGATCCCGGCGGGGCCGGTCACGGCGATCTCGGTGGGTCCGGCACGGTCGGACGCGAGGGACCGCACTTCGTCGACGGCGTCCTGGAAGACCTCGTCCGAGGGATTTCCGGTCATCGGCACGATGACCAGCTGGGTGCCGCGGTCCCGCGACACCAACTCGGCCGAGGCCTCGGGAGCGGTCACGGTGGAGATCACGCTCGCGACCTGATCGGGCCGGTCGGCTTCCGACAGGGCCGTGGTGATGCGGGCGACGGCGTCCCCGGCGCTCGCGGCGGCGTCGGCACCCTCACCGTGCACCACGATGATCGCCGGCGTCGCCGCCCGGCCGCCCGGAAGCTGCGCGCGCATGAGGTCGCGGGCCTTCATGGAGTCCGAAGCGGCGGGGGGGAGGTTGGCCGAGGCGTTGTCCTCCACGGACTCCAGAGCGGGAGCGACCCCGGCGAGGAGGCCCGCCATCAGTACCCAGAAGGCCACCACCACGGCGGCGCGTCTCCTCGATCCCAGGAGACGTCGGAGCATGCGGAAGTACATCGATTGCATCAGAAAGCCCTCGACCAGAAGCAGGAACGGACGTGGTGAAAGAACGCGTGGACGAAACTTAGCGACAGGGGTGTCTCTAAGTCGGCGCCAAGCTAACACGGGCTTCGTCCCGGCCCCGGACGAGGGGGTAGATTCCTGTGAGACGGCACAGTGCTGGAGCGGAGCGGAGAGAATGCCCAAGATCGAAGCCGGCAGCGTCCGCGAGCACCGGGCCCAGCGGCTCGCCCAGCTGATCGACGCGGCCGAGGCGATCCTGAACGAGGGTGGTGCGGAGGCCCTCACCGCCGGTGCGGTCGCCGCGCGGGCGGGCATCGCCCGCAACAGCATCTACCGCTACTTCGACTCCATCGACGACCTGCTCGAACTCGTCGTGACCCGCGGGTTCCCCGCCTGGATCGACGCGGTGCAGCAGGCCATCGCGGCCGAGACCACCCCACAGGACCGGGCCGCCGCCTACGTCAGGGCCAACCTCGAACAGGCCGCGCGCGGCACCCACCGCTGGTGGGCCTCGCTCTCACGCGGCTCGCTCTCCCCGTCGGCGCGGGAGCGCGTGAAGAACCTGCACACCTCACTGCACGAGGCACTCGCCGAGGTCGTCCGCGAACTGGACCATCCGCAGCCGGAACTGACCGTTGCCGTGCTCCAGGCGGTCGTCGACGCCTGCATCCGCAGAATCGACCAGGGCGACGAACTGGCGACCGTGTCCGACTTCGCGAGCACTGCCACACGCCGTCTGCTCACGCCCGATCACCCCTGACCCGGTCGGACGCGGGAAACCGGTCACGGCCGTCCGGAGGGCGCGTTGAGCACCGCGATCCCCGTGGGCGTGGCGATGTGGGCGGTCGTCCGGCGGTCCCGGTGGGTGGCGATCAGGCCCGCGTTGCGCAGGGTCGTGGCGTGCTCGCTGGCGCTGGCCTTGGCGATCCCGACGAGCACGGCGAGTTGCTGGGTCGAGCAGCCCGGGTGACGGGCGATGGTGCTGAGCACCGCGGCCCGGGTGTGCCCCAGCACGGACCCGACCACGTCGACGGCCTGGGCCGCCCGATCACCGCCGGGCGGGGGAGACGCGAACAGCGGCGTGGCCGTGCCCTCCTGAAGCTGGGCGACCGGATACGTGAGGACGGGCTGCGGCACCGCGTCGAGGTCGACGACCGGGGCCTCGACGGCGAACACCGAAGGCTGGAGCAGCATCCCCTGCCCGGCCAGGTGCACGTCGGCGTCCAGACCGGAGATCATCGCGACCTCCAGGACAGGAGCCCGCCAGCGGATTCGCCGAGGGTTGATGCGCGCGAGAAGGGTCTCGACGCCGCCGCTCAGCATCTGGCGGGAACGCACCGCGGCGTCGGCCGCCGCCATGGCCCGGACCTCCTGCCAGTGGGGGACGAGCGCGTGGCCGGCCACGTGCTCCAGGCCGTCGCACAACTGCCGCAGGAGGAGCGGGTCGTCGGGCAACCGGTGCGCCCACGCGGGCAGGGCCTCGTGCTGAGCCGTCTGCTCCAGGCTGGACCGCAGGCGGCTGCGAGGCGTGGAACGGATCTGCTCGACCAGCTCGGCGGGCGTCGAGCCGTTCGCACCGCTCAGGAATTCGGTGACCCGCCCGCGACGGGGCATGAGCGCGAAGACCATGCGGGAGGCGGGATGCAGCGCGGACAGGGTGCGATGGCGCCAGGCCCCGAGCCGTACCAGATGCGAGCGTTCCTGCAGTTGACGCGCCGCGGTGGTCAGCTCGATGCAGGGCGCGGGTCCGTCGGCGATGCGGGTCCGCGCGAGGTCCTCCACCGTGAAGTGAATGCGTAACGGCACGTCGTCGCCATCCCCGAAGCCCGACCGGTCTCTGCCGGTGCTGCCGCCCACCTGCGTTCGACGGCCATCCTCGTCGAGAGCGTGCGCACGGGCCAGTAGGGATCGAGCCGACGACCGGAGGGGGAGGGCAAGAGGGCCGGCGACCCTCGACGACGAGCTGACGACGGGCGCGGAAGGCTCAGCCCGAAGCCAACCGGGCGGCAGCCCGCTGACGGAGTGCGCGGTAGACCGAGATCTGCTCCGCGTGTTCCTCGGTGACCTGGCGTCGGTACTGGACTTCGAGGCCGCGCAGGGTACGCGTACGGCCGACGCGGGCGTCGCACGTGGCGTCGGCGACGGCGATGGAGATCTCCCGGCGCCTGGCCCGATCGATGTCCGCAGGCCGACCACCGGGCCCGCCCGCCACGGCCTCGTACGCGGAGAACGCCGCCGCCCGCGCCTCTCCCGGGTCCTTGTACGCGAATCCGCGGGCCTTCATGCACGCGCGCCACGGGGGAAGCGTGCGCGCGGCACGTTTGTCGTCGTTCGCCTTGCGGCTGACCTCACCGGCCAGGTTCACGACGGTCATCTGGGCCCTCAGCCAGCGGGTCAGATCGCCGTACAGCTGTTGCTCGGCGTGCGCGACGCAGCCGTCCGCGTTCATGAAGGCGACGCCGTCGGCGAGGTTCACCTCGATCCGGTGGGACGGTGTCCCGAACAGGGCCGCGCCGTAGGCCTTCGCCTTGTCCGGGGGCAGTGTCCGCAGATAGTCGCCGTTGGGGTCGGCGGCCCGTGCGGGCCTCATCGCCGCGGGACCGCCGTACCCCTCGCGTCGGCGCGCCGTCACATCGTCCCCCTGGACGCCATCGCCGTCCTCGGCCCCCGGCGCGTGCCAGGAGAGGGGTTGGTACGGCCGGCCACGGCCGCGCATGCAGGCAGCGACCAGGCGTTCCTGGCCCTCGAACAGGAAACGCTGCTCCGCCGGATCCCCCTTGGGGTCGCTCCGGGGACCGGGCGAGGAACCGTGCACTCGTGAGGTCACCGGCGATCTCGCCGCTCGTGACGACGCGCCAGAGGCCGGGCGGTCGTCGGACGGCGCACACGAGGTCAGGAGCAGCAGTACGGTCGTCCCTCCGATCAAGAGGGACGTACGGCGCGGTGGGCAGGACCGGGACATGCGGGCACCTCGTCGTCGGGTCGGGGACGCACCCCGGGCGGCGTGGGCCGCCCGGGGTGCGCCGGAGTGGGGCGGGGAGCGGTGTCAGCAGCTCCAGGTCCACTTGTTGCCTTCGCCGTCGTCGTTGGGGCGGTGCAGCGTCCAGCCCCGGCCGGCCGGCAGGCATCCCAGGGGGCGGCTGTAGCCCTCGTCGCCGTAGAGGACGACGCCCATGCCCGACGTGCCGTTGTTCCAGGACGACGAGTCGTCGTTGAAGATGGCCCAGTCGGCCCAGCTGGAGTTGTTCCCGCCGAACTGGTACTTCCGGCCCGCGTAGTTGGCGTCCCAGTACACGCAGTAGTAGCCCGCGTCGCAGGAGGTCGCCGCGGCGGCTCCTGCGGTCGTCTCGGTTGCCGAGGCGGCCGGCGCCCCGAGGAGACCGGTTCCCAGCAGGACCGTTCCGGCCAGTGCGGTGAGCATGCGCTTCACGATGTGCTCCTTGTGTGCCGTGCCGCCCACTTCGAAAGGCGCGGGCAGCGTCGCTGCGCTCCACACTGGCCGGGCTTAGCCGGCCGATCGAGACGATTCGGCGCAGCCCGAACACCCCCCGGCCTCCCGGGTGGATCAGTGGGAGGCCGGGCCGGGGGGCTGCTCGGGGAAGGAGGCGGGGAAGGAGGCGGGGAAGAGGTCCTTCGTGGTGCGGTGGCGGTAGTCGCGGTCGGCGTACGCGGTCTTCATGCGGGTGAAGAGCTCCTGCGCCCTTGCTCGCCACGCCTCCTCGTCGATGCCGGGGATGACGCCGTTCCGCAGGACCGTGCGGCCGTTGACGACGACGGTGCCGACATCGGCGCCCGAGGTGTTCATCAGGAGGGTACGGACCGGGTCGTCGACCGGGCCGGTGCGGGGTGCGTCGAGACGGACGACGAGCAGGTCGGCGAGGGCTCCGGGGGCGAGCCTGCCGAGGTCGTCGCGGCCCAGCGCGCGGGCTCCGCCGAGGGTCGCGGCCCGGTAGTAGTCGGCGGCGCTGCCCGCATCCAGCCGGCCGGTGGTCAGCTTGGAGAGGTTGGTGCCGTAGTCCATGTTCCGGATCATGTCCGGCGGGAACGAGTCGGTGCCCATCGCGATGTTCACCCCGGCCGCGCGGTACCGGTCGAAGTCCTCCAGGGCGGCCCCGTATCGGAGCATGGTGTGCGGGCAGTGCACGACGCCGGCGATCGTGGCGAGGGCGTCGAGCTCGCCCGCGTACGGGGCGTCCACCTCGCTGTGACCGCCGATGTGGATGGCGTGCGGGACGAGGAGGCGCGGGCCGAGGAGTCCGGTCTCCTTGAGCAGGGCGAGCGGAGTGGTGCCGTGGAGCTCGGCCAGGCGCCTCAGTTCGCCGGTGCCCTGGAGGCAGTGGAGCCGTACCAGGCAGTCCAGTTCGTCGGCGGCGCGTGCGGTGTCCCGCATCAGCTCGGGCGTCAGGGTCTCGATGCGGCAGGGCAGCAGGGCGCCGCGGACGAGGCCGTCGTGCGCGCCGTCGAAGTCCCGTACGAACCGGATCGCGTTGGCCAGGCCGGAGTCCCCGCGTTCGGGCCGCCAGTGGAGGGTGCGGGTCCCGTCGGGGGTGACGACGGGGACGCCCGCGCGATAGCTGGGGCCCAGATACATGCGCAGGCCGAAGCGTGCGGCGCTGTCGGCGACGGCCGCCATGTCCGCATAGGTCTCCGCCCAGTCGGAGTGGGTCTCGGCGGCGATCGGCATCGCCGTGGTGATGCCGTTGCGGATCAGCTGCGTCAGCGCGTACGAGCGGATGAACGCCCGCTCCTCGGCGTCGAACACGGCGGTCGGGCCGCTCAGCGCGTACTCCTGCGACCACTCCAGGCCGCGGCCGTCCGCGTGCCAGGTGTCCAGGAGGGCGTGGTCGATGTCGGCGAGCGCGTCCAGGTCGACGAAGCCGGGGCCGACGAGCGCCTGCCCGGCGTCGATCACCTCGTCGCAGCCGGCGGGGTCGTATCCGTGGCCGACGTGGACGATCCGGGTGTCCTCGTAGACGACCTGGCCGTCCCGGATCAGGACGTGGTCGTCGGTCTCGGGTCGTAGCCGATGACGTGGCTCGCGGTGACGAGGGTGCGTATGCGGGGACTCCCGTGCTCGTGGTGGTGTGCCTCCCGGTGTCCGCCGACCCGGGGGCGGCCTGCGTGCGGTCCGTCAGGGCTCGCGGTCCAGGACTCCTGTGACCACGGCGTGGAGGTGGCGGCGGAAGCGGTCGAGGGTGGGGAGGTCGTGGGGGCCCAGGCGGCGGCCCATGGCGTCGATGACGCCGGCCTGGCCGAAGGAGTGGGCGGTCCACACGATGGTGAAGACCAGCAGTTCGATGTCGGCTCCGGCGCCGAGGCCGGCGCGGTCGAGGACCGTGCGGACGGCGGCGGCGACCTCGGCGACGAGCGGTCCGGCGAACTCGGTCTCGATCTCGGTGAGTTCGGTGCCCTCCGCGAGCCAGCGGCGCATCCACAGGGCCGGGACCTCGGGGTGGTCGAGGCAGAAGGTCAGATAGGAGTCGACGAAGTCGAGGAGCGCGGCGCGGGTCTCGCGCGGCGAAGGGCCGCAGGCGTCGAGGCGGTGCAGGGCGGCGGTGACGGCTTCCCGCTGGGCCAGGTGGGCGCGCCGCATCACGGCGCGGTACAGCTCGGGCTTGGCACCGACGTGGTAGGCGACCGTGGCGATGTTGAGCCCGACGGCCTCGCCGATCGCGCGGGTGCTGGTGGCGTCGTAACCGCGCTCGGCGAACAGCCGGGTGGCGGCCGCCAGGATGCGTTCGCGACTGTGTCCGTCGTCGGGCCGGCTGCTCATGCGCCCGAGAGTACCGGACGCGTCCGCTCGGATTCAATCAACTGTTGGAGAAGGAAAACGCAGGTCAGAGACGATTGCATAGCTCTCCATCATTCGATTGAATGAGCGCCCTCGAAAGCAGGCTCGAACGCAGGGCGAAAGGGAGGGCCGGGGCATGGGCTCGACGAGGGTGGCGGTGATCGGCGCCGGAGCGGCCGGACTGGCCGCGGCCAAGGCGCTGCTCGACGAAGGGCTGGACGTCACCGTCCTGGAGCGGGGCACGCGCCCCGGCGGCCTGTGGGCGGGGGACGACGGCACCGGCGGCTCCCCGGCGTACGACAGCCTGCACCTCAACACCAGCAAGAAGCGCACCGAGTTCGCCGACTTCCCCATGCCCGAGGAGTGGCCGGACTTCCCGTCGGCGGCGCTCGTCGCGGGCTATCTCGCCGAGTACGCCGACGCCTTCGGGATCACCGGACGCATCCGCTTCGCAAGCGAGGTCACCTCGGTCCGCCGCGCGGGTCAGGTCTGGGAGGTCACGGTCGGCGATGGCGCGGAGGACGTGGCCACAGCCGACGCCGCCGCCACACGGGAGTACGACGCCGTGGTCGTCGCCAACGGCCACAACCGGGATCCGAAGTGGCCCGGCCCCGCCTACCCCGGCACCTTCGACGGCACGCAGATGCACGCCCACGACTACCGGAGCCCGGAGATCTTCGCGGGGCGGAGGGTGCTCGTCGTCGGGATGGGCAACTCGGCCATGGACCTCGCCGTCGACGCGTCGTACGTCTCCCGGGGCCCGGTGCTGCTGTCGGCCCGGCACGGCACGCACATCGTCCCCAAGTACCTCTTCGGCCGCCCCGCCGACGCGACCGGCGGAGCCCTCGCGGTGCTGCCGTGGCGGATCCGGCAGACGGTCGCGCAGACCGTGCTGCGGCTCGCGGTGGGCACGCCGCAGCGGTACGGGCTGCCGCGCCCGGCCGGAGGCCTGTTCCAGAACCATCCGACGATCAGCGACACGATCCTGCACCGGCTCACCCACGGAGAGGTCGTGGCCCGTCCCGGCATCGAACGGCTCGACGGCGGCCGGGTGGTCTTCACCGACGGCACCGCCGAGGACGTCGACGTGATCGTGTGGGCGACGGGCTACCGGGTCACCATGCCTTTCCTCGACGGGGAGTGGCTGGGCGACGACCCCGAGGCGATGCCGCTGTACCAGAGGGTCTTCCACCTTGCCGACCCGACGCTCGCCTTCGTGGGCCTGATGCAGTCCACCGGCGCGGCGCTGCCCGTCGTCGAGGCGCAGGCCAAGCTGGCCGCGGCCTGCCTCGGAGGCCGGTACGCCCTGCCGCCGCAGGACGTCCAGCGGGCCGCGGTCGAGCGCGCAAAGGCTGCCGCTGTGCGCAGGTGGGGGGACAAACGGCCGATGATGCGCATCGACTTCGACCGGTACGTGGCCGAGCTGCCGCGCGAGATCAGGGCGGGCGTCCGCCGGGCGGCCCGGGCCGCAACCAGGGCCCCCGCGACCACTGCTAAGGCCCCCGCGGCCACCACCCCCGCCACCATGACCACGACCGCCGCCCCGGCCGCCCCGAACACGAAGGCGCAGGACTCCGCATGACCTCCCTTGCCTTCGACCGGCGCCACGACCCGCGCGGCCGACGCGTCCTGATCACCGGAGCCTCGGGCACCATCGGCCGGGCCCTGGGCGAGCGGCTGACCCGAGCCGGCGCTCAGGTGGTGGGCCTCGACCTGTGCCCGACGGGCGACGAGTCGTTCCCCGTGATTGCCTGCGACGTCACCGACGACGACAGCGTGACGTCCGCCGTCACCGAGGCCCTGGAACTTCTCGGCGGACTGGACGTCCTGGTGAACAACGCCGGGATCGGCGGCCCCGCGCCCGCCGAGTACGCCCCCGGGGACGAGGTCCGCCGGCAACTGGAGATCAACCTCCTGGGCACCTGGCGGGTGACGGCCGCGTGCGTCGGCGCGCTGGTCGCCGCACGGGGGCGGGTGGTGATGGTGGCGTCGCGGATGGCGGTGATGCAGCTCCCGCTCGCCGCCGCGTACGGCGCGTCGAAACGGGCGATGGTCGCCTACGCGGACGCGCTGCGCCTGGAGCTCGGCACCCACGTGACGGTCACCTGCGTGTACCCCTCCGCCGTACGAAGCCCGATCCACGACTCGACGAAGGCGGCGGGGCTGTCCCTGGAGGGGATGAGCGTGTACGAACCGCTGGACGGCGTGGTCGACGCGATCGAGCGCTCCGCCCTGGCCGTCCGGCCGCGGCGGGACGTGACGACGACCCGCAAGGGTGCGGTGGAGTTCTTCCTGGCCCGGCATCTGCCCGCGCTCACCGACCGGATCGTGGCGCGGACGCTGGCCGCGCGGGTGGCGGGCGGCGCGTTCGACGGGGCAGCGCTCGCGGCGGGTGTGGTGGAGCGGCACGGGGGACGGGCGTGACGGCCCCGGCGACGGCGCTCCGCGCGGGCCGGGGGACGCTCACCCTGTACGCGTCGGGATCGGTCGGCATGGGCGTCTGGGTCACCGTGCCCGGCCTGCTGCTGCTCTACTTCCTCACCGACGTCCTGGGCGTCCCGCCCACCCTGGCAGGCCTGACGCTGCTACTGCCGAAAATGGTCGACATCATCGTCCATCCGCTGCTCGGCTCGCGTTCCGACCGGGAGGCCCGCCGGTTGGGCCATCGGCGCCGGATGATGCGCGCCGGGGTGCTGCTGGGGGTGGCGATGGCGGCGATGTTCAGCGTGCCGCCGGGCCTGACCGGCGGACCGGCGGCGCTGTGGGTGGGCTGCTGGTTCACCGTGGGCAACGTACTTTTCGCCGGCTTCCAGGTCCCGTACCTGACAACGCCCTCCGATCTGCGCGTGGGCTACCACGAGCGGACCCGGGTCTTCATGTTCCGGATGGTGCTGCTGACCCTGGGGCTGCTGGGCGCGGGTGTCGCCGCGCCGGCGCTTGCGGCGGCGGGCAGTCGGGGCGACTACGCACGGATGGCGGCGCTGCTCGCGGTGGCGATGGCCGTCTCGGCGGCGGTCGCGCTGGTGGGCGTGCGGCGGCTGACGGACGCGTGCGGGTTCCGCGTACCGGACGAGCGGGCGGGGCGATCGGCCACGGCCGACCTGCGGGTGGCGTGGCGGGACAGGGACTTCCGGGCGCTGGTGCTGTCGTACCTGTTCACGGGCACGACGACGCACCTGTTCCTGGCGGCGCTGCCGTACGTCACCGCGTACCTCTTCGACGATCCCCGGCTCACGGCGCTGTTCATGGGCCTGTTCCTCGCACCGGCACTGTTCGCGGGCCCGGCCTGGACGGCCTGGTCGCGGCGGTGGGGGAAGCAGCGCGGACTGCTGCTCGCGCAGGGCGTGTTCGCGGCGGGCTCGCTGGCGCTGCTGCCGGGGGCCTCGCTCGACGGGGGGCTCGGGATCGCGGTGACGGCCGGTGTGGTGATGGTGATGGGCGTGGCCTTCGCCGGGCTGCAGCTGTTCGCGTTCTCGATGGTGCCGGACGCCGTAGCGGCGGCGGGTTCGTCGAAGGCGGGAGCGTACACGGGGATATGGACCGCGACAGAGGCGACGGGGACGGCGATCGGCCCGTACCTGTACTCCGCGGTCCTGGCCCTGGGTGGGTTCGTCTCCAGTACGGCCACTGAGCCGGCCGCCCAGTCAGGTACGGCACTGGGCGCGCTGCTCGTCGGCTTCAGTGCCGTCCCTGCGGGGCTGATGGCGGCGGCCCTGTGGTTCCAGCGGCGCTGCACACTGGACGGTGCCGCGTGATCGCCCTCGAAGTGCCGGCGGTGGCGGCGGTCGCCGTGGGCGCGTTCGCGCAGGCCGCGACCGGGATGGGCTTCTCCCTGGTGGCGGCCCCGGCACTGGTCGCGGTGCTCGGTCCGCACAGGGGCGTCCCGACGGTGCTGCTGCTCGCCGTACTGGCGTCGGTGCTGCCACTGTCCCGGGGCTGGCGGCACGCCCGCCCCCGCGACGCCGGACGGCTGCTGGTCCCGGCCCTGCTCGGGATGCCGGTGGTGGCCTGGCTGCTGCGGGGGCTGGACACCCGGGCGCTGTCCGTCGTCGCGGGCTGCGGGGTGCTGGCGGGGGTGGCGCTCCTCGCCCGCGGCGTACGCTCACCGTTCCTGCAACGGCCGGCGGGCGCCTGGCTCACGGGGACGGCCAGCGCCGCGCTGAACGTCATCGGCGGGGTGGGCGGACCGCCGATCGGCCTGTACGCGGCCAACGCGGGCTGGCCGGGCCGCGAGTCCCGCGCCACGATGCACGTCTTCTTCCTGGCGCAGAACGTGGCGACCGCCGCCCTCCTGGGCTTCGTCCTCCCACCCTGGCCCACCGTGGCCGCACTCGCGGCGGGCGCGGCGACCGGCATGGCACTGGCCTCCCGCCTGACCCCCACCACGGCCCGCACCGCGGTCCTGACCGTCTCCTCGGCCGGCGCCCTGGCCTTGATCGGCACCGCCATCATCTGACCGGCGACGGCCGGACGGCCGGGAGTGGCGGACAACGAGGCTGACGGCGGCTGCCGCGGCAGAGCTCGTTCCTGCTTCCCGCACCCGCAGGGAACCGGATTGAAGGGCCGTGGGGAGCTGCGGTGGAATCGGGTGGGCCGCGCACCCGCGGCCGCCCAGGCGGGGAGGGATCGGTTCGTGGACGCGACGACAGCGCTGGACGGCGTGCTGCGGCAGGCGCACATGGTCAAGGTGAGCTCGGTGAGCTGGGGCGGGGAAGACGGAGAGATCCGGGTGGACCTCTCCGATCCGGCGGAGTCGGCCCGGCTCAGGACGGCCATGGCCGTGGAAT
This sequence comes from Streptomyces sp. NPDC002463, assembly GCF_042889835.1. Taxonomy (NCBI): domain Bacteria; kingdom Bacillati; phylum Actinomycetota; class Actinomycetes; order Kitasatosporales; family Streptomycetaceae; genus Streptomyces; species Streptomyces sp. NPDC002463. The sequence continues at coordinate 224,610 of NZ_JBIARL010000004.1, forward strand.
CGCTGCCCGGGTTCCACTGCATGTGCCTCGGGGACGTCCGCTTCGAGGTGTTCGACCGAGCCGGCGGGCGGCTCGCAGCCGTTGTCCTGCACCACGGGGCGACCCTGAGGTGGGGGCGGTGGGACAGCGACGCCGTCCTCGCCGACGGCCACCGGCTCCTGGCCTGGCTGGACGGGCACGGCATGCCCGGCCCCATGCGGCAGTTCGAGGCCGACCGGCGGCGAGCGGAGAAGGAGACCGAAGAGGAACGTCACTGGCTGGCCGCGATGCCCGCCGGACTGGAAGGGCTCGCCGACCGGATCCTCGACCTCTCCCGCACCGGCGGCAGACCGTCCCCCGAACTGCTCGCGGACCTCACGGACCGACTGCAGCGGACGTTCCCCGACCCGGTGGACCGGGTGCTGGCCCTGCTCGGCTGGAACGGCTCCGGAAGCGGGCGCTGCTCCGGCTACCCCGTCCACGAGCGTGTGCCAGGCGAGCTGCTCGGCAGGGTGCGGATCGCCGACCTGCTCGCGGCGCTGGCCGACCCACGAGCCGAGGAACGGCACGACGCCGGGGCCGTACGACACCTGGTGGGCGGGAAGTCCCGCCCACGTCAGAAACAGGACGTCGCCGCCCTCCCCGAACCACTCAGCGCCCGACTGCTGGCGCACGCCCGCAGCTCAGGAGACTCCGACAAGCGGCGCCGCGCAGAACGATGGTGGGCCTGAGACCGACCGAAGTGTTCAGGGCGCGGCGAAGGCGACACGGTCGGCAACAGGAAGTGCGCCCGCCTGGGGCCGCCCGCACACGACAGCCGAGCTGCAGCTTGCCCCCGAGGCCGTACGACATTCCAGCGGCAAGCGGGGAGGCGATCCCGATGCGCAGATGCTGACACCGCCCGACGGGAATCGGCCGGACATGATCGGTCCCCGTGCACCAGTACTGTTCCGCGCAAAGTAGTGAGGGGCCGGCTCATGGTCCATGTGGGAGCGGACGGGATGGCTTCGGGAGCTTGCGGGCTCAGCCTGGCCGAGGGGCAGGCCTGCCGAAATCCGGGTGCGTCACGCCGCTCGAATCGCCAGACTCGCGTGCATGACGTCCGAGATCACACGTATCAACCCCGCCCAGCTCCATGCGACTCCGGGGTATCACCACATCACCGTCGTGGAAGCGGGCCGGACGGCGTTCCTGGCGGGACAGTGTCCGCTCGACCGTTCAGGGGAGTTGGTGGGCCCAGGTGATCTCGATGCTCAGATCGACCAGGTGGCAGCCAACGCCGTTGCCGCCCTGAACGCGGTGGGCGCCCGTCCGGATCACGTCGTCCGCTCGGTGATCTACGTGGTCAGCGATGACGTCGCGGTTCTGGGTGCCGCCTGGCGGCGCCTGACCGAATCGGTCGTAGGACCGGCGTTCACCACCGCGAGCACGCTGCTGGGAGTCGCCCGGCTCGGCTTCTCCGGGCAGCTGGTCGAGGTCGACCTCACTGCGGGCCTGCCCGGGTAGCCGCTCATCTCCGAGCGGGTTCGCGGTTGGCAGGCCGTTTCCTCAGTAGTGTCACCTCTGAAGGGATGTGGACATGGCGCTGGTCAAAAAGGGTTCGCGGCTCATCACCGTCGACGGCACTGCCTACCGGTGGCGAGTCCGCGGACGGCCGACCTATGACCAGGGCCTGGTCCGGTCTCCCCTCACCTACGCGGTGGAACACGCGGAAACTTCGGGCACCACACTCGTAGTCGCCACCGACCGACCGCACCCGAGCAACTGGTTCGGAACACGAGGCAACCCGATCCTGCCCTCCCAGGTGGCTGTCAGCATCCGCACCGCACTCGCCAACGGCTGGTCGCCCAAGTGCCCCGGCTCGCCATTTCACCTCGACCAGTCAGCGGGCTTCGACTCGTCCCACTGACCCACCAGCGCTCGAGGCCCAGGCGATACGGAGCCAGGGGACGCGGGTCAGCCCTGATCGGACGGCGGCTTCAGTCCGTCCATCACGAGCCGGAAGAGGTGTTCCCGGCGTTCGGTGAGCGTCGGGGCCTGGTCGGTGATCCAGCTGAGGGCATTGGCCAGTGCGAACAGGTCGATGGGCGCCACGTCGGGCCGGATACCCCCTGATTCCTGAGCAGCCGTCAGCAGTCGGCCACCGGCCTGGCGCATCGTCAGGCAGTCGGCGTGCAGGGGCGATTCCGGATCGTCGAGCGTGGCCATCAGGGTGGCCGGCAGCCCCTGGTAGACGCCCGCGCCGAGGGTGAACTCGTAGACCCATTCGGCCAGGGCGCGCTCGGGTGGAGCGTTGCCGGCGAGTGCGTCCGCCCGTTGCGCGAGGTGCGCGAAGCGCTGGTGCAGCAGGGCCTCCAGGAGGGCGTCCCGGTTCGGGAAATGCCGGTAGAGCGTGCCGAGGCCGACGCCGGCGCGCCGTGCGATCTCCCGCAGGGAGGCCAAGGTGCCCTGTTCGGCGACGGCCTGCGCGGCCGCCTCCAGGACGCGGTCACGGTTGCGCTGCGCGTCGGTGCGTGGTGCGCGGGGTGTGACGGGGCGCGACTCGATGGACATGGCGGACACCTGCCTTTGACAACCGGAGCACTGCTCCGGTTACCTGTTCCGGAACAGTGCTCCGGATTCTATCCGGGCGCTGCGTATTGGGACTTGGGGAGGGACCCATGGGTACGGCAACGATGCGAGCTGTCCGCCTGCATGCCTTCGGCGGGCCCGAGGAACTGATCTACGAAGAGGTGGCCCGACCCGAGCCGGGGCCGGGCGAAGTGCTGGTGCGAGTCCACGCGGCGGGCGTCAACCCGCCGGACTGGTACGCACGCCGAGGCTTCGAGAGCGTCCCGGCCGAGCTGCGGCCCGACTGGGCGCCGCCGCTCATCCTGGGCAGCGACATCTCCGGCGTGGTCACCTCCCTCGGCCCGGGGGTCACCGAGTGGCAGCCGGGTGATGAAGTGTTCGGCCTGGTCAACTTCCCCGGTCGCGCGTCCGGGTACGCCGAGTACGTGGTCTCACCCGTCACCCACCTTGCCCGCAAGCCGGCAGTCCTCGGGCATACGGACGCCGCCGCTGTCCCGATGGCCGGACTCACGGCCTACCAGTACCTCTTCACCCACCTGAGCGACCGCGTCGGCGACACGGTCATGGTCAACGGCGCGGCGGGCGGAGTGGGCCACTTCGCCGTGCAACTCGCTCGAGCGGCCGGCGCGGAGAAGGTGATCGCAGTCGCCTCCGGGCGCCACGAGGAGTTCCTGCAGGACCTGGGCGTGGACCGGTTCGTCGACTACACCCGGACACCGGTCGAGGAGGTCGTCCGCGATGTGGACCTACTGATCGACACGGTCGGAGGCCCCCACGCGCACCGCCTGCTGCCCACCGTGCGCCCCGGCGGCCGGATCGCGCCCGTCTTCCTGGGCGACTACCGCCGCGAGCGAGCAGCAGAGCTCGGGATCACCGTAGAGACCATGTGGCAGGTGCGCTCGAGCGGCTCGGACCTCGCCGAGCTGGCCACCCTCATGGACGGGGGCCGGGTACGGGCCGCCATCGACAGCGTCTTCCCCCTGCGCGACGCGGCCGCGGCCCACACCCGCGCCGAGGAGGGTCATCTCCAAGGCAAGATCGTCCTGAACGTCGAGGGATAGTGCTCCGAGTCAGGGATTCGCCGCCTACTGCCGACGAATCCCTGACTCAGATCACTAGAGCACGTCTCTCAGATTGGGCTGTGTGTCTGTCACCAGTTGCCGTGCCCAGTCGCTTGAAGGCGGGCAACTCGCACGACATGCCTCGGGAGGCCATGGCCCACTGCACGGGGCAGGGTCGAGAGGATCAGCCCCCCGCGCGGCAGTGCGGTCGCACCAGTCGCAGACCACTGCCACGTGGGCACCCGCAGCCTCAAGGAGACCGGCGGCGTCCTGGGCTGTTTCGAGCCAGTGTGGTTGTGTGACCGCTACGGGCGCACTGTCCAGCAAGAGTTTGCTGTTCCAAAGGCTGAGGCCGGTGACCGTTCGGATCGCACGGATCGCCTCCATCTTCCGGTCCCCTGGCTCCGCTAGCAGGACTCGAAATCCTGGCTCTTCCACACGCCCTCCCCGGCAGCCTCAAGCTGTTCAGCGAGTGAATCATCCCCCAGCTTCTACCGCCGAGCCCAGATAAGGATGGCGGCGAGGTGGAGTGCAGCCTGGTAGGCGATGGCAAGCTTGTCCGTTCGCATGGCCAGGCCACGCCACTGCTTGAACCGGTTGATGCACCGCTCCACCGCGTTGCGCTGTTTGTGCATCTCGGCGTCGAAAGCGGGCGGGCGCCCGCCCGCGCGTCCTCGCCGAAGACGGTGGCCGACTGGTCGGCCGGCTGCGGAATGACAGCACGGATCCCTCGGCGGCGGAGATGCTTCCGGATCGCCCGGGATGAATACGCGCGGTCCGCAGGGACGGCCTCCGGTCGAGTTCTCGGTCTCCCGAGGCCAGCGCGCGGGACTCGGATGCCTGCCATGACGGTCTCGAAGGCCGGCGCGTCACCTGCCTGGCCTCCGGTCACGCGGATGGCCAGAGGCCAGGCACGGCTGTCGCTGGCGAGGTGAACTTTCGCGCTCAGGCCGCCGCGCGACCGTCCGAGCGCATGGTCCTCGGGTGCGGCCCGGCCCGGTGCCCCCTTTTCCGGGCACCAGCCGAGTGCTGGTGGGCACGGCAGACGGTGGAGTCCACCGATACGGTCCAGCCGATGTCGTCATCGATTGGTTTGTCGGCGACTTGGCGCGGACGACGTCTGCCAGGTGGTGCACAGGCCGAGGCGGGGGGCGGCCGTCGCCGGGGCGGAAGTGGTTGCCGGCTGACTCGCAGATGCCCTGCGGCGCGAGGGACCTGACAGCGAGCGCGAGCTGGTCGACGCGGCCCGTCGTCTCGACGGCGATGCCGAATCCGTGCCGGATCGGTTCGACGGTCTCGGTGGTGCGGGCGCCGAAGCCCTCGGCGAGCTTGCGGTGCTCCGCGGCGGGGCCGACGTACAGGACGTCGGAGGCACCGAGCGCAGGGGCGATGCCGAGGCCGGTGGATAGCGGGACGAGCATGGCGTCGGCGTACGGGACGCGGACCAGGTGGAGAAGAGCCCGTCCCGGGTGCTGCCGTCGACGCACCGTCCATCGCCATGTGAGGGACCGAGCTGCAGTGGGCAGCGAACCCGCCGTGACAGAGGCCGCGGGTGCAGGTACTGCAGCTGAGGGGCCAGGTCATGACGACAAGGTCGCTGGGAGCGACGGTGGTCACGTCGTCACCGATGTCGGTGACGCGGGCGACGCACTCACAACAACGGGACCTCCCCTGTCGGGGCAGGCTATCCGCTCGCGGAGACACCCTTCCACGGCCCTCGACGTTCCGAGGACGTGACCCGTCCGGCTTCGGCGGCGTGGCAACGTGGGGTGTCTACGGGCGATCCAGTCGGCTGAAGCCTGCCTGGAGGGTGTGGAAGGTGAGGGACGCGCCGCCGAGGTACTCGGCCTTCCGGCGGAGCCGGTCGACGACCGCGGAGCCCGGGTGCCCGTACACGTCGATGGAGAGCATACGGATCAGCGCGCCGAACGCGCGGAACTTCGGATCGCCGATCTCCAAGTGCCGCTCCATGGATGCCGAGTCGGGATGCACGGCGATGACGCTCATCATGGACGTCGCCTCGTCGAGGTAGAAGCGGTACGCGATGAGCTGCGGCTCGCGCTCCGCCACGAACGCGGCCAGGTCACGCATGCTGTCCCGGGCCTCCTCCACCCTGCCTTCCAGGATCTCGGAGCGGTCGACGTAGAAAAGGGATTCCGCCATGGCCTGAAGCTAGCGGCCGGCTCCCGCCCGGCGTGCGTCGCACGCCGGGCCCGTACGCTCGGATCGCCCGACCCGCCCATCGCGCCGACGTATGAACACTTGAGCCGAGCGGATGGGGCCTTCAGTCGGTGCGTCAGTTCGCGGAGAGCAGCCAAATCCAGCGCCGGCGCTCAGTGACGACGGTGACGACGGCCAGTGCGGTCGCAGGTACGGCGGCCCAGACGGGCCAGGCAAGCCACGAGGAGATCACGGCAGCGGCCAGCTGGAGCACCACCAGCAGGATCGTGACCCATCCCGGTACCGCGACGATCACATTGGCCTTGTCCCCGGGGGTGGAGAAGAGAGTCGGAAGGCCGATCAGGACCACCACGGACAGGGCGGCAAGCAGCCATGAACGGTCGGCCAGGGCCCAGGGGGTGGCCACCCAGGCGATGAGTTCCGTGGCGAACCGTAGAGCGGAGGCGGTGCGGTCGTCGGGGCGCCCTGAGTCCACGCCTTCATCAGCTATGTCGGTCACGAGCGGACGATGTCATGGCGAGCGACCGGACGAAAGGGGGGCATGAGCGGAGCGCGCGGCCAGGGCGTGCGTCGTAAACGCTGTGCGCTGTGCTCAGCGGCGGCCGAGGGGTGCTGGATTGACGCGCCACGGGTGATGTGCGAGATCACCCATGGCGCAGAGTTGAACACGTTCAACCGGTCTGGCAGAGTATCTCTCCGAGGCCCGCTCCTATCAGTCGGTTGATGCGGGCTGGGGGTGGGAGGTCCCTATGGCCGGCGGAAGCAGGCTGCGTGTGTGGGGGGCTGCCCTCGGCGGCTTGATGGTGGTCCTGGCTGTTCTCACGGGGTGCGCCGGTCCCTTTCAGTACTACGAGGGAACTGGGCTCCACGACGTCACGGCGGCCGAAGTCGCTGGGGGCTGGGAAAACGTCGAGGGGACCCGCGTGGTGCTTCGCGAAGACGGAACGGCTCTTCTCGAAAAGCTCGACGGGCAGGACTTCGACTTCGAGGACGGCTGGCGCCTCTCCGGTACGGGAACCTGGCAACTGAGCGACGACGACGGCGGACAGGCCGTCCGGCTGGCGCTCACATCCCGGACACGGGTGGAGCGACGTTCCCCCGCGACGGCCACCGACACCTCGACTCCTGAACCCCCATCGACATACGCGTGGTCGTTCTACGTGGACCGCGATCAGCACGACGAGCTGGAGCTGTTCTTCTTCTACGGCGATCCTGACATCGGGAACACATACGTGATGACGCGCGAGACAGGGTCGTAGCGATGTGTTGATCCCCCGCTCGACCGCATGACGCCCGTGGCAGTCCGCCGGGTCGAAGCGCGACGGACGACCACCCACGAGAGCCGAGCTTTCTGCGGTTGCGCGACGGGTCGGGCTGTCGGGGATGACGCAGTGCACGAGTGGCCGGTAAGTGCCGGCTAGCCGGTGACTCTGACATGGAGGGCTGTCTCGCCGGCGGCTTCGCCGAGCTGCCGTGCCATCTCTTCGACGATCAGGTCGGCGGCTTCTGGCGAAGCAGCGCCCTCGACGCGTACCACCCATGTGCCCGCGAGCTCCCAAGTGGCCGAGACCAGTGCTGTGCCGGTACGGAAGGAGTGGTCTCCTTCCCCCTCCGCCGGCTCGCAGACCAGTGAGCGAGGTTGGAAGAGCGTTGCGAAGTCGATCCCAGGCAGCGCGGGCCAGTCGTTCCCGCTGGCGGTGCTGATCGTGTACTCCGCCTCGACAGTGCCGTGCGGACGCTCCTGGCCAGCGGGCTCGGCAGCCTCCCGTGCGAAGTCGTAGGGCATCGGCTCGTTCCCGTCCACCACCCACGGCGCACGGTACCTGGCACGGCATCCCGTGCATCGAGCGAGAACCTCCCGACCTCCGGGTTCGTCATGATGCTGTAGTGCGACGAGGGCAGCGCGCGCATCATGTGGCCGTTTGCGGTTGTCTCCAGCGCCGGCCATTCGGGAGAGCACTCACACGGACCGGACTTCGCGAACGTCTCGTCGCCAGGGGCGTTGTGGGTTTCCCTGAGTGTCTTGAAGAGCTTTCTGAGCGGTCGCACCCGGCTTCCTTTCGTGGCAACGCGACGCCTTCAGGACGGAGGTGCCTTGAGGGGGGACAGGCTACTGCCGAGGCAGGCCGACTCGTCCTGGCCGAGACAGCCCTCCTCCTACGGATTCGTGCTTGCTCGGCTCCGTGAAGGCTCACTCGTAGGTGAGCTTCCCGTCGAGCAGGGTCCACGTGGTGCTGGCGCGGAGGTCCGTCAGTGCGTGCTCGATGAACGCGGCCAGGGACGGGAACACACCGGTGAGGAACCGCACATCCAGTCGCCGTCAGCAGCTAAGGGGATCCAGCGTGGGTTCCACCACGGCCCGTCAGGGTTCGCGTCCCCCGGGGCAGGCATCAGTCGCTGGTGAGCCCGGGGGATCAGGGCGGTGCACAGTGGGTGCTGCCCGCCCGGGGGAAAGCGCCCGTCGTCTGTCCGGGTCAGCGCCACCTGTAGGTCCCGTCCACCATCGGTGGCAGCTCGACGGGGCCGATCGACGTATCGGCGGGGGCGGTGAGCACGGTTCCGACGGCCGGGTAGAGGTGCAGGACGGCCGCCTCGGCGAGAGGGACCCAGACGACTTGGGTGGTGTCGTTCGCGTCCTGCTCCGTGGTGGCGATCCGGCTGCGGATGCTGTCGGGAACGCTGAGGGTGTGGATGAGATGGAGCCGCTCGAACGGCTCCGTAGTACCGGGGCGGGTGGTGGTCTGGTCCTGTACCCAGCGCAACACGGGCGGCTCGGGGAGCTGGTCCGTGTCGAGGCCGAGTTCCTCCTGCAGCTCGCGGGCGAGGGCCGCTGCTGTGCCCTCCCCGAGGTGCCGCAGTCCGCCAGGCACGGAGTACTGATCACCTTCCGCACGGAGGCGGTGGATGAGGCAGACCTCGTCTGCGTTGAGGACGAGGGCGCACGCGCGGACGAGAACGCCCGACGGCTGAGAGTGGGTCACGCGATTACCTCCGGCTCTGAAGATGTCACCTGGAGGTGGCACGTCGCGGCAGAGTGAGTACGGCGCAGGCGCGCCCGGTCCGTTCGTTTCGGCCGCGTGGCGGCCACGGCGATCCGCAGAAGCGCGGTCACGGCAACTGCCTGGGGATGGTGGCGAGTGGCGGCAGTGACCAGGCCAGCGCCTTCGGACCCGTGCCGGAAGTGACGGGCTGGATCCCGGTGCTGTCGGAGAGGCCGACTCGGTACGTCTCCGGGCGGTCGGCCCGCACCCAGCGGGCGTGTACCTCCTCGAGTTCGGCCCACACGTCGCGCGGCCCGTGTACGCGGACGGTGCCGTCGCCGGGGCCTGCCACGGCCCAGGAGTCGTCCTCGGGGGCGACGATCGTCATCGTCTTCGCCTGGAAGTCCCTTACGAGGCCCGGGGCGAGGTAGGCGGCCGCGACCCAGAACCCGTAGGCCTCGTCCGCCGGCGGCGCGAGCCGGGTGGGCCGCGCCGAGCCGGGGTCGGCCTTGATCCGCGCGCGGTGGTCCAGGGCGCTGAGCCACGTGTAGCCGAACATCGGCCGGTAACCGCTCGGCCGGCCCCGCAAGGTGGCTTCGATCCGGCCGGTGCCGGCGCGGGTGACGAGGAGCCGGCCGGGCCAGCTCGGTGTCCGGGTGGTGAGCGTGGTCAGCAGTCGTCCCCCGGGTGCGAGCTGCTCCGCCCATGCCGGGGGGAGGCACGGCACCCCGATGCCGGAGTGGATGCGGTCGTACGGGGCCCGGTTCTCGTGTCCTTCGAGTGCGTCACCCTCGGCCACCGTCGCGTGGATGCCGAGGCGGTCGAGGTTCCTCTGTGCGAAGGCCGCCATGTGTCCGTCGCGCTCCACGCCGGTGGCGATCCCGGCACCGGTGATGGAGGCGGCGAGCGCCAGGGAGACCCCCGGCCCGGGCCCGAGCTCCAGATAGCGGTGGCCCGGCGCGAGCCCGAGATCCTGGAGGGCCTCGACGGTAGCGGGGGTGAACGTGGACATGGAGGTCATGTGACCGCCGGTCACCGGGCCGCGGGCGAGAGCGTCGAGGGGTTCGCCGTCTCGCTGGAACAGGATCGACGCGTCGTCGTGGATCAGGTCGAGCCACTCCTCACGGTCGTCGGGGTGGGAACCGTCGAGGAGGCGCCAGTCGATCGGATCCGCGCCCGGGCCGCTGAGGCGGAGGTAGGCGTGGGGGAGAAGCACTTCGCGGGGTACGCGGAGCAGGGCGTCCCGCAGCAGGGGGTCGGTCAGGGTTCCCGCCGAGGTGAGTCGGTCGACCATGGCGGCACGGCGACTGCTCGTCGCGCCGGGCTGGAGATCAAGGGACATGCGGGTTGTCCTTTCGCGGGTGACGGGCGGTCGCGGGCATGGTGGTGAGGCGGCGGACCGGTGCCCCCTGCGGTACTGGCGGGACGAGGCACGGGACGGCTCCGCCGAGTGGCGCCGCGTGCACGGAGAGGGCGCCGGCAGTGAGCGCGGCGGGCTGCCGCGGACCGGTGGCCGTCACGGCCGGTTCAGCTCCGGTCGACGGGCCAGGGTGTGCACGAGGTGACCGATGTCCCGGTACGGGCTGCGCCAGGAGGCGGCCCATTCCAGCTCCAGAGCCGCCTCGTACGCTGCCCTTCCGGGGGTCCAGCCGTCGTCGAGGTGGTCGTGGAAGATCCGTACGCCCTGCCAGGTCAGGGGTGTGAGCCCGTGCCTCGCCGCCAGCCGGTCGAGGGACTCGGCGGTGTCACCGCGGGTCTCCAGACCGAGGTTGCCGGTACTTCTGTCCGCTGCGGACTCGATGAGCCGGCGCGCACCCTCGTAGTCACCCGTCAGCGCCTCGCGTACGCCGATGGCCCGGCGGTTCTTGGCGAGGATGCTCAGCAGGCCGCCGGGTGCGACTTGTTCGGCCAGCCGGGCGAGCGCCTCTTCGGGGTCGTCCAGGTACATCAGCACGCCGTGGCAGCAGACCACGTCGAACGCCTCACGACCGTGGGGGAGGCGGTCGATGCCGGCCTCGACCAGTTCCACGCGTTCGCGGAGTTCCGGCAGGGCCGCGAGCCGACCGGCCGTGACGGCCAGCATGCGGGGGTCCGGGTCGGCGCCGGTCACATGGTGCCCGGAGGCGGCGAGCCGGATCGCCATCTCGCCGGTCCCGCAGCCCACGTCCAGGATCCGTACGGGTGAAGCGGGCAGTTCGTCGCGCAGACGGCGCTCGACGAGGTCGTGGCGCAGTCGGCCCCGGGGGCTTTCCGAATGCTCGGCGTAGGCGGCGCCGACGGCGGAGAAGTCGGTCACCGGGGCCATCCCGTCGTCTCCGCCGTAAGGAGGTCGGCGAGCGCGCCGCGCTCGCCGGGGTGCCGGATGAGGCACCCACCGGCCGTGGATCGCAGGTGGTCACGGGACGGGCGCATGTCAGTACCTCACCAAGGTCGCGGCGAACGTACGGAACGAGAAGGGAAGGGAGGGAGCGCAGGGCATGTCAGCACCTCACCGTGGCGGTCGCGGGAAGGGACGAGGTCGAGAGAAGGCTGCCGAGGAAGGCGTCGTGCGTCAGTGTCGGCCTGATCGGAGCCGGTTGATACGGGTCGGCAGGGGCGGGGCTATCGGAGGTGGTCCCTCAGTACCTCCTCCGCCTCGTCAAGCCGCTCACGCAGAACGACGGCGGCCTCGACGCGGTCTCGGGCATACGCCTCCAGCGACTCGGTGACGGGCCCGAGGCCGTCCACGACCGCGTTGAGCGGATACACGGTGCACCCCAGATACGCGGCCGTCAGCCGTACCACGCTCACCAACTCCTCCACCGGCACCGCCGGATGACGCTGGTGATAGACGGCGGCGAGGCGACCCAGCCCCTCGGGCCAGTCCGGTCGGGCGAGGACGGTACGCGGGTCGAGTGCCAGTCGGCCGAGCTCCCACATGAGGCTGCGCCGCCCCGGCGCGGCGAAGTCGATCACCGCCGCGACATCGTCCCCGCGCAGCAGCACGTTGGGGCCCGACAGGTCCCCGTGGACCACTTGCGAGACCGTCCGCTCAGGAGCCCCCTCCAGCAGCCGCTCCACCTCCGGCAGCCGGGCCAGCCGCTCGCGTGCCGTCTCCACCGCCCACCGCTCGAAGTCCGTACGAGGAGGGTCTGTTTTGTAGCGGTGGACGAGGCCTTCGAGGCGGGACCGGCTGCGCACGGGGTCGACGGCCCTGTCGCGTGCCTCGAGCCGGGGCGGCCCGAAGCGGTGCCGGGCCAGGCCATGGTGCAAGCGGCCGATCGCCTCACCGACGGCCTCCCATCGACGTCCGGTGAGGCGACCGTCGGCGGTGACCGTGTCGTGCAGATAGCGGGTGACCGACATGGTCACTTCCCCGTCCGAGGCGACCAGCTGCTGATGGTCGACCGTGTAGCGGGCGCGGGCGACGGGTACGCGGCACAGTCGGGCGTACTCGCTCAGCGCGGCGGCGCTCTCGGCCGTCCTTCGATCTGCGCCGGCCATGTAGGTCTTGACGAACCAGGCGGTGCCGGCCTTCGTGGTGGCCACGTAGTTACGGGTGGCGGTCCCGGACGGACCCGGGGTCACTGATGCCGGAACGATGCCGAACTCGGAGGTGAGCATCAGTGTCACGAGGGGGATGCGGCCGTCGGGAGTGGTGAGGGGTGGGAGCACGGCTCCTCCTTGTCAGCGTGGGGGCGAGAGCGGTCAGCGGTCCTGGGAGAGCTCGAGCAGTTCGGCGAAGGTTCCGCCGCCGTGGACGAGGTCGTCGTACCGGCCCTGCTCGGTGATCCGTCCGTGCTCCATCACGACGATGTGATCCGCGATCCGCGTGTTCTCCAGACGGTGGGTGACCACGATCGTGATGCGGTCGGCGGCGATGGCCTTGATCTGCTCGAAGATCCGGTGTTCACCGCGCGGATCCATCTGAGAGGTGGGCTCGTCGAGGATCAACAACCCCGGGCGCCGGTACAGAGCCCGGGAACACGCGATCCGCTGCCACTGCCCGCCTGAGAGCTCTGTACCGCCGAAGACATCGCGGGACAGAAGGGTGTCGAGGCCGGCGGGGAGGTCCTCGACGGCTTCGCGAAGGCCGACCGCGTCGACGGCTTCCCACACCGGGACGTCGTCGTGGGTACGGGGCTGACCGAGGGTGATGTTCTCGCGGACGCGCAGCGGCCACTGCGCGAAGATCTGCGGCACCAGACCGGTGTCCGCCCACACGGTGGCGGGGTCCACCTCGGTGAGGTCGGTGCCGTTCCAGGTGACCCTTCCCTTGTCGGGCAGGTAGATCCCGGTCAGCAGCCGGGTGAGGGTGGACTTCCCCGAGCCGTTCGCGCCGACGATCGCGAGGATCTGGCCCCGTTTCAGAGCGAGGGAGACACCGTCGACCGCCGGCTTGTCCTTCCCCGGGTACTGGTAGACGACTTCTTCGAGCCGGATCTCCTCCGTCGGCGCGGAGTGCGTGCGGGGCCCGCGCCGGGGCCTGCGGGCGGCGGCGTCGTCCAGGAAGGCCTGCATGTCGCTCAAGTACAGGCTGGTGTGGAAGAGCGCGGCTCCGTGGATGACGACCTGGGACAGCGCGGCGAGTGTGGTCTGGACGGCGATGACGGCCGTCGCGGCGACCGGGAGCGCGATGCGTCCGGACACGGCCAGCCACGCGAGGGCGCTCCAGGTCGCGACGAGGAAGACACCACCGGCCAGCGCGGACAGCAGAGCGATCCGCAGGGTCCGTGGGGCGGCGGCCAGCGTGCGGCGGTCGCACCGGTCGGACAGGGCCCGGTACCAGAAGACCAGGTAGTCGGTCATCGAGTTGGCGCGGACCTCGTCGCCGTACTTCGATGTGGTCGCCCACCAGCGCATCATCCCCCTGACGTTGCGGTCCGCCACGTTGGCGTAGTGGATCTCGTAGTCGACCCGCGCGCTCAGGACGGCGCCGATACCGGCCGGCAGCACGGCGAGCAGGAGCAGCGGCAGCATCAGCGGATTCAGTACCGACAGCACACCGCCGGCGGTGACCATGCGGATCAGCGCGGACAGGAACCGCTGGGCGTCGGTGACCATCACGTGCGTACGGATCACCCCCATCTCGGCCGCCTCGTGCCGGTCCGAGAACCCCTCCTCCGCGTACGCGGACGCTTCGACCCGGCACACCGCCTCCACCAGGGCGCTGTCCGTCTCCGTCGTCAGCCTCGGGGTGATCCGCCGCTCCGCGTACGCGGCCACCGCCGCCGTACCGCGGGCCAGCGCGGCGGCGAGCGCGACCACCAGCAACGCCGGGAGAGCTCCCTGCAGCCGGTCACCGGCGGAGCCGTCGCCGAGGACGTGCCGCATGGCGCGTGCGGTGGCGGTCAGCAGCACGGCGGCCGAGAAGCCCGTGACCGCCTGGCAGACGATCAGCAGCTGCACACCGCGCCGGTCGATCCGCCACGCCAGCCGGGCGATCCGGCCCAGGACGGCCGGGAGCTGCCCGCACATCCGCCGGAAGGAGACCTCGGCGAGCGGATTGACCGAGTACTGCCCGCTGTACGTGATCTCTGCGGGTGGGGGCGGAGGCGGGGGAGTGGCGGAGTTCTGCTGCTCGTTGGAGGCGGTCGAGGCCAACGTGGTCCCCCTGACGGTTGTCCGACATGGTCGTGAGGTTCAACGACACCGCAGGGATATCGAACACATGTGTTTCAGTCTTCCCCCGGACCCCGAGATTCTGCGCGTGGCGGAGCGTGGAGGATGCATCGACCCGCCTGCGGCAAGAGGACGAGAGGGAAGGGGAGTTGGCCGAAACGCCGGTGATGCCGGGGCGTATGACTCCGCCGCCCCCCGCGGCTGTCGCGCGGACCGGAGAAGTCGTTCCAAGACACGACGCATCCTTGGTGCAGACCATGAGCCAGATCCCCGTGCAGCAGATATGAGCGCCGAGCCCCACCGGGGTCCTCGGCACCTCGCCGCCTACCGTGCGCGAACTCGTCAGTCTGGGGGCCGACGGGGGCTGTGTGCGGTCTGAACTGTGGTGGAGCGTTCAGAGACGGTCCAGTCCGAACAGCTTTGGACGGGCAGTGAAGGAGACCCGAATCGAGACCGACGACAGTTGCTGTGTCGCTGATCAGCGACTGTCCTCAGGATCCCTGCCGCCGCGGTGCCGAACCGGAGCGTCCGCCGGCTAGCCGATCTTCTGCCAGGGCTTGCAGTCGGAGGTCTGAAACGCTTTGTCGCTCGCGTCGATCTTGACGATGGCCTGCCCTTTGGTGTTTCCGCTGGCGATGGTGTCGCCCACCTCCCCGGTGGTGTCGCTCAGCCGTGCCCAGTAGCAGAGGGCGTTGTCCTTGCCATCGCTGCGGTATGTGCCCGGCTGGATGTCCTTGCCCACGAGAAAGACGCCGTCACCAGGGATCTCTACGGAAGGCGTGGTGTTCTTCTTCGGCGTGTCGGTGGCAGCCTGCGACTCCGCGGCGATCCCGGGCGTCTGTGCTGACTGAGGCGTGGCAGTCACGGTCTGTTCGACGGAAGGGGCGTCCGCGGTGCCGCCTCTCGATCCCACCACGCCGATGAGCACACCGACCAGTAGTCCACCCAGTGCCGTTGCGGCATGGCTGAGGACCTTCCTGCGAGGTGAGGGAGTCGCAGCCGAAGGAAGCGACTGACCCCGCTGCGGTCCTGGCGGCGGGCCCATGGGCTTGTTTCCGCTCATGCCATCAGGTTGCGCCCCTCACCCTTGATCCGCATGGCAATACCTCCAGCTGGAGCCGCCACCCTTCGCCACACGGTCACCTCGGCAGTTCAACGAAGCCTCGCTCTCTGTCCTGGCTGGATAGGTTTCATAGCGCTAAGTAATCGACGGACCTCCGACGGACGTGCCGGAGTGACAGTGGTCAACCGTTTCGCGCTGCCGCCGCCGCAGAACGCACAACGGCCATCTTGGTCGGCGTTGGACGAGGATCCGTGACACTGTGCGACATCCTCGCCAACCTCCTCGAAGGGCAGCTGGCCAGCCGCCCGCTGGTCGTTACGACCGCACGGCTCGCGCAAGGAGACCGCGCCCTCACCGTCGGGCCCGGGCAGCGTTCGACCTGACGAGCGCTTCTTCCAGTGGTGCTGCCTCCAGGAACCGCCCGGGACCGACATCGTTCCCGAGCTTGCCGAAGCAGCGGCCACGCACGCGCGGTCGTCGACAGGGCCGGATACACGCTCTTCACTCCCGAGGCCGCTGAACTGATCCGCCAGGCAGGCTGGACCCATGGGATCGTCACGGACACCTGCACCAGTGATGCGGGCCTGGACGTCCACGACGCCGGCCGGCCTGTTCGTCGCCCGTCGGCCTATCGGAACGGGCCAACTCGTCACCATCGACCATGTGATGCCCCAAGACACTGCGCGCGTTGGGCCCCGGTGCTGGAATAGCCCCATGGCCGACACGCTGTACGACACCGATCTGATCGTCATCGGCGGCGGCCCGGCCGGCTGCGCCGCCGCCCGCATGGCCGCCAGCGTCGGCATGCGCTCGATCCTCGTCGAGCCGGACCGGCTGTGCCGCAACCTCTACCGGATCCCGGCCCTGAACAACGTCCTCGGCGGCTACACCAGCGGCCCCGAGCTGGCCGACTCCATCCTCGCGGAGCTGAAGAGCACGGGACTTTGCCGTCTCGAACTCGGCCGACGCGTCACCGACCTCCGCGTCGACGAGGTCCGCGTGACCATCACGGTCGACACCGGCGCCCGTCTCACCGCTCCGTACACCGTCGTCGCCACCGGAGTCGGTCCGCTCCAGCCCCACGACGTCGCCTGGATCAGCGCCCCCAGCGGCCTGACTCTTCCCCCGCTCTGGCAGGCCGAGGCGGACGACGCCGAAGGCCGCTCTCTCCTGGTCCTCGGCGGCGACCGCCCGATCGGCACCTTCCTGCGCGCCCACCCGACCACCGGCACCCGCCTGCTCGTCGCGTACCCGGCGGCGGACGAGTACAAGATCGAGGAGATCCGCGAGGATCCGCGAATCACACTCCTCCCCGCCGAACACCTGTCGCTGAGCGCGACAGAAGGCACTGCGGTCTCAGCGGAAGCGGTGAGCCAGGACGGTGCGCGGCAGACGATCACGGCCGATGCCGCCTACCTCAGCATCGGGAACGCGCCGACCGCCCCGTCCGGCGACCTCGTCCGCGGCGTGGACGGATACTGCCCGCCCACCGACCAGCACCCCCGCGTCATCGTGGCCGGCGACCTCCGCTCCGCCCGCTTCCAACGAATCATGACCGCCCTGGGCTCCGGCAGCGAGGCCGCGCTGCACGCTTACTACGCGGCCAGGGAACTCACCAAGGGCTGACACCACGTCGATCTGATGGGGCGCCGATGGCGCTCGAAGGGCATCCGCGTGACGGGCGAGGCCGCGGTGGCGGTCGCCGATGCCGTCGCCGTTCAGGACGGGCGCGTCCTGAACGTGCGACGACGCGCGGCGAAAGGCGCACTCTCGAGGCGGTCAGCGCGAGTGACGACGAAGTGGCCGGTCTGGCCTGGGCCGCGCACAGCGACATCGCGCAGTACGCGACGTATGAGCTGTTCGATCCGGTGCAGGACCATCAAGGTGTCAGGGGCGAGCACCATGGTGCGTGGCCGTGGACGCTTCTGATCTTGACCACCGGGCCCGGACGCGGTCCGGCTGCATCCCGCCGGAGCTGGTCTCGCGGCTGCTCGAACGCGGCCACGTCGACGTGGTGGAGCTGCAGGCCGGGCGCGGGGAGTGGTTCTGCGCGCTGGCCTGGGCGCGGTTGCTGGGTGAGCAGGACCGCCAGGCGGACGCGTTGGAGGTGCTCGCCCCGTACCTGGCAACAGGCTGGTGGACGGCCGTCGAAGCCGCGGCCGAGCTGCTGGAGTGCTGGGGTCGCATCGACGAGGCAGTCGAGATCACCCGGGTCCGCATGGAGGCCGGACACCCGAGGGCGCTGGAGTCCTACACGCGCCTCCTCGCCCGGCACGGCCGTGCCGAGGAGGCGTTCATCCTGCTGCGCCCGTACATCGCCGACCCCTCCCTCGCCGTGGCGCTGGTCGACGTCGCGGCCGTCGCCGGCCGCGACGAGGAAGCCGCCGCGCTGCTCGCCGTCCGGACCGACCATCAGTGTTCCGACTTCCCGTGGTGCTGTCGTGGCCTCGACCGCGACACGGCGATCGTGCTGCTCGCCACGATCCGCGAGCGTCAGGGCCGCGTCGACGAGGCGATCGCCCTGCTGCGCCCAGGCGGCACCACGCTGCTCAACCGTGAGCGACTCGCCGCGCTGTTGGCACGGCACGGCCGGCTCGACGAGCTTCGGGCAGCCGCGGCGGCCGATGACTCGGGGTATGCCGTCCGACGGCTCGCGATGTTGCTGGAGGAGTGCGGCGGCGTGGAGGGGCGGTCGCGGCATACCGGCAGGCCGACCGGTACGGGGCCCACGCGGCTTTCGAGCTCGCGCAGCTCCTGGCCCGGCACGGCCGGGGGAGCGAGGCGATCGAGGTGATGCGCCTTCAGGCCGACACCCGCAACGGGGACGACTGGATCCTCCGTACCCTGGCCGACCTGTGCCTTGCCCAGGGCCGCCCCGAGGACGGCCTGGCCGAGTACCTCATCGACCTCGGCCGCGTCGAAGAGGCCATGGCCGTGGTCCCGCACCGGGACAAGCCTCATCCGTCACAGCCCTCGACCAACGCCGCTCGGAGCGAAGAACCCCCGTTCTGAAGATCTGCTCTGGAGCCGCAGGGAGGCCGTATCGACTGACGGTTCGGAGAACTGCAGGACGCGAATCGGGGCCGATGGCGCCGCCCACAGAGTCTGAGCCACAGGCCGTACCTCCATCGGGCCGAGCACCTGCGTCCCGAACCAATGGCAGGCTGGTCCATCGGTTTCTTGCGATCCACGAGGAAGCCGCGAAGCCGTAGGAAACGGGGCCACGGAAGTGTTCTGATGCCGGCCTTCCGGTGGGTTTCCGTTCACTACGTCAGTGCCCAGGACGTCTATTCGAGTAACGCAGCATCGTCGCCTTGCATGCGACAGCCGTTCGCCGTCCGTGGCCGAAAACCTGATCCGCCATCCGGCCAGGCCCGACGACTTCATGCCATCTGTGGGGAACCTGCCCTCCCCGGCGCCGTGGCACAACTACACAAGAAGGCTGACGCAGAGGTCATGGCCCCCAGATGCGTGGGTCGTTCGAGGCGGGGAGGCTGGAGCAGGTGGTGACCATCAACGTGGCGGTGCTCCTCATAGTCATCGTCGTCCTGCGATTGCGTCGGCGTACCGAGGCCCGCAGCCGTTTCGACGAGAAGACGACCGTGGCCATCGTTCTCGCTCTGGGCGTTCTCCTCGCTCCTACACCGGTGGGCCAGGGGATCGTGACCCTTCTGGGCCGGCTGACGAGCGGCGTCACCCAGGCCAGCCGTTGAGTTCCGGCCGAGGAGAGCACCGATGAGCAGTCGTCGACCAGCACGTCGCCGCCGCAGAGGGAACGTTCGCCGGCGCCGCCACCAGGAACAGCAGCTGACCGTTCTCGCCCTTGCTGCGGTTGCGACCATAGGCATCGCGTTGGCACTGCTCAGGTGGCTGTCGGCGCACGCGTGGATTCTCGTCGTCGTCGCTGTGCTTGCGGCCCTGGCGGGAGCCCTCTGGCTGCACCGCCGGCAGCAGAGAGCCCGGTGGGAGGCGGTGCGGGTCCAGGGGCTGCGCTATGCGCTGACCCACCTCGACGGCCTTCACCACACGCGGTTCGAGGAGGCGGTGCGCGACCTGATGTACCGCGACGGATGCCGGGACGCGGTGCGGGTCGGAGGCGGCGGCGACCTCGGAGCGGACGTGAAGGCCACCGATCCCTTCGGCCGTCGCTGGGTCGTCCAGTGCAAGCACCGGCGCAAAGGTCTTGCCGGGGCGGCTGTGGGAACCCCCGATTTCCAGGTCCTCAACGGCACCGCGCGTCAGGTCCACCAAGCCGACATCGCCGTGATCATCACGAACGGCCGGGTCACCGCGCCGGCCGTGGCTTTCGCCCGACAACAGCGGCTTCACGTGGTCGATCGTCACACCCTGGCCGAGTGGGCCTCCGGTTCGCGCCCGTTGTGGGAACTGCTCCGAGCCATCCCTCCACCCCGCAGCCCGACTTCGCGCTCCTGAGATCGCCGTGGGCGGCCGCGGGATGTGACGCGCCGCCCGTCCGGATCCTCTGCACGGCCGACTCGAGCGCCGCCTGCCGCGGGTGCACAGCTGTGTCGAAGCAGGTGCGTGACGGGGATTCGCCCTGCGGGGACTGGAACCGGTCCCCGTGCACGTGCGGGGACACGAGGACCGGCTTGAGGCGGATGACCCGTCCTGTGGGCGTCCAGTACGACCATAGGACGGGGAGGTCCATCGCGCTCGTGGTGATCCGCTGACCGGGCGGATGGTAAGCGCCGAGTCCGCCTCCAACCTCATCACCGCCGGCGTTCCTCAAGGCGATCCCTCGCATACCGGAAGCGACGGAGCTCCCTTCCCGCCGTGCGTACCGGCTGCCGTAGCGGTTCCCACTCCTCGTCAGTCGAGTCCCCGCGAACGGTCATGCAACGGAAAACAGTTCTGCCGTCCGATCCGCACGGCCTACGCTTCGGAGATCGATGACACCGCATATCCAACACGACGGGGGTCTCGGTGTGGGCGTGAACAGCGGCGACGGCCTTGCAGTGCTGGAACGGATGCCTGGTTACGTCTTCCGGCCGTATCACGGCCAGGAAGACCACGGCGCCATGGCCGCTGTGCGGCTGGGCTGTGCAGAGCGGGGCAGGATCGACGCCCGCTCGGTTGTGGAAGGCCTCCCGACGGCAGCCGAGATCGCCGAAGCCTCCGCCGAGCTGGACGACCCATCCCGGAACCAGGTCTTGGTGGAGCACATCGGTGGCGTCGTCGGCTACTCGACGATCAGGTGGTGGGAGGAGCGGGACGGGACGTGGCTGTACCTGCACCGCGGCTACCTGCTGCCTGAGCACCGCGGCCAGGGCATCGGCTCAGCCATGCTCGACTGGGCAGAAAGCCGTATCCGTCAGCTCGTGCGACAGCATGGAACCGCACAGACGGCCGTTCTCGGCGCGAACGCCATGACCTCCGAACAAGATGCGACGAAGCTACTGCTCGAAAGGGGATACCGACGTGTCTTCGGCCTGGTGGAGCTGGAGCTGGCCGATCTCCGACAGCTCCCCGACGACAAGCCGTTGCCAGTCGGTATCCGAGTCGGTCCCATCGATCCAAGCGACTACCGCGCAGCCTGGAAGACGGTCGTCGATTCATATGCGGGTGCCGCCTTCACCCAGAGGTGGACGTTCGAGAGCTTTCTCGCCACGGCCGACTCGGCCTGCTGGCGGGCTGCTTGGGATGAGAAACAAATGGCCGGTGTCGCCCTGTGCTCCATCCGTCGGCAGGACCCGACTGTGGGCGAGGTCGAGGAATTGAGCGTCCGGAAGGAGTCGAGGCGTCTGGGACTTGGAAGGGCCCTGCTGCTGAACGGGTTGCGATGCCTTCGGGAGCACGGTGCGGAGACCGCCCGGTTGTACACCGGGACCGCGAATCCGCACCGGTCCTACGACCTCTACGAGAGCGTGGGGTTCCGGCGCCAGAACGTGCACGTCCGCTACCGCAAGCCGATCGCCGTCTGATTTCGACAGCTTCGGGCGTTTCTGGGACACTCCGCCGTTTGCGAGGGTGTCTCACCCATGGGTGAAGTCGTAGACACCGGCCGGGGGAGCGGTTGCTGTCGAGTTCGTCCGGGACGAGTGAGGGCAGTGCGGCCATGAGGGCGGTGTTTCCCTCGTGCACGCGGCCGTTCTTGCCGTGGAGGGAGACGTCGAGTCCGAGGGCGTCGAGGATGTGTCGGCGGGCGTCGGCGAGGGGGATGCCCAGGGGTCGGTGCTGCCGGGGACGGGGCGATGGACGAGGACCTGTCGAAGAGCTGCGATCAGGTGGGTCCAGGGGATGTCGTGCGGCCCGGAGGAGTGTTTCCAGCCCAGTTCGCTGGCGCCGACGCGGGTCGGCTTCACCTTGTCTCGACGGTCCTTGCTGTTGAACTTGGGCGCGGCCCAGCCCGGGGCTGCCGCGGCGATGGCCAGGCTGTCGGTGTCGGTGTCGGTGTCGGTGTCGGTGTCGGTGTCGTCGGTGTCGCTGTCGGTACGGGGCGCCGGCCCATGTGGTGCGGCGGGCCGCCCCTGACCGCTGAGGAGCTCCTCGTACTGCTCGTTCGACATGACGGTCAGTTTCTCCGGCCCGTCCACCGCTTGTGCGGGAGTTCCGCCGAGGGAGAGGACCGCGGTGACGGCGAGCGCGCCGAGACGAAGCAAGGACGACCTCCGGACGACAGTGATCCAAGACGATCTGCTGACGTCTCACCGTAACCGCTCGTCACTGAGAGTTCCGGGAACCTGGCGGGGCCTGCGGTCGGCCCGGGCCCGTAACGTCGGCGATTCCCGCTTGTCCGATCCCGGCCACGCCCGAGATCTCGCCGACGTGGTCGCCGGACGGGTCATGGACGTGCGCGTCTACGGGCGCGACCGCTTGCGGCAGTGCTGCGCGCTCGCAAGGTTCCCGGACCTGTAGGTCGATGCTCACGGAGCCGGGTCCCCGGATGGAGATCACCTCGGTGCGGTCCGGTTGACTCCGGAGTCGCGACGCGCCGACGAACTCCGCCGACAGGATGCGTTCAAGTACTGCGCGCTCGTCGGCGTTCAGCGGGCGCGGATCGATGGACGAGGAGCCATGCGTCCGTTCCGGGGTGGCAGGGGCGGCCGACTCAACGCCTGCACCGACCGTCGGCCGGGACCGCCCGGCAGCGGCATCATGATCGTTCATGGGTGGGGATCTGTCGCAGCGTTTCGTTCCGGATGACCTATGGGCAGTGGTCGAGCCGGTACTGGTGCCCTTCCGCTCGCGCCCGCAGGGCGGCGGCACCGCGCCGATCGACCAACGTGCTGACCAGTGGGTACGCGTGGCGGTATCTGCCACCGACCTTCGGAGTGTCGTCGGCGATGGCGCACCGGAGGTTCTCCGTCGGGACCGCATCCGGAGAGTGGCGTCGGCTGCACCGCGTCATTCTCGAGAGACGCAGGGTGCCGCGGAGCCCGTTGAAGACCCGGCGAAGGAGCCCTGGTCGGGTTTCGGTCCGCACAGCAGGGGCTCGCCGGTACGACGCCGGCGGGCGTGCGCCGGGCCCGACGCAACGGCCCGGCCTTTGCCCAGCCCGTCGGCAAGACCGGCACCGAGCACCTCCACCGCCTCGACGACCTCCACCACTGGCGCGAACTGTCCACGGAGCGGGGCGCCGAAGCGTGGGCGATGAATGCAGGGTCCGACGACGGCGATGTCCGACCCGGCGTCCACGGTGCAGAGGAAGTCGGTTTTACGTGTGCCGGCTGCCGGCCGGCTGCTCCGACCTGCGAGGAGCCCCGTCGGCAGGGAACCCACGTGGGCGTCCGGGCGGGTCAGGCAGCCTCGTAGTGGTGCGCGTGGCCGTCCTTCCATTTGACCCAGGCCGGGTCGTCGAGGAGGTTCTCCGCGTCGGGCAGGCCGGCGCGGCGGAGGAACTCGACGACGTCGTTGTCGCTGTGGGCCAGGCCCAGGATGTTCCCGTGCGCGGTGACGCGTCGGCCGCCGGTGGGGGAGGGCTGGTGGACGACTATCGGGGCGCTGTCCATACGTCCAGGATGCATCGGGTCGGTCACGGGACACGGAGGGCCGTGTGAGGCCGGCGGATTTCGCAGGAGGCCGGGGGCGACTCCTTCTGCCCGAGCCAGGCTTCGCGCCGGTTCAGGAGGGCTGGGGGCGGATGGTGAGGATCTGCTGGGCGTGGCCGACGGGGCCGGCCGTGTCGTGGAGGACCGTGGTGGTGACGCCCTGGGCTGTGGGGCCGAAGACGACGGTGGTGTCGAGGCCGGTCCAGCGGCCTCGGGGCCGGCGGTGGAGGTGGATGGTCAGGTCGACGTTGGGGAACATCCAGGCGGTGGGCGACTGGCGTACGGCGATGCCGTTGGCGGTGTCGACCAGTGCGACGTACGAGGCGAGCGGGCTGACCTCCTCGCCGGCGACCAGGTCCAGGCCGGTGTGATCCACGCGGTCGCACGGCCTGGCTGCGGTGGTGCGACCGGGCGCACGTCGAGAGAGGCGATGTAACCGCCCGGCCATACCGAGGCCATCGGCCAGGAATCGAGCACCTCGGGCGGCGTGAGCCGGTCGGCCGTGCCTCCGGCGACGGCCGTGGTGTCACCGCAGGAAAGCAGCCAGGCCCTGGCCCGTACGACGGGCCGGTCGGAGATGAGGACGACGGCTTCGATCAGTTCGATGGTGCGGCCGGGCCGTATGGTCTCGATACGGATCTCGCACTCGTCGAGGGCCAGACGGCCCAGGATGTCGAAGCTGATCCTGGACACGGCGAGATCACTGCCCGGGCGGCCGGCGAGGCGGCCGTCGAGGGCATGGACGATCAGGCCTGCGAGCGGGCTGACGTGCATCTCATCGGGGTCCCAGGCTCCGCTCGCGTGCGGAGTGGGCTTGTAGCGGTGCTCGTCGATGCGTTCGAAGTAGCTGTCGGTGCTCAACGGACGTGTTCCTTCCAGGGGGGGGCGGGGGCTCAGGCGGCGAAGACGATGCTGGTCAGCAGGACGTGGACGGCGGTGCCGCCGAGGATGCTGAGCAAGGCGTTGCGGCGCCAGAGGTGCAGGCCGACGGTGACGGCCAGTGCCACGAGCGGCGCCACGGCACGGACCTCGGTCACCGGCAGGTCGTGCAGGCAGTAGACGACCAGGATGATCATGATGCCGGCCGGCATGCGCGTGCTCAGGTACTGCACCGTGCTGCTCGTGCGCAGCGGGGCGAGGGCGGCGAACGGCAGGGCACGCAGCGCCCAGGTGACGGCGGCGGCGACGAGAACAGCTGCGACGGCGTACGTGGTGTCAGGCATGGCTCGGCCTCCTGGCGGTCATCGAGTGCCGGGCCAGCAGCCCGGCGGTGAACAGGGCGAAGGCGACCAGCAGCATCTGGTCCGGGAAGACGACCCGAGCCGCGAGCGCGCTCAACAGGGCCAGGAGCGGGGTGGGCAGGTCGCCGCGCAGGTCCCGCAGCGCCTCCAGGGCCAGCACGGTGAACAGGGCGGTCAGGGCGAAGTCCAGACCGGTGACGCCCTCGGGGATGAGGGAGCCCAGGAGTGCTCCGGCGGTCGCGCTCCCGGCCCAGTACGCGTGCAGGAAGAACTGGGTCCACAGGATGCGCGGGCCGGTCCACGAGCGGGCCTGCTCGGCCGAGGCCAGCGCGTACGCCTCGTCGCACAGTGCGAACGTGCCGTACGCCTTGCCGAGCCTGCCGGTGACGCGGTGCAGGGGGAAGGACAACGCGTAGAAGACGTGGCGGACGTTCACCAGGAACGCGGCGACCGCGACCGACGCGAGGGGAGCCACGGCGACGACGAGGCCGATCAGCAGGAACTCGAACGAGCCGCCGAAGGCGACCGCGGCCGACAGCGACGCCCACCACCAGTCGAGACCCGACTGGACGACGAGCGCCCCGAAGGCGAGGCCCAGCGGCACGAATCCCATCCCCACCGAGAGCGAGTCCCGGAACGCCGTCCGCGCGTCGGACGGCGGCCGGCCCGCCGGATCGGCGGCAGGCAGCAGGGAAGCCGCGGCAGCAGCAGAACGTATAGGCATGGAGACATTTTAGAAAAGATGTCCCCTTATATGGTTGCGCATCATGGCTGTATCGTCGGGTTGTGAGTAATGAAGTGCCACTCGATGCGATCGATCGTGAAATTCTGTTTCATCTGCGTGAGGGCGGGCGACTGACCAACGTAGAGCTCGCCAAGCGGGTCGGCCTCACCCCACCGCCATGCCTGCGCCGGGTCAGACGGCTGGAGGAAGCCGGCGTCATCACCGGGTATCGGGCCGTGATCGACCCGGCCGCTGTCGGCCGCGGCCTCGAAGTCCTCATCGACGTCGAGATCTACGCCAACGACCGCAAGAGCTTCGAGGATTTCGAGAAGACCGTCGCCTCGTACGAGGAGGTCATCGAGTTCCGGCGCATGTACGGCCGCCCCGACTACTTCATCCGCGCCGCCGTCGCCGACCACGCCGCCTGCGAAGCCTTCCTGACCGGCAAGCTGAGCGGACTGCCCGGAGTCCAGCGCTTCACCTCCCACCTCACGATGAAGACCATCAAGTCCGTCGGCGCATGAACGGCCGGAGTCCCGGCAGGCGCGGACTGATGGTGGACGTCATCCGCTCCCTCGACGGACAGCTCGTCGAGGCGAAGCAGACACGGGATGGACGGCACCAGGGTCATCACTGAGCCCGACTGCCCCTGCGTCACCCTCGTCGACGTGACCGCGGACGAAGCCGACGTCTTCGATGTCTGGTTGCGCGACTCCTTCGTCCCGGCGCCGAACCTCGTACGCTTCGCCGGCAGCCTCGCCATGGCGAACGGCGAGGAAACGCCCTTGCCGCAGGAACAAGCCCCGTCATGCTTTTGCGGGTTTGCGGGCCAGCAGGCAGGCGTGCGGTCTGTTCGCCCGTCCGCCGGGCTCCTGCTCCAGCCTCGCGGTGACGACGAGTCCGGCCTGCTCCAGCAGGCCGACCGTGCGGTCCAGGGGCAGGAGGTACGACTCGTAGGACACCGGTCGGCCATAACCCTGGGTCGGCTGCAGGCGTTCGTCGCCGACGTAGTCTCCCCAGAGGATGTGGCCGCCGGGTGCGAGCGTGCGGTGGAACTCGGCGAACACCGCCGGCAGCCAATGCGGGGGCGTGTGGTGGGTGGAGTACCAGGCCAGGATGCCGCCGAGCTCGTCGTCCCTCATCTCCAGTGCGGTCATCGAGCCCTCGGTGAACCGCAGGTTCGGATAGGCCTGTCGGGCCAGCCCGATCATCTTCGGTGACAGATCGACGCCGAAGGCGGACACCCCCAGCCCGGCCAGGTGCGCCGTCACACGGCCGGGGCCGCATCCCAGGTCCGCGACCGGCCCCGGACCGGTCGTCCGCACGAGTTCGGCGAATCCCGCCAGCATCGCGCGTGACAGCGGGTCCATCGCGGCGGGCGGCGGGACGCGTTCGACGTAGTCGGCGGCGACCGTGTCGTACGACTCGCGTACGGCGGTCAGAAAGGAGGGCTCAGCCATGCGGGCGACCCTAGACCCGAGAACTGACAGGGCGTGGCACGACCTCGAGTCGACCTGCGCGACATCCACCGCCGTTGACACTCGGCCATCACACCACTCCGGTGATCGTTTCCGATCAGAGGACTGGCTGCCCCGGGCCCGCTCACTCATCGACCGGTCGCCGCGGCGGGCGAGGAGGCTCTTGAGGACGGTCGCGATGGTTCTCCCCTCTCGGTTGGGCGGGGCTATCAGCCGGTGGCCCCGCACCGCCCGCCTTGCCGACGACGACAACTGCAACGCCTGCGCCGAGCCCGCGCCACCGCCTGGACGACGGAAGCTGACCCGTCGTCGGAATCGCCCTGTCCTGACCGGCTGACGACGGGGTCGGGCCGCGCGCCGACCCGACCCGCCCGGGTACTGCCCAGCCCCGTCGTCAAAGCATCCGGCACCGCCGTGAGCAGGATCAGCCTTGAGCCAGGTGGACGCCCACCCCGCGGTTCCCGTGTCGATCATCACCACGCCGGGATCAGCCCGCTCCGCGTCCCTGGTGCAGCATCCAGGACGACCGTTTGTAGCGTCGGTGGAGGCGGCGGCAGCCGGCGAGTGGGGCCGTAGTGCGTTCGATGGTGCAGTGCAGGAACGGATCGGCGGTACCGGACATCTGTGCATCTCGTAACTGAACTTGTCCGTGTGCTCTGCCGAGCAGGGCAGTCTGGTGGCTTTGAGGCTTGAGTCTCCGGTAGGGGGAGACGTGAAGGTGGGGGCATGAACGGCGAGACGCTCTACTCGATCGGTGATCTGGCTCGGAGGACGGGTCTGACGGTGAAGGCCATCCGGTTCTACGCCGACACCGGGATCGTGCCACCCACCACCCGCACTCCGGCGGGATACCGCCGGTACGGTGCCGGTTCCCTCGCACGCCTCGAGCTCGTACGCACCCTGCGCGAGCTGGGAATCGACCTGGCCACGATCCGCAGGGTCGTGGACCGGGAGGTCTCGCTGACGGACGTCGCGGCGACGCATGCCGAGGCACTGGACGTGCAGATCCGCGTCCTGCGGCAGCGCCGCGCTGTGCTGACGGCGGTGGCCAGGCGCGGCTCGACTCCCCAGGAGATGGATCTCATGCACAAACTGGCACGTCTGTCGGCAGACGAACGGCGGTATCTGATCGATGACTTCCTCGGTGCCGTGTTCGACGGCCTGCACGATCACCCCGCGTTCGCGGCGGTCACCCGCTCATTGACACCCGAACTGCCCGACGACCCCGAGCCCGAGCAGATCGAGGCGTGGGTACGTCTGGCCGAGCTGTCCCAGGACCGGGATTTCCGCACCACACTGCACGGCATGGCCCAGGACCTGGCGGCCGACCGGGCCCCGGACGACGCCACGGGCCTGCCCCGAATCCTCGCCGAAGCCGTCCGCGCCCAGGTGACACCGGCACTCGAGGCCGGCGTCGAGCCGGACTCGCCCGCTGCGGAGCCGATCGTGACCGCACTCGCGGCCCACTACGCGCACATCCTCGGCCACCCGGCCTCACACGATCCCCGCGCCCTTTACCGGAGACTCGCCGCCCGGCTGGAGCGGATGAACGACGCGCGCCGGGACCAGTACCTGTCGTTGTTGGCCGTCGTCAACGGCTGGCAGGCCCCCGAGAGCCTGGCGCCCGCACTCACCTGGTCCGCTGCGGCACTCCGTACCCGAATGCTGCAGCGATGAGCCGATCACGCACCACGCTCGACACCACAGGACCGGACCACCCGGCGCAGGATCGGATCCTTGCCGACTACCAGAACTTGCTCCGCGTGCCCGGCTTCTGGCGCATGGCCGTCATCAGCATGACGTCGAAGCTGGCCGCGAGCATGTCCAGCCTGAGCCTGCTGCTCCTGGTCAGCGGCTCCCATTCGTACGGGACCGCCGGACTGGCGGTGAGTTGCTCCACTCTCGGCCAAGGTCTGACCGCACCGTTGCGAGGACGTCTCATCGACCGCTTACCGGTCCGTCCGGTCCTGTTCAGCTGCCTTGCCGCCAATCTCACCGCCACCACCGCCGTGATCACGGCGGTGCGGAGCGGCGCCGCCGTCACGCTGATCTGCACATTGTCCGCGGCCGTCGGCGCGAGCGCTCCACCCGTCGCGGTGATGATGCGATCCGTCTGGCACAGCGTCACCACCAGCACGACCTTGAAGACGGCGATGGCGCTCGACGCTTCCCTGATGGGCGCCGCGCTGATCGTCGGACCGGTGCTCGCCGGCTGGCTCAGCCTGTCGCTCTCGCCTCTCCTGCCGTTCGCGGCCATCACGACGATGACGGTCGCCAGTGTCGCGCTGGTGGGCAATTCCTCTGCAGCCGTCGTGCCTTCGGCCGCCGTCGGGCACTGGCTGGGGCCTTTGGCCTCGTCCCCGTTGCGCCTCCTGTTGGTGGCCGACGCCCTGTTCGTCACGGGGGTGACGGCCGTGGACGTGGTGCTGCCGATCTACGCGCGCCAGGAGCATGCGGCCACGCTGACCGGCTTGTACCTGGGCAGTCTTGCGATCGGCAGCGTTGTGGGGAGCTTTGCTCTGGGTACGGCCACGAAGCGGCTGCCGCGTGGGCTCGCACTTCCGGTCCTGCTCGGCTTGTTCGCCCTCGGATGCGCGACTCTGGCCGTGGCCGCACGACTTTCCCCGACGGTGGTCCTTATGGTGTGCCCAGTCGCCGGCCTTGTCATCGGATCCGTCTTTGCCCTGCTGCGGACCACTGGCGGTGATCTGGCTCCGGCCGGGCAGGTCACCGAGACCATGTCCTGGCTCAGCACCCTCGACATGGCCGGTGGTGCGGCAGGAGCGGCGGTGTTCGCGCACCTCGCCGAAGCGAAAGGAAGCACGGCGGCTTTCGTGCTCGTTCCTGTGCTGGTCGTGACGGCTGCTGTGGCCGGCTGGAGGGTCTGCGATAGCAGATGAGAGCGCAGGCGAGGCGGTGAAGGCGAGGAAGCGGTCGGCTTGCGGATGACCAGATGGAGGCGTGCCGTTGGTGCCGGTGGCCGGCCGGCGGATGAGCCGACGCCGGTGGCCGATGCGGTACGGCGTACGGCCAGCGGATGCTCACGTCGTGCTTGGCGCGGAGGACGGGTGGGTGAGGTCGATGCCCTCGACCTCACCCACCCGGCACGTTGTCGCAGACGGCGACGTGGATCCGCCGGGAGTCGTGCGGTGTGCGCTTCAGCCCGGCGTTCACGCGGTGACGAGGTCATGGTCGCCGCGTCACGCTGAGCCTTGCCGTGCGCGTAGCGGCGTCGATGTTCAGCACCTTGACCTGGACGAGCGTTCCTGTGGGACTGGCGGGGTTTCCTCTGAGGAACTCGTCGCCCGTACGCAGGTCCTGGTGGCCGTTCGTCGCGGGGAGAAGGTCCGACTGGTTGCCGTTGAACTCGTGCACCAGCACGCACGGCTGGGGGATGGCCGCGTCCCAGAGTTCCTTCACGCGGAACTCGAAGAAGTACGGGCCCACGCGGGCGCAGAGGTGGCCGGCGAGACCGCGGCTGTGGAGTGGTCTCAGGTCGACGACCCTGTTCGACTCGGTGGCAGCGGCCTGCCAGACGCGCGAGGCGTCGAGCCATCCTCGGCCCGCCATGTTGGCGGCGTTGAGCCCGGGGCCGATCCGCCAGATCGGCCGCCCGCTGCCGTCCAGCTCCTTGTAGACCGGGTGCGGCGCCATGTAGAGGCCACGGTTGCTCATGACGTCCCAGCTGTCCCTGTACTCGACGCCCCCCGCCCGGGAGTGGTCGAGGGAATACACGTGGCCCATCTCCTGCCCGACCAGGGCCGGGGAGAGCGAGGACATGCCGGCGCCGTCTCTGTCGTCGCCGGAGACGCCGCCGAGCCCCGCCCCGCCGAAGAGGTCCGTGGGGGGATGCGTGATGACGAAGACGCGATCCGCGTAGGGGGAGAGATTCTCGCCCGCGTTCGCAGCGGCTTTGCGTGCCCATGTGATGAGGTCCGCGCGGCCTGCCGGGTTCGCTCCCGACCCGGTGTAGTCGCTCTTCTTCTGGGGGATCGTGTACCAGCCGAACACCCTGGACACGCTGAGGTCGAGTGCTCCGTGGGACATCTCCCAGAAGTGGTCGACCATGTTGAACCTGCCGACGCCTGCGCCACCGAACACCTCCGTGAAGCGTTCGCGGGGATAGGACGGTGCCGTTGTCGCGTCACTGAACTTGATCAGCACGACAGCCCAGGAAGACGGCTTTGCCGGCGGCTGCAGGAAGGCGATCTCCGTCCAGTCCGATGCGTAGGTGCCGGCGGGGAAGACGGTGACGTCCTTGATGGCGTTGTCCGCGTCGATGGAACAGATGACGATGCGCCCGGAGGGAGCGTAGAAGAGGATGCGACCACCTTGGAGTGCGGCGACCTGCGTCCAGTCGGTGGTGAATCGGCCCGAGGGGAAGACCGTGACGTCCCTGATGATGTTGTTGCTGTCGACAGAGCAGACGACTCCGCGCCCTGTGGACTTTCCGTAGAAGAGAATGCGATTGCCGCTCAGTGCGGTGATTTGCGTCCAGTCCGGTGCGAAACCACCTGCGGGGATGACTCTTTCGTCCCTGAGGATGTTGTCGACACCGATCGACTCGACGACTCCTCGCCCCCCTGCGCCGTAGAAAAGAATGCGATCCGACATCATGTCGCCCTTCCGCGACCGCATCCATTCCTCGTTCCATTATGGCCACGACCTGTCGAACTGCGCGAGTCGAGTCGCCGTGCTATGGGAGGGCCGGAGGTCCGTCGTCAAGGCCCGGGAACGCCGCGACGAGACCGCCCGTACGGGCGGGGACGAGGCGGCGTTCCCGGGGTGAGCGATGCCTCCGCCGAGGACCCAGGTGCTGACAAGCGTCTCATCGGCCCAGGCGGGCGGCCTTGATCGCGCGTTGCTCCATGACGTCCTCCCTGCGGTCTTCCATCTGCCGCAACGCGGCCTTGCGGTCCCGCTTGGAGAGTCGGTCGAGATACGTGTGGCCGACGAGGTGGTCGGTCTCGTGCTGCAGGCACCGGGCGAAGTAGCCCAACCCCTCGATGACGAGAGGGCTGCCGTCCTTGTCGAACCCCCGGACGACGGCACGATCGGTGCGGGGAACCGCCATGGCGGCACCGGGCACGGACAGACAGCCCTCGAGTTCGTCGACGAGCCGCCGACTCCCCGGATCGGGCAGGTCCAGAACCGGGTTGACGATGTGACCGACGTGCCGGATCCCGTCGTCGTCCGGGCAGTCGTACACGAACAGGCGGAGGTCGACGCCAACCTGATTGGCGGCCAGGCCGGCACCGTCGGCCACATGCATGGTCACGAACATGTCGTCGATCAACGCCGACAACTCCGGAGTCCCGAACTCGGTCACCTCCCGGCAGGGGCGGCTCAGCACCTCCTCACCCACCACCGTGACCCTGCGAACCGAACCCCGCTCCACCTCTGGTGACAGGGCCGGATAGGCGTCTACCGGGCGCCCTTGCACACGGACTCGGCGGTCGACGGGACGGGACCGCTCGTGACGAACGGACATGGCTGTCTCCTTTGCGCGCGCCGCAGATGCAGCGGAGGCCACCGCAGCTGATGCCTTCGACAGGGCTGCTGCTTGCCAACTCCTTTGCAAAGTAGCAGACTTTGCAAAGTGACTGAAGATGACGTCGACACCCCGGACGGCCAGGCGGCCGGCACCAGCGAAGAACTGCGTGAGCACGAAGTCCGCACAGCCCTGCTGGACCTCCTCGCCGAAGTCGGCACCGTCACGGCGACCGAAGCCGCTTCCCGGCTGGGCTACAGCTCTGGTCTCTGCTCGTTCCATCTGCGGCAGCTCGCACGTCACGGATTCATCGAAGAAGCCCCCCACCGCGGGGGTCGTGCACGTCCTTGGCGTCTGAAGCAGCACACCCCCGCCGCCGACGCTCCTATGGAGGAGCAGTTCGGCGACTTGGCCCGCGGGCTGGAGGACGAGAGCTGGCAGCGATGGCTGGGCCGGCGAGACGAAGTGCCGTCCGAGTGGCGCCATGACGAAGCCTTCAGCGCTGTCGCCTATCTGACACCTGAAGAGATGAGCCGGGTCGCGAACGTGATCCGGCGGGCGCTCGAGCCCTACCAGGACCGCGAACAACGCCCCCTCGCCCGGCCCGACGGCGCTCGGCCGGTGGCCCTCATCACCCGACTGTTCCCCCTGCTTCCCCACCCGGCAGACGACGCGGGCCAGGGCTGAGGCGCCGTCGGCGCCGAGGTCGGCCGGCCACCCGCCTTCGGGGGACGGGCAGCGGGCGGCCGGCCCTTCGCGTTTCCGTGAGGCGTGGGGCGGCCGGCGGGTCGGTCGCCGGCCGCCGTCGCCCGACCCGCCGAAGTTCCTGGTGCCGCTCCATGTTCCTGGTGCTGCTCCATGGCCTGCCTGAAGACCAACCCGCCGGCTGGGCCGATGCCAGGGCTATCGCGAGGCGGGGGTGTGGCAGGAGGTGGCGGAAGATGCCGCGGAGAGTCCGGCCCGCTGTTTCCGGTTGCCCTCTGCGCGTGCGATCAAGGCGTCAGCCCTGGGGCACCGCGACGTACGCCTCGCTCGGCGTGGTGGTCGGCGTGTAACGGGTCGCAGTGGTCGTGGTCGGGATCAGATCCCGGTGGATCACCTTGGCCACGGCCTGGATCGTGTTCACGCCGTAGGTCATCGTGCTGTTGCCGTCGGTGAGCACGGAGATGGTGTAGTCGTGGCCGCCGCCCTGGAACGTGCCGACGCTGTGCACGCGCCAGCCGCGCGTGGCGCGCTGAAGCCAGCCGTTCTTGACGTGCACGGACACGGAGGAGGGCGCGCCGGCCGGCGTTCCCCACCTCTGCGAGCTGATGACCTGCCCCATGAGCTTGCTGATGTAGGCGCGAGAGTTGTCGCTCAGGACGGTGTTCCTGGCGGTGATCAGCGAGAGCAGCCGCTGCTCGTCGGTGACGTTGATCTGGGTGAGCCCCCAGTAGCCGCCGGACCCCGGCACCGTCCGTGTCATGCCGGCAGCGGCCAGGAAGCCCTTCACCTTGGTGACGCCGAGCTGGTTCCACAGGGAGGTGGTGGCCGCGTTGTCGGACTTGGTGATCATGGCGGTGGCGAGGGTGGACTCGCGTGTGGTCAGGTACCGGTTGGTCTTCTTGGCGTCCCAGAGGAGCGTGGCGAGGACGGTCACCTTCACGACGCTGGCCGAGTCGTACGAGACCGTGGCGCGCAGGGTGCAGGTGGTGTTCGTGGTGCGGTCGCGCAGGCCGACGGCGACGGTACCGGTGCGCGTGGCGAGGGCGGCGGTGATGTCCCTCTGAAGCTTGGTGGCGAGCCCGGCCTTGCCGGACGTGCAGCTGACCTGCGGCGCGGTGGCGGCGGAAGCGGGTGCCGCGCCCGCGACGACGGGCACGAGCATCCCGGCGGCAGCCACGGCCGGAAGCACGCGGGCGCGCAGGGATATGCGGTGAGTCATGTGGGTCCCCCCTGGAAGCGAAACGAACACGCCTTCGGCGTGCTCGCCTTACATGACTCACGAGCGTGCGGATGGTTGTACGAATCCAGTGGAATTCTTGGACCGGCCCCCCGTGCGCGTGACGCCGCCGCGAAAGGGCCGGGTCTGCCTCGGGCGGCCCCTCGGGAACGGTTCCAGCGGCCTGCGTCAGGTCGACCGTCAGACATCGAATCGGCGCAGTGCTCCACCCCTTTCTATGACACTCGTTATAGGCGGGTGTACGCTGCGAGCCGTCTATGACGACTGTCATAGGAGGATGTCGTGACGATCATCACCGTGAGCTCCCCGACGGGACGGCTGAGCCTGGAGCAGCGCCGCGCGCGGGCCGAGACCCTGACGGACGCGGTCCTCGTGCCCGAGGTGGGGCAGTTCGCCCCGCCCGCGCGGGTCGGGTTCCAGGTGCACTTCGTGGGGCGTCAGCCGGACATGATGGCGATCGGTGGGCGGCTGCTCGCGGACATCGGGCCGGAGGCCGACGTCATGGTGATCGACGTGGCCGTGATGGACGGGGACTGGCGGCAGGAGGTCAGGACCGCCGTCATCGAGCGCGTCCTGGCCGCGATGGCCGACGCCTGCGACCTCGCGCAGCCGTCGCCGACCTGGTGGGTCAACTTCCGTGTGATCGACGAGGGCGGTTGGGGTTCCAGCGGTGGCGTGCTGTCCGTTCTCTCGCTCCTCGACACCGGAGTGTTCACGGAGGGGAAGGTGAAGGCCATCCGTGCCGCACTGGGTGCGTGACCCCGCCCCGGGTCCGGGCGTCCGCGCCCCGGCGGGCCCGCGCCCGGGTCACTTCGCGGTCGCGCCGGCGATGAGGGCCTGGAGCTGTTCGGCGGTGCGGTCGAGGGGCGCCGTGCTGTGCTGGGCGCGGCACATGGCGACCGTGCCCTCGACGGCCGCGACGATGAGCGTCGCGAGCTGCGCGGCCTGTTCGGCCTCGGCGCCGTGCGCCCGAAGCGAGTCGGCCAGCAGGGCCTCCCACTGCTCGAAGACCTCGGCCGCGGCCGTCAGTGCGGGCGGGATCTCGTCGTCCTGGGGTTCCTCGATGGCCACGGCGAGCACGGGGCAGCCGGCGTGGAAGTCGCTGTCGACGACGATCTTGCGCCACAGGCCGAGGAAGGCCCCGAGGCCCGCCGCCGGCCCCGCTTCCAGCTCTTTCCGCAGGCTGCGGGCGATCCACTCGCCCGTGTACCGGACGGCCTCCGTGGCCAACTGCTGCTTGCCCTCGGGGAAGTAGTGGTACGTCGAGCCGAGCGGCGCTTTGGCGTGCTTGGCCATCTCCCGGATGCTCGTGGCGCTCAGCCCGCGCCGGCTGATCATGTCGGCCGCTCCGGCCACGATCCGCTCGCGTGACGGCGTACTGCTCTTGACCACCTGTGCACTCCCTCTGGATATAACGACTGTCATAGCCTAGCGCGGGCAATGATTGCGGGCCGTCCCGAATCCGCGTATCAGCGGCAGCGTCATGCAAGGCGGGAGTGGGCAGGTGGCGGGAAAATTCCCCGGGGTACTCGTCGATGAGGCGTCCTGCGTCGCCGGAGACCGGGCCACGCTCGTGCCAGGTGGTCGATGGCGTTGAGCGTACGCGAGTCCAGATCCGGGCTGCCGCGATCAGGGGCATCGACCGTCCGGTCGACGATCTCGGGGGCGACGGGGCGGCGCTGCTGGCCGAATTCGGTGTGTGCCCCGGTGATCTGGATTCCGATCACGGGTTGCTGCCGGCGGTCACGGCCGGGCGGATCCTGCGCAGTGCCACCACGTGGCTGGACTGTCCTGATCCCGGTCTGCGCCTCGCTGCATCCCAGGACGTGTCGATGCTCGGCCCGCTGGCCGTGGCCGTCGGCAACTGCGACACGGTCGGAGACGGCCTGGACTGCGCGTCACGCTTCCTGTTCGTGCACAACCAGGGCCTGCGGCTGTCTCGTGGTCCCGACCCCGAGCGCTACGCGGGAGTGGGCGCGGTCGAGTACCGGCTGGTCCATCCGGACGTTCCCTTCGAGCCGCAGTCGATGGATGCAGGCCTGGGGCTGCTGCACCGCAACCTCATCACGATGAGCGGCGGATACGAGCTGCTCGGGGTCCACCTGCCCCACCCGCCGCTGACGGACGAGTCGGTGTACACCGCGTTCTTCGGCGCCCCGGTGCGGTTCAACACGGACCAGGCCCTGCTGCGGGTGCCGGCGAAGCTCTTCGCCCGGCCGATGTCCGCACCCGTCAACCCCGAACTGCGGCACATGGTCGTGGAGTGCCTGGAATCGCGCTGTGTGGACCCGCGCGAGGGTGTCGCGGCCTCGGTGTGCTCCTCGGTCGGCCGCGCGTTCGGCGCCGTCCCCGTACGCATCGTCACCGTGCCCCGGTCCGACCTGACTTGGCTGCGGGCGATCGTCAGCGGCGCTGCCCCTCTGGACTAGGAACCGGGTGCAGCGCTGTCCCCTTGCCTGTCGGTCCCGGTCGTCCAGGGGCACGGCACGACCGAACTCGGCCCGGTCGGCCACATCGTGCGGTCGTCGACGGCGGGACGGCCGTCGCGGGCCGCCGCGCGCCGGTCGGGGCGAGCGGCCGGCCGCTGCTCAGCACCGCCAACAGACTCGTCGATCCCGAGACCGGCGCCGAGATCGCCGTACCCCAGGACGGCTGGAAGGGCTGTCAGGTGGCGCCCGCGGAGCTGGAGGCGCTGCTGCTGACCCATCCGGACGTCGGCGACGTTGCCGTGATCGGTGTGGCCGACGCCTCGGGTGAGGAGATCCCGAAGGCCTTCGTCGTCTCCGGGGATCCCCGGATCCACGGTCGGGAAGATCCTGCGCAAAGAACTGCGGGCTACCCGGAGGTCGTGAGCACCTGCTATAGCGACCGTCATAACTATAACGAGTGTCATAACGCGAGAGGGGTCACCATGGCCGATCCGGTCGTTCTGATGGCGACGATGGTCGCCAAGCCCGGCCAGGAAGAGCTGGTCGAGAAGACGCTGCGGGCGGCCGCGCCCGCAGTGCACGCCGAAGACGGATGCCTGCGGTACGCGCTGCACCGAAAGGCGGGCACCACGGGCGAGTTCGTCGTGATCGAGAAGTGGGCCTCCGAGGAGGCGCTGGCCGCACACATGAAGGGCGCCGCGATGCGGGAGGTCGGCGTCGTTCTCGCCCAGGCCTCGGCGGGTCGGCCGACCGCGCTGTTCCTGGACGCGATCCAAGCCGGCGAGTCGCACATCGGCGCTCTCTGACCCACCACAGACACCGGCTCGGGCACGTCTTACGGCCCGACGCCCACCCCCGACACCGAGGAACCCCATGAAGAGCCTGATGTTCGTCGCCCCTGGGCACCTGCGCTTCGACGAAGTCGACGCCCCCACCATCGTCGAGGGCACGGACGCGCTCGTACGTCCGCTCGCGGCCACGACCTGCGACCTCGACCACCACGTCATCGCCGACAAGACCCCGTTCTCCGGATTCGG
The DNA here is from genome assembly GCF_042889835.1 of Streptomyces sp. NPDC002463. Lineage (NCBI taxonomy): Bacteria > Bacillati > Actinomycetota > Actinomycetes > Kitasatosporales > Streptomycetaceae > Streptomyces > Streptomyces sp. NPDC002463. The sequence goes on from NZ_JBIARL010000004.1 coordinate 262,398, forward strand.
CCCGTTCCCGCTCGGCCACGAGTGCGTGGGCACGGTTGTCGAGGTCGGCCCCGACTGCACGGACATCGCGGTCGGTGACATCGTCGGCGTCGCCTGGCACGTCGCCTGCGGCACCTGCGCACAGTGCGGGCTCGGCCACACCGCCCGCTGCCTCCGTCACGGCGACGCCCAGTACGGGCTCCCCGTGAACGGGGCCTGGGGCGGGACCTTCGACGAGCTCATCCGCGTTCCCTACGCGGACTTCAACCTCGCCAAGCTGCCCGACGGGATCGACCCCGTCCACCTGGCGTCGATCGGCGACAACCTCGCGCTCGGCTGGGAGACGGTGATGCCGACCGTGGCCGGGATCACCGACCCGAAGATCGCGGTCTTCGGCGGAACCGGTTCCATCGGCCTCTACTGCGTCGACGTCGCGGTCCACTGCGCCGGTGCCCACACGGTGTACTACGACGACGACCCGGTCCGGATGAAGGTCGCCGAGCAGCTCGGCGCCGAGGTCCACGACGTCAACGGCAAGCGCGAGAAGGACTTCCACCTCGCCGTGGACGCCGGCTGCAACCCCGAACGACTGCGCAAGGCGTTGCTGTCGGTCATGCCAGAGGGGCACGTCAACAGCGTCGGCATCTACTTCGACGACGTCCAGATCCCTCTGCTCGCGCTCTACCAGCGCGGAGTCCACTTCCACAACGGCAAGGGGGCACGCGCGGCCGAACATGACGCCGACCCTCGAAGCGGTGGCCGCGGGCAAGCTCCACCCCGAACTGGTCACCAGCTCCATCCACGCCTGGGAGGAGATCCCCGACGTGCTGACCTCCGACCGGCCCGGCCACAAGCCGATCTTCACCCTGGAGAAGTGAGACGCGGGAAGCGCCACGCGAACGGCGGTGCCGAGCAGCGTGCCGCCGCTCGAGCCATCTGACGGCGTCCGCATGGACAGCCCCGTAACCGGCTCCGGCAGCCCGCCCCCGAAGCCGAACCAGCTGGATTCGTGTGAGCTGTGGTCAGCCGGTTGCCGATGGTCTCGCCGGCGAGGCGGCTTCTTCCGTGGCTGCCCAGGAGGCCAGGAGCCGCAGGCTCTCTTCGGAGGGCGAGCCGGGTTCGGCGGTGTAGACGGTGAGGGTGAGGCCTGGTTCGGCGGCCATCTCCAGCCCTTCGTAGGCCAGGGTGAGGTCGCCGACGGCCTTGTGGTGGAAGCGTTTGGTGCCGGTGCCGTGATGGCGGACGTCGTGGGCGCCCCAGCGGGTGCGGAAGGCGTCGCTGCGGGTGGACAGTTCGCCGACGAGGTCGTGCAGGTCCTTGTCGTGGGGGTTGCGGCCGGCCTCGGTGCGCAGGATGGCCACGGAGATGTCGGCGGCGACGTCCCAGTCGGGGTAGAAGCGGCGGGAGGCGGGGTCGAGGAACTGGAAGCGGGCCAGGTTCGCCTGGTTGTGCGGATCGGCGTAGACGTCGGCATAGAAGGCACGGGCGAGCCGGTTGGCGGCGAGAAGGTCCATGCGGCCGTTGCGTACGAACGCGGGCCCCGCGGTGATGGCGTCGAGGGTCCACTGCAGGCTGCGGTGCGGCTTCCACTGGTCCTTGGTACGGCGTCGGCGGGGCCGGGTGAGGGCGTCGGAGCCGTCAGCGGCATGAGCCAGGTTCAGCAGATGGGCGCGTTCGGCGTCGTCGAGCCGGAGGGCGCGGGCGACGGCTTCGAGGACGGCCGGTGAGACGCCGGCGAGGTTGCCGCGCTCCAGCTTGGCGTAGTACTCGACGCTGACGTCGGCCAGCGCCGCGACCTCACTCCTGCGCAGCCCCGGGACGCGGCGCCGGGGGCCGGAGGGCAGCCCGGCCTGCTCGGGGGTGATCCTGGATCGCCGCGAGGTGAGGAACTCACGGACCTCTGCTCGGTTGTCCACACCTCGACGGTACGGCCTGGCGGGCGACGGAGGGATGTACTGCTGGTACACCCCTCGTCAGTGACTCGCTGCGCCCGCGAAGCACGGGTTACCTGGACGACGTGGCGTTCCCCCTGCTGCCCCTCCGGCAGAGCGGGAACGCCGGCACGCGGGCCGCCCACGGCGGTCCGGCCCTCTCGTACCCAAGGAAACCCTCATGCGCGGCGCAGTGATCCATGCCCCTGGCGACGTCCGTTTCGAGACCCTGGACGACCCGAAGATCCTTCACCCCACCGACGCGATCATCCGTACGGCCGTCACCTGTGTCTGCGGCTCGGACCTGTGGCCCTATCGGGGCGCGGAGCCGATCGGCGACCCGCACCCGATGGGGCACGAGTACGTCGGCTTCGTGGAGGAGGTCGGCAGCGAGGTCACCTCCGTCCGGCCCGGGCAGTTCGTCGTCGGCTCGTTCGCCACCTCGGACAACACCTGCGCGAACTGCAGGAACGGATTCCCGTCGAACTGCCTGAACCGCGAGTTCATGTCCACCTGCCAGGCCGAGTACGTCCGCATCCCCGACGCCCAGGGCACCCTGGTCGCCACCGACGAGGTGCCGGACGACAAGTTCTGGCCGGGACTGCTGGCGGTCTCGGACGTGCTGGGCACCGGCTGGTGGGCCGCGGACGCCGCCGAGGTCAGGCCCGGCTCGACCGCCGTGGTCGTCGGCGACGGCGCGGTCGGCCTGTGCGGGGTGATCGCCGCGAAGGAGAGGGGCGCGGAGCGGATCATCGCCATGTCCCGCCACGAGTCCCGGCAGAACCTCGCCCTGGCCTTCGGCGCCACCGACATCGTCACCGAGCGCGGTGAGGAGGGCGTGGCCCGGATCAAGGAGCTGACGGGCGGGATCGGCGCCGACAGCGTCCTCGAGTGCGTCGGCACCGCCGAGGCCATGCGGCAGGCCCTGCACGCGGCCCGGCCCGGTGGCAGCGTCGGCTTCGTCGGCGTCCCCCACGACGTCGCGGTCGACGGGCAGGAGCTGTTCTTCTCCCACGTCGGCCTGCGCGGCGGTCCCGCACCCGTGCGCCGCTACCTGCCCGACCTGATCGACCGCGTCCTTGCCGGCCGCATCGACCCCGGCAAGGTCTTCGACCTCACCCTGCCCCTGGAACAGGTCGCCGAGGGCTACCAGGCGATGGACGAGCGCCGCGCCATCAAGACCCTCCTCACTCCCTGACCCGCCTACCGCCCGAGGAACGACCATGCAGATCACCCGCAGCTCCATCGACACCGTCAAAGGCCCGGCCGACTGGTTCACCGGCGACGTCTACATCGACGCCGTCGCCGCGGCCCCGGCCCCGTCCCGGGTCACCGCTTCCCTGGTGCACTTCATGCCCGGCGCCCGCACCCACTGGCACCGCCACCCCTTGGGCCAGACCGTCTTCGTCACCGAAGGAGTCGGCCTGTGCCGGCGCCGCGGCGGACCGGTGGAAGTCATCCGGCCCGGCGACCGCGTCCTGTTCGAAGCCGACGAGGAGCACTGGCACGGCGCCGCACCGAACCGGCTGATGGTCCACCTCGCCCTCAACGAGGGCGACCACGCCCACGACGTCGTGCACTGGCTGACTCCGGTCACCGACGCCGAGTACGCCACAGCCCCGGCCACCGGCTGAGCCCCCCGTCGTCCTCGAGGAGAACCCTGTGACCGCCTTCGCTCTCGTCGGCGCGGGACCGGGCCTGGGACTGGCGGCCGCCCGCCGCTTCGGCACCGCCGGCCACCGCGTCGCCCTCGTCTCACGCAGCCTCCAGCACCAGGACGACCTGGTGGCCGAGCTCCACGACGCCCTGGCCGACCGGAACGTCCACGCCGCCGAGTTGATCATCCTCGGCCACCTCGACGTCAGCGCAGACCGGCTCGGCCGGGCCGAGCGCATCACCGTCGAAGCCGTCTCCTGACCCTGGCCATCCCCTGGCCCCCCCCAAGAGGAAGAGAACCACCTGTATGCCTTCCGCAGCCGGCACCCCCACGGGCAAGCTGCCCTTCGTCGTCTGGGTGCTCGCCGCCGGCACGTTCCTGATGGGCACCACCGAGTTCGTCATCGCCGGACTTCTGCCGGAGATCGCCGGTGACCTCGGCGTCGGCCTCTCCCGCGCCGGTCTGCTGATCACCGCCTTCGCCGTCGGCATGATCGTCGGCGGGCCGACCGCGGCCCTGGTCACCCTGCGCCTGCCCCGGCGTCTGACCCTCGTCCTGGCCCTGTCCCTCTTCGCCCTCGGACACGTCGTCGCCGCGCTCAGCACCTCCTTCACGGTCGTCCTCGCCGCCAGGGTGGTCACCGCGCTGGCCACCGGTGCGTTCTGGGCCGTCGGATTCGTCATCGCCACCGCCGCCGCGGGCCCGGCGCGGGCCACCCGGGCCGTCGGCGTCATGATGGGCGGCCTGACCCTGGCCAACGTCGTCGGCGTGCCGATCGGCTCGTTCGTCGGCCGGTACACCGGCTGGCGCGGCCCCTTCTGGGCCCTGGCCGTCCTCGCCGCCCTTGCCGCCGTGTTCGTCGCCCGCTTCATCCCCGCGACGGAACAGCGGGCCGAGCTCTCCGTACGGGCCGAGGTCCGTGCCCTGCGCCAGGGCCGGCTGTGGCTGGCCTTGGCCGCCGCCGTCCTGATCATGGGCGGTGTCCTGGCCACGTACACCTACATCACGCCGCTGCTGACCGACCGCGCCGGCATCCCGTCAGGGGCCGTCCCGCCGGTCCTGATCGTCTTCGGGCTCGGCGCCCTGGGCGGCACCGCCATCGGCGGCCGGCTCGGCGACCGCCGCCCGATGGCCACCACCATCACGGCCGCCGCGGTCACCGCCCTGGCACTGTTCCTGCTGATCCCGCTGTCGACCGGGCCCGCCACCGCCGTCGTCCTGGTCTTCCTCATGGCCCTGGCCGGGTTCACCGTCAACCCCGTCGTCACCTCACTCGCCGTCCGCTTCGCCGGCGACGCCCCCACCCTCACCTCGGCCCTGTCCACCTCCGCCTACAACACCGGCATCGCCGCCGGCTCCGCCCTCGCCGGCCAAGCCCTGAACACCTCCCTCGGCCTGACCGGACCGGCCCTGGTCGGCGCCGCCTCCGCCGCCCTCACCCTCCTGCCGCTCATCGCCCTCGTCCTCGGCGGCACCCGACGGCAGGCCCGGATCGCGGCCCGGCGCACAGCCCCGGCCCGCATACGGGACCACGGGACAGCATCTGTGCCATCCGGGCGCTGACACACCTCCGTACATCAGGTGCAGCCGTCGCCCTCGCCGTCATCAACGAGACGGCCGTGAACCGGGCAGCGAAGGAACTCAACGGCGCCGGTCACCAGGACCTCGCCCTGGTCTGTCTGTCTCCGAGCTCGTTCGGGCGCGCCTGCAGCCTCCCGTGGGGAGCCGGGAGGCGGGCGCGGTCCTGTCCTCACGGGCGTGGGAAGGCAGGGCCGACGGCGTAGCCCGCTTGGGGTGGGGCGGGGAGCCGCGTGCCCTTCACCCTGCCACCGGGCTACGGGGGTGCGCCAGAGGTGTGCACGAACCGGCCACCGGCATATGCGGGAGTTCAGGGGTGCCCCACACGCCGCTGGCCGGCGTACGGACCGCTGCCCGTGGAGACCGGGGCCGGGTCGGCCGGGGCGTGCACGAGCGCGTCCATCCGGTCGGGCGATCCATGACCGGGATCCACGTGACAAGCTGCCCCTCCGGCTCGACGTGCTCGTCCGGTCGGAGGGCTTGCCCCGCTCGTAGAGCTGCGCGATCGACTCCGCGTGCAACCTGGTGCCTTGCTTGGTGTGGCCGGACCGCCCTCACGCCCCCTCGGCGCTCATGTGTCAGGTCGTCAGTTGCAAGGGAAGTGCTTGCCCCACCTCGGCGGCCGGACCGCTGTGACCGAAGAACGTGCTGTACGCACCTTCGTCGTCGTCCGCGATGGCCGTCATGTGCTGAGGGAGCCGCTCAGGAGCGGAAGCACCGGTCCCGCCGCCAGCCCCAGGCCCACCGAGACGGCGGCGGCGGTGTAGGCGGCGACGCGGGCCGGGAGGTCGCCGTCGGTGAGGTCGTCGGCGGGGCGTCCTGATACGGCGGGCAGGATCAGGCGCAGGTAGTAGAACAGCGAGGCCACGGTGTTCACGGCGGCCAGGACGGCGAGCCAGGCGTAGCCGCCGTCGAACGCGGCGGTGAAGGCCTCCAGCTTGCCGACGAAGACCGCCGTGGGCGGTGTGCCGACGAGGCCGAGCAGGCAGATCACCAGGCTTGCGGCGAGCAGCGGGCGCTGCCGCGCGAGCCCGCGGTAGTCGTCGATCCGGGTGGCGTGGGGGAGGGCGCAGACCACGGCGAAGGCGCCCAGGTTCGTGACGGCGTAGGCGGCCAGATAGTAGAGAAGGGCCGGTTGGGCCAGGGCGGAGCGGCCGGCCACGGCGACGGGCAGGAGCAGGTAGCCGACCTGGCTGATGGTCGAGTACGCGAGGAGCCGCTTCACGTCCGTCTGGAAGAAGGCGGCGAGATTGCCCAGGGTCATGGAGGCGGCGGCGATGACGGAGACGAGCGCCGCCCACGGCATGCCGCTGTCGGCGAGGGCGCTCTCGCCCAGGCGCAGGAGAGCGGCGAGGGCGCCGATCTTCGGGACGGTGGTCAGGAAGGCGGCGACCGGCGCGGTGCTGCCCTGGATCGCGTCCGGCACCCAGAAGTGGGCGGGGACGGCGCCCGCCTTGAACAGCACGCCCGCGAGCAGGCCCACGGTCCCGGCGGCGACCAGTGCCGCGGGTGCCTGGGGCAGGGCGGGGCCGAGCAGCGGGTATCCCGTGGCTCGCCCGGCCGCGTACAGCACCGTGATGCCGGCCAGCATGACGACACCGAGCAGAGCGCCGATCACGTAGTACTTGAGGGCCGCCTCCGTGCCCGGACCGTCCTTGCGGAAGCCGGCGAGGGTGTACGCGGGGATGCTCGCGAGCAGGTAGCCGGCGGCGAGCAGCAGCAGGTCCTGGGCTCCGGCCATGACGAGGGCGCCGAGGGCGGAGAGTTGCAGCAGTACGTAGAGCTCGCTCTCGCGGGGGTGAGCGTGGAACGGCCGGGCGCACAGGGCGAGTACGAGCAGGACGGATCCGAGCACGACGACGCGGGAGGTGCTCGTGACCGGGTCGACGGCGAACGCCTCGCCGAACGCGGTGAGATCCGGTCCCGCCGCGGCGACGGACGCCGCCACGATGCCCGCGAGCGCCGCACCGCAGGCGAGGATCCCCACGAGCCACTGCCGGCGGCGCGGCAACCACGCGCCGAGCAGCAGTCCGAGGACGGCCGAGGCGGCGAGGAGCAGCTCGGGGAGGATGTCGAGCGGGTTCTCGTTCATGTCGGTCATCGGGCGAGGAGCTCCAGGACCGTGCGCGAGGCCGGCTCGATGACGTCGAGGAGGAAGCGCGGGGCGATGCCCAGGACGACGGCGAGCGCGAGGAGCGGGACGACGGCGGCGCTCTCGTGGGCCCGCAGGTCGGCGAACGCACGAGGGGTGCCGGGTGCGTCGGGGAGGCGTGGCGGGCCCATGAGGAGCTGCCGCAGGGCGCGAAGGAACAGGCCGGCCGTGAGGAGGATGCCGAGCACGGACAGCGCGGTGGCCAGCGGCCTCGGCCCGAGAGCACCGGTGAAGATCTGGAACTCCGCGATGAACCCGGAGAAGCCGGGGAGACCGAGGGAAGCGAAGGCGGCCACACCCGTCAGCGCCGCGAACACCGGCGCGGGCGCGGCCAGGCCGCCGTACGCGCCCATGTCGTAGCTCCGCGCGCGGTCGTGGAGGACTCCGGCGAGGAGGAACAGCGCGCCCGTGATGAGGCCGTGACTGACCATCTGGGTGACCGAGCCGGTGACGGCGAGCGAGCGTGCCTGCGCCGAGGTGCCGGTGGTCGCGGCGGCGGCGCCGACGGCCAGGACGATGTAGCCCATGTGGTTGACCGAGGTGTACGCGACCATGCGCTTGAAGTCCGTCTGGGCGAGCGCCACCAGGGCGCCGTGGAGGACGGAGACGACACCGATGACGACGAGGACGAGGGCGTAGCGCCGCCAGGCGTCCGGCAGCAGGGGCATGGCGATGCGCAGGAATCCATACGTCCCCATCTTCAGGAGCACGCCGGCGAGGATGGCCGATCCGGCCGCCGGGGCTTCGGTGTGGGCCGGGGGCAGCCAGGTGTGGAACGGGACGGTGGGCGTCTTGACGGCGAGTCCGACGCCGATCGCGAGCAGTACGAGACCGGCGTAGGTGCCCCGGCCCGCCAGGGGGTTCTGCCTGGTCAGGTCCACGATGTCGAAGGTGTGCGGCGCGGCGGCGAGGTACAGGCCGATGAAGCCGAGCAGCAGCGCGAGCGAGCCGATGAAGGTGTAGAGGAAGAACTTCAGCGCGGCCCGCTTGGCGTCACCGTGTCCCCAGCCCGTGATGACGAAGTACATCGCCACGATCGACAGGTCGAAGAAGACGAAGAACAGGATCAGGTCGAGGGAGACGAACAGTCCCAGGCAGGTCGTCTGGAGGAAGAGGAAGAGCGCGGCGAACTCACGGAACCGGTGTCGGTCACGCAGCGCGTACACGGCGCAGGCCAGGAACAGGACGCAGGTGAGGGCGAGCAGCGGCAAGGACAGGCCGTCCACGCCGACGTGGTAGCCGACCCCCGCGTTGGGGATCCAGCGGGCCCGCACCTCGTACTGGATGCCGCCGTCCGTCTCGTAGCCGGCCCACACGGCGATGACGAGCCCGAGCTCGGCGCCCGCCGTGGCGACCCACAGCGCGCGCATGGCCCGGACCGGGGTACGGCGGGGCAGGGCCAGGAGCAGGACGGCGACCGCGGTCGGGGCGAAGACGAGGGCGGTGAGCAACGGTTACCTCACGAGGACGAGCACGACGGCGATGAGGGAGAAGGTGGCTACGGCCTGGGCGAGGTACTGGTGCAGCTGCCCGGTCTGTGGTCGGCGGGCCCACCGGCCCAGGCGTCGCGTCGCCGCGGCGAGACCGTCGACCGCCCCGTCGACCGCCCCTTCGACGAACCGGTTCGTCCACCGGGCCAGCACCAGGGCGCCGGAGCCCGAAGCGTTCACGGCGCGGTCCAGGACCCGGTCGTCGAAAGCCGCGGCGGCGCGGGCCAGACCGAGCGTGGGGGAGACGAGGAGGACGTGGGCGGCTCGTTCCAGCCGCAGCCACTCACGGCACAGTCGCCGCGTCCAAGGCGGCGCGAGAGTCCGTCCGTCCCAGGGCCAGGCCCAGGCCAGGGTGGCCGCGATGAGCGCGATCAGCCCCGAGACGGCGAACTCCCAGGCATGAGGATCGGGTTGTGGTCCCAGGCCGAGGTAGTCGGTGAGCGCGTCTCGTACCGGCGGAAACGCCAGAGGCGTGAGCGCGGCGCAGGCGAGGGCGAGCAGTGCGAGCGGCGGAACGGCGCCGGAGGGGATGGGGCGCCGCTCCTCGACGGTCGACTTGGGCACCGGGGGCCGCCGTTCCACCCCCGCCGCGGGCATCGGGCGCCACACGTACCAGAGGATCTTGACGCTGTAGACGGCCGACAGCACGGCCGCGCCGAGCCCCACCGCGTACAGCCCGCCACCGTCCTCCAACGCCCCGGCCAGAAGGACGTCCTTCGCCGCCCACAGGGAGAGCGGCGGAAGTCCGGCGAGTGACAGGGCGCCCACCGTGCAGATCACACCGACCGACCGCTGGGAGCGAGCCACCCCGCGCAGCTCCGTCAGCTGCTGTGTCCCCCAGGACGTCAGCCACGCACCCGCGACCATGAACAGCAGGCTCTTCGCTGCGGCATGGGCCATCAGCTGCAGTCCCCCGCCGGTGCTCGCGCCCACACCGGCGGCGAGCACCATGAAGCCGATCTGCGCGCAGGTCGACGCGGCGAGCAGCTGCTTGAGATCGGTCTGCGCCACGGCGACGAGCCCGAGGGCCACCGCGGTCACCGCTCCCACCCACGCGGCCGTGTCCGCGCCCCAGCCCGAGGCGTCGAGCAGCGTGCCGGTACGGAGCAGCAGGTACGCGCCGGCGACGACCATGGCCGCCGAGTGCAGCAGCGCGGACACCGGGCTCGGACCCTGCATCGCCCGCGACAGCCAGAAGCTGAAGGGGAGTTGCGCGGACTTGCCGAACGCCGCCAGGAGGATCCCCGCCGTGACGAACGACAGCCACGGCTCGCCCGTGTCGTCGAGCGTGTCGAGGGACAGGGGGCCGGGTGCGGCGGCGAGAGCGGCGCCGGCGGCGAGGTAGAGGCCGAGGTCCGCGGTACGGGTGACGAGGAAGGCGGTCCGGGCCGCAGCCGTACGGACTGGCTCGCGCCACCAGTAGCCGATCAGGGCCCACGAGGTGGCGCCCATGACCTCCCAGCCCATGAGGAGGGTGGGCAGGGTCGTCGCGGTCACGGTGACGAGCATGCTGCCGGCGAACAGCAGCATCAGCCCGAAGAACCGGGCCCGCGCCTCGTCGGCGGCGAACTCCGCCGTGCTGAACAGCAGGACGGCGAGCGTGACGGCCGTGACGGTCACGACGAGCACCCCGGAGAGACCGTCCACGCCGAGCCGGACGGGAAGCCCGTCGAGGAGCGGCGCTTCGACGGCCGGGTGCTGCACGGCGGCCGTGACGGCGAGGCCGATAGACGCGATCGCCACCGTGACGGCTGCCGCGGGCGCCCACCGGTCCAGCGTCCGCCCGGCCGTGAGCAGCAGCGCCCCGCATGTCACGGGCAGAGCGACCAGCGCCCACAGCACCGGGCTCATTCCCTCAGCTCCGCCGCCATGTCGGTCATGTCCACCTCGCGGGACCGGAAGAGCGCGGTGACCACGGCGAATCCGATCGCCATCTCCACCGCCATGGCCGTGATGGCGACGACGACCAGGACCTGTCCGTCGGCCGTCGCCGGGGCGATGTAGTGCCAGGCCGCGCCGGCGGCGAGGATCACCCCGCCCAGCATCAGCTCCAGGCCCATCATCAGCATCACGATCGACTGCTGCGTCAGCGCGCCGAACAGGCCGACGCAGAACAGGGCGGCGGCGACGATCAGGAACACCTCCAGGTTCACCGGCCCACCCCGCCCCGTACCGGGTCGTCGGGCCGCGTGGCCCGGAGGTCGTCGCCGTAGCGCTCGTACCGGCCGCGGCGGGTCGCGAGGACGACGGTGGCGACGATCGTCGCGAACAGGGCCATGCCCAGCGTCGTCATGGTGAGCATCTGAGGCCCCATCAGGGCCATCCCGAGGTCCGTGGTGGGATCTGCCGGAGGCCGGCCACGACGCCGCGGCCACGGCGCCAGCAGAATGCCGACGACGAGGAGGGCGAACGCCGTGGCGCAGATGGCGGCGGCTCCTCGCTTGTTGTGCACCATCGTCATGGGCATCAGGCCGGCCGGGTTCATCATGAACATGATCATGAAGACGGCCATGATGGCCATCTCGATCGTCATCATGAGGACCGTCACGATCCCCAGGTACTCCAGGCCCAGCACGATCAGCTCCCCGCCCACACACAGCAGCGCGGTGAGCAGCGAGAACGTCGCACGCGCCATGGAGTCGAAGCGGAACACCATCACGCCGCCCGCCACCGCGAGCACGGCCAGGATCCAGAACGCCGCGGCCGTCATCGCCCGAGCACCACCACGGCCACCACCAGGGCCTGCGCCACCGCGAGCGGCGTCAGCACCACCCACGCCAGCTCCACGTAACGCTCCATCCGAATGGTCGGAACCCTCCGCCGGGCCCACATCAGCAGCCCCAGAACCGCGACGGTCTTGAGCACCGTCCATGCCCAGGACGGAAGGAAGGGTCCCTGCCCGCCGCCGAGGAACAGGGGTACGGAGAAGGCCGCGGCCACCACGAGCAGCAGCAGGCGCCCGCCGAGGAACAGCAACCGGTCCACACCGGCCAGCTCGCTCGCCGCCCCGCCGGCCACGTCGGTCCCGACGGGCTGGTCGAACGGCCCCCAGAACGCCATGGCCAGCGCGCTCAGGAGGTAGACCCCGAAGGCGACCGGCATCCAGACCGCGAACCACAGCCCCGCCTGCGCCTCGACGACCGAGCCCACGCGCAGCGACTCCGCGCCGAGCGCCGCCGTGGTGATGGCCAGCATGTGCGGCAGCTCGTACGCGAGGCCCTGAGCGAGGAAGCGATAGCCGCCGATCAGCGACAGCGTGGAGTTCGGCCCCCAGCCCGTCAGCCACACCGCCGCCCAGGCCAGGGCCTCCATGGCGTTGAACCAGACGATGCCGTCGGGGAGATCGGACACGGAGCGGAAGCCGAGGGGAAGGACGACCGCGGCGAGTACGGCCGCGACCGGAAGGAGCGTCGTCCCCACCCGTACGAGCAGGACGTCGGTCGCCCGCGTCACCCGGCGCTGCTGCACCAGCAACCGCAGCACCACGCGGCCCAGGCCCGCGGACCGGGCATCGACGCTCGCCACGGCCCACGCCACGAGGACCAGGGCGACGGGCAAAGCGGCGGCCGCCCAGAGCGGTGCCGCCTCAGCCATGCGCGTGCCCGCTGTACGCGTGCTGCGGTGCCAGCTCGTCGAGATCGGGATCCAAGCTCGCCACGACGAGCCGCGCGCAGGCGAATTCGGTGCCTTCCAGGAGCGCGGGCAGCACGTCGAGGAGCGCCCGCGAGGCCGGAGCCTCCGGGGCGATGCGCCCTCGGGGGCCGTTCAGCGCGTGGGCGTCGAGAGGGGAGGTGTCGTCGCAGGCGTCGGCGGCGCGGTCGATCTCCTCCAGCCAGACGAGCAGTCGGCCGTACGCGTCACCGTCGGCGAGCAGCGCGGGCCCGGTCACTCCGTACCGCTGCGCCTGCTCGGAGGACAGCGTGCCCACCCCCGAGGTGAGCCGGCGCAGCGTCCACGACGTGCGCACCCGACGGGTCAACGGGCGTAGCCGGGACCGGATGTCGGCGACCGGCGCATCGCCGAGCACCTGGTCGCGCACCCGGTGGGCCGCGGCCGCCGGATCGCGCCAGCCCGCCACGGCGAGGAACCTGCCGACACTGTCCAGGTGCGCCGCGCACCGGCGGCGGGCGGCTTCGCCGACCGTCACCGGTGCGCCGGCCGCAGACCTGAGCCACGGCTCACTCCAGAAGGCCGGCCGGGACGAGCTCGGAGGGACCAGGGGTTCGACGGAGGCGCGCTGCACGACATCCCCCTGGAGCTCGGTGTGCACGACGAGCCCGGCGGGCCAGTCCGGCAACACCGGCCCCAGGGGCACGTGCAGCCGGTCGAGGCGCAACCCGTCCCGGTCGTCGGCCCGTTCGGCCATCGGAAGACCGAGGATCACGCCGCCCATGTGGTGGCCGTGGTGATCGTGATCCGTACTGGAGCGGGAGCTGTCGTGGCCGTGGTGATCGTGATCCGTACCGGCGTGGGAGGCGCCGTGGTCCGGGTGCGCGTCGCGACCGTGGCCGTCGTGCTCGCCGGGTCCGGAGGCGGTGTGGCCGTGGTGTGGACGGTGCTCCCCGTCTGAATCGTGCCGCTCGTGCCCCGCGGGCTCGCGCTGCCCCTGGCGGCTCTGTGTACCCGCCCCGACAAGGAGCGCCATGCGTCCGTGCTCCAGGGCATGTGCCGCGTGTTCGGGATCCGTCACACGCACACGCGCCTTCGGTGCCGGTACGCCGTTCCACAAGAGCTCCGCCCAGTCGTCATCCCCGGCCGGTGCCGGGTCGCCCGCGAAGGCCACCAGATCGGCCGCTGCCGGGCCGGATGCCCGCGGCCAGCGCCGGCGCGCGAGTTCGGCCTCGACAGCGAGGCGCTCGCGCGTCGCGCCGGTGGCGGTCACGAGCAGAACGGCGGGGCGATCCAGGGCCACTCTGCCGAGGCGATCCCTCAGGTCCACCGGAACGCTCCCTCGCGCCAGGCGTAACCGACGCCGGCGAGCAGGATTCCGAGGAAGAGGAACATCTCGACGACGGCCGAGGTGCCGACCGCCGGGACGACTTTTGTCCACGGGTACATGAAGAGCATCTCCATGTCGAAGGCCAGGAAGATCATCGTCACGGGATACCAGCGCACGTGGAAGCGCGAGACCGGGTGCTCCCGGGGCTCGAACCCTCCGCTGAAGGGCCCGGTGGTCAGCGGCTCACGGACCGCGCGCACGGCGACGCCGGCGCCGTGCAGCAGAAGTACGCCGCCGACGACGACCGCGAGCAGTACGGCGACCGGCTCCCAGGCGGTGGATCGCACGTGGCCCCTTCCCGGCGCCCAGCCCGTCGCAGACCGCCCTCGGCAGGCAGCATGTCAGCGGAGAAGTCGGGACAAAAGGAGCAACGCGGGGAATGTCGCGTCGCGCCGTCCTCAGAGGCCGGGAGGGCAGGCCACCAGAAGGGGGAGGAGCGGGACGGCGACGACCGCCGAGGCCACCGACCCCCGGAAGGCGGGGTGCGGAGTCCGGCGCGGGCCCAGGATGCGCTTCATGCGGAGCAGCGCCGTCGATCCGCCCGCTGCGAAGGCGCCCTTGGGCGCGCGGCCGGCGGCCATCTCGTACATCGCCGTCGCGAGGACCTCGCGGTCGTGGCGCCGCAGCGCGCGGTCGTCCGCGATCATTTCCAGCAGGACGGCCATCTGCTCGCGGGCGTGGCGCGCCAGTGGCAGCCAGGGGAAGACGGTGGCGAACCCGTGCGTGGCGGCCAGCAGGAGATGGTGGCGGCCGGCGACGTGCGCGCGCTCGTGTTCGAGGACGGCGCTCAGCTGCTCCTCCGTGAGCAGGCGGACGGCGGCGTCGCTGACGACGATGCGGGAGCGGAAGCCCGGCAGGCAGTATGCCGCCGGTGTGGAGTGCGGGAGCACCGTGGCGCGGAGGCGGTCGCAGCGCGCCCCCACCTTGTCCAGCCGGTCACGATGACGTGCGCGGATGAGGCCCGTGCGAGCGAGGTGGAAGAGAGACGCGGCTACGAAGGCGGTGACGACGGCGAGGGGCATGGCCAGGGCGAGCAGATCCACCGTGGTCGGGTCGGGCTCCGGCGCCGCCGTACCCAATCCGCAGGCGTGGAGGAGGCCGAGGAGACCGAGGTGCAGGTGCTCGGTCGGCGCCGCCAGCTGGGAGGCGGCGAGCGCGACCGCGACCGTGAACGACAGGGACAGGGCGAGCCACACCGCGGCGCCCAGCCCCGGCGCCCGGTGCGGCCAGGCGCTGCGCGTCATCAAGCGGGGTACGGCCGCGCCCACGAGGGCCGCATATCCCAGCAGTGCCGGGGCGGCGTTCACCGCGACGCCCGTCGTCCGACGTTGCGGAGGGCCTCGCGAAGGGCCGCGAGCTCGTCGTCGTCGAGGTTCTCCACGAACTGGGCCAGCGCCGCCGGACGATCGGTGCTGGCTCCCAGACCGTCCTCCATCAGCGCCGCCGCGTACGCCTCTCGCGAGGCCGCGGCCTCGTAGTGCCAGACCCGCCCGTGCCGGACGCGGGTGAGGTGGCCCTTCTGGAAGAGGATGCTCGTGACCGTGGTCACCGTGGTGTAGGCGAGGTCCCGGTGCTGATTGATGTCGTCGACGACCTCGCGGACGGTCGCCGGGCGGCCCCACGTCCAGAAGCGGTCCATGATCTCCGCCTCAAGCTCCCCCAGCCGCCGCATGGGCCGTGTCCTCTCCGCGCTGCTTCCGTATCCGGTTCATCCTAGACGCGCAGCTCACGGCGCTCTCCGGCCTCCTGGCCGAGGCCCGCTGGCGGCGGGGGCATGCCGGAGCCTCGGCGACCCGAGGTGGTCGAGGATTCGGTCCGCCGGACGGATTCGGCATGAGAACCTCACACCCGTGGCTACGGAATCAGAGGTCGGAGAGCTGTTGCACCGGCGCGGCTGGCGGACGGCGTTCACGGTCGCTGAAAGGGTGAACAAGTGGGCCGACCTGGTAAGCGCCATCGAGCGCGGCTACGGCGACGACATCGACGAGTACACCAACGACCTCTACTGCCGGAACTGGCTGCACGAGGCGTGGCTCCTGCTGGACGACCACATCGTCCAGCTCTGGACCCCGCGGATCAAAGCCCTGGACGACCGGTACAAGGCCGCGACCGTCGTCGACGACGGCATGGCACTCGACCAGTTCCATAAGCTCCCCGGCCCCGACCTGTGGTGGTGGCGGCGACACCCCCGCATCCTCACTGGAGACCTCGGGCTTTCGCTTCGCTCGGCCGGAGCCATCGGCACCGTCCCGGACGGAGCCTGACCCCCAGCCTCACGGGCGGTGGTCCGGGGCGCGCCGGCGTCAGCCGATGCGGACGCCCCACATGAAGGGCATGCCGCTGCGGGCGATGGACTCGTAGCGCACCTGCGCGCCGGGCTTGGGGGAGTGGAGGATCTGCCCGTTGCCGGCGTAGAAGCCGACATGGCTCAGGTCGGTGCGCATGATGATCAGGTCGCCGGGCTTGAGGTCGCTCAGGGAGTCGATGCGTGTGCCGACGTTCGCCTGCGCCTGCGACGTACGGGGTATCGCCATTCCGGCCTGGCGGAACGCCCACGACGTGAGCCCGGAGCAGTCGAAGGACGTCGGCCCGCTCGCCCCCCAGACGTACGGCATGCCGACCCGGCTCTTGGCGGCGGCGAAGGCGGCGGCCGCACGTCCGGAGGCGCTCGCCTCGTTGCCCAGCTCCACCCGGGCGCTCGCCCGGTCGGCCCGGTCCTCCTCCTCGGCGATCCGTGCCCGCTCCTTCGCCGTGAGGGTGTTGAGGAGCCTCTGGGCCTCGCGAAGCTTGCCCTGGATCTCGCCCTTCCGCCTGCCCAACTCCTTCTGTGCTCCATCGAGGTCGCGCAGTTTCTCCGACGCTTCCCCGCGCTGCTGCTGGAGCCTGCGCTGCTCCGAGAGGAACTGCTGCAGGACGGCGGACTGCCGCTCGCCGGCCCGGTCGAGAGCGGACGCCCTCTCCAGGTAGGTGTCGGGGTCCTCGGAGAGGAAGAGCTGGAGGGCGGGATCCAGGCCGCCCGAGCGGTACTGCCCGGTGGCCACCGTGCCGATCCGGTCGCGGAGTTCATTGAGCTCGCCCTGCCTGCGGGCGGCGGCGTCCTGGAGGGCCTCCACCTGCTGAGTGAGCGCGTCCGCCTTCTCCTTGGCCCCGTTGTACTTCTCGGTCGCCTGTGTCGCCTGCTCGTAGAGGCGATCGACCTGGGCCTTCACACCCTTCTTGTTCGGATCGGGAAGGGGGTCGGCGGAGGCCGTCTGGGTGGAGAGCGCCACAGCCGCCGCGGCAGTCGCCGTGAGGACCCCGGTATAGCGAGGACTGGTCTGCTTCGGGCGGCGGTGGGAAGCCACGGGGGAGCTCCTTCTTGCTCGACCGCCGAAAGGGCTGCGCGCAGCGGGCACGGCGGCGCCTCCGCCGCCGCCCCGGATGGGCGGTCGGCCGTGCGAAGGCTCCACGAATACTAAGCTTCTTAGATGATTAGAAGCAACGAGCGTCCTGTCCGCTTCTCGAGCCTCGGACAGGGAGTTTCAGAGCGGCAGAAGCTCAGGACGCTTCGGTTCCAGCGCTTCGGTCGAGTTCTTGCCGAGCAGGTGGTGCCCGAGCCAGGGCAGGAAGTGCTCCTTGGCCCATCGCAGGTCCTGGAGACGCTCCGGCTGCTGCACGGGGAACTGCTGGGCGGTCGGCGTGGCTGAGCCATGTACCGGAGCGAGACCGAGGACCTCGGCGGCCCGCCGCGCCACGCGTTGGTGGCCCTCGGACGACAGGTGCAGCCGGTCCTCGCTCCAGGCGGAAGGTTGCTGGAGGGCCTTCATCGACCACAGGTCGACGATCGGGCATCCGTGCCGGTGGGCGATGGCGTGGACGTGCGCCGTGTAGGTGGCGATCTTTCCGCGTAACCGGCGCAGGACGGGAGTGTTCCGAGGGTCGAAGCCGGTGAAGACCAGCACCGTGTCCGCGTGGGCGCCGAGCTCGGCGACGGCCTCCTCGAACCGTTCGGTGATGCGGTCCACGGAGCTCCCGAACCGCAGGATGTCGTTGCCGCCGGCGCAGAAGCTCACCAGGTCCGGCTTCAGGTCGGCCACCCGCGGTACCTGCTCCGTGACGATCTCGTCGATGAGGCGGCCCCGGACGGCGAGATTGGCGTAGCGGAACGGTACGGGCGAGCGGCGGGCCATCGCGTCGGCCAGGCGATCGGCCCATCCTACGAGCGCGCCGTCCGGGGTCTCGTCGCCCAGGCCCTCGGTGAAGCTGTCCCCGAGAGCGACGTATGAGCCGATCGCGGCTCGGCCGAGCTCGGTCCGATCGTCGACCACCATGCCCGCCTCCCGTTCCGCCGAGTGTCTCGAGGATCCGATAGGACCGGGCAGGCGCTGTGGCACCGTCGGGGGGCCGGGGGATTACCCGCCCGTTCGTGCCTGCGTCAGGCCTGCCCGGTCCTAGCCGTTGGAGCTCGATTCCCGTGCCGCCGGACGCCGAGCCGAGAAGAATCCTGGCCCGGGCAGGGACTACCGGCCAAGCGAATCGGGTTGCGTCTACACGCGATGGCGCGATGACGCCACGCCCCCAAGTCCCGCGGAGGGCCGGGTCGTACGTCAGTGGTGGTCGCCACTCACCATGCCCGGGCGCTCGGTGAAGTTCTTGCCGGCGTCCGGGGGCTCGTAGAGGTCGTGTTGTACGCGGTGCCTCAAGCCGCCTTGGTCAGGATGGAGCGGTCCGTGATGCCGGGTGCGTGCCGGGTAGGTGTGGCGAGTCCGGTCGTGGCACCTTGCCCCTCGTGGCGCGGCCAGAGGAGGAGGGCGCCGGTCGCTCCCGTCCCGGCGAGGGCCGTGAGGACGGACCAGGTGAGGGTGAAGCCGGCGTTCGTGCCGAGCCACCCCGCCACCGGATAGGTGACCAGCCAGGCCAGGTGCGACAGGGAGAACTGGGCCGCGAACGCCTCGGGGATCTCGTTCCGCCCGACGGAGGCGCGGATGACCTTGCCGGTCGGCGTGATGACCAGGGCCATGCCGACGCCGATCACCGCCCAGACGATCGCCGTACCGGCCCACGTGATGAGGCCGGTCGCGAAGAGCGTCACCGCGGTGGTCGTGCCGCCGACGAGGATGAGGGCACCCGTCACCATCACGGTGCGGGCGGCGATCCGGTCGAGGACGCGGGGAAGGACCAGCGCGGCCAGGAGGGTTCCGGTGCCGGAGGCGGCGAGCGTCCAGGCGACGTCCGACTGTGAGCCGCCGAGCTCGTCACGGACGTAGTTGACGGTGTTGACGACGACGATCGACCCTGCCGACGCGACCACGAGGTTGAGCGCCATGATGCCGCGCAGCCGCGGTGTCCTGAGGAACGTCCTGATGCCGGCTGCAGCCTTGTCCCACGCCCTGGTGTGGCTGCTGGGGCGGGCGTCGGGGATGCGGGTCGACAGGACGAGCAGGGCGGAGACGAGGAATCCGGCGGAGGTGCCCAGGAACAGCCGGTCGAAGCCGAGGAACGTCAGGGCGACGGCTGCAAGGACGGGGCTGAGCAGGCTCTCCATGGTGGAGGCGACCTGCGAGGCGGAAAGGGCGCGCGTGTAGTCGGCCTCGTCGGTGACGATGTCGGGGATCGCGGCCTGGAACGTCGGGGTGAACGCCGCGGAGGCGGCCTGGAGCAGGCCGATGAGCACGTAGACGTGCCAGACCTCGGTGACCAGCGGCAGTGCCAGGACCACAGCGCCGCGGACCGCGTCGAGGGCGAACAGGAACCTTCTCCTGGGCAGGCGGTCGACATAGGCGGCGGTCAGGGGTGCGATGACCACGTACATGACCATCTTGATGGTGAGGGCGGTGCTGAGCACCACGCCGGCGCGCGGACCGGCGAGGTCGTAGGCGAGAAGTCCGAGGGCCACCGTGGTCAGCCCGGTCCCGAACAGGGCGATGACCTGGGCGCCGAACAGATGGCGGTAGTCGCGGATGGCGAACAGACGCATGGCGGTTTCCTTCCGTATCCGTATCCATGCGGCGGGGCGCGGTCCCGGGGTGGGGGCCGTGCCCCGCGCGTACAGGCGGGGGTGTTCTCAGGCATGGGTGTCGCTCTCCGGGATGTCGGGGCACGGCCCGCATTCCTGCGGTGCCTGGGCGGCGAAGGGGTCGTGCGAGGTGCCGACCGCCGTGTCGGACGTGTGTCGGGTCAGGTGGGGCATGACGCTCCTTCCGGGATGGTGGCTCTCGACGGGGCGAGCGCCCCTCGGCCATGGCGGGCGCTCGGTTCCGTCCAAGCGGTCGTACACGGTCAGTGGTGTGCGTGGTGCCCGTGGTGGTGGTCCCCGTGCTCGGGTGCGGTCGGGGACGCCGCGTGCGGGTGGGGTGCGACAGCGGTGGTCCGTACCGTGAACTCGGCCGTCCGGACGACGCCGTCGTGCTGGAAGTCCAGGTACAGGCGGTAGGTGCCGGCCGAAGGCGCGACCGCCATGAAGGCGATCCCGGGTCCGGGCGCGGTGACACCGTCGCCGGGGTGGCCCTCCGGGTGGACGTGGAGGTAGCCCAGGTCGCCGACCCGCAGCGCCACGAGGTGTCCGTACGCGGCCAGGTAGGGCTCCAGGTCGGTGACGGGCTGGTCGTTCCGGCTGACGGTGAGGGTCAGTTCGCTCGCTTCGCCGGGCACGAGTTCGCCGTCGAGCGTGACGGCGTACTCGCCGATCCGTGCGACGCGGGTGGCCTCGGGAAGCGGACGCGGGTCGTACGGTCCGGCGACCGCGACGTCGATCCCCAGCGTCATGGTCCCGTCGTGGCCCGCCGGGTGGATGTCGGTGAAGAACCTCCAGTCCCCGGGCTCCAGGGCCAGTTCGGTGCTCCAGGTGCCCTTCTCGTCCCTCACCGGGTGCACGTGCTGGAACCCGGAGGTGTCCCGCCGTACGGCGATGAAGTGCAGTTCCTTCTCGTGCTCGGGGAGGAACTCGGTCACCGCCTGGCCGTCGGGACCGGTCACCTTGAAGCTGGCCTGCTGCAGGCCCGCGGTGAGGATCGTCGAGTCGAGTTCGAGGGTGTACCCGTTCGCCGAGACCGCCAGCCCACCGGCCTGGGCCCCGCCGTGGCCGCCATGCCCGGAGTGGTCGCTGTGTCCGCCGTGACCGGAGTGGTCGGCCTGGTCGTGACCGGCATGGTTCTGCATGACGTCTCCCCTGGTGTGATGCGGCTTCGGGCGTTGTCCCTTCAGGACGACGGCCATAACCATATACCCCCTGGGGGTATTCCGGGAGTCTCGGAGTGGATCTCATGAGGGGCCTACGGGGGTGAGGTCACCAGTCGCGGCCACCCGCCTGTCGCCGGGTGGCGCGGGCATGTCGGCGCGGCGGCCCTGCCGCGGTCCGGCAGCGTGAACGGGTCGGCGACCGTCCACGGGCGGCGGGTCGTGGGCGCCGTGGCGGGGCGGAACGCCGGCGGCGAGCCATGGTCTTGATCGTCCTCAAGGCCCTGAGATCCGCCAAAAGGGTCTCCGTCCAGGACGATCAGCGCCACGACGACCGTTGCTGACCGGCGGGAACGGTCGCAGCCGCTCCCGCTCGGCACCTGTCAGACCGATCCGGCTCGGGCCTACGCCAACGATTCGGGTGCGGATCAGGTCCTAGCCGTCCTGGCGGCCGTAGCGTGCTCTGCTCCATGCCACGTGTTCGGTGGTCACCGATGACGAGATCTTGTGCACGTCGCCGACAAGGTCCTTGCCGCGCCGCCGGGACCGCCCCCACTCGCGTTCTCGGAGGGCCATGACGGACACCTGGGAAGCGGGCTGCCAGTGCAGGGTGAAGGCCGGTGCGTTGGCGTCGGGGACGTCCTCGAGGGGTACGCCGCGGTTCGCCAGCAGCCGCTGCAGCTTGTCGAAGCGGAGGTGCCGGCCAAAGCGGCCGTACCGCTCGCGAATCGACTTGTTGACGAGGCTGCTGCCCCAGTACGAGAGCCGATGCACCTGCAGGGTGAAGCGGTGCCCTTCCCACGGGTGGTCGGGCGATTCCCGGCCCCAGAAGAACTCGACCAATCCGTAGTCGCGCCACGTACTGTGGTCGTCAAGGGAGTTCTCGACGAAGTCGGAACCCATGATCGCGCTGACCTGGTCCGGACTGTCCGTCGGCCTGGCGCCGAGCACCGTTCCCGACATGACCACGTCCACGTAGAACGCGAGGGAATGGGGAGTCAGCTGCTCTCTCCTCGACTGGGCCGAGGTGGCCGGCAGGGGCCGCCTCGACGTAGGCGACACGGGCACCGCGAAGCTCCGACGGACAGGTCCTACGCCTTGTTGCGTGGGTGGTTACGCGCCGTGCGTTCGTTGCCGTGCTTGTAGGCACCGGTCCAGCGGGCCATCACCAGCTGGGCATCCCCCGACTCGACCTCTGCAAGGAACTTCTGAGCACGCGCGCCGCGCAACGTGCCCGCCGGACGCCCCTGGTGGGTGATCGTCACGGTGCCGTCAGGGCGCTGGGCAAAGGCGAATCCGAAGGGTCTTGGCATGGCCGGGATAGTAGGCACCCGAGCTGACCGTCCGCATCCGCATTTCGCTCGGCGAATGGCGAATACTGGCGTTGCCTACGAGGTCGTCCGGACAGGACAGAGCATCACCCGGGGTTCCGGAGGCATACCCCCCCGACACGCGTCGACGACGTGGTGGATGGGACCGGCCCGAAGCCTTCGTCAGGTCGTCTGGGCCCGCGCTGCGGGGGCCTGTCCGTCCTGGGCCTCCTGGGCGCGTTCCGCGATCATTTTCGCCAGCGCCTCCAGCGTGGCGACCTCGTAGTCGTCGTTGGAGCCCCTCTCCCGTACGGCGACGACCACCGTGCCCACTCGTATGTACGCCTCCCCTTCCCCCTTCGAGATTTCGAGGGCGGACGCCTGGTCGCCGAGTGCCGGTATGGCGAGCGGCTTGGCTTCGTTGCTCTCCTCCGGCGACTGCTGCGCGAGGCCCTCGTAGAAGCGCTGGGCGGCGTCGGTCGAGGCACAGGCGGCCACGAGGAAGGCGGCGGACTGGTCGAAGGGGTTGTGGAAGGACGACCAAGCCGTCGAGAGGACTCCGTCGCAGTTCCGCTCCACCGACCGGGAACAGGCGTCGCCTCCCGATTCGACGCTCGGCGAGGACGTGACGGTCCAGCCGGTCGGCATGCTGTGCAGGTCGGGGGCGATGGCCTTCACCGTCTCGGGGTCCTTGAGCACGGTGACCCGGCGTCCCTCAGGCCCGAGCGACGAGGAGCCGCCGCCGCCCGCCGTGAGCCGGGCCAGCCCGTACACGGCCAGGACCAGCACGACGACCACCGCGACGACGGCCACGAGCGCGGTCGGATCGCCCTTTCGGATCCTGGTGATGGCCTGGTCGCCGAGCACGAACGTGCCCCGGGCCCGGCCGCCCCGGTCGACGACGACGCTGCCCGTATTGACGGGCCGCTCGGTCGGCCTGGGCGGGGCCAGGACGCTCGCCAGGTACGCGGCGAAAGCCGGGTCCTCGGCCAGCACGGCCGTCAGCTTCTCCCGCAGCCGGGACCGCGCGTCGAAGTCGCCCGGTGTCCGCTCGACCTCCGATACGGCCTCCGCTCCCTGGTCCACGTCCCGCAGCCGGCCGCGCACCAGGTCGACGACCATGTCGCCCGCCGCTCCGCCCGCGGCGGTGACCGCGGCACGTGCCACCGCCTCCACCGCGGCCGTCGCCAGATCCACCCCGTTCAACCGTGTCCTCCATTCCCCGTTCAGTGAATCCAACGGCTCTCCGGCTCCGGGCCCTTCGGCTTTCCGGCTCTCTACGACCGCTGAGCCGACCTGACCCCGCTCGGCCCCCGCCGGGATCCTCGAACTCGCTCGAACCCGCCGGATCCGCCTGGCTCCGTCCGAGCACGCCGGATCCGCTCGGCCGCTGCTTCCTCCCGCCGGACGTCGCCCGCCGGGAGGAAGCTCCGTGGCCCCCGTTGCGTCCCAGTGTCGGAGCGGAACGGTTGTTGCACAGGCCTTCTCCGGTGGTGAAACAATCCCCGCCACCTCCCCACGGCGTGAATTCCCCTTGCGGACGGCGCGGGTTGGACGGTTGATTCGGAGGCCGCCACGGGGGAAGGCAGGAGTGCCATGGGTCGACACGAGAATCCGCTCGACGCCTCGGCGGGCCCGGTAGCCGAGCTGGCCGACGCCCTGCGCCGGCTCCGCCGCGCCGCCGGCAGCCCTCCGTACCACCAGATGGCCCGGCTCTGCTCCTACTCGGTCGCCACCCTTTCCCGGGCCGCGTCCGGTAAACAGCTGCCCACCCTCGCCGTCCTCCTCGCCTACGTCGAGGCGTGCGGCGGCGACACCGCGGCGTGGGAAGCGCGCTGGCGCCAGGCGGCGGAGGCCCTTGCGGCACAGCAGTCGGGCCGCGGGAACCCCCCGTACAAAGGGCTGGCCCGGTTCGATCACACCGACCAGGCCCTCTACTTCGGCCGCGACCGCCTCGTCGACGACCTCTGGGCGCTGACCTGCGAGCGGCGGGTGTCCGCGTTGACGGGCCCGTCGGGAAGCGGGAAGTCCTCCCTCCTCCGGGCCGGACTCGTGCCGCGGCTGCGGGGGTGGCAGGAGGGCCCGTGGCGCCCCTCCGCGATCCGCATCATCACCCCCGGAGAGCGCCCGCTCTCCGCCCACGGCCCGCTTCTGCCGTCCCCGGGCGCCCGTCCGTCCGCCGTGTTCCTCATCGTGGACCAGTTCGAAGAGCTGTTCACGCTGTGCCACGACCCGGTCGAACGGGAGGGATTCGTCAAGGCCCTCCTGGCGGACCGGGGCCCGTCCGACGGACTCCGCGTCGTCCTCGGGATCCGCGCGGACTTCGCCCCGCGCTGCCTGGATCACCCTGGCCTCGCCTCGGTCGTCCGCGACGCGAGCCTGGCCGTGACCCGCATGACTTCCGCCGAGCTGCGCGAGGCCATCGTCGGGCCGGCGCGGGCGCACGGACTGGTCGTCGAACGCGCGCTGACGGCCCGGCTCACCGCCGACGTCGCCGACAACGGGTCCGCCCTGCCCCTGCTGTCCCACGCCCTCCTCGAGACCTGGAGCCGTCGACAGGGCCGTACGCTCACCTTGGACTCCTACGAGCAGGCCGGTGGCCTGCAAGGGGCGATCGCCCAGAGCGCCGAGGGCGTCTATGCCCGGCTCGACACCGTACGGGCGGACGTCACGCGGCAGATCCTGCTGCGGATGATCAGCCCGGGGGCCGGCGGAGCCCCCGACACACGCCGCTCCGTCACCCGGGCCGAACTCGAATCCCTCGGTGAGAGCCGGGAGATCCACGAGGTCCTGGAATCACTCACTCGAGCCCGGCTGATCACCTCCGACGGAGCTTCCGTCGGACTGGCACACGAGGCCCTGATCAGCGCTTGGCCCCGGCTGGGCGACTGGATCGAGCGGGACCGCGAGAAACTGCGCTTCCAGCGGTGGCTGACCGAAGCCGCCGACGCCTGGGACGCGGTCGGCCGGGAACCCGGCGTGCGGATCTCGCCGGTCCGCCTGGCCCAGCTCGACGCGCACGCCTCACGCGCAGGCGGGAGCGGACTCACCGCCCTCGAATCGGACTTCCTCGCCGCCGGACTGGCCACCCACCGCCGCACCCTCCGCGCCCGCCGTACGACACGGGCCATGGGTTCCCTGCTCGTGGCGACGACCTCCCTCGCCGCTGCCGCCTTCTGGAGACAACGTCGCCTGTTCCAGGAGCACCGGCGAGGTCGGTGAGCGGCGCAGACATGAGTCTGTGCGATCGCCTCGGGGGTGCCCCACCCATGTCCCCTCGACGAGCAGCGGTCAGTCGAGGACGACAGTGGCTCCGAAGCGCTCGAGGAGGCGGACGATGTCCTCGAAGTAGGTGAGTCCCTCCGCGGAGACGTCATCGGCCAGGGCCTGGCGGGCGATGTCGGCGTCGTGCCAGATCAAGGTGAAGGGTAAGGCGATACCGAAGCCACCGCTCAGGCAGTCCTTGAATGCGTTGAGTTCGCGGCCGAAGTAGCGGCCGGGTCCGAGGAGCGCTTCCGCCATGGCCAGGTGCAGGCCGGGGACGTCGGTGGCGAAGCGACCGTCGAGGTGGTGCTCGCCGCAGGCGAGATCGGGCCGCTGGTCGTTCATGCCGATGGCAGTCATCTCCAGCCGTTCCTCGCGGCCTTGTGTGGGGTATGCGGCCCACTGGTTCGGTGTGGCGGGGATGCCTCCGTACCAGGTTTCCCAGATCGAGCGGGCCATCAGGGAGGGACGTTCGCCACCGTCGCTGAGGGTGATGTCGAGCAGAGTGCCGCCGAGCACCGACGGCCGGGCGTCTTCGATGCCGAGGCCGACGTCGAGCCGCATCATGCCCCGGCCGTCGCGGTCCAGCGCCCACAGCTGGGCCCAGTCCCGTTCCCATGTGCGGGGCTCGCGGAGCGCGGCGAGCAGGGGTTCGGCCGGTTCGCATCCGATGAGCTGGAGGGGAAGCGGGGGAGCCGGGCGACGGACGGTGAACAGGCCGTCGACGCCCTGGCAGCTGCCCGCAGAGGCGGAGGTGACGAGACCGCCGGCGAACAGCTCGAACCGAGGGGAAGCCGGGAGAGACTGTGACCAGGAGTCCTCTTCACGCGTGCCGGCTCCCACGGTGATGTCGGTCAGGTCCGGGTTCGCGGCGTTGGGCCGGTGCGCGATGATCGCGGCGTCCACGAGAGTCCACCACTGCACCGGCTGCCGGTCGTCCCAGACCTCGACGCAGATCTCGGGGAGCAGGCGGTGGGTGTTGTGGGCCGATGCCACGGCCTCCAGCAGCGGTCCGGCGGGGGCACACCCGCGCAGGGTGAGAACCTCTCGGGGCGGCGGCACGAGATCGGCGAAGACCCCCTCGGCGCTTACGCACCGTGCCCAGTAGTGCCTTTCGCCGTCCGCGTCCTCTCGTACGAGGACGTATCCGACCGGGAGACTCCGCTCCCAGACCGCATGCTCTCGAACCTGCACCCAACCCCAGCGCTGCAACGACCTTGCGTTCGACCACGATACGGAGTCGATACATGGTCGAGGCGTCCGGACGTCAGGGAAGCGGCGCACGCACGGCCCGCAAAGGCGGACACATCGTCGGCCGTGCACCTTCCGCCGCCCGCCGCAAACGGACGCATCGGGGCGGCAGGGCTGTGAGGAGGGTGGCTCACACCTGAGGGAGTACTGCCGGACTGGGCTCTCGAACTCGCGTACATCGAGGCAGAGGGCCTGAACGCCACCCGGGAACGGCTGACCAGCGAGGTCGTCCCTCCATCACCACGGCACGGCCGGCCGGAGCCCTGTCACGATCTACGGCGGCGTCTGCTTCGGACTCTCCGAGGGGGGCGATTGACCTCGTATCCCCGCAGCCCACCCGGACGGGCCCGCCGGGCTCGCACGCAGGCCCACCAGCACGAGGAATGGCGGGACACCCCATTGGCATCCCGCGTCAGGGTGGTCGCGGTCGTCTGACCGTGACGCCCGACCCGGCCAGGGCTGCTGTGATCACGTGCCTAATGCTGATCTCCAGCACCGCCGTGGCCGCGCTCCTGGCGTCCGCAGCGCCCACCACTCTCGCTGCCCCCGCTCAAGTAGCAGCGGTCCGGGTGCCGAGCGGCTTCGACGCGTGCGGATACAACGTGACGCCGGACAGCGTGACCCTGCGGTCCGGCGCCGGGGCGCGCACGCATCCCGCGGTCTGCTGCGGCGGGGAGACACAGTGGACGCTGACCGGCCTCCGGCGACTGCTCTCGGGTGACGCTCTCGCGGCGTTCGGGATCCGGCCCGGCCGAAGGCACCACGGGACGGGTGCACAAGAAGGACCCGCGCCCCTCGGTCTGCACGCGGCTGGACCGATACGTCACGTGCTGAGGGCAGCATTGGATCCGGTGCTGCCCTCAGTGCTGCGTCCGAGGTAGTCAGCCCCGGTTCGGTCCGACGCTCATCCGATGTCGCGCAAAAGCGAGTCCCTCTCTCGCCTGACGGGCTGACGTCCCGGTGCGACCTGACCCTGGCCCGTGACCAGGCCGAACCACGGGAGGTCGACCTCCGGTAGGCGGCGGCGCTTCCGACGATTCCGAGGCTGCAGGGGGACACGGGCGCGCTGGGGGTCAAGAGCCGCTGGGAGGTTGCGACCGGTCGTGGCTAGGGCGGGGCCGGAAGTGGCCTCGGTCAGGGCGGGGTGCGGGCGGTTGATGAGCGGTCGGCGTAAGTGGCGGTGAGGGTGAGTGCCTGGGTGATGCGGTGGTTGGAGCGCAGTTGAGCGGCAAGAACTCCTGGACGTCGAGGTGGCGTTCCGCGGGTTCGGGTTCCAGGAGTCCGACGACAACGTGGTTCCTGTGCCGTTCGGAGACGACTACGAATGGGGGTGTTTCTTCGGGAGCACGAGCGCCGCTTCGATCTCTTCAGCGCCGACCATACCCACACTGTCGGTGTGGAGGTCAGAGTGTGGGCCGTACAGCCCCCTGCCGCGAAGGGCGAGCGGGAAGCCCCTTCGTCTTCGCGTCGACCTTCGCGCCTGCCAGGCGGGCCCCGGACAGCCGCGCCCCGCGCAGGTCCGCGCCCCGCAGATCGGCGCCGGTGAAGTCGACGCCGCGGAGGTCGGCGCCGCGGAGGTCGGCGGACCTGAAGGAGGTCCGCGCCAGCTTCACGTCCGCGTCGATGAAAGAGGCGCCGGCCTTGCTGAGCGTCGCGCCGCTCAGGTCGGCGCCGCCGAAGTCGGCACGGGTCAGGTCGGACCCGGCCAGGAACGCCCTGGCGAGTTTCACGCCCCGCAGATCGGCGTCGACCAGCTTCGTGTCCGACACATCCGCCTCGACGAGGACGGCGTCCTTCGCGCTGCCGGTGCTCTCGTCGGCGTGACTGAGAACGGCTCCCGACAGGTCGGCGCCGGTGAGCTGCGCTTGGGTGAGGTCCGCGCCGACGAGAATCGCCCGCGTCATGTTCGCGAGGTTGAACGCGGTCTCGCGCAGGTCCGACTCGGTGAGCTGTGCGTCGGTCAGGTTCGCCTCCTCGAAGAGCGATCGACGGAAGTCGTACCAGGAGATGTTGGCGTCGGTGAGATCGGCGCCCGCCAGATTCGCGTACTGGAAGTTCCGCTTGGACGTGAGGGGATCATCGAAGAGCGGAACGGCGTCGCCCTCCAGCCCGCGGAGGTCGACCTGCTTGAGGTCGATCGTCAGGGGCCGGGCCGGCTCCCGCCGGTTGGCCAGGACGGTCAGTGCCGCGGCCACGTCGGCGGGCGGGGTGGGCGCCTTGTCGGTAGGCGCGGGCCTTTTCGAAGGGAGCGGCGCCCGGTCGCGGACGTAGGCGGACAGGACGGAGGTGACGGCGGGGTCGTCGCGAGGGGAGTCCTGCACGATGCGCCCGAGGGCGTAGATGCCACCGAGCCGGACGTGCAGCGACGCCGACCCCAGATTGTCGACCGCGGTGTTGAACCGGTCGGTGATCTGTCCGGCCTCGGCGATGCGTAGCTCCTTGCTCGCCTGGCCGACCTGCATCCAGGTGAACAACACGGCGGCGAGCGCGGCGAAACCCGGCAACGCGGAGGCGGCCAGGCCCCAGCCCTGATACCGGTTCCTGCCGGTTCCCGTGCCTTGCTTCGTTCTCTCGCCCCGCTCCGCGGCCTCACCTCGCTCCGTAGGGCTCTCCCGCCCCGAACGGCTGCCTGATCCCGCACCTGCTCCCGGCCCGTCGACAGTGGCGCCCGCCGACCCGGCGGCCGCACGGCGCCGGGCGAGGGTCCTCAGCCGGCCCAGATCCCATTTCCTCTGCACGTAGCCATGGCACACCACAAAACGCGGCCACGCCGCTCACCGCGCCCCCACTCGGGCGAACCCGCGGAGGACGGCCTCGCGCATGCCGACGGTGTCGACGGCGTCCCAGACGGTGGCGTCGTCGTGGGTGCGGGGGCCTCGGCGTCGTCGAGGAAGGCCTGCATGTCGGTCAGGTACAGGCTGGTGTGGAAGAGGGCGGCGCCGTCGAGGATCACCTGGGGGAGCGGGGTGAGCGTGGTCTGTACGGCGACGACGGCCGTCGCGGCGAGCGCGACGGCGATCCGTCCGAGTGGCAACAAGCCGGCAGCGGGTCGAGCGCCCCGGCGGCCGCGCCCATCTCCTCCGCAGGGAAACCGACTCCGACACCTGGCACGCCTGCGCGGTCATCGGCGCCACCGGCACCAGGTCCCGCCCCTTCGGGCCGTCGATCACCGGCCGGACGGACGTCCAGGGCCGCCGACTCCACACCATCGAGTACGACCACGCGGCGAGCACCAGGTGCCGATCAAGTTGAGGAGCCGCATCCACAGCTGGATGCCTTGCAAAATATGTAGACCGGTCTATTCTTCAATCATGGTTGGAACCAAGGGAGCCGAGACCAGCTTGCGGCTGGCGGAGTCGATGCTGGAGTTGATCCAGCGGCACGGATACAGCGGTACGGGACTCAACGCGGTGGTGGAGCACGCGGGCGCCCCGAAGGGGTCGCTCTACTTCCACTTCCCTCAGGGGAAGGAGGCCCTCGGAGAGAAGGCCGTCGAACTCGCGGCCGCGCGATTCGGTTCTCTCGTGGCCGACTCGGCGGTGGAGCCGGCCACGCCGGGTGAGCTGCTGCGCCGTGTGATCGACGAACTGGCCGGAATGCTCGACGACAGCGACTTCCAGCTGGGTTGCCCGGTCTCGGTGGTGACGCTGGAGATGGGTGCGCAGAGCGAACGGCTGCGCGACGCCTGCGCCGATGCCTTCGAGTCGTGGATCGAGCCGGTGAGCGAGCTGCTCATCGCGCACGGCCGTCCTCGTTCCGTCGCCCGCGCTCTGGCGACCGCCGTGGTCAGCATGGTGGAGGGGGCGGTGATCGTGTCGCGCGCCCAGCGGTCCACCGAGCCGCTGTACTGCGCCGCCCAGGCGCTCGACGTGCTGTTGGCGCAGGGTGAGGAGGCCTCGGCATGAGCCTGGAGGACCGGCACGCACTGGTGCTGGGCGCGAGCGGCTTCATCGGGCGCCACGTGGTGCTCGCGCTCGGCCGGGCCGGCGTTCGAGTGAGTACGGCGAGTCGGAGTCGCGAGTCCTACCAACGGCTGGCTCGTTGGCTTGCCGGGCGCGGGCACGGCCAGGCCCCGGCCGACCTCCGGGTCGACTTCACCAAGGCGTCACTGATCGACGGCGCGTGCGACGACATCACCGAGATCTACAACTGCGCCGGCGCCTTCCGGTTCGGGATGTCGGTGGACGAGGCGCGTCACGCCAACGTCGACAGCGTGCGCGCGGTCGTCGGGTTCGCGGCAGGACTGCCGAACCTGCGCCGTCTGATTCAGGTCTCCGGGTACCGCGTGGGCGGGCAGGACCCCGACCCGTGGAGCGAGGAACGCCGACGTGAGACCTACCGGGCGCTGGGTGCCTACGAGGCGTCCCGAGTCGAGGCGGACGCCGTCTTCCAGAGCCTGGCGGATCGGTTGGGCGTTCCCTGGTCCATCGTCAACCCGGCCAGCGTCATCGGGGACAGCGCCACCGGGGAGTCCGACCAGTACCTCGGGCTCGCCTCCAACATGAAGGACCTCTGGCATGGCGCACTCCCAGCGCTACCGGGCAACGGGAAGACGTTCGTCCCCGTGGTCGCGGCCGACCACCTGGCCCGGTTCATGACCCTGCTGCCGACGGACGCGGCCTCCGAGCGCACCGCGTACTGGCTGCTGGACGACGACACACCCGCGCTGCCCGACCTGCTCACACTCATAGCGGAGCACTACGGCGTCAAGGCGCCCTCGACACGGATTCCGGTCTCCTTGCTCAAGCGGCTTCCCCGCCGGCTCACCAAGGCCGATCCGGAGACCCTGACGTTTCTGTCGACCGACCGCTACCCGACCGCATCGGCCCATGCCTTCGCCGCCCGGCACGGGCTGACCATGCCGGACACCGCCACGACGATCCGTCGCTGGGCCGACCACCTTGCAGCCCGCCGCTTCGGCGACGCCCCCGCAGCTGACAGACGCTTCACCACGCCGGGCGGAATACGGACGTTCGAACTGGGTGAGGCCGACGCGCCCACGGTGGTGCTGCCCGGCCTGCCCGTCAACGCCGACACCTGGGCGCCGGTCGTCGCAGCGATCGGGCACGCCCGCGCCGTCGACCTGCCCGGCCTGGGCATGAGCACCGGGTGCCGGGACGACTGGCCGTCCTGGCTGACGGCACTGGTGACCGAAACCGGTGCCCGTCACCTGGTGGGCCACTCCATCGGCGCCGCGGCCGCCGTCGAGGCCGCGACCGCCCACCCCCACGCGGTGGAACGACTCACACTCGTATCCCCGTTCTTCTTCCAGGCCCACCCGCCCCGCACCATCCGATGGACGCCTCCGACCCGTCGGCTCCTGACCCGGATGACCCCCACGGCGCTGTCCGCACGGCTGACCGGTTCCACGGGCCACGCGGCCGCGCTCGCATCGGCTGTCGCGGATCTTCGGCGCGGCACCACCGCGGCCACCACCGCCCTGCTCCTGGCAGCCACCGTGAACTCACAGTGGCGCGCAGACCTCCGGGCCAAGCTGCAGCGCTACCCAGGGCACATCCACATCGTCACGGGCTCCGACGATCCACTCACCGTTGACGGACAGTCCCTGCTGGACACCCTCCCGCACGCCACCGTGACCGTGATCGCCGGCGCGGGGCACCATCCCCAGCTGACACACCCCCAAGACGTCGCCCAAGCCATCGGCGACCAGACTCCCTTCGCGCACCCACAGGGAGAAGGGGGCGTCACGGCGGTACCTGAACGTCCGTGGTGACGAAGGCCGAGAGGCGGGGACTGTGGTGTTCTCCGTCCGGTGTGCTTTCTGCTCGTCAGGTGGATGTGGATGTGGATGGTGCGGGGGAGGTGTTCCGGTGGGGGCAGTGGTCGTGCCGGCCGGTGTGGTGTGGACGTAGCCGAGAGGGTGGGCGGACAAGGGGGCGTCGTTGCCGGCCGTACGCCGCCCGCGCCTCGTGGCCATAGACCGGGGTGCCGGCGAGAAGCGGAACGAGACGTGTTGCCGGTCCCGTGCGAACAGCATGCCTTGCGGAGGTACGCAGGCTGTAAGGCCCTGCCAGACCATCTCGATCAGCCGATCTGGCACAGGCTCCTTCATCAGCCGCAGATCCTACCGATCAGCCCTCTATCGCTGCCGATCTCGAGGAGGCCGGCATCCCGGGCGGGTTGATCGGATACGAGTACCGGCCGTCGAGCGAGCCGGTGTACTTCGGGGGATCGGCGAGCGGGGGCTGGTCGCCATCGCGACGAGTGGCCTGTTCGGACGGACTGTTCGGACGTATCGAGTCGACGTGGCCAGTGGTCGCGTGGTGCAGATTCCCACGATCGAATCGGCGAAGACCCATCACGTGAACCGTGACGTCGACTCCTTCAACCGATGCGTCGCGGCCGTGATCGCGCGCTTCCCGTTTCATGTGACGAGCGACGAGGCGAGCGCTGTCGCCGTGGCGACGGTCCCGGTTGGACCGGCAGGGTCGGCAGCCGTGGACAGTCCCTGCGCCGCTTCCATGCGGTGGGACGGCGATCGGAAGTGCTACACGGCCACGGCACGGTGCGTCGCCCTGGTGGATCTGCACATCCAGACGTTGCGGGGCGTGATCACGCGCGGGCGGTCGGGACGGTGGAGGAGGGCGATGGTGCCGGACATGCGGCCCCCAGTATCGGTGCGGGCGGTGCCCCGGTGAGTGAGGTGGTCCGTATCGGTATCCACACCTGGGTGTTCACCCCGTGCAGGCGGCCGAGGGCGTGCCGGCGAGCCTGTCGATGGCGGCCCTGTACGGGCGGGGGGAGGCGGCGTAGGCG
Source organism: Streptomyces sp. NPDC002463 (assembly GCF_042889835.1). Taxonomy (NCBI): domain Bacteria; kingdom Bacillati; phylum Actinomycetota; class Actinomycetes; order Kitasatosporales; family Streptomycetaceae; genus Streptomyces; species Streptomyces sp. NPDC002463. Next base: position 295,941 of record NZ_JBIARL010000004.1, read on the forward strand.
ATGCCGCCCGCGGCGGGAATCCGCGTGACTGGTGGACGAGCTCCTCCGCCCGGTCGAGGAACCGGGCGGAGGAGCTGCGGCGATTCACTGTGTCAGGGCTTGATCCGGACCACCTGCGGGTCGTGGTCGGACGCCTGGTCGGCGAACTCGCTGTTGATGTGGACGACGTCGTACTGGACGTGCTGCGGCTTCAGCGCGGGGCTGACCAGGATGTGGTCGAGCACCTGGGAGTTGCCCTGGTAGACGTAGGAGTAGCGCTCGGACTCGGGCAGTTCGTCGACCAGGTCACGCAGGACGCCGTCCTGGGTGAGGGTCTGGAGCGCGGGTGAGAACTGGTAGTCGTTGAAGTCGCCGAGAGACACCACCCGGGCGCGAGGGTCGGCGGCCAGGAGCTTGGCGACGAAGGCCTGCTCGGCCGCGGCCTGCTTGGCGCGCTGGACCTCGGAGCTGCGGGTCGGGGCCTGGAAGCGGCTGTCGAGGCCCTGGTCGCCGCCCTTGCTGTTGAAGTGGTTGGCGATCACGAAGACCGGCTTGTTGTGGAAGCTGAACTGGCCGATCAGCGGCTTGCGGCTGCTGTTCCAGGCCTCGTTGAGCGGGTCGATCCGGCCCGGGGAGGCGGTCAGCGAGGTGTGGTTTCCGGTGCCGACCACGTCCACCGGGGTGGTGGCGTCGCCGCCGGGGATGTCGGTGAAGGAGACACGGGCCGGGTTGAACAGGAAGACCTGGCGGATGTTGCCGCCGGGCTCGCCGCCGTCCTTGCCGTCCACCGGGTCGATGGAGCGCCAGTCGTACGCCGGGCCGCCGGCCGCCTTGATCGCCTCGACGAACTTGGCGACGGTGGCGTCGGACGAGACCGTGCCGTCGTTGACCGGGCCGTTGTCGTCCTGGATCTCCTCCAGTGCCAGGATGTCGGGCGAGCGCAGGTTGGTGACCACGCCGGCCGCCAGCTCGGCGAACTTCTCGTCCGGGTCGCCCGGGTCGAGGTTCTCGACGTTGTACGTGCCGATCTTCAGCTCGCTCGGCAGGCCGGACTCGGTGACCTCCCGCTGCAGCCCGCCCGACTGGACGGCGCCGACGCGGGTGGCCGCCACCGTGTAGCCGCCGAACGAGGTGTAGTCCAGCGGACCTCCGGTGGCGCCGGTGAGCCGGTCGCCGACATCGGCGACCGGGAAGTCGGCGGCCGCGCCCAGCGACTGGACCATGAGACGACCGGAGTTCGGCTGGTCGTAGCCGAGGTAGACGACACCGCCGCGGGACGAACGCGGGTCCTGCTCCCGGGCGTCCACCCACAGCTCGTGGTACTCGTTGCTGGCCTGCGTCACCGGCACGTCGCGGACCTCGACGTCCATGCCCTCCAGCGACTCGAACAGGTCGAGCGCGTAGGTGCCGGGCCGCAGCGGCAGGGACTCGATCGAGCCGCCCGCCGCGTCCGGGGCGTACGCCGCCGGGATGTTCGAGCCGTCGAGCACGACCGGTGCGGGCACCGGGTTGCCCGAGGAGACCACGGTGACCTTGGGGTTGGTCAGCTCGGTGACGGACTGCGAGCCGCCCGAGCTGTTCGGGTAGTACTCGCTGACCTTGGCCGTGACGAGGACCGAGTCGCCGACCTTGACGGCGGGGACGGCGCTGCCGGTGAAGACGAAGACGCCCTCGCTGGTGGCCGGGTCGGCGTCGGCGTTCGGGTCCTGCATCCAGAAGCCCTTGGAGCCGTACGTACGCACGCCGGTGACGGTGCCGGGGACGCCCGCGATCGTCTTGCCGGCCAGCGGCGAGAGGCGGGTGGCGCCCTGGATGTCGTGGATCCGCACCGTGCCGGGCTCGGTCGGCCCGTTGTCGGAGCCGCCGCCGGGGGTGGACTCGCCCTTGCTGTTGACCGGCGTGGGCGCGCCCGCCTGGAGGTCGGCGGCGTTGTCGTCGGTGTCGGCGAGGGACGCGGCGCGGGCCACCGAGGCGGTGTTGGAGGCGCCCGGGGCGGAGGCGGAGCCCTCGTGGACCACGGCGGTGCCGAAGCCCACCAGGTCGACGATCCGCGGGTCGACGGCGCAGTCCGCGGCCGTCTTGCAGGTCAGCGCGTCGGTGCCGTTGACGAGCGCGATGGTGCCCGTCGTGGCGGACAGGGCCAGATTGCCGGCGGCGTCGGCGGCCGGCAGGTCCACGGTGCCGCCCGCGCCGGGCGCCTCGGCGACCAGGTAGCGGCCGCCGGGGGCGACCGAGCCGCTCAGCGGGGTGACCCCCCACTTGCTGCTGGCGCTGGGGCTGCCCGGCAGGTACTGCACGCTGTAGCCGGTCAGGCCGAAGGCGGCCGCGGACGGGTTGGCGAGCTCGATGAAGTCGTTCTTCAGCGTCGCGCCGGAGTTGCCGCCACCGCCGTACACCTCCGCGATGACCGCACCCGCGGACGGGGCGGCGAGGGCGCCGGGCAGCGGGACGAGCACCAGGGACGCGGTGACCGCCGCAGGCAGGGCGGCACGCAGCAGCAAGGAGTGGGAGCGGCGAGTGGCTATGGGGCTGGGCACCGTTGCGGAGCTCCTTCATGGCAGGACAAGGCCCGGCCGCCGCGCTGGCGCGCCAGGTCAGTGAGAGGTCGTCAAAGCATTGATGAGGGACGCCGACGGGCGTCTCACACAGATTCAGAGGTGAAGATACGCGCGTAGAACTTGACGCATCAAGGTTCTGGACATGAACTTTTCGGAACCATGCCCACGCTGTCTGGGCGGTGTTCCCGCAGGTCCGCCCGGTTCGTGCCGTGGACCGCCATCCACCTGGCCGCCGTGTCGGCCTTGGCCGGGGCGAAAGGGCATGCACAGAGCAATGGCGTCGACCACGGCCCGGACTCCCTGGGATGCCCGGTTCGCCTCCCGGCCTCGGCGCGAGACGAGGCGGCTGAGCGTTTCGGTGGGCCTACAGAGCCACCTGAGAAGGGGGTTGGTGACCACGAAGTAGTGGACGCTGACCCGGCCCCGCTCCTTGTCCAGAATCTGCGGGGCCCCGTCCCGGTGGACGTAGCGGAGGTACCGGCGGTGGATCGGCGCTCCCGCAGTCAGCAGTACTGGCGAACAGACGAGAAGGGTCACCGGGACGAGGGCCTTCACAGCCACGAGCTTGGCCTTCTCTTCGTATCGCATGCGCACAGTGTGGCTGGTGCTTCTGTCGCTCTCAGCCCGGCTGGTGGTGTTTGGCGCCGACTGCGGGCGGACGGGCGGCCGCAGGCCCAAGCCCCGTCGGGGGAGTGCTGTCGTCCCCGCCCTGTCCCTGCTCGACGCGTCTGGCTCTGTGCATTCCCCGGATTCGCCGCGCGACAGGGAAGCCGACAACGGCCCAGGTGTCGGCGTACGACCTCAGCTCCCCAGTCGGCGGGGCGTGTCCTGGTCGGACTGTGTCGAGATCACAAGATCGTCTCTGCTGTGGGTGGCCTGGCCTGGCCCTGGCAGGATGCGTGGATGCAGATCCTGAGAATGGTGGGCTGCGTCGGCCTGCTGGTTGCACTCGCGGGATGCGGTGGTTCCGGCGACGGTGCGGCAGCCCCGAGTGAAGTGGAACGCGTGGAGACGACAGCTTCGATGGACCCGAACTCGATCACTGTCCTGGTGACCTTCGTCGGCGGACCGGCCGACGGCCGAACTGAGCATCTGCCCCTGCCCGAGGCGACGGGCGGGGTCACCATCGATGGCGTGACGTATCGGGGTGACCCGGGGCCGCCGCCGGAGGTGAAGGACACCCCGGAGGGCCTGGCCCAGGTGATGCGGCCTCTCTGAGGTGGGGCGGGCCGTCCCGTGCGAGGGCTGGAGCTTCCGAATGCCTGTACGACAAACGATTACCGGGAGCGACGTGGTGCTCGGTCCGATTGCCTTGCTGTCCTGACACCGGCCAGCGATTCTGGGCCGGTGTCAGGACAGAGGAAGAGGAAGCAGCAGTTCGCTGCTCGCACTGCGCCGGACGTGGGGCGGTGGGAAGTGACCTTCGAGACTCGGGACAAGTCGGAGCTGCGCGCGCACCTGCGCCGGCTTCGGGAGGAACGGGTCGACGGGTCGACGATCCGGATCGACACGCTGTGCGGCCGCTTGGAGCAGCCGACCACCTATCGACTGAGCCGGTTCATGGCGGACCTCGCATCCAAGTCTGACCACCAGCACTCTGAACCATCGATCGTGAGGCAGGTCGAGGTGAGTCGACAGACGCGATGTGGGAGCGGATGGAACCACTTTGCCGCAGATGGACGGGCCTGGCCGTCCACACCGTTGACCACCTGCCGGTGGTCAACGGTGTGCTGTGGCGGCTGCGGACCGGCACTCCTGGCACGACTTGCCAGAGTGGTTCTGCTCACGAAAATCGACAGCAGATGTTCAGCAACTTCGGCTCTGGCACAACTTCTGTGGTGCCGAGTCGAAACTCGGCGTCCGAGGCCGGAGCGCGCCGGGAAACGGCAGGTCAACGGCTTGACCTGAGGGAGACACAAGCCCGGGTGGTGTGGCTCCACAGAAGTTGTGCCAGAGCCGGTTCTCGTGAACAGAGCCATTGTGAGTAGATCGCAGAGCAGGACAACGCCGGCGAGGTCGTCTGCGGAGAATCCGTACGACTCACCCGGGACCACGATTGACCGCATCTGGGCCGGCATCGATGCCGGCAAGGGCCACCACCTCTGCTTCGTCATCGAGGGAGGCGGCACCAAGCTGTCATCGAGGCGGGTAGCCGACGACGAGCCCGACCTCCTGCAGCTGATCACCGATGTTCTCCCCCTGGGCGACGAGGTGGTCTGGGCCATCGACCTCGCCGACGACAGGGCCGCTCTCGTCAACGCGCTCCTGCTCGACCACGACCAGCAGGTGCTCTGCATCCCTGGCCGGACCGTGAACCGGGCCATGGCCGACTACCGCGGCGAGGACAAGACCGATGCCCGCGACGCACACGTCATCGCCGACCAAGCCCACATGCCCGTGATCTGCAGCCGATCAGGCCCGGCGAGAAAGCCACCATCGAGCTCCGTCTGCTCACCGGCCGCCGTGCCGACCCGGTCTGCGACCGCACTCGAGCCGTCAACCGCCTACGTAACCTCCTGACCGGCATTTTCCCCGCTTTCGAGCGCGCCCTCGACCTGGGCAACCACGGCCCCTCGGTTCTCCTTGCCGGCTACCAGACACCGTCAGCCATCCGCCGGCTCGGCGCCAGCCGGCTCGAACAGTGGCTCCGGAAACGTGTTGTGGGCACTTCTCCGGGATCAGCGGCACTACGAACTCACGCCACCGGTGGCAACCGCCCCATAGGGCTTTCGCCGATCGCAAACCTGATCGACGAGAGCCGACTTTTCAAGGAGGATCCCATCGTATGGACCGATGACGCCGAGGAGCCTCTGTGATCACGCAAGGAGTGCAGGTCACAGGCCGGTGTGATGCCTGCGGAGGCGTGACGACCTGCGATGTCGGCCAGTTCTTCGACCACGGCATGCTCAGCTGGGGCACCGAAGGACAATGCGTGGACTGCCCGAATGCGTGGTGCGAGCAAGACAGTGGCCCCGTTGCGCCCGAGAACATTCGACAAGCTCTGCTACAGGCACACGGGCCCGCTCGACTTCGCCTGTCCGGAGACGTGCCGAGCCTAGTTCCCGTGCTGCAGGCCCTCCGGGATGCACGGGAACTATCCCCCGGCGAAGCACGAGCACTGACCGGGAAACTCGCCGAGAACGGTCTCACCGGCACGCTCGTCGAGATGGAGATCCTGGCGATTCGCCTTCGGAGACGGTCCGTCGAGGCGATCGTCGCACCAGCCGAGTGATCTCGTCCGGACGGCACCTGCCGCGGCCTGACAGCGGCATGGAGAAGCCTGTCCCGGTCCTCGCTCATGCTGCCGCCTTCTTGCGTGCGCGGTGCCTGGGGCGGGCCTGGAACAGGCCCCGCTCGGCGCTCAGCCACGTTGATGGGGCTCCTTGAAAATCGCCCCTGCGCGGGGTGCCCCCGGACCTGCTAGACGGAGATCCCCATGCCGCCCGCAGCCAGCCGTTTCCAGGGTCTGTGCGTTGCCGACTCGGCCACGCACAGCCTGTTGAGGGCGGCTTGCGCCAGAGCCCGCTACGCGTGGGAGCTCGTGCCTGGGAGACAGCCCTTCGTTGCGGTGTGCGCGCTTCTGGCGGTACAGCGGTACATCCGGACGCAACGGTCAGCGGGAGGAATTCGACAGGGCTCAGATACGGGACCAGTCCTGGCCGGCTGTCACCTCTCGTACGATCTGACGCCACCGGTCCTCTCCGCCGGGCAGGGGCCAGGCCCAGGTCGGTTGTTCCGCGGTGTTCAGGTCGTGGAGGAGGCGGACGAGCTGTGGACCGGCGGTGGCAGCGCCGTCTGGGACCGTGGGGCCGTGGACGGCGCGGAGTTCGGCGAAGCGCGCCAGTTCGTCCTCGTAGAAGCCCACGGCCTGATCGATGCGTGCGGCCAGGTCACCACGCGGCACCGTGCGGTGCAACTGCAGCAGCGGCGGCTCGACGGATTCGGCGATCGCCGCGGCGAGCCGCGCGTGACCGTCCAGGATCAGATGGCAGTCCAGGCCGCTTACCCACCACAACAAGACGGGAGGAAGCGTCCCTTCACGAGCCTGCTTGCGGTACGCCTTGACCCGGCTGTCGTCGGAATCGGGCATCGGCCGCAGCGGAAGGACCTCCCACGAGTGAGAATGGAAGAACCAGTCGATGTATCCGTCCGGATGGCCGTCGACGAGCATCGAGCCCCAGTACTCGGCGTGCGAAGTGCCGGCGTGACGCCGGCGCCGGAGCGGACTCTCGCACGAGAGCAGCCACCTGCCCTCGTGCAACGGGCTGTCCGGAGAGTCGATGAGGTACTGCGCAAAGCGATGAGCCCACCGTTCCGGGCTGCCCGCCAGGGCTCGCCCCACATCGGCACGCAACGGCGGGACGAAGGAGCGGTACTCGTCGGTGCGCCAGAAGTCCGCGCCCTGGAGTTGCTCGTCGACAACAGCGAGCAGCACGGGCCGCGACAGCTGGGAGACCAGCAGTCGCGGCCCGGCACTGAAGACGCACAGCCCCGGCTGGTGGCGGTCCTGCACGTCCAGGGACAGGCCCACCCACGTGCCGTCGTCCCTGGTGACATCGCTGCGCTGCATGCCGAGAGCGTAGATGCTGCTGTTGGACTCCGGACCGAATCAGGGGACGAGCGGCCCTGGCCGATTGCAGAGATCCTCATCAACGTGCGCCCCTCGTCAGGAGCTCGTAGCCTTGGTTCACGGCGGAGGCCATACCCGACAGCGGGCAGGACAACAGCCATAAAGGGGGTGACGTCTCCGGGCGAGCCCCTTCTGGCGGCTCGGCCCCCGCGGCTGAGAGCGACGCCGGAGCCGACCAGCTCCCCGCATGGACCAAAGCCCTCGGTTGGTGCGGTGTCGCTGGGCTGATCTATCTGCTGATCTGTGCCGTGAGCATCATCAGTCGCGGCTTCGCGGGGCTGGGCAGCGACGCGGCGCACACCATGTTCGCCTTCGCCGCGCACCCATGGGTCGGGCTGAGCGTCGGCATTCTCGGTACGGTCCTGATCCAGTCGTCGACCACGACGACGGCCATCGCCGTCACCGCCGTAGGGTCAGGCGCATTGCCCATCCAGGGCGCGATCCCCATCATTCTGGGCGCGAACGTCGGCACCACCGTGACGACGAGCCTGGTCGCACTGACCTTCATCGGCGACCGCACGGAGTTCCGCAGGGCGCTGGGCGCCTCGACCGTCCATGACTTCTACAACTGGCTCGCGCTGCTGATCTTCTTCCTCATCGAACTGATCTGGCATCCGCTGAAGCACATCAGCGGGACGTTGACCAATGCGCTGTACGGCACGGACTGGCTGCCGAACCCGGCCCACTTGAACTTCATCCGGGCCGCCACCAGACCGTGGAACACGCAGTGATCCACGCGACCTCACACGTCAGCAGCACGCTCGGTCCGCTGTTCACCATCGTGATCGGCGCAGCTCTGATCCTGGTCGCCGTCCGCTACCTGGGAAAGCTCCTCAAACTGCTCATGGTCGGCAGGGCCCGCGACATTCTGATCAAGGCCGTCGGCCGCAACGCCTACCTCGCCATGGCGTCAGGCATGGGAGTAACCGTCGTCACCCAGTCCTAGACGATCACCACGTCCGTGCTGGTGCCCTTCGCCGGAACAGGCATCCTGACACCAGCACAGGTGTATCCCGCCGTCGTCGGCTCCAACCTCGGCACGACGTTCACGGTGGTCTTCGCGGCGTTCGCAGGCGTCGGACAGGACGCGAAGATCGGCCTGCAGGCAGCCTTCGTGCATCTGATCTACAACCTCTTCGCGATCGTCGTGATCTACGTGATTCCGCTCCTGCGCCCCGTACCGCTGTTCTGCGCCGGGAATCTCGCCCGCATCGCCTCCGAGCGCCGGTGGGTCCTCGCCGTCTACCTCGGCACCGTCTGCGTCGCGCTGCCCGCCCTGGTCATCGTGCTGGTGGGCGTGTTCTGAGCACGGCGTTCGACGGCGGAGTCGCGGATCGAGCCGCGGCCGCCGGACCGGACGCCGAAACGCGGTGGCCGATGGCGTGATCACTACGAGGTGATCGACGCGATCGCTTTCACGTTCCAGACCGGGTCGCAGTGGGTCCACCTGCCGGAGAAGTACGGCACTGGCGGGGTGCCCCGAACCGGCTGAGCACGTGTGCCGTCGAAGGGACCCGAGCAGCGGGGTTCATCGCGGTGCTGGCCCAGGCCGACATCGAAGAGGAACGGTACGTGGCGGTCTCGGTGACCACCACGAGCGTCCGCGCCCACCAGCACGCGGCCGGCGCCTGCAAAGAGGGGCCCGACCGGAGCACCGGGCGACCACACCATCGAGTGGTCCCACTGCGGACAGGACATGAAGATTCACCTTGCCGCCGACGGCCGGTGCCTGGTCCGCTCATGAACCAGACGAAGCTGCCCAGCCCCGCCGCCTCCGAACACCGTCCCACCTTCCACCCCCCGGCCGTGAAACCTGTTCGACCGGGACGAGCCCTGAAGGCGATCATGGACGAGTGACGTCGACCGAAGCAGCAGCAATCGCGCTACAGGACCATGCCGCCCTCTGGAGTGCGGGGGAAATCAGTGCGAGTGATGTCGTCAATGCCGCCTGTGATGCACTCGTCGCGGGACTCGATACCCCTGGCCTTCGAATCCTCGCCGCCCGCACTCGCGCCGAGGCGGACTACGACGTCCACGACTTGCTTCCCCCGGCACTCGCCGAACTCGGCCTCACCTTCCATCCGGTCGCCAGCAGGGCCGGCCACGAAGCCGCCGCGCGAGCGCTCGCACGACGCATGCTCGCCGGCGAGCTGAAACCTTGGGAGCTCACTTTCCGTGTTCATCGGCGCTACGGACATGAGCTGCCCCTGACGGAACGGCTTGCCGAGCTCGATGACGAGTACGCCATCCTCGAATACGGCGACAGAACCGCGGACCAGGTCGATGCCGAGGTGACGGCCGAAGCCCGCCGTCTCGCAGCCCACCCCCTCGCTCCCACCGAACCCGCGGACATTCCCAGCTGATGCACACGGACCGACCCCCGAGGGACGCGCCGGGCGCCGGCAAGCTCGTGTGGATGAAGGACGACCGTACGTACTGCTCTGCGATCGTCCGCGAGAGGCTGGCCGGGGTCGAATGCGGGTCCCTGCGGGAGAGCCGGCCGCGCAAGGGTGTCCTGAAGGTGACAACGGGCGAGCCGTACCAGGAGAAGCCTGGCAAGCGGCCCGGCCTGTTCGTCTTCCTTGTCGTCGTCGAGGTGAGCACGGCCCGTACGACTACAAGGGAGTGGCGCCAGAGGAGGCGGGCCGGGTTCACGACGCCATCGTGGCCTTAGACCGTGTCCTATGTGGTGAGGCGGAGGAGTCGTTTGTAGCAGCAGATGGCTGCGGCGAGGCCGAGGAAGGCCGGGTAGTTGCGGGGGTGTCGTTCGTAGCGGTGGTTGAGCCGGCGGTAGCCGGTCAGTCAGGACATGGTCCGCTCGATCACCCACCTACGGCGGCCGAGCCGTTCTGAGGACTCGATGCTCTTGCGGGCGATGCGGACGCCGATGCGTTTGCCGCGGAGCCATTTCCGCAGCTCAGGTATGTCGTAGGCCTTGTCGGCGTGGAGGCGCTGGGGTTTGAGGTGACGGCCGCGGTGGGGGTCGTGTTTCGTTTGGTGACCGAGCACCATGGGCTTCAGGGCCTGGCTGTCGTGGGTGTTGGCGGCCGAGACGCCGACGAGGAGGGGCAGTCCGTTCGCGTCCGACAGGACGTGCATCTTGGAGCCTGCCTTGCCGCGGTCCACGGGGCTCGGACCGGTGAGTTCGCCCCCTTTTTCGCCCGGACGTGGGCGGAGTCGAGGACGGCGCGTGAGAGGTCGAGCAGGCCGGCGTCGTCGAGGCGGTGCAGGATCTCCTCGTGCAGCCGGTCCCACACTCCGGCCCTGGACCAGATCAGGAGCCGGCGATGGGCCGTGGACTTCGATATGCCGAAGCAGGGTGGCAGGGCCCGCCAGGCGCAGCCGGAGACCAGCGCGTAGATGATCGCGGCGAACAGTGTCTCATCAGGCGTGTCCTGCGTTCCGCCGCCCTGCGGCCGCACCTTCGACGGCGGGATCAGCGGCCGCGCGATCTCCCACAACCCGTCCGGAACAATCCAACTCCATGTACCCCGCCCCATGACGAACCCAACGCCCGCCTCACCACATAGGACACGGTCTTATCTGGACGTGGCCTTCTTCCACCCTTTCCGGACGGCAGCGCCCGCCTCGCCATGCTCACCCTCGCCTACGTCCTGGAGCTGGAAGGAGTTCGATTGGACCAGGTCGGCCCCTTGCAGACCACGCGCTACGCGGACGATGACGCCGGGGCGGAAGACCTGGCCGCCCTGCTCTTCGTCCTCATCCGCTCTGCCCATCAACGGGCCACCAGATTCGTCACTGAGCCGTTTTCATCCTGTCTCTGTGGGGTGAAAGGGCAGGTCAACAGGGTGCGCAACGAGACGAGGCTCCTGGTCGTTTCGATGGTGTTCTCTACGCACCACGCATCGTCCGAGGAGCCTCGCCCGGTCCCGTACCGTGCTGCGGTCGACGTCCCGCATGAGCTGGTCGAGCACGTTTCCCGGCTCATCTACCCACCACGGCGTGAACGCCGTTCGCGGTGGCGGAAGCCGAGCTGCTTCCAGCAGGCCCTGCTCGCGCTGGTACACCTGCGCAAGAACGAGACGCTGCCCGCCCTGGCGGCCGGCTTCGGCATCTCGACAGCCACTGCCTGGCGCTATGCCGACGAGATCCTCGACGTCCCCGCGGCCTGGGCGCCTGGCCTGCATGAGGCCCTGACCGGCCCGGGCGAGGGCGACCACGTGATCGCCGGTGCCACCCTCCGCACCCCGTACTACCACCAGTGCGGACAGCCCGAGCACTACCAGCAGTTCAACCGCGACCACGCCCGGCTGAGGGCTCCAGGAGAACGGGCCTTCGCGCAGCTGAAGTCCTGGCGACTGCTCCGACGGGCCAGGTGTTCCACTCGCCGCATCGGCACCATCGTTCAGGCTGTCCACACGCTACTGACCTGCAGCTGTTCAGGATGAAAACGGCTCACTGGGTAGAGGGGGTGACATCGGCCGGACGCCATGACATGGTCAACTGCCATTTAGTTTGCTGAATTTGGGGGCGTTGTGGGAGCTGGACCCATTGTTGTCGTCCTGGCGGTGGTGTGGCTACTCGTGGCGCTGATCCCGCTGCGCTCACCGTCCGCACGCAAGGGTCTCGGGGCATTTGTCCTCAGCGTGTCGGTCCTGGCCGTCATCGGTGCCGGCGTCCTGGCTGACCAGGACGAGAAGAGCCCGGACTACACCGGAACCTCGCCCGCGGTCCTCGCCATGTTTGCTGTCGGCCTGATGGTCGCTCCCGCCGCCATCACCGCGATCGTGCGCTTGGCCCGGGCCAGCGGCACCAACTGAACCGGTTTCATCCCGCCTCTGAGGGACTATAAGGCCTGGTCAGCTGGGGTGGTGACGTGGCAGAGCCCTCGGTCGTTGGCGGTGTTAATTCCACTCGACACTGCCGACAGCCCGGGGGCTCTGTTGGTTCCGTATCCTTCCATGCTCGACGTCCCATATGAGCTGGTCGAGCATGTCTCCTGGCTCATCTACGCCCGAAGGCGTGAACTGAACTCGCCGTGGAGACGACTCGGCTGCTTCAAGCAGGCTCTCCTCGCGCTGGTCCACCTTCGCAAGAACGAGACGTTCGCCCAGCTCGCGGCCGGGTTCGGCGTCTCGACAGCAACGGCCTGGCGGTACGTCGACGAGACGCTGGACGTCCTGGCCGGCTGGGCGCCGGGCCTCCACGAAGCCCTCACCGGCCTCGGTGAAGGCGACCACGTCATCGTCGACGGCACCCTGATCCCCATCGACCGCATCGGTGCGGACGAGCCGTACTACTCGATGAAGCACCGCAAGCATGGGATGAACGTGCAGGTCATCGCCCGGCCCGACGGCACACCGCTGTGGTTCTCCCGCGCGACACCGGGCCGCACCCACGACCTGACCGCGGCCCGCGCCCACGGCATCGTCCAGGCCTGCCTCACCCGGCAGATCCTCGTCCTCGCCGACCGCGCCTACCAGGGCGCCGGCGCCACCGTCCGCACCCCGTACTACCACCACCGCGAACAGCCCAAGCACTACCAGCAGTTCAACCGCGATCACGCCCGCCTCAGAGCGCCCGGCGAACGCGCCTTCGCCCTGCTGAAGTCCTGGCGACTACTCCGCCGGGCCAGATGCTCCACCCGCCGCATCAGCACCATCGTCCAGGCCGTCCACACCCTGCTGAACTGCAGCTATTCAGGATGAAAGAGGCTCACTGAGGGATCAGCCCTTCCTCATCACTGTCTTCCGTGATGTCGGCGAGAAGGAGGAACGCCCTTCATGGGAAGGAGCAAGTGCTGCAGGGCCTGTCAGAGTCAGGTGGCACTCTGAGCTCGTGCTGATCGATGGATACGAGAACGATCCCCTCGTCGCAGCGGAGGAGCTGCTGGCTCTGCGGGGGTTCTGGGCTGCATACCTGCTGTGGATGTGCCAGACCGAGGAGAACGACCCGGATCCACTGTGGTTCGGTGCTGACGAGGCCGACACCGACGCGGCGTACGAGGCGCTCACCGACGAGGAACGCTGGCCGGTCTTCCGCATCCCGTTCGCCGACAACCACAGTGTGGTCATCGTGGGTCGCAACTTCACCGATGACCTGGGGACCGAGTATTTCGTCTCCCACCCTGAGTGGGATCGGCACGGCTACCTGGCCACCATCGACGGCCACCAAGCCGGCCCCGGACTGTCCTGGCAGGAGCTGACACACATCGCCGGCACACCCGACCCCGAGGCCCCCGGGATCCACGCGCCACACTCCCGCCTGCTGCTCCTGCTTCCGGCTCTCGGCGACAGGAACCTGCCCACCGGCGCGGCCACGCTGATCGGCGACGCGCTCGTCCAGGCGGGCATCGACCAAGACATGGCGCCTGTACTGGCAGATGCCCTGCTACGGGACCACCCCCTGTGGGAGCCGGCTGAGTGGGCCCTGCCCTCCCCCTCGCCGCTTTCCGGTACCCAGCAGCACTTTCCCGGCATCCTGTACTGCGACGAGACCGGCAGCCCACGGTGCGGAATCCGCCTCGCCCGAGGAATCACCCGCGAGCAGAGCGACCGGCTGGCCCGAGCACTCGGCACCTGGCCCACGCCATGACCGCAGCGCACTGAGGCCGTCCCTCGCATGCGGCGAGTGGGACGGGGGTCGTTAGCATCCGGGGATGGGACGACATCAGCCGCCGAGGCCACTTGCTGCGGGCGATGTCGTCGCGGTGCATTCCGATGCGCTCGGTGCCTGGGCCGCTTCGCAGGTCACCGGTGTCGACGCCGCGGCAGAGTGCGCTGCCGTCCTCGAGTTGGACTGGTCCGGGCCGGAGCCTGCGGCGGTGGCCGACCTGGGCGACGTGCGGCCGCTCCGGCTCACGCACCACAGCTGGGGTGGCACGCTCTCGTACTGGAACCACGGGTGGGTCCTGCCGAGAAGCTTCACGGTGATCGGTTCCCTGCTTCCGCTGGTGGCAGAACCCTCCGGTGCCTATGCGTCGGTATGGGGCCGGGGTGAACAACTGGCCCGGCAGCGGCACTGGGACAACGGCGACCGCGGGGACTGGAATGCTCCGCATTCGCTGACGTGCACGGCCGAGGAACTTGCCGCCGAACACGCGCGAGGTGCCGTGCGTTCGGACGTCAAGCACCTCACCGTGCGCCGGATCACCCGGTTCGACTGCGCCCGCCTCGCCGCCGTCTTCCCGAACCTGACCCGTTTGTCGCTTTCGGGGAACCTGGCACGCTCACTTCGGCGGCAGCCCTGAACCGGTTGCCGCGGCTGCAGGGGCTCACGATCCGGGAGCTGTTCGGGATGGACACAGCGGACTGTCTGCTGCCGCGCCATGTCCCGGAGATGGAGGAGGTGTCGCTGTACGGCATTCCTGCCGGCTACGCGGCCGCGATGCGCAAGACCTGGCGTCCCCAGGTGCGGCACGGAGTACAGCTCGATGTCCATGGTGCACGCAAGCCGGAATGGGTCGCTGTCAACGCTGCCAACCCGCTCCGCGACTGGGACGGCCGCGAGCACATACCGCGGGCCGGACACCGCAAGGCCGTCGCCCAGTACGAGGCCACCCGGGATGCCTTCCTCGCCGAGGTCACCGGCGGCGAGCACTATGGCGACATCGCGGAGATCGGACGCGCCTTCGCAGCTGCCTTCAACGCGCTGGACAGCCGCTCGTCCTTCATCGAGACCGTGGAGCGCGAGGAGCTGTTCGACGCGCTGGACTTCTTGGTGGAAGAAGCGCAGACAGCTGCCGGACGCGATCTGTCCGCCGCTCGCGCGGCGCTGATCGAAGGCGTGGAATCCAGCCGAGACTGGTGACCTCCATACGTCCACTGGGGCTTTGGTGCTGCCGCGGTAGATGCCGGATGTACCGATGACCCCATCCGGTCGGCCCGGTGGTCCGGGACCCGGATTCGCACCTCGCACCCGCGGGGATCCCAAGCGCGTGTGCATGTTCCTGGAGCACATGTGCTGCACGCCGGACCTGCGGGACGACGCGGTTACCGAGGTCCTCGCCGTCGTCCGACCCCCTGGACGTGGCACACCCCAAGCTCCGGCAGATCGTCCATGCCGACTTCACCGACTACACCGCGATCCAGCACCAGTTCACCAGCCTGGATGCCTGCTTCTACTGCCTCGGCGTCTCCGCCGTCGGCCGCAGCGAAGCCGAGTGCACCCGCGTCACCCATGACTACGCGCTGGCTTCCGCAGGCGCCCTGATCGCCGCGAGCCCGAACCTGACCCTTGTGTACGTCTCCGGCGAGGGCACCGACCCCGCCGGCAAGAGCCGGCAGGTGTGGGCCCGCGTCAAGGGCCGCACGGAGAACGACCTCCGGGCACTGCCCCTGAACGCAGCCGGTCGACGGCGCCGTCTCCCGGACCCCGCTCTACCGCGTGCTCTACGGTGCCACCGCAGTCATCCACCCGCTGCTGAGGCGCCTCTTCCCCCCGGTACGTCACCACCACGGACGCCGTCGGCCGCGCCATGCTCGCCGCGGTCCGGCCGGACAGCAACGCTCCTGTCCTGTTCCGTTGGGCTTGTCTGTGGATCTTGTGCTGAGCTGCGGGGTTACCAGGTTCGATGAGAACGTTCGGCCCGGGATTCTCAGTGCATCTGGTTTCTGCGGGATCCACGGCGGGTTCGTGATCACCAGGGGACGACGCCGTCGTCCTCGAAGAACGAACCGGTCGGGCCGCCGCCGGGCAGCGTGGCGAGCCGGATCGCTGTGGTCGCGCCCTGTTCAGGAGTGCGGGGCCCTTGGAAGCCTGTGAAGTCGGTCGCGACCAGGCCCGGGCAGGCGGCGTTGATCAGGATGTTCGTACCGGCGAACTGCCGGGCGTACTGCACGGTGAGGGCGTTGAGGAACGACTTCGACGGCGCGTAGGCCGCCATGATCGGGCCGATCTCGATGTCCGGGTCCGATTGCCGGGCCAGGGAACCGACGCTACTGGAGACGTTGACGATGCGTGGCGAGGCCGAGCGCCGCAGCAGCGGCAGCATCGCGTTGGTGACCCGGACGACACCCATGACGTTGGTATCCACGACCGTGCGGAGCACCTCCAGGTCGAGCGCGGTCGGGTCCTGCACCCATCCCGGGCCCATCTCGCCAGAGATGCCGGCATTGTTGACCAGGGCGTCCAGGCGCCCGGCCAGCCGCTCGATCAGTTCCGCGGCAGCGGTGACGCTCTGGTCGTCGGTCACGTCCAGCGGTACCCCGAACGCGTCCACGCCGACGGCGCGCAGCTTCCCGACGGCGGTTTCGCGTCGGGCCCCGTCGCGGGCTCCCACGCCCACGCGGTACCCGAGGCTGCCCAGCCCGGCCGCGATCTCGTACCCGATGCCCTTGTTCGCGCCGGTCACCAGCGCGATCATCGTTTCGCTCATGCTGACGATGTTGGCTCGCGGACGAGGGGCGCGGCCAACACCGGTACGGTGCCCTGTGATACCTGCCAGGTATCACCGCGTATGCTGCGGCCGTGGACACCCTGGAGACCCGCGAGTTGAGGTACTTCGTGGCCGTCGCCGAGGAACAGCACTTCGGACGCGCCGCCGAGCGCCTCGGCATGGCACAGCCGCCGCTGTCGCGGGCGATCCAGCAGCTCGAACGGCGCCTCGGGGTCTGCCTGCTGCAGCGCAACCGCCGTGGTGTCCGCCTGACCGATGCCGGAGAGGTGCTGCTGCACGAGGGCCGGGCGGCCCTCGACGCGACCGCTGCCGCTGCGCGCCGCACCCGGCGAGCCGGCGGTGCCGACAGCCCCGGCGGCCCCCGCGGTCGGCTGGTCCTTGCGGTGAAGGCCGCCGCGTCGCACGAACTGCTGCGGAAGCTTCTCGACGCCTACGCGGCCGAGCCCGACAGCGCCGAGATCGAGGTGTTGCTGTGCGGTGTGTGCGAGCAGGAAGAGTTGCTGCGCGACGGACGTGCTGATGTCGCGCTCATGCACACGCCGTGGAACTCCCTCGCGGGGTTCGACAGCGAGGCACTGACGACCGAGGGGCAGGTCGCCGTCCTGCCTGCCGGGCACCCGCTCGCCGCCCGCGAGACCTTGTCCCTGGCTGATGTCAGGGATGTCCCCGATCTGCCGCTCGCCCGCTGGCCCACCCACGGCACCTACGCACCCGGCCCGGGCCCCGAGATCCACAACCAGACGCAACTGGCCCAGCTGATCGCCCTCGGACGCACCGTGGCGGTCGCCCCCGACTCCGCCCGCTCCTGGCTGTGGGCCGAGCACACGGCCGTCCCCTTGACCGACGCACCTCCCGTCGTGACCCACATCGCCTGGCCCGCGCACAGCCGCTCCCTCGCCCTGGCCGGCCTGGTCCGCACGGCCGCACGGCTATGACCAGGTCCTGCCCTCATCGGCCACCACCCGGGACGGCTCAGACGCCACCAGGGCCTGTGGGGCCGAAGAAGTGGACCTGCCGGACCAGATCATCTGGGACGGCGAGCGAATCAGACCGGGTTGTCCTGTCTCCATGCAGATGACGCCGGAGAGCCGCGTGAGCTGGTGGCCTGGCATGTTGTTTGAGAGCCGGGCCGGCCGCGTTCTCGAACAACACGGCGATGGCGGAAGTGCGCGGGGGTGCCGGGGAAGCAACCCGGCTGTCTTGCTCTTCCCCGAGACTGCCGCTGGTGAGGCGGCGGCGTGCGGCTTCGAGGCGTTCGGGGCGGTCGGTGGCGAAGATCCCGGGAAGCGTCTTGTCCAGGGTTCCTGCGAGCCTGTGGATCGGAGCCCAGGCAGCTGGATCGTCGACCAGTCGGCTGAGATCGGCCATCTGAACCCGCTCCAGCCAGTCGGAGAGCGTCAGGCATGGGCAAGGGCGGGGCTCAGCGCACCAGTTCCGCCGCCAGCAGGTCCATCAGCAGGCCGTCGTGCCAGGTGCCGTCCGCGCCCCGTTCGTACTGGCGCATCACGCCGACGGTCCGGAACCCGGCCTTCTCGTAGCAGCGGATTGCGGCCGCGTTGTCGGCCGCCGGATCGATGACCAGCCGGTGGTAGCCGCGGTCGTCGACGAGGTGCCGGGCGAGCGTGCGGACGGCGTCGGTGCCCAGGCCCCGGCCGTGTATCGACGGATCGAGGAAGAGGTCGATGCCGGCGTGCCGGTACCCCGGGTCTTCTTCGGAGTACCACTGGATCATGCCGACGATCCGGCCGCGGTATCGGATCGTCAGGCAGCGGGTGGAGGGGTCTTCCAGGTCGGAGATGATCTCCCCGGCCAGATCGTCCTCGCCGAGCCATCGTGCCCGGACCTCGGGCGTGGCCCGGATGGCGGCGAGAGCGGGGACGTCCGCGAGGGCGGAAGGACGTAGGACGACATCAGCACCGTACAAGTCGCTCATGATGCCCAGCTTGCCCCAGGACACGGCTGTCGTGCAGCTGTCCAGGGCTCCTGGACCATCTTGAGGCGCTCTGGTTCCGGTTCCGGCCTCGTCCCGGATTCTCATGCCGTGGTCGACGGGTCGGCTCGCCCCTTTGGCGGTCGACACGGGGGTGCCGAGGGGGCACGGGCCTGTGTGCTGAAGAGGCAGATAGGCCCAGGCCCATGGCATGGCGGCGCCCACCGTCGGCGCCTGTGGAGTGGGGGGCTCCGGTCCGGCAAAGATAGTGGACAGGTGTCCATGTATCATGGACACCTGTCCACTATCTTAAGGAGTGTGCCTCTTGAACGTGACGGCGAATGTGCTGGTCGCGCTGGTGGCCGTGCTGCACGCGTACATCCTGGTTCTCGAGATGTTCCTGTGGGAGAAGAAGCCGGGCCGCGGTCTCTCCGGCTTCGATGCGGACATGGCCCGCGCCACAGCCCCGCTTGCCGCGAACCAAGGCCTCTACAACGGGTTCCTGGCCGCCGGGCTGGTCTGGGGTCTGATCGCAGGGGATCCGACGGGGTTCCGGGTCCAGGTCTTCTTCCTCTCCTGCGTGCTCATCGCCGGGCTGTACGGCGGCTTCACCGCCAATCGGCGCATCTTCATCGCCCAGGCGCTGCCCGGGGCACTGGCATTGGCCGCCGTCCTGCTCGCCCGGTGACCGCGATGCAGGCAGATCCCCGTACGGCACGCACCCGTGCCAAGCTGCGCCAGGCACTGCTGGAAGAGTGCGCCCTCCGCCCCCTGGGAGAGATCAGCGTCGCAGCGCTGGTGCGGCGGGCGGGAGTCGGCCGCGCGACGTTCTACCTCCACTACGCCGACCTGGAGGCGCTCGCCGTCGATGCCTGCGCCGACGTCGTCCGCGAAGCCGTGGAGGCCCTCCACGCGTGGCGTGGTTCGCCCGATCCCGCGAGCCCGCCGCCGTCCCTGCCCGCCTTCTTCGAGAGTCTCGCCCCGCATGCGGGCCTCTACCGGGAGCTGCTGCGCCCGGGCGGGAGCGGCCCCCTCGGTCACGTGCTGCACCAGGACCTGCGCGCCCGCAGCCGCACAGAGCGCACCCTGGCAGGCGCGCCGGAGCCCGACCTGGTCGCCTCGGCCGTGGCGGCAGCCTTCGCCGGGGTTCTCGCCGACTGGCTGCACGGCCTCATCGAGGCCACGCCCACCGAGATCGCACAGTGGGTCTGGCGCCTGCTCGTCAACCTGCACCGCACCCCCCTGTCCTGACGAAGGCCCCCTGCTCCCCGTCTCCGCGGTACGGCCCTCAGCTGTGCGGTCATCGTGCAACGTCCCTTCCCGGCTCCTCGGAGCCGCGGGATCGGTCCCCCGAGCCGCCCGTTCTGTGCGGGTGGCGTGCCTGCTGTTCGTGCTTTCAGGTCTCGTGCTGTCGCCGCTCGTCACGGCGAACGCGTGTCCGTTTTTCACGGCGCTGGCGTCGTTGGCCGCAGTTGGGTTTCGGGCTCTGGGACGGGGTGGATCTGCTGTCTCGGTCTCCAAGGAACCAGCAGCAGGTGGCCGGGCATCGGGACGGCGACTGGTCGAGAGCGACCAGGTTCGGCCCCCAGACCACACACCATGCTTGGCGCGGGCCTCGATCGTGCCGGCCTCGCTGCGGACCTGAGATGGATCACGCTTCGACTCTGAGGCCCCAAGACATGCCGGACCCCCTAGAAGTCCGTTGTTCCGGCTTCCTCCGTCGGCGTCTCAGGGGTGCGAGTGGGTTTGTCAGAGGCGTCGGCTAGCTTGCGGGCCATGGGGAATTCAGGTGGGTCTTTGACGACCCGGTCCACGTCCACGGGGAAGCTGGGCCGGCTGATGCGGGCAGCGGGCTTCACGGGTATCGACGAGTCGAAGGTGTTGGCAGAAGGCTGGCAGGTCACGGACTTCGCCGAGGCGGGACGCCGCAGCCTTGCGAACCTCGTGCAGAGCGTGGGGGCACCGGCCGTGATGGTGTCCTTCCTGGACAGCGATGTGGGGTTCGTCGAGGCCCTCACGCCGGACGGCGGCAGCTGGGAGGGTCTGCTGAACCGGGAGACGGCGAAGAGCTACGAGATACCTCTGGAACACTTTCCCGTCGGGTCCGCCGTGGCAGGCGCAATCGCTTGGTCGGCCGTTGCCGGACTGACGCCCGACGAGGAAGCCGTCCGGCAGGCGCTGACCGGGTCGGCCCTCTTCGCGGAAGAGCTTTCCTCGGCCCTCCTGGTCGCGCTGGGGCTGCCCGACGCAGCCTAGCCCTCGCAAGCCCAGGACCTGGGGGATGAACGCGATCGCCCACGAGGCGATGCACCTCGAGGCTGCGCCACGACGCTGACGGGCCGTCTGCTTCCCGCGCCCGCAGGGATGGCCCCTGGTTGTCCGCGCCGGCGCCGTTCAGGGTGAACTGCTCCTCACACGCGAGAGGACCTGGCCGATTTCACTGCTCTGACAGGGGTTCTGCGAAGGGCCAGGCCGTCTGAGCGGAGGTGGTCGGGATCCAGCGACCCACATCGACAGTCGCTACCCGGCAGCCACAACCGGGCCGGCTGTGACCTGAGGAGCGTTCGGGAGCAGCGGCGCGAGGTTCTCCCTGACGAAGTCCGCCGCCCGCCTGATCGACTCCTCGGCCCCGGTTCGGTCTTCGAAGACGCTGGTGGAGACCATCACGCCGTCCCCGGCGTCCACCCAGTAGTAAGCCACGAAACCGGGGACTCGGCGAAGAAGAGGCACGAACCCCTCGTCCACTCGACGTCCTGCCTCGGCAGAGTCGGTCACTCCGTCGTAGCGCCGGATTACTGCGTACATAGCTGATCCCCTCATGGATCCCAAGGTCACCTTGCGCGAAACGACATACCCCCACCGAGCGTGACTCGCTCGGGGGAGGCCCGGACACGACCTGGATAGACGCACCGGTGATCCGGACCGGGGACCTGCATTCGGATCACGGTCTGGGTGAATGCGGGTGTGTCGCCGGCCCGGCCGGGTGTGATGAGGTACGCGGGCGGACGGCGACGGCTGTCCGAGGTGAGGTGGCTCCTGGTGTTCGAGCCACCGCGTGAGCGCCCGAGGACTGGTCATCTGGTTCGACGGCCGGAGCTCCTTCGACGGGCCTTGGCGGCGGCGTGCCGATGGGCGTGGACGACGGTCGACCCGGCCGTGACGACCCGGCCGAGTTCGCAGTCGGCGCCGGCCTGGGCGGGCAAGGCGGTGAGGTCCTTCACCCGGGTGCCGTCGGCGGTCCGCTTCCGCTGCCTGCGGTCGGCGCCCTTCGCTGATCCGAAGTGCGCCGGCAGGGCCATCCACGGCGTTCCGGTGCCGTACTCGGACGCGATCGCGTCCGTCACCTGCTGGTGATCACGCCACCGTCCATCCTGCCGAGGCGTCCGGTCCGGCAACAGCAGCCCGTCGAGGGCGCCCTCTGGGCATCACTCGACGACACACGTCAAGAGACGATCAACCGATTCGAAGGAAGCGGTCCGTCGTCGGCAGGCTCGTCGATCGGCCAGGCGATCTCCAGTCGGTTGTCCGGGTGGTCCGGTGTCCCTGTCCACCGGCGGTAGACCATCCGTGCCGGGCCCGCGAAGGTGAAGCCGTGCTCGGTGATCCAACCGGCGACGGCGTCGTACGCGCCGAGGATCTGCGGGAACGCGGCGGCCGCGCCCTCGACCTGCGTGCAGGCGAGGGTGCTCTCGGGCAGCTCGCGCACGCTCATGCCCTCGGGCAGGTCCGTGGGCTGCGCGCCGTCCTCCCAGAACGGCAGGCACGCCTCGACGAGCGTCTCGTTCTCGTCGTCGCACACTCCGTGGAAGCGGACGAAAGCGGGCCCGGTGAAGGTGAGCGGGCCGCGGCCGGCGACCTCGTACATCTCCTGGTACGCGTTGCGGAGGAAGGCGTCGAGCCCGGAGTTGTCCAGGGTCGCCCCGCGGACGAGGATCCGTTCGGCGGCGCCCTGGCGGACGGTGACGCGGTGGGTCATCTCTGCTCCTTCGGTCAGTCGGCTCAACAGGCTGTGGACCACGGAGCGCTGCACCTCCAACCGCCGCTCGGCCGCCCGCAGATGCGCCTGCAGGGCGGCGGCGAGCTCCTCCTCGCCGCCGCCGAGCAGCCGGCGCACCTCCTCGACCGGGATGTCCAGCTGCCGCAGTGCCCTGATCGACTGCGCCGTACGCACCTGGTCACGCCGGAAGTACCGGTAGCCGCTCACCGGATCGACGAACGCCGGCACCAGCACGCCACTGGCGTCGTAGTGTCGAAGAGCGGTGACCGAGAGGCCGCTGGCCTGCGAGAACTGCCCGATCGGCAGCAGGTTTCTCCTGTCCACGGCTCTGACTGTGCCGTCTCGCGTTACCCGAGAGTCAAGTCCGTCCTCGGATGAGGCCTTCACCGCCATCGCCTGGAGAGAAGCCTCAGGACTGGTCGCCGATGTCGCGGGCGTGTTCCTTGAGGAACGCGCCCGCGTGGGCCGCCGCTTCTTCCGCGGTCGCGTGAAGCGTCCCACCGGCGGCCGTGCCGGATGCCCCATCAGCGCCCACGCCTGTCCAGCACCAACCACCGGAAGACGACTGCACCAGCTCGGCGGTCCCTCCGAAGAGCGCAAGCGTGCTCTTGCCCGCGGTCACGGATGCCGGGCGGCTGACGGCGTCCGGCCACTTCTTACGGGCACCCTGCCGGGTGATGCCCCAGACAGCCCCCAACTGCTCGTAACTCGCGCCGTAGGAGCCGGCGGTTGCTGCCGCTCGCGCCGTCAGCCGTCTGACCTCGACATCCACCGCCTTCCAGGCGGCCAGGACGGACAGCGCCACTTCGACGGGATCCGCTTCCCACATACGGTCCGCGGGCAACCCGGTCTCCCGGGAGCGGATGGCCAAGGCCAGGGGATTCAAGGCGTCGTACAGGGCCTTGTCGAGGTCTGCCTGCTCTTCTGGGGTGATCTCAGAGACTGCCATGTGACAACTATAGTTTCCGATGCCGTTTACGTAAACCAAAGTTGCCGAACTGCTTCGGTCGTACCTCCAGCGCATCAGAGAGACGGGCTGTGAAGCGTGTTGCGGAAGGTGATGTCCGGGCAGGTCGGAGCCGGTTCTGTGGTCGGTCCGGACATGCGGCTAGGGCGAGGTTGTGTATGCGGGCGCCGGTTAGGACTGCGAGGTGGAGGCCGTTGCCGTACTCGCGGCGGTCGTGGAGGATCTTGCAGTGCTTCATGTGGGCGAAGGCGTGCTCGACGCGGCCCCTGATCTGTCGATGTTCGGTGCCGCCTGCCTCCTCGCGGGGCAGCAGGGCTCGTCCGGGGCGTTTGCGGTGCGGGGCGGCAGGGCCAGAGTCGATGTGGGTGCCCCCGGCCGGCACGGTCACGCCTTCGCAGCACTGGGCCAGGCCGGAGTTCCGCCAGGCCCATACGCGGGAATCGGCCGTGCTGCGGTGATCACCGACCTGGTGTCGGCATCGATGATGATGGCGCGAGGACGTTCGGACTCGCGGTCGCGGTCGCGGACCGGGACGAGGGCGCCGTCCACGATCCACAGCCGCTCGAGCGCAGCGTCCGGACGCGAGGCCGAGCCCGATCGCTAGCAGCGGCCGCGGCGGCTGAATGCCCCGGCAGACCGTCGCCGGCGAGCAGCGGAACAGCGGCGCGAGCTGCCGCATCGTGAGGTTCGTCCGCGTGTCCAGCGCGTGGCGAGTGAGCGCTGTCTCGAACCGGTGGCGCCAGTCGACCCGGAGGTGATCGAGGACGACGCGTTTCACCGGCTGATGGATCCGGCACGATCATGGTGATCGGGTCAAGTCTCACCGACCTGTGTGGCGTCGACCCGCTCGGCCGCTTCTACGGAGGGAGCTCCATGTCCTGGATGAGTATCACCCGTTTCTCCAACCCGCCCGGCCCCACGCTCCGGTGCCGGTCCCTGTGAACACCGCTGCCGACCTGCCCGGGGCGGAGGAGGTTCCCGGGCCCGCCGGCCCCCCGGTCGAGTTCCTCGACGCCCGCGGGCTGGTCTTCGGCGAGCAGCCGACGCCCGTCCTGTCCTCCTGGGAGAGACGTGAAGTGGACCGGCTGTGGGAGGAGACGACGGCCCTCAACCCCGCCACGTTCGACGGACCGCTGGTGGCTGCTCTCGGCCTCGACCAGCCCGGAGACGGCAGCCTGGTCGTCCGCTGGGCGCCCATGACGTACCGCCACCGAGCCCTGCGCCGGCTACGGCCGCCTGAGCAGGTCCCCGGGTCTGTGTTCGTCACCGCTCTCCTGCCCACCGAGGACGGTCTCGTGGTCGGACGGGGGTCTCCGGTCACAGCGGCGCCCGGCCGGTGGAGCCTGCCGGGCGGTGCGGTCGAACCTCCCCTGGCCGGCAAGCCCCTGAACATGGCAGAACTGCGCAGACACACCGCCCGCGAGCTGGTCGAGGAGACCGGTGTACGCGTGACTGTCGAGGAGCTGCAGCCATGGGCCCTCACCCGGGGCAACCGGTTCGGCAGCCTCGGCTTCCACTTCCTCTGCCCACCCCGGTCCGGGGCGCAGGTACGCCGCCTGCACGCGGATCTGTCCGTCGTGCAAGCCGGGTCCGGTTCGGGGCCGGAGCTCGACGAGATCGCCTTCGTACCGTCACGGGCCGCAGCGGGTCGCCTCGGTCTGACGGCGGACTACCTGCCCCAGGTGCTCGACCGGTACTTCACCGCCTGATCTGGGTGGCACCGCGCACCCGGACTGCCCGCCCGCCGGCGCCGTCACACGCGACTGATTGCCGCTGCGACGTCGGCCGGGCGGGGAAGCGCGGTGGGGGTACTCACGGTCGTCAGGCACGTTGGATGCCGTTGGTGTTCCGAAGCAGCCCTCTCACGCCGCCCTGCGTCTGCACGACCAGCGCGTCGCCGTCGTCCCCCACGGCGAGATACCAGATGCCCGGATCAAGGATGGTCGGTGGTATCAGCCTGCCGTCCTCCCCCTGGAGTGCCCGGGGCGCGGGCACGCCGAACCAGAAAGGCTCGAAGGGGAGGGGGGCTGGTGCGTCGGAAGCACGTTCGGGCATGGGTGGGGCTGGCTGAGCCTGGAGGTACGGAGGCATGGACTTGCCTAGGAGGCCTTCGCTCTCCCCGACAAGATGGGAGTTCATCCTGGAAGCTGCTTCCTTCACCATCTCCAGGAGGACGCCAGACTCCTGTGCCGGCACGGCTCCGTCGTGCTGCTGGAGGAGTACTCCGCGAATCCGTGTGCTGGCCTCGGTGAGCCCTGCCCGTGCCGCCCAGGAGCGGGAACCTCTGTCAGTGGTGTAGATCGACTCATTGGCAGCGAGTCGGTAGAGCGCATCCGTGACATGCCCGAGGAGTTCTCGTATCGCCGCGTCGTACGTGCCCAGTTCTACCGCGCGTCGGGCGGCCAGGTCCTGGACCACCAGCTCCATGTAGAGCTCCCAGGACCTGGTGGCGGCACGCGCGGACGCTGCGGTTTCAAGACCGAGGGCTTTCGACTGCGCGGCCCTGTCCGCGGCTGTCTTTTGCTCATTGGCCCTTCGAGCGGAACGCTGCACGAAGCCGGCTCCGAGCGCTGCGATCGATGCCCCGCCTAAGATCCCTAAGAGTCCGATCAACGCCTCAGTAGTCACCGGCGAATCATGCAGCCCCCATCTCAGCGCCAACAAGGGCACAACACCGCCACATGTCTACGCACGGCAGCGATGCATGCGGATGTCGGCAGCGACGCGGGATGCCCATGAGCCTTCACCAAGCCGAGCGACCGACGTTCTTCACCGACCGGAACAGCAGTTCATCCGGCTGGACCGTACGCCGTCCTTGACGCATGACCATCGCCCCCCCAACGGCTTTGCCTCCGGTCGAGTTCTCGGCCTTCCGGTGTCGTGTCGCGGAACACGGATGCTTGCCGTCACGGTCTCGAAGGCTGGTGCATCAAGCCTGGCCGGCGGTGTCGGCGTACCGGCTGAAGCGCAGAGGCGAGTACGAGTGAACGTGCAGAGCTGTCTGCAGAGGATGCCGCCGAGAACGAGAAGCGGAGGACCACGTGGGTGGGAAACGCGCTTTCTCGATGCCTGGTCGTGAGGAATCATCACGGGCATGACGGAAGCAAGACTGGACCAGTTGACGCGATTGTGGGACGAGTTCAGGACCTTGCGCTTCCCTCCGGGCTTCTACCAGCGAGAACCCGAGGGTGAATGCATGGTGATGATGGACATGGTGCTCGCCGACTGTGTCTCCTCAGCCATGAACGGCCCCTTGGACGAACGGTACCGAGACATGCTGCAGGCGCGCACCGCGGCCCTTGGAGAGATCCTTTGATCGGGAGGGCCTCGCAGCGGTGGAGGAGCCGGTCGAGGATGTGCGGTCGCAGGTGGGTACGCAGCTTGCGGCCCAGGCGGCCGAGGAAGTCGGCGGCCTGGGCTGAGCGCGCTGCGCTCCTGGTGACGCCGAGGGTGATGCGCCGTGCCCCACCTCCGTACATCTCGACGTAGGTGGGGCACGGCGCGGGGCATCAGGACACGACGCGCAGGTGGGTCGGCCAGCCGAACTCGGGGCGGTCGAAGAGCCGGAACATCTTCTTGATGTCCTCCGGGTGCAGCTTCACGCAGCCGTTGGACTTGTAGTCGCGGGTGCCGTCCCAGCGGCGGGATTCGGTGCTGCCCTGGCTGCCGTCACGGTTCATCTCGGAGTGGATGAACATCTCCGTACGCTTCAGGGTGCCCTGGGAGCACTTCATGTCCTCGAGGTAGACGGCGTAGCCCTTGATGAGATTGCCGTTGTACGTGGTGGACTTGAGCTTGATCTTCCAGTTGCCGTTCGGCAGCCAGCCCCTGGCGCGGGCGCAGTCGTCCTGGATGCCGACGCCCGAACCAGCCCGGTAGACGGCCCACGGCGTGTTGCTGTCGCCCTTGTAGACCAGGAGCCGGGAGTCGGTGGGGTCCTTCGGGTTCTTGTCGAAGACCAGCCTGGTCGCTCCGGCCGGCGGCGTCTGGGCGGGCCCCTGTGCGGCGGCGGCCGGAGCCAGGGCCAGCGCGGTCGCCAGGGCTCCGGCGATCACAGTGCCGCGCAGGTGAGGTCCGTTGCTGCTCATGTTGTTCCCTTGTGCTTTCCGCACGGCTGGGTGGGGGTGCCCCGGCCGCGCTTGTGTGGCGTGTGGGTGCTCGTGACACGTGGGTGGGGCGGGCCGGGCGGCCCGCCCGGGGTGCGCGGTCAGGCGATGGCCAGACGTGCGTCCACGTTCTTCGCCTTGAAGGTGTGGGAGAAGTTCTTGCGGACCCCCGAACCGCATGCCTCGGGCCGCGCGGGAGGGTTGTCGCCGGCGTGGATGCGGATCAGGGCGCACTTGGCGTCGGCGCGGGTGTCCTGCACCCAGCCGGCGATCGTCATTCGGCCGCCCGAGCAGCGGATGCTCCAGCTGGCCGAGGCCCCGTCGATGACCGGGGACGCGGAGGTCCCGCAGCCGGCCGCGCTCGCCGGGCCGGCGGTGCCGAGGGCCAGTCCGCCCGAGAGGACGGTGGCCGTGAGGACGGAGGTGATGGTCTTGCGGACAGCGGACATGGAGGACCCCTTCGGGCGGAGTGCTGACAGGAGGCGGACCGGAACGAGAGCACCCGGACGTTCGCCCACCGAGGGGGCGGGCTGCCCCGGGGGTGCCGGCCGCAGAACCAGCATCACCGGGGCGGCCGGATACGGGAAGACGAACCCGGCCGTTTGCCGAGGCACATTGATGCACCCTGCAAGGCAAGGCTCTGACCTGGAGTTATGTCCCCGTGCATGAGGACTGCGCGATCCGGACGGAGCCCCGGCCCTCTCGGAGGGGAGCTCACAAAGGAGCGGAGGGGAGCGGGCTTGTCCCCCTCTGGTAGGCCGGTGCCTTGACGGGAGGGAGCTGTTTCACCAACAGGGCCAGCCAGGTGTCCGCGTTCACCCGTCCCGTCGCGGCGAGGCCGTGTGTGCGCTGGAAGAACTTCAGGTCCTGGACGGTCGCTGCCGTGAACTTTCCCGAGACCGCGGTACCGCCCTGACCCACGTTGTTCAGGAGCTCCTGCACGGCCCGTACCTCGAAGGCTCCGGATCCGTGCTCGACCACCTTCACCAGCTCCGGCCAGGTCAGCGGGCCCACCTTGCCGTCGACCGCGAGGTCGTGCCGCTGCTGGAAATCCATCACGGCGTCCCGGGTGTCCTGTCTGAAGAAGCCGTCGGCCAGCACCTTGTACCCGTGCGCGTTCAGCAGGTTCTGCAGGGCGCGAGCGCGGCTGAACTGGTCCTCCTCGCCCATGCGCAGCAACGGCCACTCGTACGGTGCCTCGCTCGCGGAAAGGGCACCGGCCGCACCCGTGTCCACGGCCTTCGGGTCTGGGGCGGAGAGCCGTTCGTTGACAAACGCTCCGGCGGTGAACGCCAGCATGATGGCCGCCGATACCAAGACCCGCCGCAGCCACCGGGAACGCTGCCGACCGGATGTGCCAGCGGGGCCGTTCGTGCCGAGCTCGTCGGCGGAATCGGCGGAATCGGCGGGATCGGCGGCCTGGTCGGCCGTGGAATCGGACCCCTGCTTCCTGCCGTTCTCCCGCAGTGCCGTCCGGCACAGCGTCCGGGCCTGTTCGAGTTCCGCCGCCGGTGCGCCTAACTGGGTGTGCAGGATCTCCACCACCCGCGGGGGAGCGGTCGAGAGGTGTTTCGGGTTCAGATAGCGCGAGAGCGTCGTCTGATCGATGCCGAGCCTCGCGGCCAGGGCCTGTTGCGTCGGCCGGGTGCCGCCTGTGCTACTCCCTGCCTCCTCCCACCAGCGGCGCAACAACCGGGCCAGCTCTGGTCCCGCGCTCCGGTCCTGTTCCTGATCCTGGCCGCCCCGTACGTGTTCCATGTACGTGTCTCTCCCTGTCGTCATGCGGAACAGCCGGCCTCCGCTTCGGCTGCATGGCGACATAACAGCAGGTCAGGTCTGTGCATGACGGCAGGCGCCGACGCCTCGGCCTCAGCGGGGCTGATCGTAACGACGCGGTCGCGGTCCCCGGAGCAGACGCTTGCGGCGCACCGGTGTCGCCCGGGTGATCCGTGGCCGTGCGGCGAAGCCGCCCCCGCTTTTCGGGCAGGGGAGAGGCGGGCGGCCCGGGTTCACCCGGACGAGTAGGCGGGCAGCGCATCACGGAGCGGAGATTCACCCACAGGAGTGATGTGCGGTGCGGCCGAGGCCTGCCTCGGCTTTCGAGGGGGCAGGCCGGCCGCTGGGGTCACGACGCGGCGGGGAGGGTGTCTTCGACGGCCGTGCGCGTCGAGCGGTAGGCGGATACCTGAGCTGGGGCAGGACCTGGCCCTTGACGTGAGGACGTAGTCGATCTTCTGGTCGTAGGCGCGCGGGGCCGTCGACGTCGGGCCTGCCAGGTCGATCAGCCACTGGCCGAAGTTAATGGACATGGAGCGTTCGGGGAGGTAGCGGGCGTCGTGGCGGCCCGCGTAGCTCGTGCGGGACTCGGATGCTGGTTGACGGCCTCCCGCGGCTCGGGACGTAGGCCTCCCACGAGGTCGTGCAGAGGACGCTCGCGGGCTCGCCCCAGCCGCCGTTGGGCAGATACGCGAAGTCTCACTCGGCGGAGTCGTCGACCATGGGGGCCTTGAGGTTGTCGACGGTGAAGAACGTCTGGACGACGCAGCCGCCGTCCGGGCCGGACAGCGGCGCATCGGAGGCCCGTCGCGCCCAGCCCGATCCGGGAGACCTCCGGGCTACGCAGCTTGATGTACCGCATGTCGCCCTACCCGGTTCATGGCGCTGCCGGGCCCCTTCGCCCCTCTCGCCCAGCCCGTCAGGCGGAGCCTCTCACGGAGGACTGGGCGGCAGGAGGAGGCTTCCGGCGTCGTGCTCCCCGCATGCGGGAGGATGATCCCAGGCTCGGGCCTCCGTACTCCTCCAGCTAGCCGTCGGTGAGCCGCGGGGCGATTCCCGCGGTCGGCCACGATGGCGCGAGATCGAGATGCGGAGACGTGGTCAGCAGGTCGTCGGTCTTCACATGGAATGCGGTTGCGAGGGTGTCCGACTCTGCCTTCACACACTTACGTTGGACGCCCTCGTGCCGTACGCGCAGACCATGGCCTGGAATGGGTCACCTAACATCTCGTGTCATGGCGATGTTCGTACACTTGACCTCAGCGGCGAACGCGCCGCGTATCCGGCGGTCCGGGGTTCGGGCGGCCAGCCAGGGGCAGGGCAGTGTGCGGGGGGTCTACTGCTTCCCGGTCCTGCCGTCGTACACCCTCACCCACCAATGGCTGCGCGAGCTGGCCCGTTTCGGCAGCCGGGGCGGCCTTGTGGCAGTCCACGTGCGACTCGACGACGCCCAGGACGTGCTGGTCGGGCGCTATGCCGACCGGGCGCGGAATGCCCAGGCCACCGTCTCCGCGTCAGAGGCAGTGCGCCGGATCGCGGCGCTGGAGGACCCGCGCGGGTGGGAGGTGTTCGTCCCCCGGGCGATCCGGCCGCGTGAAGTGCACCGGGTCCGCACCGCGCCGCAGGTGGCGGGCTGGCGGTATCTGCCGGACGCACACGGTGTGCGCCCCTGCACCTGTTTCGGGTGCCGTGTGCGCGGCGGGTACGGGGCGCGGCGCCTGCGCGAGCGGTTGCCGCATCCGTTGGATGGTCCGCCGCCACCCGTCAAGGTGCTGCTCGCCCGGGTCGCAGCCAATGACCCCGGGGACCCGGCCGCGCTTCGGGAGGCACTGCACTGGTTCGGAATGCGTCGGCGCGGCCCTCTCGCCCAGTTGAGCCGCCTCGCCACCCACCCCGACCCCGGGGTGCGGGAGGATCTGGTGTGGGCGGTCGCCCGTTGGTCCACCCCAGGGGTCACCGAACTGCTGGACGGCCTTGCCGACGACCCGCACTCGAACGTCCGGGAGGCAGTGGAAGCATCCCGCGAGCCGCTCTGACCACCGATCCCTTGGAAGAGAGCATCTAGGGCGCGTATCGAGTCGTGATCATCGGGTGGTCCTGGTGAGGTCTTTGATCCAGATCATCGAGGCGTGCAGGTGGAGACTGGCGAGGTAGCTGTCGGAAGTCTTGTCGTATCGGGTGCCTCACCGTCCCAGTTCCGGCCTCCTGGTACGTCACGCTCTCGGGCGGGTGAGGCACGTGGAGCCGACGTGAGCCGACCGGTGCACTGATGTCCGGGCGGGGACTCATGGGACATGGCCCGCACCCGGCTCAGGTTCCGGGGAGGATACGGCGCGTTTCGTAGGCCCACATCGCGATCTCGACCCGGTTGCGGGCGCCGAGTTTGGCCATCAGGCTGGCCAGATGCGTCTTCACCGTGCTGAGGCTGATGTGCAGTGCATCGGCGATCTCGGTGTTGGTCAGCCCGCGAGCGACGGCGAGGAGCACCTGCTCCTCGCGGGCGGTGACGGGGGAGACCGGCTGGGCCACGGGCCGGCCGGCGGGCAGGTCCGCGAATGCCTGGAGCAGACGGACGGTGACGCTGGGCGCGATGAGCGCCTCACCGCCGGACGCCGACCGTACGGCCTGGGCCAGAAGGTCCGGTCCCGTGTCCTTGAGGAGGAATCCGCGGGCGCCGGCACGCAGCGCGCCGTAGACGTACTCGTCGAGGTCGAACGTGGTGATGACGACCACGGCCAGCGGGTCGGCGACGCCCGGGCCGGCGACCAGCCGGGTGGCCTCGAGCCCGTCGAGTGCGGGCATGCGGATGTCGAACAGGCAGACGTCGGGGCGCAGTTCGCGGGCCAGGCGTACCGCCTCCCGCCCGTCGGCGGCCTCGCCGACCACCTCGATGCCGGGCTGGGCGTTCAGCATGATCCGCAACCCGGTGCGGATGATCGTCTGGTCGTCAGCGACGAGGACGCGAATGGACACGGCTCTCGCTCCTCGCTCTCGGCAGTTCGGCTTCGACATGCCAGCCCCGGTCGGCACCCGGGCCGGCTCGTAGTGTGCCGCCGAGCAGGGTAGCGCGCTCCCGCAGTCCGGTGAGTCCGTACCCGTCGCGCCCCCGGCCGGTGCGCCGGCCGTTGTCGCGCACGCTCACCCGTACCGTGTGCCGTTCCGCGGCGACCCGGACGACGAGCTCGGTCGCGTCGACAGCATGGCGCAGCGCGTTGGTCACCGACTCCTGCACGATCCGGTAGACGGCCGCGTCCACGGCCGGGGGCAGCGCGTCCAGCTCGCCGTCGAGCCCCAGGTCGACCCTGAGGCGGCCACCCGGGGTCCGCACCAGGCGCTCCAGATCCGCGACACCGGCAGGCGGCGCCAGCTCGGCGCCGACCCCGCGGTCGCGCAGCGCGGCGACCATGGCGCGCATTTCCTCCAGCGTGCGCGCCCCTTCCTCCTCGACCCCCTCCAGCGCCGCGACGGCGGCGGACGGGTCGGTGTCCGCGAGCACCCGGCCCGCCTGGGCGATGATCACCATGGCCGACACGTGGTGGGCCACCGTGTCGTGCAGTTCCCGGGCGAGCTGCTCGCGCTCGCGGGAGCGCACCTGCTCCACCTGCCGCTCGCGAGCGGTCACACGGAACCGCACGGCAGCCCCTACGACGCCGGGCAGCAGCAGGAAGGCGATGCCCACGAGGTTTTCGACGACCGGGGTCTCGTCCGTGACGGAACACAGCGCGCCGGCCGCGAGGATCACCGAGGCGCCCAGCACGACCTCGCGTCCCGATCCCCACCGGGGCAGCGCGTACACCAGCACGAGCACGACCGCCCCGGTGTACAGGCCGACGGGATCGCGCGGCGCGGCGACGAGCGAGGCCGCCTGAAGCAGGATCACCGAGCCGAACGCCAGCGTCACCATCGCCAGCGGGCGGGTCCGGCGCCACAGGGGCAGCAGGCACAGCCATACGGCGAACACCACCGCCACCGGCCGCCACACGACGTTCTCGCGCAGGGTGGCCTCCAGCGCCACACCGCCCAGGCCCGCGGCGAGCAGCGCCCAGTCCCGCCGCACCCGGGCGGGCGCGTCGGGCGGCCGGGGTTCGGTCCACAGGGTTCGCAGGTCGTCTCGGAGCACGGTTCTCAGCCTAGGGGCCGTGGCGTGCCGCGCATCGGCCGAAAGGACGGGTCGTCACTCCGTCCCGGGGCCGACGGATCCGCGGCCCGCGAGCCGATGCCGCAGAGCGCCGTGGCGACGAGCCTCGGCATCGGCGGCCGTACAAGGACGGCCGACGAGGTGGTTGGAGGACCCGATGCTCTCGAAAGCCCTGTTGCGCCTGGGCGCAAGCGCCGCCCGCCATCCCTGGCGGGTGATCGCGGCATGGCTGATCGCCGCCACGCTCGCCGTCCTCGCCGCCGTCGCCTTCGGCGGGCGGACCGCGGACTCGATGACCGCTCCGGGACTGGACTCCCAGCGGGCCGCGGAACTGATCGAACGGGCAGGCACCGGCCAGGAGGGGATGACCGCCCAAGTGGTCGTCACCCCTCTCGACGACGGTGCGACGTTCTTCGACCACGACAGCGCGCGCACCGCTCTCACGCGGCTGCAGACCGAGGTGAAGCGGCTGCCGCATGTGCTCGGCACGAGCGACCCGGCGGGGGCGCTCGACGCGGGCGGGGACACCGCCGTGCGCGGCGGCCTCGTCTCGGCCGACGGGCGGATCGCGGTCGTCCGGGTGCAGTACCCCGACCAGAGCCGACTGTCGGCCGAAGACCTCGACGCCCTCGTCGAACTCGGCGACCGGCTGCGCGCCGAACTGCCCCTGCGCATCGAGATGGGCGGGAACCTCTTCTACGCCTTCTCCGACCCCGACGGCGGCGCGAGCGAGCTGATCGGCCTCCTCGCCGCGGCCACGATCCTGTTCCTGGCGTTCGGTTCGCTCGTCGCCGCCGCGCTGCCGATCGGCATGGCGGTCTTCGGACTGACCGTCGGGGTCGCCACGATGACGGTACTGGCGGGGGTCACGGACGTCCCCACCTTCGCACCGGTCCTGGGCAGCATGGTCGGGCTCGGAGTGGGCATCGACTACGCGCTGTTCGTGCTCGCCAGGCACCGGGAGTACCTCGCGCGCGGGCTCGATCCGCACGAGGCGGCCGGACGAGCGGTGGCCACGGCGGGGCGGCCCGTGGTCTTCGCCGGCGGCACCGTCGTCGTGTCGATCCTCGGCATGGCGGTCGCGAACGTGCCGTTCATGACGGTGGGCGGGCTCGCCGTCTCGATCGTCGTCCTGACCATGGTGCTCGCGTCGGTGACGCTTCTGCCGGCCTTCCTCGGCGCGGCCGGCCCGCGTCTGGGCCGGGCCGGCCGGATCGGCCGGGCACTTCGGGCCGGGTGGTCGGGCCGCCTCGGCCGACGGCGGGACACGGCGCCGGGCGCCGTCCCCGCCGCCGGGTGGCGTCGCTGGATCGGGCACGTCAGCCGGCACCCGGTGCCGTACGCGGTCGGCGCCGCGGCGCTGCTGCTGACGGCGACGCTGCCCGTGCTCGGCCTGCGCGTCGGCCTGCCCGACGACGGCTCACTGCCCCAGAGCCGTACCGAGCGCCGCGCCTACGATCTCGTCGCCGAGGGGTTCGGCCCGGGCACCAACGGTCCCCTCGTCATCGCCGCGGACCCCGCCGGTGATCCGGGAGTGCTGGACCGACTCGTCGCAACGGTCGCGGCGGATCCGGGCATCGCATCCGTCGCGCCGACGCACATCGATCGGGCCACCGGCATCGCGACCCTCGTGGTGTTCCCGACCACCAGCCCTCAGGACAAGGCCACGGCCGACACCATCGCCCGGCTGCGCACCGACGTGCTGCCCACGGCGATCGGGCACGGCCCGGCCAGGGCCCACGTCGGCGGCGCCGCCGCGAGCCTGTCCGATGTGGGCCAACGCACCAGCCAACGCCTGCCGGTGTTCGTCGCCGCCGTGCTGGCGATGTCGTTCCTGCTGCTGATGCTGGTCTTCCGCTCGGTACTCGTACCGCTCAAGGCGGTACTGCTGAATCTGCTGAGCATCGGCGCTGCCTACGGCATCATGGTCGCGGTCTTCCAGTGGGGCTGGGGAGGTGCACTCATCGGGCTGGAAGCGACGGTTCCGATCGTGTCGTTCATCCCGATGTTCCTCTTCGCCATCCTGTTCGGCCTGTCGATGGACTACGAGGTGTTCCTCCTCTCCCGCGTACGCGAGGAGTACCTGCGCACCGGCGACAACGGCACGGCGATCGTCGAGGGCGTCTCGCGCACCGCCCGGATCATCACCTCGGCCGCCCTCATCATGGTGGCGGTCTTCCTGTCCTTCGCCGTCGCCGAGGACCCCTCCACCAAAATGTTCGGGCTCGGCCTGGCCACCGCGATCTTCATCGACGCCACGGTCGTACGCATGGTGCTGGTACCGGCGACCATGACACTCCTCGGCCGGACCAACTGGTGGCTGCCGAAGTGGCTGGACCGGATGCTTCCCCGCGGCCCGGTCGGCACCGACGACACCGACGCGGAATCCACGGGTGAGGCCCCGCGTCCACGGCTGGTTGACCGTTGACTCAACTCCTGCCCGCCCTTGGCGTCCGGCACCTCAGCGCGTCACCCAGGGGCATATCGAGTCATGATCATCGGGTGGTACTGGCGAAGTCCTTGATCCAGATCGTCGAGGCGCGCAGGTGGAGACCGGCGAGGTAGCTGTCGGGAGTCTTGTCGTATCGGGTGGCGATGCCTCGCCATGCTTTGAGCTTGTTGATCAGGCGTTCGACGGTGTTCCGCTCCTCGTGGAGACCGGCGTCGTGGCTGACGGGTCGGCCACCTCTGGAGCCCTTCTTTTCCGGGATGACCGCCTTGATACGGCGTTTGCGCAGGTGGGCGCGGTTTCCGCGGGACGAGTACGCCTTGTCCCCGGCGACCGCGTCCGGCCGGATGCGGGGTCGGCCGACGGGCCCGCGTACCCGTACCTTCTTCAGGACGGGGATGAACTGCGGGCTGTCCGCTGCCTGGCCTGTGGTCAGGATGAACGCCAGCGGGCGGCACTTGCGGTCGGCGGCGAGGCGGACCTTGCTGCTCTGACCGCCTCTGGAACGTCCGAGGAGGACGGCCCTCAGCCGGAGTTTCCGCCGACGCCGGATGCGTCGTCGTTCTTCCAGCGCGGGATCACTTTCGGCCTCTTGCCCGTTTTGCTCTTCGAGGCCGCCCCCTTTGACCTGGCCTTCTCCTCCTCGGCCGCGGCTTTCTCCAGGGCGGTGACGACGCCCTCGTCGAGGTGCATCCCGGCCGCGTCGTGGTGGGCTCGGGCGGTGGTGGAGTCGATGCCGACCAGGGACAGGTCCACCTCACCCCGCTTCGCGGCTTCCGTGATCAGGCCCTCCAGCAGGGCCTCGAAGACGCCGGCGTCACGCCACTGCCGGAAGCGGTTGTGGACGGTCGACCAGGCGCCGAACTCCGTCGGCATCTCCCGCCGCTGCCCGCCCGTCTTGAACCGCCAGATCACGCCCTCGAACTGCTGCCGCAGTCGCTCGGGGTGCGGGCCGTACTCGCCGACCGGCAGGTACGGCTCGATGAACTCCCAATCCGGATCTGTCAGTTGCACTCGCGTCACGTAAGACCGTCTATCGGACCGGACCGTGCCACGAAGGCACATCCCGCAAATTGATCACGACTCGATACGCGCCCTAGCGCCTGTTGTGAGAGCGGTTGAGCAGGCAATTCAGCACACCTCCGTCGCCACCCTGAGTACGACAGCGATGCAGGGGGGGCGACGGTGGGGCGAAGAGTGCGACGGGCAGCAGGGACGCTGGCCTTCACGGATCTGCTCCGGCATCCGGCTCGTCTCATCGAGCAGTTCACAGGAGACGCCCGGCATCGCGCCAAAGCGGACGTCATGGCGTTCAATGCGGGAGAGGCCCGCGAGGTCTCCGCGTTCGTCCGTGACGGCCATCGCTTCCGGCAGGGGTCCTTGATTCTCGATCCCGCCGCAGCGTCGACAGTGGTGTGGCGGCGGTTTCGAGTGCTCGGCAGTTCCGGTGAAGGCGTTGCTTTGATTGCCCCGTTCCACGTCCACGGGGCAGGCCCGGTCGCCGGCCCGGGAAGTGAGGCGGTCGACAAGCGGCTGTTCCGTCTGATGTCCCGGCAAGCAGCTGAATCGTTACTGGGAACTCGCCGTTCCCGCTGCGGACGCCGATCTGGTCCGTGCTGCGCTGCGCGGGGACGGCAGCGGAAGGTAGCCAGAGAGCCGCTGCTTATGGGCACCCGTCCGACGAAGCACCGTCACGGCCGTTCACTGATAGCTGCGACCAGCACGGTCGCTTCGTAGCGGACGGCGAGTTTGCCGTATCGCGTGGCGACGGTTCGGCGGCGCTTGAGCCGGTTGATCCCGCGCTCAACCGTGTGCCGCTGCTTGTCGTCGTCCTTGTCGAACTTCGGCGGCCGCCCGCCGAGCGTGCTGCGCTTGATCCGGTTGCGGACCCGGTCCGCGGGCAGTCGTACGCCCTGTCGGCCCGGACCCGGCCCGGGCGCGTACGAGGTCTGCCTACTCCAAGCCGGGGCACCCGGATCGCTTCCAGTACCGGCTCGAACTGTGGGGAATCGCCCCGCTGCCAGCACCGGAACAGGTCATAGGCCCCATCCCATGCACAAGTCGCGATCATTCACGGCCAAGATCCGCTTTTGCGGCATGCCCAAGTCCCCCGCGCAGTTCATGACTTGCCTTGACTGCTCCCCGCGCCCGTGGGGATGGTCCGCCGAGGGCCCCTTCAAGGTCTGAGGTACAACTGCTCCCCGCTCGGGCGGTGATGCTCCTTGCTGCACGTCTGTGGTGTTGGAGATGCCGACCTGCTCGTCGTGTTCGCGTAGCGTCGGCATGGCGGTGGCGGGTGAAGGGTGTCGGACCGCGTCGACCATCTGGCCGAGACCGCCCACGCCGTCGGCTCCTTCTCCCTCTACCCGAGTTCACCGAGACGGAGGGCGTCCCTTATCTCGCTGAGCTTCGCGGTCGTCGCCGGGGTCTGCTCCTGCGCTTCTTCAGCGAGTCGGAGGGCATCGTCAATCTCGCTGAGCTTCGCCGAGGACAGGACGGCCGCCCGCTCTATCAGGTCGTCCCGTGACACAGTGGTCAGCCACGTGCAAGGGGTGAAGCCTGGACGCGGGAACGCGAGCCGCAGCACGCCTTCGAACGGCAGTCCTTCACCGGCGCCGACCGCCACTTCGATGCCCAGACCGCTGATGTCGACGCCCGCCGGAGCGACGACCTGCATCACCTGGATCCCGGACGCGTCGTCTCCCGACAGCAGTACGACCAACCTCCGCTCGTCGAACTGGACCCACCAGACTTCGCCACGCTGCACAAGTCCTCCAGACACATGACGGCAGACAGACGCTGCGCGACCCTGACGCGCTGTGGAGACGGGTGCGGCCACCGTTGATCATCGGTGTGTGAAGACTCGAGATCGTGCGGTGGCCGCAGGTCACAGCGTAGACCCTGCCCGCTGGCAGGAGGCGTTCGAGGGCCTGATGAGCCGGATAGCGGGACGGTTCACGCGGGTCGAATCCCGGCGCCGAGCCCGGAAGTCGGTACTCGGACTGCTGTCGGACCTGCCGCGCAAGAACTGCTGGACCATCGCCGAGTGGGCCGGGGACAGGACCCCGGACGGCATGCAGCACCTGCTCGGGCGGGCCAAGTGGGACGCCGACCAGGTCCGCGACGACGTGGGTGACTACGTGGTGGAGCATCTGCACGACGACGAGGCGGTGCTGGTGGTCGACGAGACCGGCGACGTGAAGAAAGGCACCGACACCGTCGGCGTCCAGCGCCAGTACACCGGCACCGCCGGACGCGTCGAGAACAGCCAGGTAGCCGTTTACCTCGCCTACTCGACCCCGCGAGGGCACGCGGCGATCGACCGGAACTCTATGTTCCGCGTTCCTGGACCTCCGACCCCGACCGCTGCCGGGCCGCCGGACTCGGTGACAATACGGAGTTCGCGACCAAGCCAGAGCTGGCCGCCCGCATGGTCACCCGATTCCTGGACGCCGGCCACCGGGCCGCATGGGTCGCGGGAGACGAGGTCTACGGCGGCAACCCGAGGCTGCGCGCCGCGCTGGAGGAACGCGGCACCGGCTACGTCCTCGCGGTGGCCTGCTCGCACGAAGTCACCACAGGTGCCGGGAAGTTCCGCGCGGACACGCTGGCCAGGAAGGTGCCCAAGAGGGCCTGGAAGAAGCTGTCCGCAGGGAGCGGAGCCAAGGGCCACCGCTTCTACGACTGGGCCGTCATCGACCTCACCGACCCCCGGCCCGGGAGCCGGCAGTTGCTGATCCGCCGCAACCGCAGCACCGGCGAACTCGCTTACTGCCGCTGCGACTCGCCGGCCGCAGTGCCGCTGACCACCCTGGTGCGCGTCGCTGGATCAAGGCGGCGGGTCGAGGAGTTTCTCCAGTCCGGCAAGGGCTTGGCGGCCTTGGACGAGCACCAGGTCCGGCACTGCTCGTCCTGGTCCCGCTGGGTCACCCTGGCCATGCTCGCGCACGCCTTCCTCGCCGTCGTCCGCGCGAACGAACACGACCGTCATCCCTCACCCGACGAACTGATACCGCTCACCTGCAACGAGATCCAACGACTGTTCATCACGCTCGTCATCCAACGCGTCTTTGACCCTGTCCACCGGCTTGGCTGGTCCGTCTGGCGACGCCGTCACCAGGCCCGATCCCGGACCAGCCACTACCGACGACAAGCCGCTCAAGGATGAAGATCACGATCTACGGTTGGAGTACTAGCCACAGCGTTCAGCGCTTCAGCCAGTTGTGATCGAGTCGCCAAGCCGGACCTCGCCGGGTTCGATGACATCCAGGTACACCCCCAGGCATGCCAGGCGCCCCAAATCGAAGACGTGGATCCGGTGTTCGCGGGCTATCGCACGCATGATGCCAGGGTCGGCTCCCAGCTCGTCGTGGCCGAGCGCGGGTACCACGCAACGCGGCGTGGGCACCACCACGCGAAACAGTGCCTCGCCCACGCGCAACTGCCAGTCCTGCCAGCCATCCTCTACGAAAGGGGGCCCCTCGCCGGTGTCGATGACCAGGTTCGGCCGGAAACGACGCGGATCGAAATCGCCAGCAGGGTAGATGGATCGGAGCCTTGTCAGCGAGGACGTGGTGACGAGGTGGACCCGGCCGTAGTCGAAGAAGGTTCCCGACGCGACCTTGCCGGCGGTGATCCTCTCTCCGGTGTCGTCCACGAATGCCGTGGGCCGCAGGGCATCCGGGACACCACCCTCGTACTCCGGCACCGCACGCTCCAGCGTGCTGTGAGACGGTGCGCTCGCTGAGACGAACACGTGGCGGCCCAACAGCTTGGACAATCGGGCATCCAAATCGGGATCGCCGACCGCACGGATCACCCCGTCGGGTAGCTCGACCGCGACGGTGCCTTCGGCCAACCGACTCCGGCAGCCGAGCAACGGCCCCCACTTACGCGGGTGTTTGACACTCCCGATCGCGCCCGTCTCATCGAGAACGGCGTGTGACCGGTCCCCGGACAGCCCTGCGCGCGTCACCATCACGGATACCAGAGCCTCGCCGAGCATGGACTTCACCGGATATCGGCGTACCGCCGCCACAGTTCCCATGGAGATCATCTATGACTCTCCCTGCCACCGCATAGGCCAGACCAAAGCCTGCACCGTTCCCTCCGGCCCGCCATCACGTGTGTCTCAGGAGCAGGCACTTCAAGCGGAACAAGCCCAGGCCGACTGAGCTGCCTCTCAGCAGCCCTCGCCTCCGTCATGCCGACGCCCCGACGCTATCCTGCATGGCCCAGTTCTCCCAGGCGAGCAGCGAGGGATTCCTTGGCCGCAGGCCACTCGTCCGTGAGGATCGAAAAGTACACCGTGTCCCGCCAGCTACCGTCCGGGCGTCGGCGGTGACGGCGGAGTACGCCCTCGCGACGCGCCCCGATACGTGTGATCGCGGCCTGTGAGCGGTGATTGAGATGGTCGGTCTTCAACTGCACGCGTCCCATCCCCAGGTCTTCGAAGGCGTGGGTGAGCAAGAGCAGCTTCGACTCGGTATTGACGGCGGTGCGCCAGTACGCGCGCCCGTACCACGTCCAGCCGATCTCCAACGATTCGTCGGCCACGTTGATGTCCATGTACGCGGTCCAGCCGATGGCCCGCCCGGTCACACGATGGATGACCGCAAAGGGAACGTATACGCCCTGCTCGGCTGCCTTGAGCAGCATGGCAAGACGGCTACCCAGTTCCGCCTGCGTCTGTGGCGCCGGCCCGCCCTGCCACCGCCACACCTCCTCGTCACCGCCTCCCGCCTCGAAGAGGTCTCCCAGATGCCTCACCGCGAGCGGCTCCAGGCGTACTTGGCGGCCGGTGAGAGTGATGGGCAGCGGAGTCCGGGCAGGCATGAACCGGAAGGTATCGGGGTGTCGAGCCAGGAACAACTCAATTCTGCCCCGGTCTGACGCGGCAGCTGTAGTTCCGCTGTCTGCGCAGGTCCCCTTCCTGC
This sequence comes from Streptomyces sp. NPDC002463, assembly GCF_042889835.1. Lineage (NCBI taxonomy): Bacteria > Bacillati > Actinomycetota > Actinomycetes > Kitasatosporales > Streptomycetaceae > Streptomyces > Streptomyces sp. NPDC002463. Next base: position 337,765 of record NZ_JBIARL010000004.1, read on the forward strand.
CGGGGCCCGCCCGTGCGGGGATCGCCGCCCAGGCGGGCCCTGCATTCTCGGCCGTCGCTGCTCCCGCTTGTGCAGAGAGCGGTGGGCGTGACTTACCGTGGCGAAGTCTGCTGACCACCACACTCACCACGGTTGTTCCCTACTCCTGTGGGACTGGTCCTTCGACGCAGGTGAGTTCGAACGCGGTTGGCCGACTGCTTCCCGCTTGTATGGGGACGGCCCCGACCCCATGGCATTTTCCGTCGGCCTCTTTCTCTGCTCCCTCTGCACGGAGCCCCGATGGCGTGTCCGGAACGCCGCCGACCAAGGTTTGGTTGCACACGATCGAAGTTCCCTGTCACAGGACACTCGCCTCGGCCAGGGGACCGACTCGAACGGATCTGCTCCCCGTACCTGTGGGGGTGGGTTCCGAGCTCGAGTGGCGGGTTACCCAGGAGCTCATCTGTTTCCCGCTCGTGCCGGGTGCTGGGGGCACTGGTTTCTCCCGTGGGTCTGGGCTGTTGGCTAGATCTGGGAGGCATTGTTCGGCAGGTCGGCTGGCCTCGTGGTGAGCACGGCGCAGGGGCGCTTGGGGGCGCCGTGCACGGACGGGGGCGTCCGATGGGGAGGGCTCTCCAGGGCATGAGCCGTGTCCGGTGGTACGAGCTGACGCATTGCGGGTTTCGGACTGGGGTGTGAGCGGCTGTGGCTCGTGGTTCGGTTCTCCGTGCTGTTCTCGGTACGCGCCGCCGGCCCCGTATCTGGTTGCTTACCCCACCCGTATGAGGCTCCCGCCTATCAAAACCCGCATATCAAAAGGGGGCTATGCGCCGCAGTTTTGCGTTTCCGCATACGCGAGGCGCCCCGGCCGGGGCCCGTGTTCGCTTGTGTTTTCCGCATACATCCTTTGACGGCCCTGGTGGTCGCCCCCGGCCCGGGCCCTTCCTCGCCGTTCTCGCAGTCTCCCGGGCCGCGGCGTCTCACTGCCGTTCTGCCCATGTCCTTCCTGGGGCCGGCACCCGCCCCCTGCCGCGGGGCTCCTGCTGCGCCTGATCCGTCCCCGCTCCCGTGGCACGGTGCCTGCCCTGGCCTGCCTCGCTTTCCGCCAGGACTTCCCGCCTGTCATGCAGCCCACCCCGGCCGCCCGCTCCTACGTCCCCGAACGCGCTTACGCCCTCGACCGGGTCGCCCACCGTCTGGCCACCCGTACCGCCTCGCCCTGACTGGCCACCGCCCTGGCCATGATGAGGCTCGTTGAGCTTCCCCACCCGGCGCCCACAGGTCCCCGGACCTGCTCACCTTGTTTCCCCGCTCATGGCGTGCCGACCCGCGGACGGTGCCAGGCCGGCGAACGGAATGCGCGGACGTGCTGAGAGGCGACCATCGCGGAGTGAGGGTCTTGCGCGGAGGCGTGCGGTTTCTGCGGTCCTGCCGGTGAGTACCCGTACTCATGCCGGAGCGCGACTGGTGGTCCACCGTGGAGATCACCAAACGGACCGACCCGAGGAAACAACCGATGCCGACTGCGTCCCACCCCCGCCGCGTCCCGCGCCTGCGCCGACTCCTCGCGCTCGCTTCGGGCAACTGGCTCGCCCGGGGCTATCTGGCGGTATTCGCCGTCTCCTTCACGGTCATGTTCCTCTTCCCGGAGAGCACCTTCGCCGGGAGCCCGCTGCTGCTGACGGCGCCCCTTTCCTTCCTGTGTGTGTTCCTCCCTCTCGACCCCGGCGCCGAGGTCGACGGGGCGGCCGACGTGACGGCGGTCGCGGTCTTCGCCGTATGGCTCCTGCTGTGCGCCCTCGTGAACGCCGCCGTGCTCGGCGCCCTCGCCACGAGGGCCGCGACCGCCACACCGACCGGCGCGCGTGAGCCCCTCCCGCACGTCGCGAACCCGGCCGAGCAGAAGAGAACGGACATGACCGGCCCTGCGGGCACCCGCCCGCAGAGGGTTCGGGCCTTGCTGGCGCCCGCGGTGGACAACTGGCTCGCACGTGGATACCTCGCCGTGGTCGCGGTGGCGCTGGGGTTCTTCCTGTGCGCCGCGTTCGTGCTGCCGGATCCCGGGTTCGCCGGGATCTGGCCGCTCATGGCCACAGCGCCGTTCAGCATCCTCGCGATGGCGGTGTCGTCACCCGTCGAGTACCACTCCTCGATCACCTGGCTGAGCCCGCTGATCTTCTCCATCGGGGTGGCCCTGTCCGGGCTGGCCAACGCCGTGCTGCTCGGCCTGCTCGCACACAGACTGCGGACGCGCGAACCGCACCCGGCTGCCTGAGGGAAACGCCGGACCAGCCGACCGGACCCAAGGCGCGCCGACCGAACAGGCGCACACTGCGCCACGGAGTCCGTCGGAAGCTATGCCGCTGGGAGGTTTCCCGTTGCCGACAGCAACCGACTGTGGAACGAAGAGGGCCACGACTACCCTTCACCACACTTGGCCCAGATTTCAGCGGAGTGGGTGGTTTCAGCGAGCGTCGCGCGTGTTGCCGGCTGGAGTCGCCCGCTCGTGGAGTGTGCGGGCCGAGTCTGCCGGCGCGGGCTTGAGCAGCCTTCCATCGGTTGGTGGCGTCAGCGAGTTGTCGGAGCTTGGGCCGTGCCGCTGACTGGTCGGATGCGAGCGGCGGCAGGGCTCGCTTTCGTGCACAAGGACTCGCCCTCGGCGGAAGTCTCCGCAAGCGCGACCGTAGCCGGCACCTGGTCGAGCACATGCCTGATCGCGACGGTGCGGGCCGGCGGCAGCTTCTAGGATCTGCGGCATGGCAACACGACTCGTGCAGATCAACATGAAGGCCCAGGACGACTCCGCGCTCGGCCGGTTCTGGGCGGAGGCACTCGGTTGGGGTGTCGACAGCGAGGCACCCGGCGTGACCAACCTCGAACCCGTGGGCTTCGCCTACCCCGACCCCGTGGCCGTCTGCATCGACATCGTCGTCAGCCCGGAACCCAAAACGGTCAAGAACCGAGTACACCTTGATCTGGCCACCACCTCGACCGCCCATCAGGCGGAGTTGGTCGCGCGCCTGAAGGATCTCGGCGCGACGCTCACCGACGTGGGCCAGGGCGACGTCCCCTGGACGGTCATGGCCGACCCGGAGGGCAACGAGTTCTGCGTCCTGGAGCCCCGCCCGATCTACCGGAACACCGGACCGATCGCCGCGGTCGTGGTCGATTGCGCCGACCCGCGAGAGATGGCCCGGTTCTGGGGCGAGGCGATGGACTGGACGCTGCACGAGGTCACCGACGACCACGCGACCATGCGCTCCGCCCAAGGCGTAGGCCCCTACCTGGAGTTCCTCCGCACCCCCGACACCAAGAGCGTGTGGAACCGCGTCCACCTCGACATCCGCCCCTACCCCGGTGACGACCTGGCCGCCGAGGCAGCCCGACTCCGCGCCCTGGGCGCCACCGACCCTGGTATCGACCAGTCCGCAATCTCCTGGACGGTTCTGGCCGACCCGGAGGGCAACGAGTTCTGCCTCCTCACCCCTCGCTGACCTTGAACAACGACTCCGGCCGGTTCCCGGGCAGGGGCGAGGACCGCGTGACGCCAACCCATGGCACCACGGACGGGAACGACGTCCCCGGTGATCCAGCGCGCGTCCTTGAACGCAGGAAAGGCCACGAGCGGGCCGTAGTCGACAGCGGTGTCCGTACGACCCCGGCGCCTACGGCCGGCGCTACGCGTTGGCACTCGGCCACCCTGGACAGCCTGCCCCGCTCCCCGGATCCGGCTGCCCATCGGGGGGCCTCTCCCTTGTGGGCCCGGCGGCAGGTCAGGTGTCCCATGACCGGGGAGATTCATCGAGCAGGTGTGGGGTGGCTCCCGATCGGGGGGCCGGTTTTCAAAGAGCGGCATCAGTGGCGGAGGTAGTCCAGCTGGGCCGCACCGATCTAGTGCCGCATCAGGCAACGTTCGCCCTGTCGTGTTGCACGGGCTGAGTCGCTCCGGAGTTAACGGGTGGTCGCGGCGTGTGTGGGGGCCTCGGATAGGCTCAAGCATGCGATCTCGAACAGGCGGCATGTGGTGGGGGACGACGGTCGAAGCGCCGGACCCCAGTGGTTTGGCGAAGTTCTATGCCGAACTCCTCGATTGGCACATCGGGCACGAAGAGCCGGGAACAGCCGTCGTGGCTGCCTCCCCGCAAGGACCGTTCTTCGTGTTCCAGCAGGCGGATGGCTATCGGGCTCCGGTGTGGCCACCGGCCGACGGCGACCAGCGCCCGATGATGCACTTCGACTTCCAGGTCGGCGACCTGGACTCGGCGGTCGCCGAGGCGGTCGTCCTGGGCGCCACCGTTGCGGAGTTCCAGCCGCGGGAAAACGTCCGGGTGCTCTTCGACCCGGCCGGCCACCCCTTCTGCCTGTGCCGCGACGACGAATAGATCAGGCAACGTTTGCCCTGCTGACGACTTCGTGTAGGCGTTCGTCGGTGGCGTGTTTGTTCCGCCAGATGATGTAGCGGCGGATCATGCTGCCCTGGGCCTTGTGGCTGGCGTGGTCGGTGCCGTCGAGAGCGAAGTAGCGCAGGGCGGCGGACTGGGCCTCGATCCGGTTGAGCCAGGAGTTGTTGGTCGGGTGTAGGCGATCTCGACGTTGTTCGCCGCAGCCCACGTCTCGACCCGCTGACACCGCTTCGTGGTCAGGTGCGAGGAGTAGTTGTCACAGACGATTGCGATCCGCACCTCGGCCGCGTGCAGCGAGCGCAGATAGCGGCAGGACTCCAGGAACTTGGAGCGGTTCTTGGTCCTCTTGATGTGGCCGTAGAACTGGTCCTTGCCCGGGTCGTAGGCGGCAAACAGGTGTCGCACTCCGTGCGGGCGGGTGTAGGTCGCCCGCCATCGGGACCGGGGTTCGCGATCGGGGTCCTTGCGCCTTCCGTCGATTTTCGCCCACTGCCGACCTGGATGGGGCTGGAGGTCGATGGGGGCGAACTCGTCCAAGTAGAAGATGACTTCGGGCTCGCCTTCCTCGGGCATGACCTCGTCGTCGGCTATCGCGTAGAGGTGTTCGACCCAGGCTTTCCTGGCGGCGTAGTCGGGGTCGCGGGAGGTCTTCCAGGTCTTCACGCGTTGAAAGGAGACGCCCTCCTCGCGGAGCAGGATGCGCAGGCCCTCATGGCTGATGTCGTCGACCACCCCCGGCGACCAGGAAGTCCGCCGGCTTCGCCAGACTCCAGGTCGAGAACGGCAGGCCATGCTCGAACGGCCTGGACTTCGCGGTCTTCTTGATCTCACGGCGCTCGGGCAGGGTGAACGTCCTGGGCCGGCCGCCCTTGTACTTGGGGTAGAGCGACTCGAAGCCGTCCGTGTTGAAGTCGTGGATCACGTCGCGGACCCGGTCCGCGCTGGTGAACGTCACCTCAACGATCTTCGCCACCGGCATGCGCTGGGCGGACAGCAGCACCATCTGCGCTCGCCGCCAGGTCACCACCGAGCCGGTGCCTCTGTGGATGATCCGCAGCAGCCGTCTGCCCTCGTCGTCGTCAACATCCCGGACCTACACGCGTTCAGCCCCGTGATCATTCTGGACGCCTGGCGCCGCCCGGCGCAGCAACCGGGCGACACGCCAGGACGGGGCGAACGTTGCCTGATGCGGCACTAGATGAGTTTCTCGTCGAGTCCGTTGACGATACGCAGGCACCCCCCCACTGAAGGGGATGGTCACTCACGCACCTTGAGCTTGAGGCCCGAGACGTTCTGCTCCCCGCACCTGTGGGGATGGTCCCCGCACGGACGCGGGGCGGGCAAAACGTCGGATCGTATTCAACCGTATGGTGGTTACACGGCGTGGTTGATCCATCGCCGGAGTGCGAGATGGGTGGTGTCGTCCAGCCGGCACAGGGCCTCGATGGCGTCGAGGTCGCCCGGCAGGGGTGCGATGCCTGCGGTGGTCAGAGTGGCGTGCAGCTCCAGCCGGCGGCGGTCGGCCGGCTCGAGAGGAGCGGACAGGCGGCTCTCCGGGGCCGGTGCGGGCGAGTAGTAGTCGCAGACCTCCAGGGCACTACGGGCCGCCGACGTCCACTCCGGCCCGCTGTCGTCGACGAGCGCGGCGGGGAAGCGGTACGGGTCGAGATCGCGCAGCACGGCGATGCCGGTGGTGAAAGCCTGAGAACCAGTCACGGGTGCCTCCTCGTTCGTCATGCCAGTGCACAAGACGACGGGGACGGGAGGGGCGGCAGTTGCGGTGCACCCGGTACTCCACCCGAATGTCCCCTACGGCATCTCGTCACATGAACGATGAGCCAACAGGTCCTACTGTCCGCTGGGACGGCCCCGTGCCCGCAGAGTCGATCCCACCTTCCGCGGCAGCGGTCAGACGCCCACGCGGCCTCGCTGCCTGGCCAGGTAGTCCTGGAGTTCGCGGTGCCGGAACTGGTAGGCGGCTCCGGCAGTGCGCAGTATCCCGGCCTGGTGACACGCGTGCAGGAAGCGGCCGAGCCGCCATGGCAGGACCCTGCGGGCCAGCACGAGGAAGACCACGTAGCGGAGCGACAGCGAGTTGGAGATGAGCGCGCCGACGAGCGCGAGGGGCAGGAGCGTCAAGGCGAGGCCCCGCCAACCGGCCATCCCGTAGCCGAGCAGGGCGAAGATCGCCACGAGGTCTCCCAGGAACAGGGCCCAGGAGATCGCATCGCTGCGCACCAGAGCGCGGGGCCCGTCTCTTCGTTCGTCGGGTGCGACAGCAACGCCCATGGCGCCACCGAGCATCAGCCCGAAGGCTGCCGCAGCCGTCACCCAGCCGACTGCCGAGTCCGTCGAGGTGTCGAACAGCCCGAGGAGCACGAGAGGGACGGAGCCCAGGGCGCATCCCAGCGCGAAGCGGCGTGGTCGCAGAACCATGCGGTCGTCGCCCTCCCACAGGTCCGGCTTGAATGCGAGCAGAAGGGCGAGCAGCGGCATGAAGGAGAAGCCGAGTTGTTCCCAGGAAGTCGTGGCCGCCCGGACAACCACCGCGAATTCCAGTACTCCGGCCCAGGCGAGGCAGGCCCACAGGATCGCGCGCTTGGTGCGCCGTGCGCCGACCATCGGCCACAGATCGGGCAGCACGAGGTCTGTGGCCGAGAGCGTGCGCCCCTCCGCCTGTCGGCCGTTGCGATTGTCGTCGAGGTAGGCGGCCAATACGGTCAGCCAGTGTCCGGCCGGGCCGTTGGGGTCTACGGTCCCGTCTCCCCGCGCCGCCAGCACCGTCGGGACGTAGAGGCCGAGCAGGTGCTGGCGGAGTGTGCCGGATTCGGCCAGAGGCAGGAGGTCCGCGGGACTGCGTCGATAGTGGCCTTCGGCGGTTCGCTCCTGGTAGACCGCCACAGCAAGGGACAGGCGCCACGGTGTCGCCAGTGCCTGGCGCAGCCGGACGGCGGCCGGCGTGTCCGGAACGGGGCCTGCCTGCGGAGCGGTGGTCAGGGCGTCGAGCACGGGCTGCCAGCGGCTCAGTCCCGCCTCGGTGTCGGCCACGCTTCTCTGGAGGAACGTGCGGCTCTGCTCCGCGTCAACCGGTGCCAGCCGCACCACGGCCGCGGCCCGCAGATGCGCCTCCGCGCCGACGAGGCCGTCGTAGACGCCGCGTCGACACGTGACGACCACGGCGGCCGGTTGCGTGCCGTGCTGCCAGTTGTTGAGCAGGCGCACCAGTCCGGCGGCTCGGCTGGAGTACGGGGCGGTGCCCGGCGGGTCCAGTTCGTCGAGGCCGTCGACGAAGGGAAGCACGAGGCGTGCCTCCACCAACCGTCGTGCCGGCCCGCTGCCGACACCGAACGCCGTCACCAGGTGTTGGACAAGCCACTCCTCCAGATCCTGGCCAGTCCACGACGCGGCTGCCATGCGCAGGGCGACGGCCTGTCCGGGTTCCCTGTCCCGTGCGAGGTCGAGCACCATGGACAGGGCTGCCAGGGACTTTCCGGTCCCGGCATCGTCCGTGACGTCGGCGCCGGTGATGACCACACGCGGCGGTGAGAGACGTTGGTGCAGTGCGGTCAGGTCGCTCAGTCGGCCCTCGGCCGGCGCTCCTTCGACCTGGCCGTGGACAAGCGCGGTGTAGGCGAGGTCGATACGGCCACCCGTACTCCCGTCCAGCCACCGCACGTACTCGGCCTGCTCCCGGCGCACGACTTCGCCCGCCAGCCGGTCGGCCGACTGCTCCACGTCCAGCGGCGCAACCAGGGCGTAGGCCAGGCCCGCTACGCCTGCCAGCGCTCCCACGACACTGGCGACGGGATCTGCGACGTCCCAGCCGCCCAAGATCCCTAACGCCAGAAGCCACATAGCGACCGCGCCTGCCCCCGACCACAGCAGGCGGCGCTGGAGCGCTCGCCGTATCCCCATGCCCGAAATCTTGTCGAACCGAGAGCGGGAGGCGCCAGCCCGCCGACGCGATGCCGGCGAGCGAGCAGGGGTGGGGTCGGATGCTGATGGGGCTTCCTGGAAACGGCTGTGGCCGCGCCGGGCAGCCGCAAGTTCACGGCCGAGAACGGCAGCGGGGCCGGGATCCCCGTGTTCGCAGACGGACGGTGGCTGATGACCGACGGGGCGTGGACACCCCATGGTCGGAGAAGGACAGCGGGAGCTTCGAGGGCGCCCGCCTCTCCATAACCCTCGAAGAGCGAGCGGCTGCCACGCTTCGCACCACCGGACGCGAGCGTGCTCTGGCAACGTGGGTACGAGCGGCGGCGCATTGTGGCGTACGGCGCGCAGACATAGACTCGCGCGTCCCGGAAGTACGCCTCGAACGGAGCGCCCCATGCCCAAGGTCACCGCGATCGCCCTGCTCAAGGCCGCCCCCGGCGCCGAGGGCAAGGTCCGTGAGCAGGCCCTGTCCTTGGTCGCGCCGTCGCGGGCCGAGCCGGGCAACATCAGCTACCAGGCGTACGTCCACCCCGAGGACCCGGGTGCGTGGCTGGTGTTCGAGGAGTGGGAGGACCGCGCTGCGTTCGAGGCGCACCTGTCGAGCCCGCATCTGACCGAGGCGCTCGCGGCGGGTCCGGGACTGCTGGTGGGCCCACCGGCCGAGCACGTGTTCACCACTGCGGAGTGACCTGCACTCTGGCGACCACCTGAGTCCCCGTCATCTGCGTAGAGATCCTGTAAGAGGGCCGCTGGCCCCCGAGCCCTGGGGGCGTCGGAGACGCTGATCAGGGGACCGGTCAACGCCCGGCCGGGCGTAATGCCCGGCCGCTTGCGGGCGGCAGGTCGGGATGACGTGGCTGCGCGAGAACGGCCCGCCGGCGAGGCCGGTACACATCGGCTGGTGAGGGCACGATGGCCGACATCGACAGAGTGGGCGCCTTCCGGCTTTGGGGCTGTTGGGCCCGCATGTTGAGGTGTCGCGAAGGGCGAGTACCGTCATTTCTCGGGAACACCGGCGGTTATAGGGACCGCCAACCGCCCCGTTCCCAGGTCTCGTACGGAAACGTGAGGCACGGGAATGAGCAGGGACGGGCTGTCCGTCCGGTGGGGGAAGGCCGTTCGTTCAGTTCCGTGCCGGGAGCGTCAGGCGGGTGAGAGCGCGGTCGTGGAGGCGGCTGAGGAGGAGCAGGGAGCAGGTGGCGCCGATCAGGGCGCAGAACATGTCCCACTGGGTGTCCCACACGTCGCCCTGGGTGGCCAGGAACGCGTCTGCGGCCTGGCCGCCGGTCACGGCCGCCAGCCATTCCAGCATTTCGAAGACGGCGCTGAAGGCGAGGCAGGCGCAGACGGCCAGCGGGGCGAGCCAGCGGCTGCCGCGCAGCGGCGAAGTGCGGACGAGGAGTTCGCGTACCAGGATGGCCGGGACGAAGCCCTGCATGAGGTGGCCGAAGCGGTCGTAGGGGTTGCGCTCCAGACCGAACCAGTCGCGCACCCAGTCGCCGGCCGGCACCTCCGCGTAGGTGTAGTGCCCGCCCACGATGAGAACCGTGGCGTGTGCGGCGAGTAGGACGCACAGCAAGCCGCTCAGCGGGAACCGCTTGCGTAGCAGGATCACCAGCGGCAGGCCCAGCATCACCCACACCGTCTCCAGCGCCCAGGTGGTCGGGTCTGCGGCGCCGAGCGCCGACACCGTAAGCGCCACTGTGACGGCGAGCGCGAGAACGGCCGGCAGTCGGCGGCCGGAGGCCGATCGTGCGTCCGTTGCCGGGTTGAAGGTCGGTTGGATGGCGGACATCGCCGGCTCCTCGTGTCTGGGGCTGTGCCCCTTATCCTCAGGCCTGCGACGAAGACCCGGCATGAGTGCGCGTACTCAACCACTGTGCCGCAGTACTCGGTTGGACCTCATCGCTCCCTCATCCGGGTCCGGCGATAGACCGTTGTCAGCGATCGGCCACCCAACGCGCGTCCGCGGGCCAAGTGCCCGTGCCGACGATGTGTTCCACGAGTCTGAACGCCTCACGGATGAGCACGGTGTCCTCATCCGGATACTCGTCGTCCTGCCCGTTGCAGAGGACGAACCCGTCGCTCGACCCCTCAGCTCCGGGGTCCACGGCATGCTCGCCGGGGTCGCCCTCTTCTTCGAGCAGTATGACCATCGCGCGCTCGGTGTTCGTCACGAAGGCCAGCGATCGTCCGGACGAACTGGTCAGCCACGTCTCGAGCCGCCCGCTGTCGATCCTCGAACGAAGAGCCTCCAGCGCCGCCTCGGACGACACAGGGACGGGGCTGTCGTCATTGATCACCCAGGACTCGATCACGAGCACGACGATCTCACGAGCGGATCCATGACCGTGTCCTATGTGGTGAGGCGGACGATGAGGTCGTCATGGGGCGGGGTACCCGGAGTTGGATTGTTCCGGACGGCTCATGGGAGATCGCGAAACCGCCGATCCTGCCGTCGAAGGTGCGGTCACAGGGCGGCGGGACGCAGGACATGCCTGATGAGACGCTGTTCGCCGCGATCGTCTACGTCCTGATCAGCGGCTGCGGCTGGCGGGCCTTGCCGCCGTGCTTCGGGGTCTCGAAGTCGACCGCCCACCGCCGGTTCCTGATCTGGTCCAGGGCAGGGGCGTGGGGCCGGCTGTACGAGGAGATCCTCCACCGTCTCGACGACGCCGGCCTGCTCGATCTGTCCCGAGCGGTCCTCGACTCCGCTCACGTGCGGGCGGAAAAGGGGGCGAACTCACAGGTCCGAGCCCCGTGGACCGTGGCAGGCGGCGTCCAAGATGCACGTCCTGTCGGACGCGAACGGACTGCCACTCCTCGTCGACCCCTCGGCCGCCGACACCCACGACAGCCAAGCCCCGAAGCCCATGATCACGGGTCCCCAAACGAAACACGACCCCCACCGCGGCCGTCACCTCAAGCCCCAGAGCCTGCACGCCGACAAGGCCTACGGCATGCCTGAACTGCGGAAATGGCTCCGCGGTGAACACATCGGCGTCCGCATCGCCCGTAAGGGCATCGACTCGTCCACTTGGCTGGGCCGCCATTGCTGGGTCGTCGAAAGGGCAGTGCCCTGGCTGGCCGGATGCCGTCGCCTGCACCGCCGCTACGAACGCAAGGCCGAGCACTTCCTTGCCTTCGCCGGTATGGCCGCAGCCCTCATCAACTACCGTTGACTTACTGCATAGGCGGAAAATATGATCTACGGCGACATCGCGTGTCGGTCACCGGCTGGGTGAGACATGGAGGTGTCGGGACATGCCTTCGGAGGCATTCCTTGTCAGTCGAGTTGAACCACACGATCGTCCACGCCCGGGACAACCGGGAGTCCGCAGAATTCTTCGCGAACCTGCTCAACCTTGAGATCACCGCCGAGTGGGGTCCGTTCATCGCGGTCGGCCTGGGCAACGGCGTCACGCTGGACTTCGCCACTATTCCCGCGGACAGCATCACCCCCCAGCACTACGCCTTCTTGATCTCCGAGGAGGAGTTCGACGCGGCGTACGCGCAGATCAGACAGCGCAGCATCGAGCACTACGCCGACCCCCACCGGAAGCAGCCCGGCACGATCAACCACAACGACGGTGGCCGCGGCGTGTATTTCATGGACCCGGCGGGCCACGCCATGGAACTCATCACCGTGCCGTACGGCGGCTGGACCTCGTAACCACATGCACCGAGGGCCGCACCCCAGCGCGGAGTGCGGCCCTCGACCGCTGCTTGTTTCCCATGTGATCGCCGCCGGCGCCCTGCGATACCAGCCCCGTCCTGTGGGCACCCTCAGCACCAAAGAAACGGCGTCTTCGTGTGTGGTCGTCGTCCAGCGTCGGCATACAGGTACTCCGTTCCTGACCCGTCATCTGGAACGCTATTCGTGGCCAGTGCCGCGCGAGATGGGTTCGCCCCCGACTTCCCACGAGTCGGGGGCGATTCCGTGTGCTCGGATAGCGCCATGAGTAAGCGGACCTTGTACCTGTTCAGCAGCGCGGCGCCTCCGGCTCTTCGACGTCGCCCGGGTCATCGATGACAGGGCATATGTCGCCCACCCCCCATTCGAGCGGCCGATCGAGACCCTGCGCGGCGCCGGCGTCCGTGTGGTGTACGGCGAGGGCGGGTTCGTGCCCAACGGGCCAGGCAAGGGTGACCCCTCCACGTATCCTTGGCACGCCGCGCTGGAGGCCGTTTCGGACCTTCGTCGACGTTCACGCTCATGAATGTGGTGACCACTCCCGATGGCCTGCGCCACTGAAAGTTGCTCGTGTGCCATCGAAGGTTCCGCAGAGCCGGGGACGGCGCGGCCGACCCATCAGGCCAGACGTCGCGTTTTGACCGCGCCCCTCACTCGGCCGATGTTTCGCCCGGGCTCACAAATGGGGGTTCTCCCTGATGGCGCAGTCGGGCGCAGCCGACGACCATGCACCGCATGGCCATACCCACCTTGCCGACGCCGACCGGGTCGCATCCGGTCGGCACCACGTCGGTGTATCTCGAGGATGTCTCCCGTCCGGACCCGTGGGTCGCGGACGCGCCAACGCGCGAGCTGATGATCTCGATCTGGTACCCGGCCGCACGCTCGTCCGGTCCGCGCGCCCCTTACCTGACGCAGACCGAGTCGGCGGAAGTCCTGACCGACCAGCAGGTGGCCATCGCGCCCGACGCGTTGAGTTCGGTGCGCACCAACGCCTTCCCGGACGCCCCACTCGCCCCCGGGCTGCGGGAACTGCCGTTGATCGTTCTCTCGCCCGGGTTCACCCGGCCCCGCGCCACGCTCACCTCGATCGGCGAAGACCTGGCCAGCCACGGTTATGTCGCGGCCGCGATCGACCACACCTACGAGACCGCGGCCACCACCTTTCCGGACGGACGGGTGGCCGCCTTCGCCCTCGGCCGCGGGTTTGCGCGCACTGCCGAGTTCTGGCACAAGGTGAAGACCGGCCGCGCCCGCGACGCCTCTTTCGTGCTGGACCAACTGCTCGGCAGCAACCCGCCGTGGGCAGGCGCGGCGGGGCTGGCCCCGGACCGGATCGGCATGGCCGGACATTCCGCGGGCGGCGCGGCCACCATCGCGGCGATGCTTGCAGACGAGCGCATCCGCGCGGGCAGCAACGTGGACGGCAGTACCGACCCTCTGATCCCGGACTCCGGCCTGGACCGCCCGTTCCTGTTCCTCGGCAGGGACGGCCAGTACTCTCCCGGCGACGGGCCTGCCGCGGACACCTGGGCCCGAGACTGGCCACTACTGACCGGCTGGAAGCGCTGGCTGGTGGTGGCGGGCGCCAAGCACCCGTCCTTCACCGATCTCGGCCTGCTGGCCGACCAGTTCGGTATGCCGCTCGGCGCGGCCACCTCGGGGCTGCGCACCATGACGATCACCCGCACCTACCTGCGCGCCTTCTTCGACCAGCACCTGCGCGACGTCCAGCGGACACCGTTCGACCACCTGAACGCGGACCACCCCGAGGTGCGATCATGCCTGCCGTCTGACCACCCGGCCGGCGGCGGATCGAGGTGAGGCTTGATCTCGGCCCGCCGACAGCCGCGACCAGTGGGAGGCTCTCACCCTGTTGTTCCGGGTGAGGAGCATGGCTGGGACGGAGCGGCAAGTATGGGGGAGGGGTGGTGCTGTGCTGTTCGTCGGCTCGGCGGCCACCATCGCGGCGCCAGCTGCTCCTCGCTCGCGCGGGGATGGTGCCGAGATCCTTGGTATGGAGGCCGACAAGCACGCCTGCTCCCTGTACCCGCGGGGGATGGTCCCGTCCAGCCGGGCTAGGCCGGGTACTCCCACCCCTGCTCCTCACCCTCGGCGCGCGGACTCTTCTTCCGGCCGAGGCGGGGTGTCATGGTCAACGGCTGTTCGCGGGTGCCTCGTTCGAGGTGATGACCGCATCTGGATCGGTGGAGCGTTGCGGTGCCGTGGAGCCTTCCGCGGGCTTGGACCTCGTCAGCCACAGGCCGGTGAACACGGCGGTGGCCAAGGTGATGGCGCCGGCCGCGATGAAGGCGCTGTCGAGGCCGGCCTCGAAGGAGGCACCGCTGGATTGCCTGGTGCGGACGATGGCTCCGAGTAGCGCCACGCCGAGCACCGCACCGATCTGCCGGGTGGTGCTGCTGATGCCGGATGCGAGGCCGCCTTCCTGCGGACTGACCGCCTGGATGGCGGCGCCTGTCAGCGGGGACAGGGTCAGGGCGAAGCCGATGCCGGCGAGTCCCAGCCGCCACCACACGTTCCCGTAGCCGGTGTCGGCGTGCACCATGCCGAGCACGAGCAGTCCCAGGCCGGCCAGGACCAGGCCGGTGGTGACCACGATGCGGAAGCCGTACCGGGCGGCGAGCCGGCCCGCGTACGGGCTGACGATCACCATGGCGAGGGACACCGGCAGGGTCTGCAGGCCGGCGCGCAGGATCGAGCTGCCCTGGACGTACACGAAGAACTGGGAGAAGAAGAACGACGACCCCATGAGCGCGAACCCCACCACGGTCATGGCGGTGTTGGACACGGTGAACAGGCGCTGCCGGAACAGCCGCAGCGGCATCATCGGCGCGGAGCGACGCGCTTCGACGGCGACGAAGGCGGCCAGGAGGATCACCGCGGCGGTGAAGCTGCTCAGGATCACCGGCGACGTCCAGCCGCGGGCACCACCCTCGATCAGCCCGTAGGTCAGCGCCCCCACAGCCAGAACGGACAGCACCGTCCCCGGGACATCGATCGCAGGGGCGCTCGGATTGCGGGTCTCTTCAAGGTTGCGCAGACCGACCAGCAGGAGGACCACGCCGATGGGCAGGTTGACCAGGAAGATGGCGGGCCAGCCGAAGGCCTCCGTCAGCACGCCGCCGGCCACGGGGCCTGCGGCCAGACCGATTCCGCTGAATCCGGCCCACAGCCCGATCGCCCTGATCCGGTCTTGCGGCACGGGATGGGCGGCGGCGAGCAGGGCCAGCGAGGCAGGGCTCAGCGCCGCGGCCCCGATGCCCTGCAGCACCCGGCCGGCGACCAGCCAGCCGAGCGAGGGCGCGAGGCTGCACACGAGCGACGCGACGGTGAACACCGCGACGCCGGTCAGGTACACCCGTTTGCGGCCGAACCGGTCGGCGAAGACACCGCCGGACAGCAGCAGCATGGCGACCAGTAGTACGTACGCGTCGACGATCCATTGCAGACCGGTCAGCTGAGTGTGCAGCCGGTGCTGCATGTCGGGCAGCGCTGCTCCGACGATCGTGTTGTCGAGCAGGACCATGAATTGGCCCAGGCAGGTCACCGCGAGCAGCACGGCCCGGTTCGAGCAACTGCCTGCGGTCGCGTTCGATACAGCCATGGAGACCCCCTCGATCGATGGTTGCGCCCGGCCACGGTCGACGTGGGTGGGATACATCCGAGCGTCCTAACGCAGTTGATGACTGCGTTAGGTGACTGTAAGGAGGGTTGCCTCGCAAACGCAAGTACTGGCTGCGTTAAGGTGTGGGTATGAACGAGCGACAGCGAGCCCGGCGGCCCGGTGGACGCAGCGCCCGCGTCGGCGCGCAGGTGCACCAGGCCGTCACCGACCTGATCAGCGAGCGCGGCTACGGCAACTTCACCGTCCGCGAGGTAGCAGCCCGCGCGGACGTGGCCGACAGCAGCATCTACCGCCGGTGGGGCGACCTGGAAACCCTGCTCACCGACGTGGCGCTCACCCGTCTCAACGCGCAGTCACCGATGCCCGACACCGGGAGCCTGGCAGGCGACCTGCGCACCTACGCGGCCCAAGTGGCCCGCGAGATCACCGGACCCGACGGTCCGGCGGTGCTGCACCTGGCCGTCGCCCTGTCGAGCAGCGGTCAGCAGGGCCTGCAGGCCGGCGACGCCCTCCGTGCCGAACGCACCCGGCAACTGCAGTCCATGCTCGACCGCGCCCGCGACCGTGGAGAGAACGCACCCGACGCGCTCGACGTGCTGGACCACATCCTGGCCCCGATGTACATCCGCGTCCTGTTCGGCATGGTCCCGCTCACCCCGGACTACATCGACGGGCTGGTCGACCGACTGCTGTGACCCCGACCCGATTCCTTTCTGACCGCGGAGGTCCCTCCCGCAAGGCGGCCCGCCTCCTTCCGCGGGCGGTGAATGACCGGGTACGCCTTTCGTCCCGCTGGTCGGCTGCACTCTGCGGCGAAGCCGGCACCTGCACCGGACGTAGACAGCGACTCAGTGGCTTGGGCCTGGATGTGGCTGGGCCGGCAGCGTCCGGACGGAGGAGTCGGGCTCCGACAGAACGTGGAACAGCTGCTGGTTGTGCGCGGCCGGTTGGTTTACGACGCGCACCAGGTGCTCGCCGGACTTGCCCTTCACCGTGAATCCACGTCGCCCAGCGCCTCGGCGACCGCGCGCTTCGCCGAGGACCGGACCGGTCCGCGAGCCGCTCGCACGGCGGGATGCCGAGCCGGAGCCGGACTGACCGGTGCTCTCCGATCTGGCACAGGACTGGCTGTTCCTGCACCAGGTTGCGCGTGGCACCGCCGGTGGTGAACTTCCGGATGACCAGACCTTGGTGTGGAGGAGGGCCTTCGCCTGCATCTCCCGCGACACGGGACGAGGGAGCAGGCGCCGGCAGCTCAGAAATCAGCGTCAACGCCGTAGGTGCGTACGGCCAGTACCCGGTCGATCGGTCTCACCAGCTCCTGGTGGACGACGGCCAGAAGCTGAGCCGGTACTTCGCCCGTCAGCAGCCCGGATACGTAGGCGAGGGCGTGTGTCGGGGACAGCCCAGTCACCCTCAGGCGAAGGGCACGCACAGCCGCGATGCGGCCGCCCGCGGCTTCGGCCGCCGTCCGTAGCTCGTCGTGGAGATCATCCACTGGAGTGCGTACCGGCAGTCCTCGGATCCGGCCACGGTAGTCGTCTTCCCATGCCTCCTCGATCTCGGAGAGCACTCCAATCGAGTGGAGGCCGCCGTCGACGCGGTCGACCAGATACGGGCCATGTCCCACCGACATCGCGGCTGCACTGCGCGTCCGCGCAAACTCCTCGGATTGGACATAGACCTTCCAGACGAGCTCGTGCTCGACCACGCCGACGATCACGTGGCGCGGGAACCGATCGGCGCCAGCGGCAGCCTCCGCCTGATGGCCACGCTCCAGATGATCCTCAACCATGCGTATGGCGTCATCCCGTTCAATCACAACCGCAGCATCACCTGGCACGTCGCTCACCACCAGCGGGTTTCTCCTCGTCAAGCCCTCTCGCCCGCAGCAGCCGAGAGCGCGTCTGCGTCGTCTTCTCTCGGCAAGGGTCGCGGTCGTCCAGGGGGGAGCCGACGTCGCATGCCCGGTTCGGTCGCGGTGACGCTGAGCAGGTGCTCCATGCGGGTGCCGCAGCTCGCGCAGCCGGGCCGGTCGGGCTGCTGGGGCCATCCCGGGTAGCCGCCGACCTTGCTCTGTTGCGTGGTGGCCACCTCGAAGTAGTCGAAACCCCGTTCCTCCAGCGGTGCCCTGCGGCCGTCAGCGGCCGTACGCCGCCGGCCCTGGCCCCGCCCCTGGTGGCCGGCGCGTCCCCCTACCCTGCTGCCCTGCATCCGGCCCGTGGGGGACGCCTGTGGCCCAGGGCCCCGTTGCGGGAAGGGCCGAGCTCGGACCGCGGCAGCACCCGGCACCCTTCGTCACACAGCGCACAACCATGAAACATCGCCCATTGCGCAGAGCGCCATGACCTGCTCCTCCGAACGGACCAGGGCGTCCAACAGAGAAAGTTGATCGATCCGCTCCACGTAGAGGGTGTGGCCACCGACGCGAATGTTCCGGAGCGCTCACGGCTTCGTAAAGGAACCGAACTTGCTCACGCGGACCACGATCCGCGTCCCACAGATCGTCGCTGCCGCCGACACGGGCACACGCCCGTACTTGCCGGAGTCCTGTGTGTCCTGTTCGGACTCGCAGCGGACCTCGAAAACTTGGGGGAGGCATCGCAGGTCAGGGGCGTCGACGCAGGGGGCTGCGGGCGATTGCCGGTTCGCGGCCGCCTCCGCGATCGACGGCAGGTTCTGGCCTGTATGCCCGGCGGTGGGGGCTGGCCGTGCCGACACACGCGGGGGCCTGATTTCGCCGTAGGGCAGCGGCGTTTAGGCTCAGGTTCCATGATCTTGCTGAGCGATCCCCAGGTGGGCAATATCCCGGTGCAGGACTGCGGCGAGCCTCTCGCAGAGATCGCCTCGGTCCCGGCGATTGCACTGGACTCCCGGGAGCGAGACGAGGATGGGGCATACGGTCGGGTCAGGATCGGCGTGCTCGAACGCCTGAGCTCGGCCTCCGAGAAGCTTCCCGACGGCGTCAGGTTCCTCGTCATAGAAGGGCATTGCAGCAGCACTGAGCAGGCGCGGCGTTTTGCCCTCTACGAGGACCGCATACGCCGCTCAGGCATCACCGACCCTGTCGACCTGCGGCGCCGGGCCAGCGCCTTCGTTTCCCCGGTCGAGGTGGCGCCACACTGCGCCGGGGCGGCCCTCGACCTGACGCTCATCGATGCCGACGGCGTCGAGCTGGACATGGGCGGTGCCGTGAACGGCCACCGCACGGGAGACGAGAAGTACTGTCCGCTGAACGCCTCAGGACTGTCCGACCGAGCACGCCGCAATCGCGACCTCCTGGCCCGAACCATGGGCGACGCCGGTTTCACCAACTACCCCACCGAGTGGTGGCACTGGTCCTACGGTGACCGGTACTGGGCACTGATCACCAAGGCCGGCAGCGCCATCTACGGACCCGCCTGACCGCCTCGAACCGGCGAGAACCCAGGGCCCGGTCACCGACATCCTCTGGAGAGGCTGGGGCCTCGACGCCTCGACATCCCTGGCCGGGTCACCTGGCCCCCTTCGAGGCCGGCCGACCCCAAGTCCACCGTCCGGCCGGTCAGTTCGGTTCCTGACTTCGGTCAACTGCCGCGCAGCGCCGTCGTACGGGGCGATCTCGCCTACCCCGAGTCCTCTTCCTGACCGCCCGGCGAAGCGCACCCCGTCGGCGGCGGCGACCAGGCCGCTGCCGCAGGCCCGTGCATCAGCGGACCTCCGCACCGGCGACATAGTCGCAGCCCGCCCGCGGCGGTCAGCAGTAAGGAGGCTGGTTGGTCAGGGACGCGGCCACTCGCATCCACACGCCGAACAGCCGATAGAGGTCGGGCAGTGTGCCCTGCGCCTGGACGGTCCGACTGTCCGACGACGTGACGCCTGGAATTCCCAGGAGCGTCGAGGCAACGGAAGCCGACTGCCAGCGGACCGTGAGGGTGGAGGGGGCCGCTGCGACGGCTGGAGCCTTCGGCGGTACGGCAAGACTGGCGGCGACCGCCTTCTCGATGGCCGCACGTGCTTCCTCCGGCGTCCGCAGATCTGCCGAGAACCGGTCCCGCGCGTACTTCACTGCCACGGTCCTCACCGAGGCGTCCCACTCCGTCATCTCTGCGCAGGCACAGTCGTCACCAGTGAGGACCGTCACCGGCACGCCGATGGCAGCCGCGGTGGCATGGGCCAGGCCGATCTCACCCACGGGCCGGCCGTCCAGCCACATGTCCTCGATCTCGTGCCCCATGAAGCTGTGGCTCAATACGCCGAGCGCACCGGCCCGTGAGTGGTAGCCGACGAGAACCGCGGCGTCGTGCTCGGGAGCGAGGCCTTCGAGCATGAGCATCTGTTTGGGTTTGCCGCGAATGAGGCGCGCTGCTGGGTGCAGTGCCTCGGGCACGAGGTTGCGCATCGGACCGTGCGCGTCGTTGACGGTGATGTCGGTGGCACCGGCCGCGACGGCACCGCGGATAGCAGCGTTGACGTCCTCTGCCATCATCAGCCGCCCACGCTCGTAGTCCCGGCCGCCGGGCTGGACATCGTCGGCATCCACCAGCCCGGTGACGCCCTCCATGTCCACACTGATGTAGATCCGCACTGCGCAGTCTCCTCAATCTTGATCGTTTCAGGAGACGTTCGCCGTTCTTGCTCTGGTTCCTTCACCAGCTCACGATCATCCGGCTCCCGCCGGGCCCAGCACGCTCGTCAGCTCAGCCGGACGGCATGACCGGGGGACCGCGGGCCGAACCGGACCCGTCCCGCGCCTCCGTCGACGGCTCCCACCTGCGGGCCCTGAAGGGCGGAGACGCCACCGGGCCCTCGCCGGTGGACCGGGGCAAGGAGGGCAGCAAGCACCACGGCATCGTCGACGTCCAGGGCATGCCCCTGGCCCCCGGCGTGACCGGTGGCAACCGCAACGACGTCACCCGGCGCCTGCCCCTGATCCACCCCGTACCGCCCGTCCGCGGCAAGCGCGGACGACCCCGTCAGCGCCCCGAAGTCCTCTGCGCCGACCGCGGTTACGACCACAACGTCCACCGTCGCCAGGTCCGTGAGCTGGGCATCCGCCCGCTCATCGCCCGGCGCGGCACCGAGCACGGAAGCGGCCCGGGCAAGAACCGCTGGGTCGTCGAAGCGGCCTTCGCACTTCTGCGCCGGTTCCGCCGACTGCGTATCCACTGGGAAGTCCGCGCCGACATCCACCAGGCCTTCCACACCCTCGGCTGCGCAGTCGTCTGCTGGCGGCGCATCAAAAGCAGTGCTGATCCGAGCCCTCAGCCCGAACCGGCGACCAGTGCATCGCCGAGCGGGGTGCGCCGGTAGAGCACCGACCGTCCGGACCGGGCGCGGACGAGCAGCCCCGCACTTCGCAGGATGGCGAGGTGGTCTCCTACAGCGCCGGGTGCCATGGCGAGGCTTCGGGCGAGGTGGCTGGTACTGGCCGGGGCGTCCAGCGCCAACAGCAGCCGGGCTCGGGCCCGGCCGACCAGAGCGGTCAGCGCGTCCGGTTGGGGGACGGTCTCCTGTTCGCCCCACAGGGCGGCGGTGCCGCGGGCGGGATAGACCAAGGTCCTGGGCCAGGGGTCTTCCAGGTGAGCGGCGATGTGCCCGACGACGACCGAAGGGATCAGCAGGAGCCCGTCGCCCGCGAGGTGGACCGTTCCGCCTCGGAAGAAGCCGATCTCGATACCGCCGGCGCGCCAGGCGATGCCCGGGTGCAGGCTCTCGATGGCCGTGGCCCACCCGTGTTCGCCGATCACACCCACCCGGTGCACGACATCGCGCTCACAGATCGCGCGCAGTTGCGGCCAGTCCGCGGCGAGCAGCTCGTGCCACGCCTGGTCCATCGCCTCGGCGATCCTGGAGACGGCGTCCGTCGAGTCCAGCACCGCACGTACGCGGGGATCACGGGCGGACGGGCCGGTCGCGGTGGCGGCGTATTCGCGGCGGGCCGCTTCCAGCGGTGTGGCCCGGATCACGGCCAGGTCGTCTGCCCAGGTCTGGTTGAGGCCGCGCGGGGGCGGGGCGACGAAGTTCGGTCCGCCTTGCGGGGTGTGCAGAGCGAGGGCGGCGTCCAGTTCGGTCTCGCGGCGAAGCCGTTCAAAAGCCGGCATGAGCCGGGTGGCCCAGGCCCGCGGCAGCGGCTGGCCTTGGCCGGCGAGCGAGCGCAGCAGCAAGCAGAGGTCCAGCGCGGGCGACAGCGCGAAGCGGCTGCGCAGCAGGTCCTCGACGGAGACTTCGAAGCGGAGCACCCCGCGATGCTACCGCGGCACGTCTATTTTCGATTCGTCCAGCGACGAATCATTGGTGGGTGGCGTGGGCGCACGGCGAGGCTGGGCGTCATGACCCCAACCGCCGAACCCGCGCAGGGCAACCACCGCGCCACCTACCGGGAGGTACTGGCCGAGCCGCGATTCCGGCTGCTCTTCTCGACCCGCACCGTCGCGATCACTGCGGACTCGCTGCGGATCACCACGTTCTCGGTTCTGGTCTTCGCGGTCACCGGTTCCGCGCTGTTGAGCGCACTGGCCTTCGGCATCGGCTTTCTCCCGCAGTTGTTCGGCTCGTTGCTGCTGGGCTCACTGGCCGACCGACTGCCGCCCCGCGCGCTCATCGCCGGCGGCTACGCCTTGGAGTGCGCCGCCGCCCTGCTGCTCGCCCTGGTGCGGATGCCGATCGCGGCAAGCCTCGGTGTCGTGGCGCTGGTCGCCCTCGCCACACCGGTGTTCAGCGGCGCGTCGAGTCGGCTGGTCGCGCAGTGGCTGGAGGGCGACGCCTATGTGCTGGGCCGTTCACTGAACAACATCGCTGCCTCCGGCGCGCAATTGTTCGGTCTGGCGCTGGGAGGTGCGGTCGTCGCGGTACTCGGCCCGCACCGGGCGCTCGCGGTAAGCGCCGTCCTCTACCTCGGCTGCGCGCTCGCTGTCCGCATCCGGCTACCCCTGCTGCAGCGGGGAGAGTTCGGCGGCACACCCGGCAGCGCTCGGGGCGATGGCGGGGCCGTCCGGGCAAGCCTGCACGGTGCCGGCCTGCTGCTGCGCGGACACACGGTGCGACGGCTGATGCTGGCCCAGTGGCTACCGCCCGCGTTCGTAGCAGGCGCGGAAGGCCTGATCGTCGCCTACGCGGGAGGACGCCACTTCGCGCCCGGCTGGTACGCGGTGCTGATGGGCTGTCTGCCGGTCGGCATGCTCGTCGGTGACCTGCTGGTGGGGCGACTGCTACGGCCGCCCACCCGGGAGCGACTGGTAGTCCCGTTGATCGCGCTGATGGGACTGCCGCTGGTCGGCTTCGCTGCCGAGCCCGGAGTGGGCGTCTCGTCCTGTCTGCTGCTGCTCTGCGGCTTCGGATTCGCCTACGGTCTCGGCCTGCAGCGGCCGTTCCTGGACGCCCTGCCGCAGGATGGCCAGGGCCAGGCCTTCGGTCTGCTCGGCTCCGGCGGCATGACGCTTCAGGGCGTCGGACCGGCCTGCTTCGGCTCGGTGGCCGCAGGCATCGGAACAGGCGGCGCAATCGCCCTGGCCGGCGGCGCGGTGGCGCTTACCGCCGGCTGGATTCTCACCTGGCACCCGCCCACCTCACCGGTCCCCGTCCCGAACTGCTCGACGGGGTCAGAGAACGGCACCGAACAGCATGCGTGCAGTTCTCTTGCACAGTAACCGCCGCAGGTCGGGTCGGCCGCGAGCCGTCAGGCACCCCACCCCCACGTCCCTCTGACAGAAAAGCCATTCCCGGTAGCTCATTGTGCAGGGAGTCCGAGCCTCGGCTCTGCCGGCCGTTGCGGACCACGTGCAAGATCTTGAGACCACGAACAGCCCATGGAAGGTTCATGCAGCATGATCGATGAATTCGCGAAGGACAACCTGCACGGGAGACTGCGGCGGGACCGCGAGGCACTGCTCTGGAAACTCGACGGCTTGTCCGAATACGACGCCCGCCGACCTTTGACGGCGACCGGGACCAACCTCCTCGGTCTGGTCAAGCACGTGGCCACCGTCGAGGCCAGATACTTCGGCGAGGTCTTCGATCGCCCTTCCCCGGAACCGCTGTGCCGGTGGCAGGACTCCGACGGCAGCGATCAGTGGGCGGCCGAGGACGAGACCCGCGATCAGATCATCGGGTTCTACCGGCGCACGTGGGAACACTCGGACGCGACGATCAACGAGCTTCCCCTCGACGCCCCCGGCCACGTGCCGTGGTGGCCGGAGCCTCATTCCAACACGAACCTGTTCGCCGTCATGGTCCACGTCCTCGGCGAGTCCATCCGGCACACCGGGCACGCCGATATCCTGCGCGAGGGCATCGACGGCCGGACCGGTTTGCGTCCCGAACAGGAGAAGCCTCTCGACGAGGAAGCCCGTGCGGCCTACTGCGCGAAGATCGAACAGGCCGCCAGGTCGGCCGCATCAATCAAGGCCTAGTCGGACGTACCAGGCAGCCTGACATCGGCTCCTCTACCGGCACCGGCGATTTCCGAGCACACGGCCACCAGATATGCCCGCATCACCCGATGTGGACGTCCAGTCCGCCCCTCCGTCGTCCTCGTCCAGCTCGAGCACGTCCGCGTCGCTCAGCGGGCGCAGGGCGCTCGTGTCCGGACGGACCTTCGTGCCGGCGTGCGGACGTCGGCGTCCAGGAGGGGCGAGGTGGTCGCGGTGGGCGGGCTTTCAGAGGTCGCGGCCGGTGCTTCGGCGCTGTTCCGGCGGTCGAGGGATGCCTGGATCAGGTTGCGATTTCGGCTTTCCACGCTCCGGGAGGACCACTGACGATCGACACGACCGGGTGGTCCTGTTGCGCGGTGTTGATCGTGGCCGCCGGGGGTGCCCCCATGTCTTTGGTTCGGCGGACGGCCCGGCCTCAGCCTGCGGCTCGCGGCCGGGCCACTGGACGTCACCCGTTGGAACCCACCCGGCCGGGAGGGCATTCCACACTGCGGTCCGGCAGGAGCTCTCGGTCCGCCGGTGCTTCCGGAGTCCGGAGCGGAGGGCTCTCGACGCGCGTGTCTTCCCACAACGGACGGGCACACGGTGTCCACTACAGGGAGTAGCCCCTACGGCCTGCCGACGAGCCGCAGGAAGAACCCCTCCCCGGTGAAGGAGTGTCATGCCGTCTGTGGACCGCTCGCTTTTCGATCTGGAGGCGTACGAGACCAGGGCCCGTCTCGGGCCGTGCTTCGTCTGCGCGTTCCTCTGAGGAGAGCCTGACTATGAGCACGAGCTGGTCTACGAGGATGCTGACCACGTGGCCTTCCTGGACCGGTGGCCCACGTTGCCGGGCAAGGTTCTCGTCGCGCCCAAGGCGCACGTGGAGGATGTCGTCAGCGGGTTCTCCGAGGACGGCTACCTGCGGATGATGCAGGCCGTGCGCCGCGTGACGCTCGCGGTGGAAGAGGTGCTGGCTCCGGAGCGGGTGTATCTGCTGTCGCTGGGGTCTCGGCAGGGCAATCCGCACGTGCACTGGCATGTCGCCGCCCTGCCGCCCGGGGTCCCGTACGAGCAGCAGCAGTTCCACGCGCTCATGGCGGAACACGGGACGGCCGATGTGGCGCCGGCCGAGACCGCGAGGATCGTGGCGGAACTGCGGCGGCGCCTGGCCTGACATTCCTGGTGGGTGCCGGTTCAAGGGGCCCTGCCGACGGGCGGCGATGGTGCTCTGGGCGGCGAACGCGGCGGTGAGGTTGCGTGCGGAGTCGGTGTCGGTCGAGATGGCGACGACCTCGGCGGCGTGGTGGGCCGCCTGGTCGAGGTCACCGCTCGTGAAGACCTCGGCGGAGCCGCGGCGTGCTCTTCTCAGCCAGGTGGCCCGGGTCTCTTCCAGGGTCTGAAGCGTGTCGCAGAAGGCTTCGGTTCGGACATTTTCCCTGTAGGGGCGGGGGGTTGATGGCTGAGTCGTTGTGGGTGGAGACGTTCACGGGTCTGCGGATGCGGCAGTTCGAGCGGCTGTCGAAGGTCGTGCGTGAACGGGGCGGGAACGGGCC
Organism: Streptomyces sp. NPDC002463; assembly: GCF_042889835.1. Taxonomy (NCBI): domain Bacteria; kingdom Bacillati; phylum Actinomycetota; class Actinomycetes; order Kitasatosporales; family Streptomycetaceae; genus Streptomyces; species Streptomyces sp. NPDC002463. The sequence continues at coordinate 363,369 of NZ_JBIARL010000004.1, forward strand.
TGGCGGCGGTCCGTGGTGCCTGCCGCCGGCGGACCGGGTGCTGCTGGTGGCCGTGTACCAGCGGACGAACCCCACGATGCGGCAGCTCGCGCCGCTGTTCGGCTGCTCGCCTGCGACGGTCTGCCGGGTGATCCAGCGGCTGCGACCGCTGCTCGCGATCGAGCCGGCCGCACGTCCGGCCGACGCGGTGGAGCGGTTGTGGATCGTGGACGGCACCCTCATCCCGGTCCGTGACCGGAAGGCCGGCGCGTCCTCGCGCAACTACCGGTTCTCGGCGCACGTGCAGGTCATCATCGACGCGGACACCAAGCTGATGGTCGCCGCGGCACGGCCGGTGCCCGGCAACACCGCGGACGCGAGGGGCGGCGGCCGGGGCCGAGGCGTTTCGCATCGTGGCCACGGCCGCATCCGCCAATAGCTGCACAGTGGGCATCGCCCGCACGTCAGTCTTGCTCGGCGATCATGGCCTCGAAGGTATCCCGCATCATGTGATCGATGACTCCGGGCCGTCCGGCCATGGAATCGAAGAGGTCGGCGAGCAGCCACAACACGAAGCCGTGTACCAGAGCCTCCTCCGGCGGAATCTGTCCGAACCGGTCGCGCCACGCCACGGTGTCCATGCCCATCGCCGCGGCCATAAGGACGCCGGTGACCATCGGCACCTGAGCCGGGTCGGCCATCTCGAAGGTGGGGAGCCTGCGGATCACAGCGGGGATCAGATCGCTGAGCGGATCAAGCCGGCCCTCGCCCCTGGGCTGCTCGGCGATCAGGTATCCGGTCAGCACGCCCACCAGGAAGACCGTGCCGCGGGACACCTCCTCACGCCCGTACGCGTCCACAGCGGCCTTGACCCGCTGCTGCGCCTCCTGGCGGTCCTTGTCCGAAGTCCGCTTCTCCAGGACCCGGTACGCGTCCCACGCTGCACGGATCGCCTCATCCACAACTACGCCGTCACTGGTCATGGAACGACCGTAGGCGAGACGACGCCCTGCCCGGGATCCCCATCGAGTGAATCGCCTGCGCCGCAGCCGCAGCCGCAGCCGCTGTCGCCCCCGTCGGCCTTCCGGCCGCTGTACCGAGCCGGCGCAACGCGCGTCCCTGGCGAGCAGCTCACCAGGAGCCGCGGGGCCGTTCGGCACCGAGCCGGACCTCGCGCCGCTACGCGTGGCAGTCCGGCAGGCCACTCACGATGCGGCCCTCCTCCTCCGCCCAGCGGTGGATCGCCGATCGGAACATCAGCAGCAGGCACGCCAGGTCGTGTTGCCCGACCCGGACGGTGTTGGTGTCGTAGCCGTACGGGTCGTCGGGGACGGTCTTCTCGGACATCGCACTTCTCCTCGCCTGCGGGCGCGGTGGACGTGCTTGTCGAGTGTGGGCGGCAGCCGGGCGGGGGAGAACCTCACCGCCCCGCCCGTGCAGCGAGTCGGCGCAAGGGGACAGGGACCAGACCGAGCGAAGGGTGACGACATGCCCAGGCAAGCTCTTGCACCGACGAAGGTGTACGTCTGCCCCGAGTGCGGCACTACGACCAAGGCGAGCCTGCGCAGCGGCTGCCTCTACGAGCACCCGACCCCCAGCCGGCCGGGCCTCTGCCCGAAGTCCAGGGAAGTGGTCCTGCCCGTCAAGGAGCTGGAGAACAGCTACGAGTGCGCCTGCGGCGCCTGGGCCCGCGTCACCTATAGGAAGGCCCTCGCCCAGCACCTCATGCCCGAAGGCGAGCAGTGCCCGCTGTCCGGAGAACCGCTGCAGGCCCCCGCCGTTCGCCCCGTCGTGGACGGACTGCTGCGCCTGGTGCCGCCCGCTCCGAGCCGCGGGTGGGCGAAGCCGGTCACTGGCAGGAGCGGCTCCAGCGTGTACGCGATCCCCGCCGGACTGCCCGGCCACGGCCGGCGCCGCTGACGACCCGCAGGGCACACCCACCTGCCCCGCCCTGCCCGCAGAGGCAGCGCCTGTCCCATCACCGGCTCCTGGGCCGCCGCCTGGCAGCAGGCGCTGGGACCTGTCCGGGCGATCACGTTCGGAACCAGATGACGAGGGCTGCTGCGATTGCGGTACCGAGGTAGACGTAGCGGCGCTTGTGAGCTTGCCGAAGGCGAGTTCGGCGTTGGGGCGGCAGGCGTCGGCGAGCCGCTCGAAGACGGCCTCGTCGCCGCCGTAGCACGGGATCTCGGCCCTCACCCGCCACGCCGTACCGTCCCGGAGCTCCCTTGCCCGGCCCAGGAGTACGGCCACGACGGGCTCCATCTCCGCGGGCGGGCTCGGCGTTCGGCTCATGGGTCGCGGAGTACACAGCCGGACGCCGGCCCAACCCGCCTCCGCCCGGGGGATTCCCCGGTTCCGGGGTGGGGCTGGCCGCACCCTTGGCCGGGGGACCGTCGGATGTCCCGGTGACCAACGGCTCCGTAGCGTCGTCGCCATGACCCACACCACGACCCGCACCCGCTTCCGACAGGCCATGCGGCGCAGGCGAGTACGCCAGCCCCTGGCCGCCGCGACCGCCGTCGTCCTCGCCGCCCTTGCCGCCACCCCGGCGGTCGCGGCGCCCGAACCCCGCCCGGTCCAGCAGAGCATGGGGCGCGGGGCCCTTCTCGGTGTCACTCCCGTCGCCGACCTGAGCCGGGCCGAGGTCGCCGCGTTCCTCAAGGGCGCCGACATCGACCCGGCGACCGTGCGCCACGGTGTGCGTGGCTACCGCCTCACGTACCGGACCCTGACGCCTCGGGGCGAACCGACCACTGCCACCGGCCTGTTGGTGCTTCCCAAGGGTGGCGAGCGCCGGCTCGACCTGGTGGCCGACACGCACGGCACGATGGTCCACCGCGACTACGCGCCGTCCGTCGCCGAGGACTTCGGGCTTTACGCGCCCTATCTGCACGCCGCCGCGGGCCGCGCCGTCGCCGCACCCGATTACCTCGGGCTCGGCAAGGGCCCCGGCCTCCACCCCTACATGGACACCGCCTCCTCCGTCTCCGCCTCGCTCGACATGCTGCGGGCCTCCCGGACCGCCGCGCGTGCGCTTGGCAGGCCGCTCACCGGAGACGTGTACGGCACCGGGTTCTCACAAGGCGGCCAGGTCGCCATGGCGCTGGGCCGCGAGCTGGCGCGGGGCGCGGACCGGCACTTCCGGCTGCGGGCGCTCGCGCCGGTCGCCGGACCGTACGACTTGCAGGGCGCCGAGATCCCCGCCCTGCTCGACGGCCGCGTCAACGACATCAGCGGTGTCTTCTACATGTCGTACTTCCTCACCGCGCAGAACCGGCTACACCCCGTCTACGACAACCCGGCCGAGGCCTTCCGGCAGCCGTACGCGGGGTACGTGGAGGAACTCTTCGACACCCGGCACACCGAGGAGGACATCGTCACGAAGCTGCCCGGCTCGGTGAAGGAGCTGCTGACCGACGGCTTCTACGAGCGGCTGCGGCGCCCGGACGGCGGCCTGCTGGCCGCGCTCGAGGCGCAGGACGGGACCTGCGACTGGAAGCCCGAGGTGCCCGTACGGCTGCACAGCGCGGCCGGCGACACGGACGTGGCGATCGCCAACTCCATCAGCTGCGCGGCTGATCTGGCCCGCAACGGCGTGACGGCCCCCGTGGTCGACCACGGAAAGGCCGACCACAACGGGTCCTTCAAGCTGGCGGGGCCCCAGATCGTGCGCTGGTTCGACACGCTTGCGCGCTAGGGACTGCCAGGTCGCTCATGTTCGGAGCCAGATGGTGAGGGCTGCTGCGGCTGCGTTGCCGAGGTAGACGTAGCGGCGCTTGTCGTAGCGGGTGGCTACCGCCCGGTGCTGCTCGAGCCGGTTGATGGCTCGCTCGACGGTGTTGCGTTTCTTGTACCGCTGTTCGTCGAAGCCGTGTGGCCGCCCGCCGCGTGGGCCTTTGCGTAGGCGGGCGTGCAGACTCTGCCATGCTGTTCCGTCCTGATTTTCTGGCCCTTCGACCCCCTTTGACACCGCGGCCTGGACCTGCTGAAGTAGACGCTCCCACGTCCCGTCGGCCTACCACAGCCGGTGCCGTTCGTAGACGGCCTTCCACGGCCCTAACCGTTCGGGCAGGTCCCGCCACTGCACGCCGGTCCGTACCCGGTCTGCCGATCACAGACAGGTTCGTGACGCCTGGCACGGCACCCCGCGGCGTTGCCGAACGACCGAATAGCTCTGCTGTCAGCACGCTCCGGCACATCCTGTTACGGGACGGGTCCGGGGGGCCGGTACGGCCGGGCGCCGGCGCGAGGGGCGGGGCCATGCGGCCGTGCGGCACCCCTCGCGTCGGCGCGGAGCTCAGTACGAGGACGTGGTGTGAGTGCCGGAGTCGTTGTAGCCGGTGCTGTCCGAGGCGTGGCCGGCGGCGTAGGAGGTGTAGCCCGCGTCGTTCAGCATCGGGCTGAAGCAGTACTCCTGGCCGTTGGACGCGATGCTCGGGCCGCCGCACCACTGGGTGGCGCCGTCCTGGTTGCGATTGACGTAACCACCGACGCCCGGGCCGTCCGAGTAGACACGGACCCAGGTGGTCCGGCAGGCGGTGCTGTAGCGCAGTTCGACGGTGCCGACCCGGGCGCCCTTCGCGTACAGCGCAGTGGAGGCGGCGGTTATGGCGCTCGCGGAGCAGCCGGAGGTGATCGGATCCTGACCGTCGTAGCCCGCGGCGGACGCCGAGCCGGTGAAGCCGGTGGCGAAGGAGGCGGACACGACGGCGAGAACGGCCGTCCGCTTGACGATCGTGGGCACACGCATGGATGCTCCCGGGGGATTGTGCGGCGGTCCAGGAGAACCGGCCGCGGATGATGGGTGGTTGCGTTCGGCGTCAGTAGGAGCCGGTGATGGTCTGGTCCCAGCCGTAGCGACCGCTCGCGGTGGCGTAGCCCTCGGCGTAGGAGAGGTATCCGGCGTCGTTGAGCATGGCGGTGTAGCAGTAGTACTGGCCCTTCGTGGCGGACCACTGGGCGTTTTCGCAGAAGGCCGTGGCGGAGTCCTGCTTGCGTTTCACCGGGTCCCACAGCTCGGGACCCTGCGAGTACACGCGGGCCCACACCGTGCGGCAGGTGGGGCTGTAACGCAGTTCGATGGTGCCGATCTGTTCGTCGTTGTCCAGCAGCGCCGATGATCTGGCGGTGTAAGCGTCGTTGGAACAGCCGGAGCCGATGGGGTCCGCCCAGTCATAGCCGCTCGCGTTGGCGGTTCCACCGCACGTCACTGCGAGTACGGCGGTGAAGACGGCGGTGATGGCTGTCATGGCTGCTCGCTTGAGGAGCATGTGGCGGTCCTCCGGGTGGTGGGGAAAGAGCGCCGGACGCTTCGGTCCGCGGATGGTCCGGTGCGACCGGGAGGCCGCGGTCGCCGTGTTGCGACGAGAACGGTGGGGAGCGGCAGGACGGCCGCCGATAGCTGTGCAGGCCTGAGGGCGTACGGCAGAAGCCTCATCCGTCCTAGGACGGCGGTGGGACGGGAGCGGGATGCCGCGCCACGAGGGAGGGGATCAGTAGGTGGTGGTCACTGCCTCGTTGCTCATGACTCCGTTCTTGACGGCGTATCCGTAGGCGTAAGAGGTGTAGCCGGCGTCGTTGAGCATCGGGCTGAAGCAGTAGTACTGGCCGAGGCTCCCACTCCACTGGGAGGAGCCGCAGCGCTGCACCGCATGGTCCTGTGTCCTCTGCACGTAACCGCGCAGGTCAGGCTGGTCGCCTTGGATACGCACCCAGGTGGTGCGGCAGGAGGGGCTGTAGCGCAGTTCCACGACGCCGATGATCGTCCGGCCGTCACGGTCCAGGATGTGCGCCTCTCTGGCCGTGTACGCGTCGGACGAGCAGCCGGAGGCATTGGGGTCGTCACCGTCGCGGGTGAGGGCGTGCGAGGTGCCGGTCACGCCCAGTGCCAACGTGAGCGTGGATGCGGCAATGACCGCTGCGCGCTTGATCGTGGTGCTGAATGCCATGGGAGCTCCTTGGTGGTGGGGGGGGGCGACAGGCCGGGGAGATCGGCCCTCTGCCGGCGCGTGTCCGTGCAGCCGACGGCCGTGTCTGGTGAGGACCTTGGCACGTCGAATCGGGCTCGCTCCAGAAGCCCGTGTCCCTGGGATGTGACGTGACGTCTCAGAGACGGTCGCGACACGCTCGGTACCTCGGGACAGCAGGTCATGTGTGTGCCAGGGGCTGTTCCCGCGTCAGGACGCGTCCGGCCTCGCCGATGGGACGTGTCCCGTCGGCCCGGCAGCGGAACGGGACGGAGAACCGTGGCTTCGCCTGTGCGGTCAGGCCGGGCGAGCCCTCGCGAACGTGACGTCGCTGCTTCGCACCACGGAAGTCTGCCCTCCCGGCCCTCCCGGCCCTCCCACACTGCCCTCCGGCACCTGCCGCGCGACCCGCCCGTCCTGTAGGCAGGAGGGGTCGGAATCCCTGGAGGAAGAGGCCGCCGTGCACGACCGCGACAACACCCGGGCGACGGGCCCCCACAGCAGCCCCGCAAGGGCCGCCCGGTCCACCCCGGACACGGCGCTGCAACGGCTCCTCGCCCTCCACGGCACCGCCGGGAACGCCGCCGTCGTCCAGCTCCTCCGCCAGGCCGGGCACGCCCCCGCAGGCCAGGAGCAGCACCGGCACGGCGCCGGCTGCGGCCACGAGCAGCCCGCGCAGGTGCAGCGGTCCGCCGTCCACGACGTCCTGCGGTCCGCCGGGCAGCCGCTCGACGTCGCCACCGCACGGACATGGAGGCCCGGCTCGGCGCCGACTTCTCCGACGTACGGATCCACACCGACTCCGCTGCCAAGGCCTCCGCCGCCGAGGTGGGCGCCCGCGCCTACACGTCCGGCAGCCACGTCGTCATCGGCGAGGGCGGCGCGGACCGCCACACCCTCGCCCACGAACTCACCCACGTCATCCAGCAGCGCCAAGGCCCGGTCGCGGGCACCGACAACGGCTCGGGCCTGAAGACGAGCGACCCGTCCGACCGCTTCGAGCGGGAAGCGGAGACGAACGCGACGCGCGCGATGAGCGGGGCGGCGCCCGTACAGCGGGCCGCGCGGGAGCCCGCCACCGACTCCGGCACCGGCCACGACACCCGGGAGCCGCAGATCCAGCGGAAGTCGGTGTTCACGTCGGTCAGCCCGCGCGAGCAGGACGCGCAAAGCCCCATCAAGACGCTCGGCAAGGCGTTCAAGCCCTACTTCACGGCCGCCGGTCTCCAAGAGGAGTACGAGTTCCCCGGGCTCAACCTCAAGAAGCCCGGCGACTACCCGGACACCTACGCCCGCGCCGGCAGCGTCACCGCCGCGATCGACCCGGCCTCGGCCCGCAAGGCGGACGGCTCCAACCGCAACAACAGCGTGATCTCCCCGTACGGCCATTTCGGCGTCATGGAACGCGGCCTGTTCGACCGCCCCTCCCGCGCCCAGGCCTACGACGGCGGCCATCTCATCGAGCACACGCTGATGGAGGGCCAGGACGCCGACATCCACGGCAACCTCGCGCCCCAGGAGAGCAAGCACTTCAACCAGGGCCTCATGCGCGGCTGGGAGAGCTTTCCCGAGCACCTCATGCACGGGGGCCACCCGTTCACCTACAAGGTGGACGTGGACTACTCCGACACACCTATGTGCGCACCGGCCAACAGATCGTGGACGCCGGAGTCATCACCAAGCTGCACTTCAACGCCATGCCCCAGGCGAACCAGGTCGCGCTGGCCGCCGAGAGGGTCACCTTCCGGCGCTGGGTCCCCACTCAGTGGAAGGGAAAGGTCGAAGGCATGCCCGACGCCCAGACCGGACTCCCGCAGCCCCTGCCGCTCACCACCCTGACCAACGGCGCCCATCTGCGGAACCTCGCCCCGACCCACGCGGACGCCCAGGGCATGGTCATGGATCCCACGAACACGCCCGGCGCCCCGCACACCACGGTCACCGGCCGGCCGAACGCCCTCGTCCGCCAGTACTCGGGAACCCTGGGCGGCCACATCGAGACGGCCGCTCTCGTGCCGAACAACCCGGGCCTCATCACCGTCGGCGGACAGCCGAGTGTCACGGCCCACATGCACCAGCCCGAGCCCCAGGACCTGCGCGACCAGCAGCAGGCCACGACCCAGCCCTCGGGACAGCCCGCCCCCGCCCCGCTTGCCGCGGCCATCCCCACGCAGGTCGCCATCCTCAAGCGGGACCTGTCGATCACGGACCTGACCAACTCCCTCGCCGGCCTCAGCACCACGAAGGTCAACCGGGGTCGCGGAAGCGGCGGTCCGGTGCGTGTCAAGAACCCCGCCACCATCGACGCGGAGGCCAAGAAGCACAGCCCGGAGTACGCCCACCTGCGCAAGACGAGCTATCTGCCCTCGCAGGCGGCGGGCGTCCTGTTCACCAAAGCCGTGATAGCCGCCGTCGAGTCCAACTCGGGCAAGCCCCTGAACAGGGCTCAGCTCCAGACCGCCATCGCCGGCTCACGGATCAACAAGGGCGAGGGCCGAGACCTGGCCCTGTTCACCTTCGACCAGCACACGAAGGACTGACGCAGCCGCCCCGCCTCACAGCTTCACCTCCGCCCCCACCATGCGGCCTGAGTCTCTGCAGCACTGCACAGGCGTCCCCGCTCCGGGGACGTCGCCGGGCCCGCCGGTCTGCCGGCACCCGGCGGCGCCCGATGTCTGCGGCCGTCAGGTCGTGTTGGAGCGGGTCGAGGTGATGACGACGGATGTGCGGGGCGTGGTGGCGTGGCCGCCGAGTCGGTCGATCGCGGTCGCGGCGCTGTCCAGGACCTCGGTCATTTTGTCTACGGGGAGTCGGGTGAGGAAGTCGGTGTTCATGAGATGGGGAGTCGCCCGACCGCTCAGTCATGGCGGGCGAGCTTGGCTGCGGAGACGAGCAGAATCACCGCGAGGGCAGGGATGAGGACGGCGTCGGGGAAGACGCCGAGGAGGAGCCCACCGAGCACGGCTCCGGCGATGGAGCCCGCGGCCATGAGGGCGGTGAAGCGGATGTTGGCGCCGAGGACGGCGAAGCTGCCGTCGCGGCTGTAGCGGGCGAAGGCGACGAGCATGGTGGGCAGGGAGACCAGCAGAGACAGGCTCCCGGCGGTCTTGATGGCCTCGCCGAACAGCAGCACGATCGTGGGGATCAGCAGCTCGCCTCCGGCCACTCCCATGATCGCGGCGACCACCCCGATGCCGAACCCGGCGGCGACGCCGGCGGGAATCTGAGCCCAGAGCGGCAGGTCGAGGGCGCCCAGGGCGGCGGTGTGGGTGAGGACCAGGGCGGCGGCCATGAAGACCATGAGGGCGGCCAGCACCTTGTAGAGGGTCGCGGACCGCATCCGGACCGCCCAGGACGCTCCGGCCCAGGCGCCGAGCAGGCTGCCGGCGAGGAGGTTGACGGCGACGGGCCAGCGGGCGGCGACCTCGGCGGCCGGGACTGCTGCAAGCCGGGCGGGCAGCGCGACCAGGACCACGACCAGGCTCATCGCCTTGTTCAGGATCACCGCCGACAGGGCGGCGAACCCGAACAGGCCGATCAGCAGCGGCAGGCGGAACTCCGCGCCGCCCAACCCGATCATCCCGCCCAGCACCCCGATCGCCGCTCCCGCGCCGAAGACGAGTGGGGCCGGGCGCGTCGAGCGGAGCGGGGTGAGGTTATGGCCTGTGGTCATGCACGGCATCCTCGCTGGTAGACGCCCGCGTCCGCCATGTCAGGAGCTCACCTTCGAAGGAAGGCACCGAGGTGCGGATCGGGGCTCGTCCGGACCTCCGAGATGTCCGCCAGCTTGCCTGCACTTCCGCTCCTGGCGGCGCCGGGTGCTGTCGAAACTCGGGCTCTGGCACAACTTCTGTGGTGTCGAGTCGAAGCTCGGTGTCCGAGGCCGGAGCACGCCGGGAAACGGCAGGTCAGAGGCTTGGCCTGAAGCAGACACAAACCCGGGTGGTGTGGCTTCACAGAAGTTGTGTCAGAGCCGAAACTCATGAACAGAGCCACAGCCCCCGTTGCGGCGTTCACGAGTGCTGACTCGACCTCAGATCTTCCTCGGAGAACCGTTCCGTCCTGGAACGGCATCAGCACCCCTCTCAAGGTGTCCGGCTACGGAAGCACGGGTACGCCTACGGCGCCTGGAAGGTGTACAACTCCTCGAACGGCACAAGCTCCCGGCTGATGAGCTACAGCAAGCTGACGAACGCCGATGACCACAGGGTGTACGTCGAGCTCGGAACACAGGTGAACACCGGGTACCGCATCCAGGCCAGCAAGTACATGACCTGTACGCAGCAGTACCGGGATCACGCCAGCGCGGAGACGGCCCACCACAGCAGCAGGTCGTACGTGTACAAGTCCGCGTCCACCGGTGTCCACAACGAAGCCGACTACGTGCGCGGCAAGGTCCGCGCCGGCCTGGACGTCCCGTGGCGGCCGGACCCGCTGACCGGATGGTCGTACACCGACGGCGGCGACAAGTACTGACCCCCTGTGCAGGCCGGCCGCAGCAGCCCCCGCGCAGCCGGCGCACCACGTCCTTCACCGCGCCCGAGGGAAGCCGTATCTCTTCCGTCGGCAGCACGTGACGTGTGCACGGTGCGCACCGTTGTCTCAGTGATCGACCAGGGGAGCGAGAAGTGAGCCGGCATCATCTGACATGCGACAGACTGGTGAAGGCGTACGGGGGTGCGTTCCGGCTCGGCCCGCTGTCCCCGGACGTATCCGAGGGCGTGACCTGCCTGGTGGGGCCGAACGGCGCCGGGAAGTCCACCTTCTTCCGGCTCGCCGCAGGGCTGGAGAGACAGACGTCCGGAACACTGCGCCTCCAAGCAGGAAACGCCGCGGAACGGACCGTGTCCCTGGGCTATCTCCCGCAGGACCCTGAACTCCCACCCGGGGCGACGTGCGAGGAGTTCCTGCACTACGTCGCCTGGGTGCACCGGATTCCCGCGAAGCTGCGCCCGGAAGCGGTGACCGATGCCCTCGCGCTGACGCACCTCACCGATCGCAGGACCAGCAGGATCCGCACCCTCTCCGGAGGCATGGCGCGCCGCCTCGGGATCACCCAGGCCCTGATCCACAACCCGGCCATGCTCCTGCTCGACGAACCCACGGTCGGTCTTGATCCACGGCAGCGGATTCGCGCCGCGCGAGACGATCACGGCGGTTTCTTGCGACCGGATCGTCATCGTCTCCACCCACCTGGTGGAGGATGTCCGCGGCCTGGCGGACCGTGTCGTCATCCTCCACGGCGGTGACGTCGCCTTCGACGGCGACCTTCCCACCCTCGAAGCAAGAGCCGATCCCGACGCCCCCGGGGACACCGACCTGGAACGGGCCATCGCGACCCTGATGGGCGGCCCTGAGTGACCCCGTCCCTGCGCTACGCCCTCAAAACCCTCCTAGGCCCCTGGACGGTTGTTCCCGTCACCGTCCTGGAGGTCATGAACTTCCTCCAGCACGGCATGCCCTGGCGCGGCGAAACCCTGTGGACCGTGGACTGGTTCGCCATCGCGCTCTTCATCGTCGGCCCTCTGCTCGCCGGCGCTGCAGCCGTCGACGCCTCCCGGCTGTCCCGCGCCGGCAGCATCCACCTCGTCCTGGCCACCAGCAGGCCGTACCGGCCCTATCTCCGGGCCGCCGCATGGTGCGCCGGGCCCGTGCCGGCGGTCCACCTCGTCACCATCGCCGCAGCCATCGCGGTCAGCGGCGTGCCCGGCAGCCCCCACCGGTTCGGCCTCGCGGGCGCCGTCCTCGTCCAGAGCCTCGCCGTCTGCTGGTACGTGGCGTTCGGATCCGCCATCGGCCGCCTCGCCAGCCCTCTTCTCGCCGGAGCCACCGCAGCCGTAGGCGCCTTCACCCTCATCCACCTTCTCGGTGAAGGAAGCACCGGCCGATTCGAACCCCTCGCCCTCGACGGCGCGACCGTCTCCCGCCTCGGCCACCGATACGCACCCGGCTACCTCCTGGCACAGGCCGCTCTCTTCCTGCTCACCGGTGCCTTGATGATTCTGCTGCCGGTGCGTCTGCGATCCGGTCGCAGGGTCCTCACCCTCGGTGGCACGGCCGCACTCGCCCTGATCTCCGCGGTGGTCGTCGCCGGCCAGTACGTCCTTCCGAGCCGGCGACTCCTCGCGAACGCCGAGACACCCGCCGACTGCACCGCCTCGGCACCTGCAGCGTGCCTCTAGCCCGAGCACCAGAGGTTCCGCGACCAGATCGTCCAGCACGTGACAACGCTCACCGACGCCGCCCGCTCCCACGGATACGACGCCCTGGTCCCCGAACGCATCGAGGAACTGAGCCGCACCCACCGGGTGCAGTCCCCACGTGCCATCGGCCTGGAGATCCCCGCCGACGCCCACTCCACGGACACGCTGAGCATCGAAGAGATCACCTCCGCCCTCGTCCGCCCCCTCCACTGCTCCGCTCTCTACGAGGAGCCAGGACCAGGGCCCACGTACTGGCAGCGGGAGTCCTCCCTGTACCTCACCCTCCTGCACACAGCAGACATCAAGGCAGACCCGCACCAGTTCCCCGAACCCGCACGGATCCTGACACCCAAGGAAGCCCAGGGCATCAAGAACGACTACGCGGCATGCAGGCTGGAATCAGCATGAGGAGCGGCCCTCTGATCACGATCAGGGGCTGGGTGGGCGTCCACGCCTGGCGTCCCGATCTCGCCCTCAACCTCCTCCTGTACACCTCGCTGACGGTCACTACTGTCAGTCTGGCCGGCCCCGCCCTGGCCTGGCTTCCGCCCGTCGTCCTGACCACCGTCCGCATGTTCTTCGGCCACCCGCCCTCGGAACCCGGGTACTACTGGTGGGCCGCCATCATGGAAGAAGCCACCACTCCCGGACAGTGGACGTGGACCAGCATCCTCTTCCTCTGCACGACACTCCTTCCCATGCTGCGTCCCCTGGCGGCGAGCCACGTCGGCCGGTTCAACCCCGGCTCCGCTGTGCCGAACCGCAAGGAGAGGTTGATGGTTCCGGAAGGAGACCGCTGACCGGCCCTCCGTAACGCCGGAGAAGCCGGCGCTACGGGCCGTCGACGACCCGCAGGAGCGGGCGGGTGGGCTCAGGCGAGGCCCGCCGCGATGGCCCGGCGGACGGCGTCGGCGCGGTCCTTGATGTCCGCCTTGGCGAACAGGTTGTTGATGTGAGTCTTGACCGTGGCCTCGCTGATGAACAGCTTCTCGGCGATCGCCCGGTTCGGCAGGCCCTGGCCGATCAGGGTGAGCACCTCGCGTTCGCGGGGCGTGATGTCCCCGGGCAGCGGCTGCCCGGGCGGCGTGGGTTTCGTACGGACGGTGGCGAGGAGTCGGTCCTGTACCTCGCGGTCGAGGACGGACTGTCCCGCGGCGGCGGCGCGGATCGCGCGGGCGATGTCCTGACGCCCCGCGTTCTTCGTCAGGTAGCCCCGCGCCCCGGCACTCAGCGCGGCCAGGATCGAGTCGTCGTCGGCGAAGGTGGTCAGCACGACCACCGCTACCTCCGGGTGCTCCTCCGTCAGCCGCCGGGTCGCCTCGGTGCCGTCCATGCCGGGCATGCGCAGATCCATCAGGACCACGTCCACGGGCCCCGCCGCCACCGCCGCGAGCACTTCGGTCCCGTCGGCCGCCGCCGCGACGACCTCGATGTCCTCGGACAGGTCGAGGACCGCGGCCAGCGGCTCGCGCACCGCAGCCTGGTCGTCGGCCACGACCACGTGCAGCCGCCTCACGTCCTGCGTGGATTCGTTCATCCCGGGATCACTGCCTCCACCTGCCACCCGCCCGCGTCCGGTCCTTCGGTGACCGGGCCGGCGGTGATCGTCCCTTCCAGGAGGGCAACCCGCTCGCGCATGCCGATCAGCCCCATTCCGCTGCCGGTGCCCGTGCTCACGGTACGGGTCGCCGGACCGTTGCGGATACTCAGTGCCGTCGACGCGGTGCCGAACGTCAGCTCCACACGCACCGCGCCGCCGGGCGCGTGCCGGGCCGCGTTGGTCAGCGACTCCTGGGCGATCCGCAGCAGGTTCTGGGTCACGCGGGACGGGACCTCGCGGACGGTCCCGGCAACGGTGAGCGCGTCGTGGTGGCCGGAGGTGTCCAGCATCGCTGTGAGGGTCTCGACAAGCGGCAGTGCGTCCTCGCGCAGCGCGTGCACGGTCCACTGCGCCTGCTTCAGGCTCTCCTTGACCATGCTGTGCGCCTTCTGGTTCGCCTCGCGGACCCGGTCCAGGTCGCCGGTATCGATCAGCGCGTCCGCCAGCTCCAGCTGCATGTTGATGCCCGCCAGGGAATGGGCCAGGACGTCGTGGACGTCACGGGCGATCCGGCTCCGTTCGGTCAGTACAGCGGTCCTGGCCTCGGCCCGCGCTGCCCGCTCCGCCGACTCGGCCGCCGAGATGGCCGCGACGAAAGCCCGCTGGCGGCTGCGGTTGAGGATGCCGACCAGGACGGGAGCACCGGTGGTCAGGCCGAGGGTCCACGGCAACAGATTGTGGCCGGGGCCGAGGCGGAAGTACAGGACGCCGCCGCACAGCAGACTGCACAGGGCTGCCAGGGTGAGCGACTGCCGGGGTTCGAGGCGGACCCCGATGTGACCGACGAGGAAGTAGGCGAAGAGGTAGCTGGTACCGGTGCTGCTGACGCCGATCAGGGCCGCCGCCGCCACGATGCCCAGGGTCAGCCAGACCAGGGCGAGGCGCGGCGGAATCCAGTCCTCCGGCAGGTGCCGTGCCGCCAGGGCGATGGAGTTGATCAGGAGCAGGACGACTACCACCAGCCCCCGGCCGCTCGGGCCCACCGGCCGGACCGTCCAGAACGCCGCGACGATGACGAAGACGGTCAGGGCCCGCTGGACCTTGGGGTCCTGACCGGGAATCGGCCGGGGGCCGGCCCCTTGGTACGGGGACGGCCCGTGATCCGGGAGGCTCTGGGCTTTGGGCACGGCGCGACCATAGCCCACGGTCAGGCCGTACGGTCGAGGGCGGGCGCGGGACGCGTCGCCGTGGCGGGAGGCTGCTGGTGGGCGACCATCCGGCTGCGGACGAAGATCGTGACGAGCCGCGTGACGACCTCGGTCAGCGCCATCAGGACGAAGGCCGCGACCCACGCCCGGTCGCCGGTGATGTGGTGCGTGACGCTGAACCGGGCGACGTCGTCGGCACCGCCGTTCTGGACCCACACCTGGAAGCCCATGCGGGCGCCCATGCCGGCGACCCACAGGATCGCGGAGACCGCGCCCGCCTTGATCAGCAGGTGCTCACCGGCGACGCGGATGCGGGTGTAGACACCACCTGCGACACCGAGAGCGGCGCCCACGGTCGTCAGCGCGCCGATCAGCACGAGGTCGTTGCCCGCCGTGGGGACCGTGTCGAGGTAGGTGTGGGCCACGAAGGCCACGATCCCGAGCGGAATCAGGAAGGTCTTCAGGTCGATTCGGCCTTCCCGCATCTGCCGGAAGACGACGAGGACGAGGGCGATGTCGGTGATCCAGTCGGTCGTTGTCATGCCTCAAGCCTGCCGATCCGGCGCCCTTCGCACCTGGACCCACGGGTGGAACGACGGGTGGAGATGGAGACACCGGGCCCGATTCATCGTCGAGCGTGTGGGCGGCTTCGGGCCGAGATTCGGTCTTCTTCGTGGGGCATGACATCGTCTGGTCGTGCCAGAGATGACGAGTGGGTGGGAGGCGGTCTTGGCCGAGGCGTCGTCTCCTTCGTGGACGCAACGTGTGCGTGCCGGGCGTGACCTCGCTTCCTTCGCTGATGTGCCCGAGGCTGCGGACGCGCTGTTGGGGCTGCTGCTGGACGTCGAGGACACGGCCGTGACTCGACAGACCGCGGAGGCCCTGGCCCGGGTGGGGACGGTGGCCGCCGTGAGGCTCATCGCTCTTGCGGTTGCCGAGGCTGACGACAACCAGAGTGACTGGTTGCAGACCGGGGTGCAGGACGCGCTCGTGGACCCGGACGGAGCGCCGGACGTCGCAGCGACCTGCCGGAAGCTCGCCCGAGACCGGGAAGAAGCAGTCTGTCGGGGTGCCGCAGACATCTCGACGTGGACAGACACCACAAAGTGTTGATCTGAATCGACCTGCCTGTGGGCTGGTTCGTGCAGCCGTCATCCGGGAGCCGCGTGCCCCGGCATCGAGGTCAGGACTGTGGCGCGTCGGTCTCCGCCCCCGTCCGCGGAGCGCCGAGGTGGAGGGAATCACGGGTCCCGCGTTGCCGGAGGCCCACCGTCGTCGGCACCCCTGCCGTCTCGCTCCCGGTTTGCGCGAGAACTGCAACTGACTGTCATTCTCTTGCGATGCTTGCGCTATTCTTGCGTGTATGACGCGACGACTTGCTCAGGTGGCGAAGAAGGTGGGGGTCAGCGAGGCTACGGTCAGCCGTGTCCTCAACGGCAAGCCCGGGGTCTCCGAGGCGACCAGACGGTCGGTGCTCACCGCCCTCGACGTCCTCGGCTACGAGCGACCCACCCAGCTCAGGGGCGAGCGCGCCCGGCTCGTCGGACTCGTGCTCCCCGAACTGCAGAACCCCATCTTCCCGGCCTTCGCCGAGGTCATCGGCGGCGCGCTCGCCCAGCAGGGGCTCACCCCCGTGCTCTGCACCCAGACCAAGGGCGGTGTCTCCGAGGCCGACTACGTGGACCTGCTCCTCCAGCAGCAGGTCTCCGGCGTCGTGTTCGCGGGAGGACTGTTCGCGCAGGCCGGCGCCCCGCACGACCACTACCACCAGCTCGCCGAGCGCAACATCCCGGTCGTCCTCATCAACGCATCCATCGAGGGCCTCGACTTCCCCTGCGTCGCCTGTGACGACGCCGTCGCCGTCGAACAGGCCTGGCGCCACCTGGTGTCGCTCGGCCACGAGAAGATCGGCCTGCTCCTGGGCCCCGCCGACCACGTGCCCTCCGGGCGCAAGCTGCAGGCCGCGCGCGCGGCGGCCGAGGCGGCCGGCACCCCGCTGCCCGACGAGCAGATCGTGCGCTCGATCTTCTCCCTCGAAGGCGGGCAGGCCGCTGCCAACGGCCTTCTGGAGCAGGGCGTCACCGGCATCGTCTGCGCCAGCGACCCGCTCGCCCTCGGGGCGATCAGGGCCGCCCGCCGCCGCGGGCTGCGAGTCCCCCAGGACGTCTCGGTCGTCGGCTTCGACGACTCCGCCTTCATGAACTGCACCGAGCCGCCGCTGTCGACCGTCCGGCAGCCCATCGAGGCGATGGGGCGGGCCGCCGTCGAGCTGCTCTGTTCCCAGATCCAGGGGGTCCACTCCCACCCGGGCGAGCTGCTCTTCGAGCCCGAGCTCGTGGTGCGCGGGTCCACCGCGCCGCCGGCCCGCTAGCGGGAGCACCGTACCGCTTCCTCCTCAAAGGCACCGTTTCCTGTCGTCCTCCGGGCGGCCAGGGGAGCGGTGCCTTTGCCATTTCCCTGTCCGTTCCGTTGACAGCGTCGTCATCCAGTAGAAACCTGTGCACCAGAATCCGCAAAACATTGACTAGATTACTCAAAAGATTGCGAGTCATTGTGCACGGACGACGACTGGCGATGGGGCTGCTGATGGCGGCCCTGATCGCCCTCGGGCTGATGGCCGTCCCCGCGCAGGCCGCCACCGCGGCGGACACCGACCTCGCGCGCGGCAGACCCGCCACCGCCTCCGGAGCCCTCGGCGCCTACCCGGCGGCCAGCCTCACCGACGGCAGCCAGGCCAGCTACTGGGAGGGCCCGGCCGGCGCCTTCCCGCAGTGGGCGCAGGTCGACCTCGGTGCGGCCGTCCGCGTCGACCGCGTCGTCCTCGAACTGCCCACCGGCTGGGAGGCGCGCGACCAGAACCTCGCCGTCCTCGGCTCCACCGACGGCAGCGCCTTCACCACCCTGGCCGGCACCCAGGCCCGCCGCTTCGACCCGGCCGCCGCGAACGCCGTCTCCCTCACCCTGAGCGGCAGTCAGCTCAGGTACCTGCGCGTCCAGATCACCGCCAACACCGGCTGGAACGCCGCCCAGCTCTCCACCGTCGAGGTGTACGGCGAGCCGGGCACCGTCGAGCCGCCCGTCGGCGGCACCGACCTGGCCCGGGGCAAGGCGATCGAGGCGACCTCCGTCACCCAGAACTACCAGGCCGCGAACGCCAACGACGGCTCCACCGCCACCTACTGGGAGTCGGCAGGCTTCCCCGCGAGCCTCACCGTGAAGCTCGGCGCGGACGCCGACGTCGAGGGCGTCGTGGTCAAGCTCAACCCCGACCAGGCGTGGGGCCCGCGCACCCAGTCCTTCGAGGTCCTGGGCCGTGCCGCGGGCGCCACCGCCTTCACCACCCTCAAGCCGCGGGCCGACTACGCGTTCAGCCCGTCCAGCGGGCAGAACACGGTGACCGTGCCGGTCACCGGCCGTGTCGCCGACGTGCGGCTCGCCTTCCAGTCCAACACCGGCGCCCCAGGCGCCCAGATCGCCGAGCTCCAGGTCCTCGGCACCGCCGCCCCTGCCCCCGACCTCGTCGTCACCGACCTCACCTGGACCCCGGCCGCCCCCACCGAGACCGACGCGGTCACCGTCCGGGCCACCGTTCGCAACGCGGGCACCGTCGCGGCCCCCGCCGCCACCGTCGACGTCAGCGTCGAGGGGGCCGTCGCGGGCACCGCCCAGGCCGCCCCCCTCCCGGCCGGGGCCTCCACCACCGTCGCCATCCCCGTCGGCCGCCGCCCGGTCGGCGCCTACACCGTCTCCGCCGTCGCCGACCCGGCGAACACGGTCGCGGAGCTGGACGACACCAACAACAGCCGCACCGCCGCCTCCAAGCTGACCGTCGGCCAGAGCCCCGGCCCCGACCTCATGGTCACCGGGATCACCACCAACCCCTCCGCCCCGGCCGTCGGCGCCCCGGTCTCCTTCACGGTCGCCGTACTCAACCGCGGCACCACCGCCGTCCCCGCCGGCTCGGTCACCCGGCTCACCGCGGGGACGACCACCCTCCAGGGCACGGCCGGCGCCGTCGCCGCCGGCCAGACCGTGAACGTCCCGATCTCCGGCACCTGGCCGGCCGCCTCCGGCGGGGTCACCCTCACGGCGACCGCCGACGCCACCGGCACCGTCACCGAGACCGACGAGAACAACAACGTCTTCACCCGCTCGCTGGTCGTCGGGCGCGGCGCCGCCGTCCCGTACACCGAGTACGAGGCCGAGGACGCCCGCCACCAGGGCACCCTGCTCACCTCGGACCGGCTGCG
The DNA here is from genome assembly GCF_042889835.1 of Streptomyces sp. NPDC002463. Lineage (NCBI taxonomy): Bacteria > Bacillati > Actinomycetota > Actinomycetes > Kitasatosporales > Streptomycetaceae > Streptomyces > Streptomyces sp. NPDC002463. The sequence goes on from NZ_JBIARL010000004.1 coordinate 382,518, forward strand.
CACCTTCGGCACACCAACTTCGCGACCGAGTCCTCGGGCCGCAGGTCCGTGCGCCTCGACGCGAACGGCCAGATCGTCGAGTTCACCTCGGTCGACCAGGCCAATGCCCTGACCGTGCGCAACTCCATCCCGGACGCGGCGGCGGGCGGCGGCCAGGAGGCCACCCTCAGCCTCTACGCGAACGACGTGTTCGTCCGGAAGGTGACCCTCTCCTCCAAGCACAGCTGGCTGTACGGCACCACCGACGACCCGGAGGGCCTGACCAACCGACCCGGCGGCGACGCCCGCCGGCTCTTCGACGAGTCGCACACCCTGCTCGCCCGGTCCTACCCGCCGGGCACCCGCTTCCGGCTCCAGCGCGACAGCGACGACCGCGCCGCGTACTACGTGGTCGACCTGATCGACCTGGAGCAGGTGGCCCCGCCCGCGCCCAGCCGGCCGGCTGCGTCTCCATCACCGAGTACGGGGCCGTGCCGAACGACGGGCTCGACGACACCGACGCGATCCAGCGCGCGGTCACCGCCGACCAGAAGGGCGAGATCTCCTGCGTCTGGATCCCGGCCGGGCAGTGGCGGCAGGAGCAGAAGATCCTCACCGACGACCCGCTGAACCGGGGCAGTACAACCAGGTCGGCATCCGCGACGTCACGATCCACGGCGCGGGCATGTGGCACTCGCAGCTCTACACGCTGACCCCGTCGCAGGACGCGGGCGGCATCAACCACCCGCACGAGGGCAACTTCGGCTTCGGCATCGACGCCAACACGCAGATCTCGGACATCGCCATCTTCGGCTCGGGTGCCATCCGCGGCGGCGACGGCAACGCCGAGGGCGGTGTCGGCCTCAACGGCCGCTTCGGCAAGGGCACGAAGATCACCAACGTCTGGATCGAGCACGCCAACGTCGGCGTCTGGGTGGGCCGCGACTACTCCGACATCCCGGAGCTGTGGGGACCGGGCGACGGCCTGGAGTTCAGCGGCATGCGGATCCGCAACACGTACGCCGACGGCATCAACTTCGCCAACGGCACCCGCAACTCCACCGTGTACGACTCCTCCTTCACCACCCTGAAGACCTCGGCGACCTACGCCTTCACCCCGGGCTCCGGGAACACCGTCACCATCGCCTGGTCGCCCAGGCCCGCTTCGTCCGGGTCGACATCACCGCCAACACCGGCTGGTCCGCCGCGCAGCTCTCCGAGCTGGAGGTGCACGGCGCCGACGGCACCGACCCCGGCCGTGACGGCTGCCGGGTGCCCCTCCCCTGGGAGGCCGAGGCCCCCTCGTACGGCTTCGGCACCGATAAGGAACCGTGGCTGCCGCAGCCCGCCGACTGGGCCCGCTACGCCGTCGACCGGCAGAGCACCGACGCCGACTCGATGCCCACCCTCTACCGCACCGCCCTCGGACTGCGCCGTACCGTGCCCGGCTTCGGCGACGGACCGCTCAGCTGGCTCCCCGCCGAGGACGGCGTCCTCGCCTTCACCCGCGCGCACGGCCTGACCTGCGTCGTCAACCTCTCCGACGGCCCCGTCGCCCTCCCCGCCCACGGCGAACTCCTCCTCGCCAGCGGCCCCCTCGACTCCGTCGGCGCCCTCCCCCCGGACACCGCCGCCTGGCTGCGAGCCTGAGCCACCCCCCGCGGCCCCGAGAGAAACGAGAGCCCTGCATGGCCCACTTCCCGGACACGCAAGACCGGTGGACGACGAACGGGAACCCTGCCCCGACGGAAGGCACCGAGGACGGCCGAGCGGGAGACGGACCATCAGTCGGTGAGGCGATGCCGCATCCGTTCGTCGCGCGGGGACACGGGTGCGTGAGCGGCGGCAGGGCCGTCGGCCAGAACCCCTCGGACGGCGTGATCGCGCGCCGCGTGCCCGAGGGACGTCACGTGGTGGTCGTCCACTTGAGCGCCTGGCAGGCCGAAGCCGGCAGTCAGGACGAGGCGGAGCGGCCCGTGGCAGGAGCTCCGCCGGAAGCGGGCTTCCGGAACTCGGTCCGGTGACGGGTGTCGAGAAGGGGCCGCCGGCCCCGTCTCCGACCCGTGTGACGGCTCCTGTGCGAGAGAGGGATCGGTCCCGCCGGACGCCATCGAAATCCTGTAGGCCCACGTGTCCGGGCGTCCGCCGCGTCCGGGAGCAGTCCGGCTCGCGGAAAACCGGATGACCCGCTCCGCCCCGCATCCTTACCCTGCCGCCATGGAACACGGATCCGCCCTTTTGAACGTCGTCGACGTCGAGGCCACTTGCTGGGAGGGACAGCCGCCGCCCGGCGCGGTGAGCGAGATCATCGAGATCGGGCTCACCGTCGTGGATCTGACGGTGCGACGGCGCGTGGGCCGGCACCGGATTCTCGTGCGGCCCGAGCGCTCCGAGGTGAGTGGCTTCTGCACCGAGCTGACCGGCCTCACCCCGGCCGAGGTCGCCGGTGGCGTCGGCTTCGCCGAGGCGTGTCGCATCCTTGCCGACGCCCATGACGCGCGCAGCCGCCCCTGGGCGAGCTGGGGAGACTACGACCGCAAGCAGTTCGAACGACAGTGCCGGGCGGCCGGAGCGCCCTATCCGTTCGGCCGGCCGGCAGAGCAGGGGCACACCAACGCCAAAGCCGTGTTCACCGAGGCGTACGGCCTGCGTAAGCGGCCTGGCATGGCAGGCGCCCTGCAGCTCGCGGGGCTGCCGCTGGAGGGCCGCCACCACCGGGGCGAGGACGACGCGTGGAACATCGCCGCCCTCGTCCTGGACCTGGCGGAGCGCGGGGCCTGGACGGCCCCGGGGATCGGTTTGCCGTCGACACCGTCGTGAGAAAGTCCGTCCCCGGCAGCGAGCCGTCCGCCCTCCTGGCCTCGTAGGGCGCCGTGGCCAGGGCAGCGGACGACTCCACAGCCACATGCCACTCGCGTGCCGGACAGGGCAGTGAACGGCGGCCGGCGACGAGGGCCGCAGGGACCTCGAGGGCCTCCTCCACACATATGGGCTTTTCAAAGCCCTGTGGGCGGCTCGAAGATCGGTGATTCCCGAGCTGATGCCACACAACTACGCAGGCGAGGGACGTTCTGTCGGCGATGACCAGTAGCCTGCGACGATCAGCCGTCGCGCGTCTGGAGGTGCCGTGGAAGCCACCGCTCTCGTCAGTCCCGATCAGTTGTGGTCGGCGCAGGAGGTCTTGCTTCGGCCAAGCCCCGTCCCGGCGGCGGCAGGGGTCTACGGGTGGCATTTCAAGCAGCCGCCCCACCTCGACCTGGACGCCGGGCGCCTGCTCTACGTCGGGATAGCCCCGCGGTACATGGCGAACCGGACCAGCACACAGAACCTGCGCAAGCGGGTGCGGTACCACTACCGGGGCAACGCGGCCGGCTCGACGCTGCGACTCACCCTCGGATGCCTGCTCGGAATCGAGCTACGACGCGTGGGCAGCGGAAAACGGATGACCTTCGGCAAGGCCGGCGAGGCCACACTGAGCCAGTGGATGGCGGACAACGCGCAGGTGTGCTGGATCGAGCAGAGCGAACCATGGGATTTGGAGTCACAGCTCATCTCCGAGCTGGACCTTCCGCTGAACCTCGATCAGAACCGCCACAACGCGTTCCACCATCGCCTGAAGGAGATACGAGCCCAAGCACGCCGGCGAGCACGAGAACTGCCCATCAGCTCGTAAGCCGCCGAACGAGCCGTTACCCGGGCCGTCTGTGGGTCGTCAGGGCGATGGGGTCGCACGGTGCTCGGGCTCCGGCTCCTGCCGCGCTTCGGCCCGGGCGCCGACACTCCGAAGTATGGCCACGGCGTCGTCGGCCAGGTCCTGGGGCCGATCCTCAAGGACAGCGACCGGGGCCCGCCGCATCACTACCTTGCTGTGCCAGAGGCTCAGCCCCGTGACCTCGCGCACGGCCCGGACCACGTCCCTCTCACGCGGCCCGCAGTCGCCGACCTCGAAGGTTCCGTCGCGTTCTACTCCAAGCTGTTCGGCGTCGAGCCCGCGAAGCGTCGTCCCGGATACGCCGACTTCGCCGTGGCCGAGCCGCCGCTGAAGCTCGTCCTCATCGAGGGTGAGGCCGGCGAGGACACCCGGCTCGACCACCTCGGTGTGGAGGTCGAGAGCACGGAACAGGTCACCGCGGCCACTACCCGACTGAAGGACGCCGGGCTGGCCACCTTCGAGGAGAACGACACTTCGTGCTGCTACGCCCCTCAGGACAGGGTCTGGGTCACCGGCCCGGGCAAGGAGCCCTGGGAGGTCTACGTGGTCAAGGCCGACGCCGACACCCTGACCAAGATCACCGAGGTCGCTCCCGACGCCTGCTGTGGCACCACGGCATGCTGCACCCCCGAGGAGCAGGCCCTCGCCTCGACGCAGACGCCGGAGGAGGCGAAGGCGGCCGCCGGCTGCACATGTGGAGGCTGAGCCTGGGGTGTGCCACATCCGTGCCAGGATCGTGCGGGGACTCACGGGGAACGAGGGGCTTCGACATGCTCGGGAAAGTGCGCACCGGATGAGTGACGAGCAGAGCAGGGCGAGGGGGGAGTCCCTCGGCAGGGTGTTCGCTGGTGCCTCGCACGTCGAGTGCGGTCCCGTGGACGTCGATGCGGCCCGCCTGGCCTACTCGGAGGCGGGTTTCCACGTCACCGACGCGCTCGTGGAGTTCCTCGGGACGTACGGCGAGACGACGGTCTTCTGGCCGTCGCACGTCACCGGGGACGAGACGTCGCTGACGGTCTCGGTCGAGGAGGCCGCGGAGGCGTTCGTGCCGAACGCGCGATACTTCGAGAAGCGTCTCGGCATGTCCGCCCTGCCGGTGGGCGTCGCCTTCGAGACCGAGGAGATGGTTCCCCTCGCGGAGAACGGTGACATCGTCCTCGGTGGTGACGCAGGAGTCCAGCGGGTCGCGCACGGGTTCGAGGAAGCCGTGCGTGCCCTGATCTCGGGCGACTGGGACATGACGTTCTTCTAGCCCGCCGGAGCTCGCTTCGCGGATGGAGACAACGGGCTGTGACGGGCGCCCCCTGACGGTCGGGCCGGTCACCCTGGCGACAGGACCGGCCGCAGGGGGCGGCAGGCCCGTCTCGCACGGGCGCCGATTAGCCTGTGGCCATGTCGCAGAAGTACATCGTCCACGAGGAACCGGCGGTCCTTACGGCCTCCCAGCGCATTGCGATGGCTGATCTGGCTCCGTTCGGCTTCCCGGGCCTCCACGAGCAGATATGGCTCGGGTGCCGCGAGGACGGCCTGTTCGTCATGCAGTGCGTGCCCTTCCGGATCTACGGGCTGAACCTCTTCGACGTGGTGCGCCTGGACGAGGACGGCATGCTCGTCGCGGTCGTGGAGAAGGGCGGTCACCGCACGCTGCGGGCGCTGCTCGAGGCCGGCCTGGAGCCCCAGGTCTTCGAAGAGGTCGCCGGCGGTATCGCCTCGCGGGCTCGGAGCGGGGGCTTCGCCATCGAGTGGAGCGGTGACCGTCACGTGGCGATCGGCGTGCCCGCCGACGGGGACCCGGCTTCCCTGGTGGCGTTCATGGACGCGCACGAGGAGGCCGGGACGCTGTTCTGGGAGTGGAGCGACTCCCAGCCGTTCCAGAGTTCCTGACGATGCCCCGCGCCCCAGCCGTATCGCCGGGACGTGCCGAAGTCAGGCGACGCGGCCGACCGTGAGTCACCGGGACATGACGTTGTCGATGACCTCACCGTCCTCCGCACGCGGCTGAGCCCACGAGGCAGCGACGTCACGCAACCTGCAGTGCCCGGCGTCCGCGAGTGCAGCGGAAAGGCGGGCCGAGATTGCGGAGACGACGCACCCGTCATTGTTCTGGCCCGCGACGACGCGAGGGGGCGGGACGCCCTTCTCGACCGTGCCACAGAAGCTGTTACCCGCGTGAAGGATGCGGCCCGTACTCCTGGTGGGTCGAACAGCACGGCGCTTTGTGGAGCCGGGGGAGGGTTTTCACATGGCAGTGCGGGCCTGCTGCCCCCGGTTTCCCCGCAGTCCCCGGTATGCGAGGCCGAGGAGGAAGGAGTGGAGCAGCGCGGAGAGGGTCAGCGCCGCGAGGAAGTACCCGGTCGCCAGGCCCGAGTCGCCGTTCGCGAAGTCGGGGAGGAGCAGGATCAGGCTGGTGGGTGCGGTGACCAGGAGTATCCAGACGGCCGCGAAGCTGCTGTCTGCGGTCGCTGAGGCGAACACCAGGGGGAGCGCTGCCACGGTCACCAGGCCGAGGTAGACCAGCGAGGCGGGGTTGGCGAACGTGAGCCGGACGAGTGTGCGGGGGCGGCTGTCTCGCATGATTGATTCCTCCTGGGCGGATCGGTTGCGCCGTGTCGGCGAGGGTTCCATCGTGCGACGGGGCGGCCCCCGGCGCCTGAGTAGCGCTACTCAAACCGCTGTGGGGGCCTGCGCGTTGCGGGCCGCGTAGCCGATCACGGCGACCGGGCCACCCTGTTCCCCGCATGCATGGGGATGGTCCCGCCTCCCGGGCTGTAGTGGTCGCGGGCGGAGGTTGTTCGGCTCTGTCGAGCAGTAGCGGCTCTGGCGCAACTTCCGTGATTCCGCCGGTCAGTACCCCGTCGTGTGACGTGCCGATGGCTCGTGGGAACGTCGTCCGTATGTCGTGCATCTTCTGCCAGCTCATCCGCGAAGACCGCGCACACTGGGTGGCCCGTGGGCCCCGGGCGTGTGCGTTCACCCCGCTCAAGCCTCTCGCTCCGGGGCACACCCTGGTGGTGCCGACGTCCCATTTCGCCGACCTCTTTGACACGCCCGGCGAGGTACTGGCCGAGACGACGGCGCTGGTCCAGCGTCTGGCCAAGGCGATGCGGTCCGGGCTGAACGCGTCCGGCGTGAACGTCCTCAGCGCGAGTGGTCCGGGCTCGGAGCAGTCGGTGCCTCACCTGCACTTCCACGTCGTTCCGCGGTGGCCGGAGGACGGCATCTCCACCTGGCCGGCTGGCCAGTCGCGGCATCGGTTCGCCGGAGATCCAGCTGTGCGAATCGCCGACGCACTGGCCGCAGAGGCACATCACACAAGTTGAACCAGAGCCTGACAGGCAGCACTGGCTCAGCCATCGCCGTGACGTTCGGTGGCAGCCGCACCTCGTCACCCGGGTTCTTTACTGCACGTGGTGGTACCAGCGTCGGTGTACCGCAGGTTCGACGCACAGTACGGCGGCGCCTGCGATCGTGCCGACCAGCAGGGCCGGGGCTCCGCCACCGTTGATGAGCGCGCCGAGGCAGGCTGCGGCAATGGCGAGCGGGCGCAGCAGGGTCAGCGGGCCGAGGCCGATGACCACCGCGAGGGTGCTGGCCCGGAAGGGCAGGGCGAAGTACGCCGCGAGCGAGACGATCACGACGGCGGTGTAGAGGGCGAGCGGGAGCAGGTAGCCGAGGCCCCCGGCGGCCAGCGCGTTGAAGGTCTCGGCCCGGTCGGACGCGGTCAGCAGCACGATGGCGGCGGTCAGAGCGGGGGCGAGCAGCAGAACGGCCCCGACGGCCAGCCCGCGCAAGGCCGCTCGCGTCGTGGCCCGGTGCTTGCGGATACGGGCGTCACGGCCGGCATAGGCGCGGAATCCACTGAACGACGCGTCGATCAGACCGAGTAGCGCGAGCAGTATGGCGGGCGTCATCCGGTGGCCTCGGCCAGGTGCTCCGGGCCGACCAGTCGGCGCGCGGCCCGTCCCAGCGCCAGGCGGAGCGGCGCCTCCAGGTGGGGGCGCACTCCGATGACCGGCCGCAACGTGGTGCAGAACGGGTTCGCCAAGCCGCGCGGCTCGTACAGCAGCGGCCGGATGCCGGGTGCGGCGGCGGCGCGCAGCAGTGTCTCGTCGCTGTGTGCGCGCCGCGCGGAGACGACGCCGTCGTGGCGGCCGAGGGGGTGGCGCATCCGAGCGTGGTGGAACACCCGGGCACCGATGGGGGCCAGGCGGGTCGCGGCGATGTCGAAGTGGCAGAAGGCATGCGCCGGTGAGGCGGCCTGGGCCTGGAAGAACTCGGCCAGGGCCGGACCACGGAAGTGGTGCAGCACACCGGTGGAGACGTAGAGGGTCGCCGCCTCCGGCAGGTCGAAGGCGTTTCCGTGGACGAAGCGGCAGCCGAGCCCCTTCGCGCGGGCCAGCCGGTCCGCCTCGCCGACCAGCGCGGCGTCGAGGTCGACCCCGACCAGCTCGACGTCCGCGCCGAGGGCGTTGGTGGCCGCCAGCCAGCGGATGAGGTAGCCCAAGCCGCAACCGACGTCGACCAGGCGGTACGGCCCGGTCTGCCCGGTAGTCGACCGAATCGCGGTGAAGAGCGGGCCGAGCAGGTGGACCAGGCGTTCACCGATCCGTAGCTCCTCGCTCAGGCGCTGGAGCTCGGTGTGCACGCTGATGAGCAGGCGGTCCACGGCGTGCGGGTCGAGTACGCCGTCCTGGTCCGTGGGCAGCTCGGCAACAATCCGGGCCGCACGCTCGTCGCCGCTCTCAAGGAACTGCTGGATCACCTCGGCGCGCCGGACCGGTAGCCGGCGGCCACTGTGTGGTTCCACCGCCGTGATCAGGTCGGAAATCTCAAGCTGGTGCACGAGGCAGAACCCTACGGCCTCCTCTGCCAAGCCCGGCGGGCCGGCTGCCCCCGTCGTGGAGTGTCCACAACCTCCCGCGTTCTCTCGGCACCGGCGCTGTCGAGACCCGTGCGCATGTCGATTCGCTCGCGGCGCCGGCTGCCTCCCGAACTGCTGGACACGTGCTGTCCGTTCTCGGCTCTGGCGCAGTTCTCGGGGAGCGGCTGAGGAGGGTGACGGTGTGGTTCGATTCGGAGGGGAGGTGTACGAGTTCCGGGGCCCGTCAGCGTTCCCGCGTTCTGGTCCACCACCAGCCGAACGTCGCCCACTCGATGGAGTCGGGTTCAGGCAGAGTACGGCGCTCGAATTCTTCATCGATGCGCGTGATCAGTCGGGCCAAGTCCCGTTTGGCTCCTGCAGGAAGGTTCCGCATCGCCCACTCCAGACGGGATCGCGGTGCTCGCGGCCGTGGTCGGGGTGGTCGCGGTGGCGGAGTTCGGCGGGCTGCTCCGGCTGGGTCCGGTGGACCGGGCGGTGCTGGGCGCGGCGGTCGTCGGACTCGTCCTGACCGCCTGGCTGGCCCCGGGGGAGGTGCTGCGGGTGGCGGCGGCCGGGGCGCTCGCGATCGCCGGGGGGCCGTTGCTCGCGGGCGATGCGGAGCACGGACTCCGTCGCCTGGGGGCGGGCCTGCTGGGGCTCGTGTGGTTGGGAGCCCTGGCCGGCCTCGTACCGTCCGGTGCCCTCGGCCTCGTGCTGTTCGTGGCCGTGTCGATCGCCGACATCGTCGCGTACGCGGCGGGTCGCCGTCTCGGCGGCCCCCGGCTCTCCCCGCTGTCGCCCGCCAAGCGGTGGAGCGGCACGCCGGCCGGGGCCGCGGCCGGTCTCCTCACGCCGGCCGTGCTGTCCTCCCTCACGTGGCAGACGGCGGTGGCCGTGGCGGTCGGCGGCCCGCTCGGGGACCTGCTGGAGTCGATGGTCAAGCGGGGCGCCCGGGCCAAGGACGCCGGCCGGTGGCTGCCCGGCTCGGGCGGTCTCCTCGACCGGATCGACTCCCTCCTAGTTGCCCTGGCGATGCTGTTGATGCTGGAGTGAGCCATGTGACGGGATGGGCATGAGGCCGGGTGCGACCGGCCGGGGGAGTCGGGGACCGGCTCCTTCCCCGTACACGCCGGCCCCACGCAGCGGCCGCGTCCGGGCCGGGTCCGCGCTCACCCACGACGGGCGGGACGCGCCGGCCGGCCCGGGAGAGACGGTGCGGACGAGGACGTGGACCTCGGCCGTCCGGCCTGCCGCGGAATCCCGCTACGGCGCGCAGGACCTGGAGTCCGTGTACCCGGCGGCCCCGGTGACGACGACCCGCAGGGTCACGCGCGCTCCTCGGCGGGGGCGGCGGGAAGGGTGATCCCCGCGATGACGTCGGCAGGCGCCAGGGCGGGCAGGATACATCGCCACATGTCGGCGATCCGGCACGGCAGGTCGGTCCGGCTGGTGGAGAGCTGCGACATGATCTGGGTGCCGGTGTAGGCGGCCACCAGCAGGGAGGCGAAGGCGGTCTCGTCGGCCCCGGGCAGGAGCTGGCCCTTGCTCCGCGCGGCGACCAGCTCGTCGTGGAACTTCCGGGCCCACCACTCGTAGATCGCGTACTCGTGGAGGTCGGCCTCGTTCTGCTCGACGGCGAGCCGGACGCCCGCGCGCAGCAGGGTGTTCTGCTGCATCTCCACGGCGAGGTAGGAGGTCATGTCGATCAGGTGCTGCAGGCCGGGCTCCCCGGGAGGGAACTCCAGGTCCTTGGCCTGCTCGTGGATCACCGCGCGGGCGAGCCCCTCCTTGGACTTGAAGTGGAAGTACACCGACCCGGTCGTCAGGCCGACCCGGTCGATGATCTTCAGGATGCTCGCCCGGGTGTAGCCGACCTCGTCGAACACCTCCGCGGCGGCCCGGAGGAGGACCTCCCGCGTGCGGACGGCGCGCTGCTGCATGGTCCGAGTGCCCTCTTCCACCTGCACCTGACCCCTCTCGACAAAATAAAATAATGACCTCTATCATTTCATGACGTGCGCTGGCACGCCAGGGTGAGTGGCTATGAACCGGTTGGGGGAACTGCCTTGTCCTCGCTTGACCTCGTCCACGACGAGGCGGCCTTATCCGCCGCACACGTGCCCCAGGTCTTCACCCACAAGACGAACCCGTCGGAAGTCCTGCTCACCGGCTGGCGCCGGACGGGACCCGACGCCTTCGCCGTCACGGCCCGCTGGCCGGGGGCCCACGGGTTCTACGTCCACCGCGACGGCCTGCTCGACCCCCTGCTCCTGAGCGAGTCGATACGCCAGACCCTGCCCCTGCTCTCGCACGCCGCGTACGGCGTACCGCTCGACCACCACCTTCTCTGGCAGGACTTCCGCTGGGAACTCGACCCCGCCGTAGCACGCGACGAAGGACACGGCGCCGACGTCGAGTTACGCATCACGGCCACCGACGTGAAGTACCGCGGGACGCGAGCCGCGGCCCTCGTCCTGCACGTGGAGGCGTGGCGGCAGGGCGCCCGACTGGCCGAGGCCCGGACGCACTTCACCGTCCAGGACCCCGCCGTGTACCGACGGCTGCGCGGACGGTACGCCGACCTCGTGCTCGCCAACGCCCGCGCCCTTCCCGCCCCGCCGCCCGCGCCCGTGAGGGGCGGACGACACGACGAGGACGTCGTGCTCGCGCACGCGGACGGCGAAGGCCGCTGGCGACTGCGGGTGGACACCTCCCACCCGATCCTCTTCGACCACCCGGTCGACCACGCCCCGGGCATGTTGCTGCTGGAAGCCGCGCGCCAGGCCGCACAGGCCTCGTCGCCCCGGCCGACCGCGGTCGTGGGCATGGAAGCCGTCTTCACCCGGTACGCGGAACTCGACGCGCCGTGCTGGATCGACGCCCGCCCGCTCCCCGGCACCCCGGCCGGCCGTCAGAGGATCCTGGTCACCGCCCGGCAGCACGACGAGGAGATCTTCACCGATGTCGTCACCCTGGGCGAAGTCTGAGGGCACGCACACATGGACACCGCGTTGACCGACCCCTCCCGCCCCCACCGAGTCCCCTCCCCGGGGACGGTCCGCACGAGCACCCCGGACCCGTCGCGGCCGCGCGTCCTGGTCGCCGGCGGCGGCATCGGCGGTCTGGCCACCGCACTCGCCCTGGGACGGCGCGGCCACGACGTACTCGTCCTGGAACAGCGGCCGGTCCTCACCGAGAGCGGTGCGGGCGTCCGGCTGGCCCCCCGGGACTTCCGGCTCCTGCACGCGCTGGGCGTCGGGAAGGCCGTACGGGAACGGTCGCTGACACTCGACGCGTTCCACGTCCGGGACGGTTCGACCGGGGAACTGCTCACCGAGGCGAAGCTGCCCACCCGCGGCCGGCCCTCCTCCCTGGCACACGCGGCGGCCCACCGGCTGGACGTGTACGAGCCCCTGCTGGAGGCGTGCTGGGAGCTGGACTCCGTGCGACTGCGCACCGACAGCCGCGTCATCGGCCACACCCGGCGAGGAGGGACGGTACGCGCGCTCCTCGCCGACGGGCGCACCGTGACCGGCGACGCCCTGATCCTCACGGACGGCGCCCGCCCCGACGACGCGCAACCAGGCCGCGGCGTCCCCGGGGAACGGCTGGCCGTGTACCGCACGATCGTCCCCATGGACGCGGTCGCCGACCGGTGGCAGCAGAGCGCCGCCATCTGCTGGGTGGGAGGGGACTGGCACCTCTCGCACTACCCGCTGCCCGACTACCGCTATCTGAGCCTCACCGCGACCCGGCACCACCACACCGGCGACAGCCTCCACGGCACCCGGGTGGACCCGGACGAGGTCCTCGGCGCGTTTCCCGGGATCGCGGCCGCCGCCCGCGACGTCCTCACCACGGGCAGACACTGGCGGGCGCTGACACTCCCCGCCCGCCCGCCCGTCGCGGACCGGGCGCCCGGCCGGATCGCGCGGGTCGGCGACAGCGGGCACGAGGCGCACCGGCCGGAGACCAGCTGCCTGCACCAGGCGCTGGAGGACGCCGTCGCACTCGGCGACTCGTGGGACGCCTCGGGCACCGGTGTCCACGCATGGCTCGCCGATTACGACGCCCGGCACGCCGAGCGGGTGCGGCGCAGCGGCACGGGGCACGCCTCCCGCCACCGGCAGGGCCACTGGGCGGACGACCTGACCCTCGTCGACCACGTCCTGTCCAAGGACTTCGCCGGCTCGTGCTGAACGCCACCGGCCCCGGACGGCACACAGGTCCGTACGGACACCAGCCCCGCCCGCACGCAACGGACGCCGACCCGGGACCAGGCCGCGATCAGACCCGGACCCGGGATCAGACCCGGCATCAGGCCCGAGGAGCGGCCTCGACCAGGACCTTCCCCGGCGGATCCGTCCGGCCCGCCGCGATGTCCATGACGAAGTCCGGGAATGCGCCCAGGGTGATGCGCCGCGAGACCAGCCGGTGCAGCGGAAAGGCCTCCGGGTGCTCCGCGCGCAGCCTGAAGCCCTCCTCGTAGTCCTCCTTGAAGCACCCGTACGCGCCCGACACACCGAGCCGCTTTCCGGCGTGGTCCACCCACGTGAGGAGTTCACCCCGCCGGACGGCGTCGACGTCCACCGGCGCCCCGGGGAACCGGTCGCCCTTCCGGGTGCCGCCGTAGACGAGCACGACCGCCCCGTCGCGGGCCAGCCGGCCCGCCGTCTCCAGCAGTTCCGCGGTGGCCACCGTCGGCGCGACGACGACCACGTCGAACGCGCCGGGGTACGCCTCCGCCTGGGCCAGCGGACGGATCTCGTCCGCGGCGAGGATGCCCTGCTCACGGGCGAAGACACGCCGGGCCTCGCCGCGGTTGAACACCGTGACCGACGCCCCCAGATGACGGGCGTACAGGGCGAACATCAGCCCCGCGCAGCCGGCGCCGACGATCCCGACCTGCTTGCCCGCGAGGGAGTCGAGCCGGGTGAGTTCGAGCAGCTTGCGCAGCGCGTGCACGATGCAGGCGAACGGCTCCGGCATCCAGACGTCCCCGCCGCCGTACGGCCCGGGGACCCGCACGACGGCCTGCTCCAGCTCCTCCTTCGAGCCCCGTACGAACACGTACTCGGCGAAACCGGTGGTGCGGCGGGGAGTGATGTTCGGATTGAGCGTGACGGTGTCGCCGGCCGCGAATCCGCTGCCGGACCCCGCGAAGAAGACGGATCCCACGAGCTCGTGACCGAACAGCGGCCCCCGGTCCTCGGGGACGTCGCGCGAGCCGAGGATCTCCTTGACGTCGGCGCGGCAGATGCCCATGTGGTCGGGCCTGATGACGACGGTGTCGTCCCCGAGCGCCTCGTGCGGGAAGGCGCGCGCGCCGAAGCTCACCACGCCGTTGCTCAGCCTGGTCGTCTCGTACGTCGACAGAACGGTGGACATGTCAGCTCCTTGGTTGGTCCGGGACGATGGCCGGCAGATCCGCCCGCCCGGCACGGGCACGGGCACGCCCGATGTCGAGGGCGAGGCGACCGAGGTCGCCGTGGCGGTAGTCGTTCTCCAGGACCAGCGCCCCGGGGGGCGCGCCCGCGTGGGCGAGGAGCGCGGCCAGGGCCTCCCACACCCCGCCGTCCCCGTCCCCGAGCAGCTCGTGGCCCACGATGCCGCCGGTGCCGTCCTTGAGGTGGACCTGCGGCGCGATCCACGGGTGCGTCGCCTCGATCAGTGCCAGGACGTCGACCCCGTAGACCCGCGGGTTGTACGTGTCGAGCACCAGCCGGAAGCAGGGGGCGGCCACCTGCTCCACGAGGGCCCGCGCGACGGCGGGTTGCAGGGCGTTCTCGCTGGCCAGGAGCAGTCCGCGCGCGTCGGCCTCCCGTGCCGCCCAGGCCAGGACGGCCGCGGTGCGCCTCAGGTCGTCCGGGCCGTCGATGGCGCTGCGGCGGAAGCTGGGGACGAACGCCAGGGGCGCGCCCAGGGCCCGGGCCGTGTCCAGGACGCGGACCAGGACGCGCCGGGCGCGCAGCGCGTCCCGGCTGCCGGCCGGGGCCGTGAGCCCGATGTCGTTGAGGGTGTTGCCCGCGACCCCGAGCAGCTCCACGCCGTGCGCGGCACAGTCGTCGCGGAGCCGGTCGATGGTGCCCGGAGCGTCGAGCCACGGCCCCCGGCCCGGGCCGCCGAGGTCGAGCTGGAGGCCGTCGGCGCCCGCCCGTCGGGCCAGCGCGGCGGCACCGAAGTGGTCCCCCGGCAGCCGCCAGCCGGCGAGTCCCACCCGGGGGGACCGGGTCACGACGCCGTCCGCGCGGCAAGGGCACGGCTCTGGGAGACCGGCACCCCCTCGCCGACCGGACGCCAGCTGCCGGAGGCGTCGACCACGAGGTGCGCGCCGTGCAGTCCGGCACCCGACGTCGCCGCCAGCTCGCGGGCCAGCGGCGCGAAACCGGCCGGTGTCATGTAGGTGCTGTAGTCGAAGTCCTCGGGGCGGCGGCGCCGGATCCCGGGGGTGTCGACCATGCCGGCGGGAAGGGCCTGGACGATGCGCAGGGCCTCCCCGCCGGGCGACCGGGTGCTCTCCTCCTGGGCGACGGAGTCGAGCAGCGCCGAGGCGGCGGCCTTCGAGGCGGCGTACCCGGACCGGCCGGGACCGGCGTTGTAGACGACCTCGGAGGAGATCCCGAGGAACACGCCGGGGGAGCCGGGGCGGCGCAGCGCCGGGAGCGTCCGGTCCAGCGTCAGCCACAGGCCGTGCAGGTTGACGTCGATCTGGCGGCGCCACTCGGCCACGTCGCAGTCCCGGAACAGGGCGCGCCCGGCGCCGTAGTGGACCGCCGAGTAGCAGACGGCGTACAGGGGCTGTGCCGCCGCCGCGTCCAGGGCCTCGACGACCCGGCCGGGGTCCGTGAGGTCCACGGACCTCCAGCGCAGCCGGCCGGCACCGGGGCCTGCCGGGGCGGACCTGCTGAGCACCGTCACGTCGAGGCCGGCGTCGGCCCAGGCGTCGGCGATGCCGCGGCCGATGCCCGTGGAGCCGCCGACCACCAGCGCGCGGCGGTCGTTCTGACCTTGTGCTGTCACCATTTCTCCCTGGGTGGGGCCGGTGCCGGGGCGAAGCGCACGGCGAGTTTGAGGAGCCGGTTCCCGTCGACGGTCCGTCGGCGGCCGGCCGCGAGGCCGTTCATGATGCGGGCGGCCTCGGCGGGCTCCACGACGTGGGTGACCAGGTCGCGGTAGAGCTCCGGGTGGTGCCGCAGTTCGGCGGCCGCTTCCAGGAGGTGGCCATTGCCCACGCCGCGGTGGCCGGTCAGCCGGACGCGCCGGCCCTCGGCCGTGGTCGCCTCGGTGAACACCGCCGGCACGGGGCGCCCGGCGCAGTTGGCGGCCCGCACGGCGGCGAGGTCGACCCCGGGCAGGAGGGCGCTGGCGGCGCCCGGCGGGAGGCCGCCGAACAGGTCGACGGTCAGGTCGCCGCCGCCGAGCCGCAGCGCGAAGGCGAGGGCGTCCAGGGTCCCGTCGCGCGGGGTGGCCAGCAGGGCGGCCGTGGGCCCGTCACCGAGCGGCGGCAGCCCGCCCGGGGCCCCGCCGCCCACCGCCTCCGTGCCGGCGACGGGGTGCCGTTCGCTCCACCGCCGTCCCTCGGGCGTGTGGTGCACGAGCAGGACGCGGACGCCTGTCCCGAGCAGGCCGCGGGCGGCGCGCACGGCGAGCTGGCCGATGTTCCCGTCGCCGTACACGACCAGGGTGCGCGGGCGGGCCGCCGCAAGCAGGCTCAGGGCGTACCGTACGGCAGCCAGCGGCTCGACGAGGGTGCCCGGTTCGGCGTCGGGCACCTGCTCCAGCGGGACGACGAGGCCGCCGCGCACTGCCGTGGCGGGGATGAGGGTGAACTCCTGGAGCAGCCCGTCGACGTTGTGTCCGAGCAGGAACGACGGGTCGTCCCCGTGGGTCGGGTTGACGACGACGGGGGTGCCGGGCGCCAGGGAGGCGGGGACGCCCGGGCCGGCGGCGACCACCCAGGCGACGCCCTCGTGGCCGATGACGGGCGCCGGGTCGTCGCGCAGCCCGCGCAGCATCTGGATGTCCGTTCCGCACAGCCCCGCCACCGGGGTGGTCACCAGCAGTTCGCCCGCGGAGGGGTACGGGGTGGGGCGCAGCCGCAGGTGGACCTTCCCCGCCTCGCGCACGAGCGCCCGGTGGCCGGGAAGGTCCCTCGGCGCCGTCATGCCGCCGCTCCGGAGGACGCGGACACGCCCGCGGCCGTCACCCCGGCGCGGGCCGCGATCCCCGCGCCCACCAGGCCGTCGGCCTCCCCGGGGGCGGTGACGGTGACGCGCCGCTCCCACCAGTCGGGGGTGTGCTCGCTGGTCAGGTACAGCCCCTGCCGGGCGAGGGACGCCAGCAGGGCGCGCCGGTAGTGGTCGCCGAGGCCGTGCACGACGCCGCCGGTCAGGACCGCCTCGTCGATCTCGGGATCGAGGCACAGGGCGGTGCGCAGGACGTCCGCGACGGGAGCGGTGACCGCGTCGAGGAGTTCGCCCGCGAGGGCGTCCCGCTCGTCGAGGGCCCCGCGCAGTGCTTCCTCGAAACCGAGGCCGCCGGCCGTCAGGGCGCCGAGCCGGGAGTGCGACCAGCGGCGGGGCTCCCGCTCCTCGAGGACGCCTGCGGCCCGCGCGATGCCGGGGCCGGAGGAGTACGCCGCCAGGTGCCCGGGCTTCCCGCAGTCGCAGGTCGCCTCCAGCAGCCGTCCGGCCAGTTCCGCGTGGGCCGGCAGGTGGCCGATCTCGCCCTGCAGCCCGCTGCTGTCCACCGGGATCAAGTTCCGCCGCCGGTCGATGACGCGGCAGGCGATGCCCGAGCTGACGGTGGCCAGCAGGATCTTGCGGTGCGCGCCGCGGCCGGGATGCGCGGCGGCGTGCAGCAGCGCGGCCGTGACGTCGTTGACGATGTGCCAGTCGACGTCGGGGCGCCGGGCCGTGAGCGCCGCCCGCAGGTCGTACGGCTCGCTGTGCTCGCCCCACAGGGGCGCGGAGGCGTAGACGAGGCCGGAGCGGTGGTCGAGCGCGGCGCCGAAGGAGACGCCGGCCACGGCGCCCGGCGTCTTGGGCACCGCGCCGCACAGGTCCTTGACCATCATGGCCCGCAGCTCGGCGACGCCGGCGCGGGGGAAGCGCCTGAAGCTGGGGGAGGGGCGCGAGGTGCGGGCACGCAGCTCGCCCCCGGGCAGCCACCACGCCTGGCGGATGTGGGTACCGCCGACGTCGAAGACGGTGACGGCGGCGCTCATATCGCGGCGCCGGCGAGCTCGCCGTTCCTGGTCGCCTTCCATCCGGTGACGAAGTCCAGTGCGCGGTCGAGCTCTTCCGGGGTGAGGTCGTTGGCGAAGACCACGGAGCCGATGCCCCGGGTGAGGGGGACGCGCTGGAGCCCGTCGCGGTGCTTGACCGCGTCCCCCAGGGCCTCTTCGAGGAGCTCGCGGGTGAAGGTGGGGTGGGCGACGGGCAGGCCCAGGTCCTGCATCAGCTTCAGCGCCCGGCCGGTGTCCTCCTGCGACAGGTGCCCGCGCAGGTGGGCGAGGGCGAGGCAGATCGCCATGTCGACGGCCACGGCCTCGCCGTGCAGCAGCGGGGGGTCGGCCCGCAGTTCCAGGGAGGGGCTGAAGGTGTGGCCGTAGTCGACCGACCTCTCCAGGACCTGCTCCCAGAGGTTGGGTTCCAGCTCGTCGAGCATGCCGGAGATCGCCCGGGACAGGACCTCGCTCACCGCGGAGCCGCAGCCGGCCAGGGTGTCGGCGGTGATGGTGCCGGCCGTGGCCTCCAGCAGGTCGAAGAGGGCGGCGTCCTTGACCAACGCCATCTTGACGATCTCGGCCATGCCGTTGGCCACGTGCCGCGGGTCGATGGTGCGCAGGAACTCGGGGTCGATCAGGGCGAGTTCCGGCGCGAAGTAGGAGCCCAGGCGGTTCTTGTGGTGACCGTAGTTGATCCCGGTCTTGACCCCGATGCCCGCATCGATCTGGCCGATCAGCGTGGTGGGGACGCGGACGTAGGGCACGCCGCGGCGGTACATGCTCGCGGCGAAGCCGACGATGTCCAGGACGACGCCGCCGCCGACGGCGACGACCTTCTCGGCGCGGCGCAGGATCCCCATGCGCGACATGGCTTCGGTGACGAGGATGGCCTGCTCCAGGTACTTCGCCTCCTCGTCGCCCTGGACGACCTGCCAGGTCGCCTCGATCCGCCAGTGGGCGAAGTACGCCTCGAACCGGTCCCGGTAGAGCGCGTCGACGGTGGCGTCGATCACCACCAGGGAGCGGAAGGGCCGTCCCCAGCCGCCGCCGCAGGCGTGGGCGAGGGTGGGGTTCTCGGGGTCGAGCAGCCCGCGCACCATGCTGACGCTGTAGTCGACGGGCTGTTTGGCCCGGACGTTCCAGTGCAGTCCGGGGGGTTTGGGAAGGTCGGCAGTCGAATTCAGGCCGGCGGGCCGGGGCGTTGCGGTACCGGGCATGGCAGGACCTCCACGGGATCGATGGGGACCAATGGCGGCAGGCCGTCCGAAGCGGGCCGGCCATCGAGTTCGAACGCTAGGTCGTCACATGAATGCATTTCAACGTGACCATGCTCACATTAGATGCATTCACATGCATGGAAATGGGCGGCCTGGAATCAAGTCTCCGAGGCCTCGGGGGGATCGCGGACGGGGGAGGGTCAGTCCACCGGCATGGCCGGCGCGTACCGGAGCCGGGCGATGAGCGCGGCCGTGGAGTCGCTGACCGCGGCCGCGTCGAAGGTCTCGGCCAGCGCCTTGCGCAGGGTCTGCTCCGCCGCCCCGGCGACCTGCCGGCCCGCCTCGGTGACCTGCACGTCCACCCCGCGCTTGTCGTCGGCGGCGGAGCGGCGCACGACCCACTCGGCCTCTTCGAGCCGGGCGACCATCCGGCTGACGGAGGGCTGGTTGGTGCCCAGTGCCCGCACGAGCTCCGAGATCCGAAGGGTGCCGTCCCGCCGCTCCGACAGGGAGAGCAGGAGCAGGAGTTCGCCGGTGGAGACTCCGTGGTTGCGGGCCAGCCGCCTGCTGGCCGCCGAGTTGACCTGCTCCATCAGGCGGGCCAGCTGCCGCCAGAGGGCGAGTTCGTCCAGCTCGCCGCCGGGTCCCCAGGTCTCCATCGGTGCGGCCCTTCGCTGAGTCTTGCCGGACGTTCTGTTCACCCGCCTGTCACGTCGCCCAGCGTAACTCCTTGCGCAGGTTGACCGCACCCTCGTGTTCGTTCATCATTTACATGCAACTGAATGCATCTGAAAGCGCTCCCCAGAAAGGCTCGGTCACCATGCCCTTACCCCTCCTCGCCCTGATGCTCGGGGTCTTCTGCGTGGGCACCGCCGAGATCGCCATCGCGGGAATCCTCCCCGAAATGTCCGCCGACCTGGGCGTGTCCGTCCCCACGGTCGGCCTCCTGGTCACCGGCTACGCGCTGGGCGTGACCATCGGCGGCCCGATCATCACCCTGCTGACCGCCAAGTGGTCCCGCAAGGGCCTGCTGCTCGGGCTGATGGGCATCTTCATCGTGGGCAACGTCGTCGCGGCACTGGCACCCAACTACGGGATGCTGATGGGAGCGCGGATCTTCACCTCCTTCAGCCACGGCACCTTCGCCGCCGTGGCCTGGCACGTCGCCGCCCTCATGTCCCCCCCGGACAAGCAGGCGACCGCCATGGCCAAGATCGCACTGGGCTTCAACTTCGCCAACGTCCTCGGCTCCCCCATCGGAACGCTCATCGGCCAGCAGTTCGGCTGGCGCTCCACCTTCGTCTTCATCACCGTCTTCGCTGTGGCCTGCGTCGCCCTCATCTACGCCTTCGTCCCCAGCGGCCTCAGCACCACGGACGACGAGGACACCGAGAAGGACGTCTCGCTGCGCGACCAGCTGAAGGTGTTCCGCAGCGGAAGCCTCCAACTGTCCATGCTGATCACCGTCCTCGCCCAGGGCGCCGTCTTCACCACCTCCACCTACCTGGCCCCCCTGCTCCGCGACGTCAGCCACTTCGCGCCCGCCATGGTCGGCATCCTGCTGATCGTCTTCGGTATCGGCTCGGTCCTGGGCAACATCCTCGGCGGCAGGGCCGCGGACACCAACGTCATGCGCGGCGTGCTCACCGCCCAGACGGCCCTGCTGGCCTCACTCGTACTCTTCTGGGTGTTCAGTCCCCACCAGATCCCCGCAGTCGCCGCCCTCTTCCTGTTCGGCGCCGCCGGCTTCTCCATCATCCCCGCCCTCCAGGCCCGCATCCTCTCCGTGGCCGCCGCCGCCCCCGCACTCGCCCTCTCCGCCAACGTCTCCGCCTTCAACCTCGGCAACGGCCTCGGCGCCTGGCTCGGCGGCACCACCATCGACCTCGGCCTCGGCGTCCGCGACGTCACCCTGACCGCCGCCCTGGCCACCACCACCGCCCTGCTCCTCTCCCTCGCGATGTGGGCCCGCACCCGCCGACCGGACACCCGACTCCCCACCCTCGACACCACCCCGAGCGCCACCGACACCCCGGTCCACCAGAAGACCCCGTAGCACCCCACTCCGACCCCACGGTCCAAGGGCCGCACCCCCCCGACGGCGGGCGCGGCCCCCACGCATGCCCGTCCAGGACCCGGCACACGACAATTCCCGGGTCCCGCAACACCCCTCTCCCCACGATGAGCCGCAGCACCTCCAGGACCCGCCGCATCCCGCACCGGCGGGGATGCTCCATGGACGCCCGCAGCACAAATGCCCACCACTCGGAACCACCGCCGCCCATTCGCACTCTGCCTAAGCGACAGCAGAGCATCATGAACGGAGGCCACCATGAACCGGCGCACACTGCTCGCGGCGGGTACCGGCTACACGGCGGCCGCAGCCTGGGCGGTGGGCTGGGGCAGCGGCCAGGTGAGGGCCGCGCCCAGCAGCGGTTCCGCCCCTGCCGCCAGCGGACAACGGCCCCTGGGTCCCGCATCCGCCGCAGCCGGCAGCCGCCCGGTCGCGCCCCGCGCCGCTGACTGGTCCGCGCTCGACAGGGGCCTCCAGGGCGGTCTGATACGTCCGGGCGATGCCGACTACGCCACCGCCCGCCAGCTGTACAACACCCGCTTCGACGGTCTGCGCCCCGCCGCCGTCGCCTACGTGGCCAACACCGCGGACATCGCCGAGTGCCTGGCCTTCGCACGCCGCCACGGTACCCCCGTCGCCATCCGCAACGGCGGGCACTCCTACGCCGGCTGGTCCAGCGGCAACGGACGCCTGGTCATCGACGTCTCCGCGCTGAAGTCCATTCGCACTGACTCCGGCACTGCCGTCATCGGGGCCGGTGCCAAGCTCATCGACGTCTACACCCAGCTCGGCGCACGAGGCGTCACCATCCCCGGCGGATCCTGTCCCACGGTCGGCATCTCCGGCCTGACGCTCGGTGGCGGCCACGGCGTGGTCTCGCGCGCTTACGGGCTCACCTCCGACAACCTCACCGGCGCCCGCATCGTCACCGCCGACGGCAGGACCCTCGACGTGTCCAAGGACCGGGAGAGCGACCTGTTCTGGGCACTGCGCGGCGCAGGAAACGGAAACTTCGGCGTCGTCACCGAACTCCGGTTCCGCACCCACAGGGCCGCCGACGGCGTCACCGCGCACATGACCTGGCCCTGGTCCAAGGCCGCCGCCGCACTCCGCTCCTGGCAGGAGTGGGGCCCCGCCCAGCCCGACGAGATCTGGTCAGCACTGCACCTGTCCGCCGTCGCCGGCCGGACCCCCACCGTCTCCATCAGCTGCTTCTCACTCGGCACGTACGGCGCCTTGCAGAACGCCGTCGACCGACTGGCGGACCGCGCCGGCGGTCCCGGCGCCGCCTCCCGCATCACCATGCGCCGCCGCGGCTACCTCGACACCATGCGGATGTACGCGGGCTGCGCGACGAAGTCCACCACCCAGTGTCACCTGCCCGGCAGAACCCCGGGGCGGCAGCCCGCCGGCGTACTCCAGCGGGAGACGTACGCGGCACGTTCGGACTTCTTCAACCGCTCACTGAGTACCGACGGCATCCGGTCACTGCTCGACCAGGTCGAACGCCACGGACGCAGCAGCAACAGCGGCGCCGTCTCCATCGCGCTCACCGCCTTGGGCGGCGCCGTCAACCGCGTTTCCCCGCAGGCGACCGCCTTCGTACACCGCAACTCGCGCTTCCTGGCGCAGTACACCGCATCCTGGCCCGCCGGTCACGCCGGCGCGGCGGCGACGACCTGGCTGGACGGCACGCACACCGCGATGCGCCGGCACGCCTCGGGCGCGGCGTACCAGAACTACACGGACGCGAATCTGAGCAACTGGCGCTCCGCGTACTACGGATCGGCCGCTCACCGGCTGGCTGAACTGAAGAGGCGCTACGACCCGGGCAGGATGTTCGACTTCCCCCAGGCTCTGTGAACCGACGCGGGGTGTCGTCACACAGCGGCACCCCGAACCACCGCCGCCGGATGCGCGGTGTGCGCTGCCCGCCCCCGCGAAGCCTGCGGTGTCCCCGGAGAAGCACGGGCGCGGGGACGGTGCCGCCGAGGCGGCGAGCAACTCCTCGGAGGAGAACTGCTCCCCGCTCGTGCGAGGAAGGTCCCCGTCATGGAAGGGCACGGCCGGGATGTCCCGACCTCGCTCCTGACGCTTCGTCGGGGATGGGGCCGACCACCTCGAGATCCTCGACAGAGTCAAGCCGAGGTGGCGCCGGCCGGCCGTGCAAGAGCAGGCGCCCGCCAGACCGGTGGCCCGAGACACCACCATGCGACGTCGCATGCCCAAGCCCCCGCGGCGGCAAAGAGATGATCAAGGATTCGATCGCTTTGTCCGTCAGTGAGGTCTAGTGCGGCGTTCGCGGAGTTTTCTTGATCTTCACGCGCGGAACCTGACGTGACATCGTCGCAGCGTAAGCGGCAGCCGCGTCTCATGGGGGGAGAGGCGCCGAGCAGGCAGGCATCGCCCTGCCGGAATGCTCCACGGCGGCCTGTGACCTCCATACCCGATGCTGCCGAACCGTCATAGAGATCGGCAGACACAGAAGTGCCATGGGCCCGAGGCGTCGGCAGACGCAGACATCGCTTCAGAAACCTGGTGGCCCGGACCACCAGCGCCACAGCCCTCCTCACCGCCTCGGCCGTACTGACCGGCCTGGTCCAGGCCGTACCGGCAGCGGCCGACACGGTGCCGGAGGAGGACACCGGCTGGATGCGCAACAGCGTCGGCTACCAGCGGCGGGTCGACCGCTGTCTGGCCGCCGAGGCGCTGCACTTCGGCGGTCCCCTGCAGAAGGCGCGCGCCATCCAGGGGTTGACCGGCACGCCGGAGGAGCTCCGCGCGACCGTCATCAGTGCGGACACGATCGGATACGGGCCGCTCGGCCAGGCTTCCGGCGAGGACGGCCGCGCCGCCCAGGCGTACAGCAACATGGTCGTGGACCGACGCCTCGCGCTGCAGGGTGCCAACGACCCCTACGTCCGGTCGGCGTGGGAGAGCGACGACATGGAGTGGCACGTGCCGGCGTTCGGCGCCGACGTCACGCGCTTCACCCTGGAGACCCAGGCCAGGATGTCGAATCTGGGCTCGGACGAGCACAGCGTCGCCAGCCCCGAGGCGATAGCCAAGGCCAAGGAGGTGGCCAAGGAGAACGAGGGCAAGGACGCCTTCCACGACATGACGTCGGGCTGGATGCTCTCGGACGACCAGATCAACGTCAGGGGTTACGCGTACGGGACGACCGCCACCGACATCGCCGCCTACCTGAAGCACGGCGGCTTCCCGACCGTGGCGCCCGCCAAGGACTCGCCCGAGTACCGCGTCGAGGTCGAGGACCAGAAGCAGGCCTGGTCCGCCTGTGACAGCCAGAACCCGTTCGACCCGCGCCGCGTGCTCAACGAGCCCGTGATGACCGCCATGGTCGAGTGGGAGCAGGAGTACGCCGGCCAGGCCGGCCAGCGCGCGAAGATCATGCAGGCGGACGCCGACGCCGGCGCCGCGACCCGCGAGGCCACCGACGACATGATCGAGGCGATCGGCCAGGCATGGGCGGTCGACCAGATCCTGACCTGGCGCAAGTACTGGCAGGACACGCTCGCCACCAACCCGAACACGATCTTCGAGAAGCCCGACCAGGCCTTCTACGACAAGGCCGACGCCGACCTCGCGCGCTACCGGTCGAACATCGCCGCCCTCGTCGCGTCGGCACAGGCCCACGCGGGCACGGCGGCCACGGCCGCGCAGACGGCCGTGACCGCGCAGCAGGAGGCCTGGGCCGTCGCCGACACGAGCCATGTGCCGCGCGGCCGGGGTCTGACGTACGCCCGGCAGTCGGTGCAGGTCGCCCGCGCCTCCGCGGCCGCCGCCACGGCCGCCGCGAAGGCGACCGAGACCGCGCTCGCCGCGGCCAACGCGTCCGTCGCCACCAGTGACGCGCTGCTCGCCAAGGCGCAGACCGAGTCGCACGCGGTCGGCGCCGAGTTCCGCCGGGTGGCCGCGCAGGAGGCCGCCGCCCAGGCGAAGGCCGCCGCCGACAGCGCCGAGGCCAACGCCACGGCCGCCGCCGAGAGCGCGAACACCGCCAAGGCCGCCCGTACGACGGCCGAGGACAAGCGCGACAAGGCGAAGGCCGCCGCCGGCACCGCCGCCACCGAGCGGGCCAAGGCCCAGACGGAGCAGGCCACCGCTGTCGCCTCCCGTGCCAAGGCCGCCGCCGAGCGCGCCAAGGCGCAGGAGGCCGAGCAGCGGGCCGCAACGGAGCAGGCCTCGGCCAAGAGTGCCGACACGGCCGCCGGGACCGCCGCCACCGAGGCGGCGACGAAGCGGAAGCTCGCGAACGAGAAGGCCAAGACCGCCCAGGTCGACCGGGAGAGGGCTGTCGCCGCCGCACAGGCGAAGCAGGCGACAGCGGCCCGTGCGGCGGCGCTGGAGACCGCTGCCGCGGCCGCCGAGGGCACGGCGGCCGCCGCGGAGACCCGCGCGGCCGCGGTAGCGGCCCGTACGGCCGCCGACCAGGCCGCGGACGCCGCCGCCGCCGCGCAGACCGCCGCGGACCAGGCCACCGCCGCCGCCGTCAGCGCCCGTTCGGCCGCCACCACGGCGGAGGGCGCGGCCAAGCGGGCCGAGGCCGACGCGAGCAAGGCGTGGTCGGCGTACTACTCCTCCATCAAGGCGGCTTCCGCCGCGCGCGCGGCGGCCGCCACCGCCCTCGACGCGTCCAGGGACGCGGCGATCCGTGCGGGCAACGCCGCCACGGCGTCGAAGAACGCCGACGGGCTCGCCAAGAAGGCCCGGCAGGAAGCCGCCGCCGCCGAGAGCGACGCCGCCGAAGCGGTGAAGTCGGCGGGCGTCGTGGTGGGCCGCGCCCATGCGGCCGGCCAGGCGGCACTCGTCGCCCGGGACGCCGCGACGAACGCGGTCGCCGCCGCCGACGAGGTCCTCGCCATCGGTTCGCCGTACAAGGAGAAGGACGCCTCGGCGGCGTTCGCGATGCTGGTCGGCCAGTCGTCGAGGACGATCGCGGAGCAGCAGGCCGCCGCAGCCGCGGCCAAGGCCACCGAAGCGGCCTCGGCCGCGGAGTCCGCACAACAGACCGCCGCCCGGGCCACGGGCGACGCGAAGCTCGCCGCCGAGGCCGCCGCAGCGGCGGCGACCGATTCGGTGCGCGCGGTCGAGGCCGTGACCCGCGCCCAGGCGTCCGCGGCCGAGGCCTCCGAGGCGCGGAAGGGCGCCACCGCCGCCTCCGACGCCGCCGCAGGCCACGCCGATCAGGCCGGGAACGACGCGGCGTCCGCCCGCCTCACCGCGGACGAGGCGAGCGACGCGGCCACCGAGGCCGAGCGCGAGGCCACCGACGCCGAGCGGCACGCCGCCGAGGCGAACGAGAAGTCCGGGCGGGCGGGCGAGGCCGCCGACGAGGCCGCGGACAAGGCGGCCGGGTCTGAACGGGCGGCCAAGGAAGCCGAGTCGAAGGCATCCGACGCCACCGGCGACAGCACGGCCGCCGAGGAAGCCGCCGCACAGGCGGAGAAAGCGCAGCAGACGCGGAACGAGGCGGCGCACAAGGAGGCGCTCGCCGAGGGCGTCACGCCGATCGAGGGCGGTGCGAACAACTGGCCGGCGCTCGGTGAGCGCGAGGAGCAGATCCTCCTCGACGCCTGTGGCCAGACCTGTGTCGACGACTACCGGAAGGGCCTCGCGGCCGTCTCCGTGAACGTCGTCGCGTGGGCGACCGTCAACGGCGGGCAGATCCTCTTCGAGCAGCTCGACCCCGCCAAGGTGAAGCAGTGCCTGCCGGCCTCGAACGTCGAGCAGTGCCTCTGGGCGCTGGTCGACGTCCCGTCGTCCGCCGTGATCGTGGGCCGTATTCCCGCGCTCGCGCAGGCGATCGAGAAGGTCTCCGACGGCATGCGGACGATCTTCCGCGACGCCGACGACGCGCTGCGCCGGCTCAACGAGCTGACGGCCGTCCTTCGTGACGTGCGCGGCGCCCCGCGCCTCAACCGGTGTCTCGCGGGTGTCGCCCTGCACGCGGGCGGCGCGAACATGAAGGCCAGGGCCATCGAGGCTCTGACCGGTACGAACGACGACCTGCAGGCGGTCGTCGGCGATGTCGGCTGGATCGGGTTCTTCCCTCTGGGGCAGGCCTACGAGCAGGACCGGCGGGCCGGTTACGCCTACCGGGACGCCTTCGCGGCACGTGAGGCCCTTCTGGAGGACGCCAACCGTCCGTACGCGATGAGCTCGTTCGACGACGGGATCACGCTGCACGCACCGCGCTTCGGCGCCGACGTCCTCGAGTTCACGCTGTCCACCCAGCCGAAGGTGTCCGCACGTCTCGGCTGGGACGGTCACACCAACGCGAGCCCCGAGGCGGTCGCCAGGGCCCGGGAGATCACTGAGCAGAACCGCGGCAAGGACCCCTGGCGCGACTTCGCCGCGGACTTCATGCTGCTGGATTCCCGTGTGAACAGGACCGAGTACGCGGACGGCACCACGGCCAGCGAGGTCGCGTCCTACCTGCGGCACGGTGGCTTCCTCGACAAGAAGCCCGTCGAGGGGACGCCCGAGTTCCGCGTCGAGGTGGAGAACCTCAAGCAGGCGTGGTCCGCGTGTGACCACGCCGACCCGGTGGACCCGCGCAACGCCCTGAGCGAGGCGGTCTCCCAGGCCTCGTACGAGTGGGAGGCGGAGTACGCCGGTCAGGCCGCGCCGCGCGCCGTCATCATGCAGGCGGAGGCGGACGCCGCCGCCGCGACCCGGTCCGCCACCGATGCCATGATCGAGGCCATCGGCCAGGCGTGGCGCGCGGACCAGATCCTGCGCTGGCAGAAGTACTGGCACGACCAGCTGGAGGCCGATCCGGACAACATCCTCAAGCCGGAGCAGGCCCTGTTCGACCAGGCGAAGGCGGATCTGGCGAACGCCCGGGGCAAGGTCCAGGCGCTGGTCACCACCGCCAAGGACCAGGCCACCGCCGCCAACGCCGCCGCCCAGCGTGCGGTGACCGGGCAGCAGCAGGCCTGGGCGATCGCGGACGCCGCCGAGGTGCCGCGTGGCCGGGGCCTGATGTACGCCCGGCAGTCGGTGCAGGTCGCCCGCGCCTCGGGCGCGGCCGCGACGGCCGCGGCGAAGGCGACCGAGACGGCGCTGAACGCGGCGAACGCCACCGTGTCGACGTCCGAGGCGCTGCTGGCGCTGGCGAAGACCGAGGCGCACGCCGTCAACACCGAGTTCCGTCGCATCGCCGCGCAGGAGGCCGCCGCCCAGGCGAAGGCCGCCGCGGACAGCGCCGACGCCTACGCGGCCTCGGCCGCGGCGAACGCCGAGACCGCGAAGAAGGCCAAGGAGAAGGCCCTCGCGGAGGAACAGGACGCCAAGCAGGCGGCGGCCGACGCGCAGGCGCAGCGTGCCGTCGCCGAGCTGGAGCGCGCCAACGCGGCGGCCTACCGGGCCACCGCCGAGCGCGAGCGGGACAAGGCGGCCGGCCACGAGGCGGACGCCGTCGCCCAGGGCCGGATCGCGAGCGACGCCCGCGCCTCGGCCGAGGCGGCGGGATCCACGGCCGCGTCCAAGCGGGTTGTCGCCGAGCAGGCGGAGCGCGACGCGGTCGCCGCCCGCGACAAGGCTCGTGAGGCCGAGCAGCGGCGGGACTCGCTGAACGCGAAGGCGGCGGCCCTGGAGGCCAAGGCCGCCGCGGACGAGGGTACGGACGCGGCGACCGCTTCGCGCACTGCGGCGACCGACGCCCGTTCCGCTGCTAACGAGGCGACGACGGCGGCCACCGACGCGCGTGCGGCGGCGAACGCGGCCACGGCCGCGGCCACCAGCGCCCGTGAGGCGGCCACCAAGGCGCAGGGCTCCGCGTCCCGCGCCAGGGCGGCGTCCGACAGTGCCTGGGCGTCTTTCTGGGTCGCGGCCGGTTCCGCCGCCGCGGCGCATGCGGCGGCGGCCGAGGCCATCGACGCGTCGGAAGACGCTGCGGCTGATGCGAAGGCCGCCGAGGAGCAGTCGGAGAAGGCCTCCGCGGCGGCCAAGGTCGCCAAGACGGAGGCGGCGGCCGCCCGTTCGGAGGCGGCACAGACCGCGTCCTGGGCGGCGACGACCGCGGGCAAGGCGCTCGCGGCGGTGCAGTCCTCGCTGGCGGCGCGTGACTCCGCGGCCGCGGTGACCAAGCCGGCGAACGAGGCCATCGCGCTCGGCGGCCCGTTCCAGGAGGTCGACAGCTCGGCCGCGTTCGCGGTGCTGACCGGCCAGCAGTCGCTGACGATCGCACAGCAGCAGGCCGCCGCTGCGGCAGCCACGGCGAACCAGGCCGAGGGCATGTCCGCCGAGGCGAAGGCGCTGGCCGCGCAGGCGGCGGCGGACATGAAGCTCGCTGCGGAGGCCTCCGCGGCCGCTGCTGCGGACGCGTCCCGCGCGGCCAAGGCGTACCAGCGGGCCCAGGCCTCGGCCACCCAGGCCGCTGAAGAGGCTCAGGGGGCCCAGGCTGCGGCGGGCCGTGCCGACGGCTACGCCACGGCGGCCGGAACCGCCGCGATGGCGGCGGGGTCGGCGGCGATGCAGGCCGAGTCCGACGCGGCGGCGGCGGACGCGGCGGCGACCGAGGCGGAGAAGGACGCCGCTTCGGCCCGCGCCGCGGCCACCAAGGCCGAGGAGGACGCCGCCAGCGCCCGTGCCACCGCCACCAAGGCGGAGGACGACGCGACGGCGGCCGAGACGGCCGCGTCCCACGCGCGGGAAGCGGCGGAGGAGGCCCAGGCCGCCGCCGACCGCACCGAGACGACCGGTGACAAGGAGCAGATCTCGCAGGGCGTCACCACCGGGATCGGCGACGTGTGGGTGGTCCTCGACCACATCGAGTACATCGGTGAGCCGAAGAACGTCAAGAAGGACAACTGCAACCCGATCATCCACATCGGGGACTGCAAGATCACGGCCGATATCACGTACAAGTCGCACGTCGACGTGTACATGTGCGTGGCCTCGCCCGACACGTACTTCGGCCGCTGCCCGCAGGCGGACACGGTCTACCTCGGCCGCGAGGTGACGGACCCCAGGACCGAGCAGCTCAGCTACACGCTGTCGATGGTCGAGTTCAACTCGGGGATCGACCCGGTCGACGTCCTGCTCGGCGACTTCATCGGCTGCGCCCAGAAGATCACGCCGGGCGGCGAGTCGGGCAGTTGGGGCGACTGCGCGTGGGCGGCCAGCTGGTTCGTCGCGGGCCCGCTCTTCCGGGCCGGCAAGGCCGCGGTGTACGCGCTGGACGCGGCGCTCAGGACGGGCATCGGGTTCATGGACGCCTACCGGGCGCTCCGCACCATCGGTCTGACCGAGGCCGCCGTTCAGGGCATCATCAGCCGGATCTTCCGGAAGGTCGGCGAGGCATGCGAGCTCGCGGACACCGCGACCCTCAAGCTCGCGTCGTTCTCCACGGCGTCGTTCTCCACCGCGTCGGCCGACGAAGACGTCGTCAAGAAGTGCCAGGAGGTCCTCAAGGACATAGTCAAGGACGGCGATCACGTCGTCCTCGGAGTCAACCCCCACTCGGACGATCTGGCCAAGTTCATCGGCGGCGGCGCGGACACCTTCAACAACAAGGTGTACGGCACCGAAATGCCGGCCAGCATGGGGATGGGGACTCGCGCCCTGTGGACGGTGGGAGTGGAGCGGGCAGTGATCAATCCCAACGTGAAGCTCTCCGTGTCTCTGGACGGTGTCGCGGGTGCCAAGGACGCCGATGAGGCGCTGAACCTGCTTCTGCAGCGAGGGGAAGGAATCACGCCCAACGACTGGGAGGCGATTCAGAAGGGCGGCTACGGAACCGCATGGGAGATGACCAAGCTCCGTGCGGCCCTCCGGATGGAGTACCGCAACTGGGCGTCCATCAAGTGGTACATGACCAAGCTCGACGCGGCGGGCAAGCCGGTGCTCGACGACGCGGGCAAGCCGGTGTTCGAGGAGGTGTTCCCGAAGAAGCTGACGTACGCCAACGGAACGCCGGTGGAGTAGTGAGAAGAAGATGGTGGGCATGACGGACTTCATCCGGGAGGGGCGGCTCTTCAGAGTCACCGGTTTCCTCCCTTCGCACCGCCTGCTCTTCCTGACCAGTGAGGCCACGCTGGTGGACGGGACCACGACCAGGGTCGAGGTCTGCTTCGGGCATGTGGAGCTGATGTTCCTCAAGCCCCTCTACCGGAAGGGGCTCCACATCCGGCGGGCGACCGCCGCCGAGTTCGGCGTGCTCAGCGAACGGCACGGCATTCCGGCGGAGGACTCCGCTTACACCTGGATCCTGGATCCGGACGGCGAAAGCTTCGTCGTCAGCGCCCATCCGAGCTGGCGGGAGGCGGAGTACGCCCTGATGGGCGAACGGGAGTCGTTGTACGACGGCCCCTGGCCGCCGGAGTTCCCGGCGGAATCGGGACACGTCAGCTGACCGTCTGCCGCCTGAGTGAATGAGGAAGGGGGCCTCCCCGGTGCTCTGTGCACCGGGGAGGCCCCCTTCCTCCGTGTACGGGTTTTCGCGTAAGGGCTCAGAGCCGGTCGAGCTGGGCCTTCACGACCGCTTCCGGGATCGCCGCGTGATTCGGGTCGAGCATGTTGACGCCGCCGCGGACGCCGGCGTAGGTCATCGGGATCTTCTGTTTCCTGATGTCGCCGGTGATCCGGTACGCCACGGCCTGATCGCCCGGCTTCGGCGCGGGCAGCTTCTCGACCTTGCGGTAGGTGAGGCCGAGGGCCTTGAAGCCCTTGGGGCAGGCGGTGACCGCTGCGCCGAGTTCGTCCATGACCCGGATGGCGTTCTGCTCGGCCCGAAAGGATCGGTGAGGACTTGGACGTTCATGCCGTGACGTTGGTGTTTGCCTGAGTGGTACGGGGTGTCGGTGGCGATCCGGTCGATCGGCAGCAGGGTGCCGTCCAGGATCACGAACGCCTTGCTCCGGGTGATGTGCCCGGCCTCGGCCAGGGTGGGTGCGAGGTCGGCCGGCACTTCGACGGCCTCGTGTATGGGGCTGTAAACAGTCGCGATCCCGATACCGAATCCGGCGGCAAGCTGGGCGTAAGCGTCACCGCATCGCGGGGATGGTCCCGCCACCTGCCGGTGATCCCGCCACCTGTCACAACGCCCGTCACTGACCGGCAGGAACGGCCGCAGCCCTTCCCACTCGGCATCACTCAGATCACCCCGCCCCATGCCCACATCAACGGCTTGGGCACGCCGACCGTCACGTGGCCGGCGCGACACCTTCCTGCCGGCCACCCTGCGGCCGGGAGAGGAAGACCCGGCGGGTCGGCGGCTCGATTTCCGTGACGACGACGGCGATCTCCTCTCCGACCTCGAAGTCTTCCACCGGACTCACCGCAGGGCGGCCGTGGACTTCTCTGAAAGGGACCAGCCCGACAATCCCGTCCCCGAGGTCGACGAAGATGCCGAAGGGAAGCACCTTCCCAACCGTCCCGCGGAGTTCCTGGCCCACCGCTGTGCGGTCGGCGAAAGCCTGGAGGGGGTCGGGCTCCAGTGCCTTCAAGGACAGTCTGGCCTCCGCGTTGTAGGTGTCGAACTGGATGAACTCGCACGAGACACGCTGGCCCACCTGAACGACATCGGTGGCAGCGTCGATGCGCCGCCATGACAGTTCGGGGACGCCGATGAACCCGACACCGGGGAAGAGGGGATGGGCAGGCCCGTCGTCCAGGGCCACGAAGACCCCGAACCGTTCGATCGCCGCGACGGTGCCGGACAGGATGTCGCCGCGGTGCAGGGACTCCAGGAACGCCCAGAGTCCCGGGCTCTCAGACTGCCAATCCATGCCGCCACCCTGGCACACCACGTCGTGGGCCGACCATGCCCTCGACGAGCTGCAGCCCCCGCCATGCCTCAGCAGCCGGCACCATGATCGGCCGGACAAGTCCCAGCCGGTGACGCCCTTCACGGGAGCGGGCCGGTGTACCCCGGAATCCTGCTGCTCTTCAGTGAAGGTCCGGCTGGACCTCGGTCAGTCGATGCCTTCGACGATGCGGAAGTCGCGCTCGACGCCGTCGGAGAGGGCGACCAGCGCCTCCTGGTAGGCGGCGCTCTCGTGCGCCGCGACGGCCTGCTCGAAGCTGTCGAACTCGACCAGGACGGTGCGCTCGGCGGTTCCGGCGTCATGCGCCACCACCCGACCGCCACGGGCGAAGGTCCGACCGCCCGCGGCCTTGACGGCCGGAGCGGCCAGCTTGTTGTAAGCAGCCAGCTTCTCGGGGTCTGAAATGGTGCGGTAGACGCTGACCCAGTAGCCCTTGGGCATGGAACCTCCAGTGTGGGGACGAGTGCATCTGACGTACGGGTTGGTCTCGGACGAGCGTCGGCGGGCGAGAGCGAGGCTTGTCAGCGTCGTGATCGCCATGGCGCCGATGCCGACCAGCGCCGCGGTGGTGTAGGCGCTGTCGTCGGGGAAGAGGCGGCCGGGGCCGGTGCCCGCGGCGAGGATCAGGCCGCCGATGGCGCTGCCCAGAGAGTAACCGACGCTGCGGACCACGTAGTTGAAGCTCATGGCGCTCGACGTCTCGCTCCTGGGGGTGACGGCCAGGATGACGCCGGGCATCGCGGCCGAGAAGCCGCCGACGCCGAAGCCGAGCACGCCCATCGCCGCGAACAGTTCGGCCAGGTCCGACCGGGCCGCCGCGAACAGGGCGAACCCGCCGCCGACCACGACGGCGCTGCCGGCCAGGAGCAGGGGGCCGGCGATCCGCGTCCGGACCCGCGACGTGAGCTTGCCGGCGACGAACCCCAGCACCGAGAACGGGATGAGGACCAGCCCGGCGACGAAGGTCGTCAACCCGAAGCCGTAGCCGGCGCCGTGCGGCGTCTGCGCGTACCGGGTGATGAGCGTGAGCAGGAGGTACATGCCGATCCCGCCGACGAACATGGCGAGGTTCGCCCCGGCGACCGCCGGGTGCCGCACCGCTCGCACATCGACCAGGGGCGTCGTGCTGCGCAGCTCGATGACGGCCCAGACGCAGAGCAGCACCACCGCGACGACGGCGAGGCCCGCCGCCACGGCGAGGTGCCGGCTCCACAGATTCCGTTCGCCGGCGAGGAACAGCACCAGGAGCAGCGCAGCGGCCAGGACGACCGCGCCTGCCACGTCCACGTGGGCGGAGCGGCCTTCGGGGGCTTCGGGCATGGAGCGCCACGCGGTCAGGAGGGCGGCGGCGGTGACGACCAGGCCGAGGCCGTAGGCGGCCCGTACCCCGCCGAGCTCGGCGAGCAGTGCGGCCAGCGGGTAGCCGACGCCGGCCCCGATGATCGAGACCACCGAGATCAGGGCGATCACGGCCGCGCTGCGCTCCTCGGGGAGGTGGTCCCGGGCCACGCCCATCATCAGCGCCGTCAGCCCGAGCCCGACGCCCTGGGCCGCCCTGCCGGCCAGCAGCCACGCGAACGGCAGCGGCAGCACGGTGAGCGCGCTGCCGGCGACGACGACCGCCAGCGTGGCGAGGATCGTGGCCCGCCGGTGCCGGCCGGCTCCGAGTCGGCCCAGGACCGGCGTGGCGACGGCGCCGCTGAGCAGCGCGACGGTCAGCGTCCACTGCGCGCTGCCGAGCGAGACGTGGAACGAGGTCGCCACGCTGGTGATGAGCGGCGTCCCGAGGCTGGCGACCGCCGCCACGACCAGAGCGATGAACACCAGGGCGGGGACCAGCAGCCGCGCCTCGGAACGCGCCACCGGGAACGCCTTCACCGCGCCCCCGCCGACCGGCTGCCCGGTCACTGCTTCGGCCCTTCACGGTCCTGGCTTTCGAGCTCTGCCAGATGCTTCAGCGCCGGAAGGGCCGCCACCAGCGCCTCGACCTCGTCGTCGGTGAGCTCGCCGATCAACCGCTCGAACGCGTGGGCGCCCGCCCGGCGCCGCGTCCGGACATAGGAGGCGCCGGCCTCGGTCAGGCACACCAGCGTGACCCGCTTGTCGGACGCGTCGCCCCGCCGCTCGACCAGGCCGGACTCCTCCATCACCCGGACCAGGGCGGTCATCGCGGGCTGGGTGACGCCCTCGACCGCGGCCAGATCGGTGATGCGCCGCGGTCCGGTCCGGTCCAGGGTGGCCAGGGTGGCGGCGGACGTCAGGCTCATGTCCCGGGGCAGGCGTCTCGCGGCCCGGGTGGCCAGGCCGTAGAGGGCTGCCCCGATGGCGGCGGACGCGCCAGGAGCGGTGTCTTGACGACTCATGCTCGAAGCATAGCGTTTTTATATTCATAGTTTATGTAAATGGTCGACTGGTGCGGTCGGAGCGCCCCTTGAGCAGGCCGGCCCGCCGGATCCGGGTCAGTGCCAGGCCCGGCAGCCGGTCGGCGCGGTCGCCCTCGGCGAGCCGGTCGCGGAAGTCGGACAGCACGCTGCGGCGGAAGCCGGGGTCTTCCAGCTCCAGTCCGAGGGCGTACGTGAAGTCGATGCGGCAGCGCACCGCCTCGGCGGCCTGGCGGTCCGACAGGTTCAGCGCGTACTGCAGCACGCAGACGGTGGCCGGCTGAGCGGGCGAGAGCCCGGGGCGGCCGTCGCGCGGGTACCAGGCGGTGAAGCCCTCAAGCCTGACGCAACGTCACGATCATTTACTGTCCGTCCTCGAGATTCCCGACAGAGTCTGACCCGGAAGACCTGGCGCACATCTCGCCGTACCTGACCGAACACATCAACCGGTTCGGCGAGTACGGCACCCGCGAACTCGGCATCCGGCCCGAGGCGTACGACCCGGAACTCGACGTCGACTTCACCCCGCTGCGCGAGCAGGACCTGACCGCCGCCGGTCCCGGGCAGGCTGCCTGAGCCGTGAGGGAACCAGCTGGTGACGCCCTTCACGGGAGCGGGCCGGTGTACCCCGGAATCCTGCTGCGAGGGCCGGCCTCCGACATCGTGGCCCGGGCAGGTGATCCGGTAGCGCTGCCGAGGGGGCGGGGTTTGTGGCGGTTCTCGTGGGCCCTCGCCGTGTCTCAGAGGGATACCCGCGCTGTTCTGCCAGCGGCAGAACACCGGCCGGACCGGGCTCGACGATCACTACAGTCCAGTCTCATGACGACGATGACGACGCGTACGGTCGAGTATCCGGCCGACGGTTTGACGATGATCGGGCACCTCGCGCTCCCGGCCGGTGTCGACCGCCGGCCCGCGGTGCTGCTCGGACCGGAGGGCATGGGGCTCAGCGACGTCGAGCGCCGTCGGGCCGATGCTCTCGCCGAGCTGGGATATGTGGCGCTGGCCTTCGACCTTCACGGCGGGCGCTATTTGAGCGACCCCGAGGAGATGCTGGCCCGTTGCCTGCCGCTGCTCGCTGATCCCGAGCGGATGCGAGGCATCGGCCATGCGGCGCTCGATGTGTTGCGCACCGAACCGCGGACCGACCCCGACCGGATCGCCGCCGTCGGCTATGGCACGGGGGGTGCCGTCGGGCTGGAACTCGGGCGCGACGGCGTCAACCTGCGCGCGATCGGGACGGTCAACGCACTGACCACGGGTCGACCGGGCGAGGCGGCGCGCATTCGCTGCCCGGTGTGGGCCGGGGTCGGGTCGGAAGACCCGATCATGCCGCCCGAACAACGGAACGCGTTCACCGCTGAGATGCAGGCCGCGGGCGTCGACTGGCGCCTCGCGGTCTACGGCGGCGCCTTGCACGCCTTCCACCACCCGCCGGTCGACCACCCCGTGGTCCCCGGCGTCGGCTACCACCCACGGCACGCGCAGCGTGCCTGGCGCGACGTCGTCGACCTGCTCGCCGAGTGCCTGCCCGTGACGGAGGACCCGGGGCATGACCCAGGTGAGCATGCCGGCCCCGGGCACTGACGGTCCACTCCCCTCAAGTCCGCACAGCAGAAACGCATTCGGGCGGTTACCCGATCGCGGAGACGTATGCACAACTACCGCAGTGAATGCCGGATTCACTGAGGCAGAGCCCCTGCCGTGATCACCGCGACCTGCGGCGGACCAATCCGGCCGCCGGGGCGAGGTGTACGCATGCACTGCGGCGGTACCGGAAGGGCGGGACGGCGTGACGACCGAACCGGTGACCGAACTCGAGAGCGGGGGCGCACTTCGGTTGCCGCGCGCTCGGGTCGTACCTCTGTCCGCCCCGCCGTCGTCGTACACCGCGGCGGTCGAGCGGTACCTCATCGGCGCGGGCATCGCGAAGTCCTCCGCGCGGATCCACCGGATCTCCCTCATGACGTGGGGATGGACGCTCGCAGGCGAACCGCCGCCGACCGGACCCGCCCGCCGAGGCGCGAAACCGCCCGTCTTCCCCGTCGCCACGATCGACGACCCGGCGCTGCCGGAGGTCTTGGCCGAGCCGGCGGCGGCGCGGGCGGACGAGATGGACGCCGACACCGTCAACCGGGAGCTGTCCATCGCGCGCAAGGCGATCGGCTGGTGGCAGCGCCGAGGCTGGATCGAGTGCGATCCGACGATCGGCATCGAGCGGCGGCCGGCGCCGCCGGACCGCACCAAGGCTCTCGCGGAGAACCAGGTCGCCGCCCTGTGGCGCCTCGACGTCGCGCTGCGGGAGAAGACGCGGTGGAAGATGCTCCACGAGTCCGCCGCACGGGCCGACGAGGTGCTGTGCCTCAACGTGGAAGACCGCTACCCGCAGGACAAGCGCGGCAGGATCACCGCCAAGGGCGAAACGACCGAGTGGATCCACCGGCAGTCCGGCACCGCCCAGCTCCTGCCCCGCCTCATCGCCCGCCGTACCCGCGGCCCGCTCGGTTGCCGGTCTCGGACGAGGTACCGGGCCGCTCGCTGAGGTCCGCGAGCGCATCCACCCGGACGACCGGGAGGCCCTCGGTCGACCTGCCGGCGACGCTGACCGAGCGGCAGACGGGCGGCCAGACCCTGTCACGGGGACCTCGCACAGGGTGATCGCGGAACGTGTGCGGAGCCGGTGGGGCCCCTCGTCACCACTCCACTCCGGTCGGCGAGGCGCGCCCGGCCCGGGGCGGCACCTCCACCTCGAACCAGACGGCCTTGCCGCTGCCCCGGGGGACGCAGCCCCAGGCGTCCGCGAGCCGTCCGAGGAGGTAGAGACCGTGCCCTGAGGGGCGGTCGGCGTGGTGCGGGCCGTGGGGCCTGGGTCGTACCGGGCTCGTGTCGCTGACCTGCACCCAGAGCCGGCCGTCGGTGCGGTCGAGCCGCAGTTCGTACGGGACGCCCCCGTGGGTGAAGGCGTTGGTGACGACCTCGGAGACGAGCAGCAGGGCGTCCTCGGCGGCGACCTGCCCCGGTTGCCCGGCGGGCCCGAACCAGTCGCTCAGGGCCC
This sequence comes from Streptomyces sp. NPDC002463, assembly GCF_042889835.1. NCBI lineage: Bacteria > Bacillati > Actinomycetota > Actinomycetes > Kitasatosporales > Streptomycetaceae > Streptomyces > Streptomyces sp. NPDC002463. The sequence continues at coordinate 420,821 of NZ_JBIARL010000004.1, forward strand.
GCTCCGTGAGTTCGCGACACTCCCGCACCACTCCGTCACCGGCAGTCAACTCGTACCGGCGGGAACGAGCGGTCGAGGGCCGCATGCGCGGACTGGTCATGTGCGGCGGCTGCCCCGCCTCGGCCCGGCGAACCCTGTGGGGCGCGAAATCCGGCGAACCCCATCCGTCCGGGGCTCTGAGCGCGGTGGCGGCGTCCTCGTCCACCCGGAACCGGCGTCCCATGACGCTCACCCGTCTCCTCCCACGCCGCTCCGGGGCCTCCGCAGGATCCGGAAGCAGCTGTCGGGTCCCCCGCCCGTTCTCTCCCGGTTCAGCCGCTCGCGCGGTCGGTCGCCGCGTCGTCCTGGAGGAGGCCGTCCCTGAGCTCGTGGAGGATGCGGGTGAGCAGTCGCGAGACGT